>NZ_BCVI01000016.1 GCF_001591665.1 Neobacillus soli NBRC 102451 | reverse complement strand
TCTCAGTGCCCATACCAAGCTTTTTTTCTCGTCCACGGGCACTCTGAACCTCAAATTGCGAGCTCACCGGCCAATTTTTTCCTAACACTGCCTAATGACATGACGATAAAGCTATTTAATAATCTGAAGTTACAGTTAAACCCTTTATTATCGCTACACTTGAACTAGCCCCTATCCTCGTAGCGCCTGCTTCAATCATTTTCACAGCATCCTCTGTGCTTCGTACGCCGCCAGAAGCTTTGACACCAATGTCAGGGCCTACTGTTTTCCGCATTAAGGCAATGTCGTCTATTGTTGCTCCACCTGAAGAGAACCCTGTGGAGGTTTTTACATAATCAGCCCCAGCTTTAACTGAGAGCTCACAGGCACGAATTTTTTCTTCCTTACTTAAAAGACTTGTTTCAATAATCACTTTCGTAAGCGCCCTGCCTTTTGCAGCCTCCACAACAGCATGGATATCACTTTCCACTAACTCATCATTGTGATCCCTTAATGCCCCAATATTAATTACCATATCTACCTCATCGGCACCATGATCAATCGCATTTATCGTTTCATACGCTTTTGTTTCTGAAGTTGTTGCGCCTAAAGGGAATCCAATAACCGTACAAACCTTCACACCACTACCTTGTAAAAGCTCCTTTGACATCTTTACCCATGTAGGGTTTACGCAAACAGAAAAGAACTTATTCTCTTTTGCCTCTAGGCAGAGAGTTTCTATTTGTTCTTTTGTTGCTTCAGGCTTTAGTAAGGTGTGATCAATCATTGCAGCAACATTAGTAGTAGTCATATTTGTATGCTCCTTCCAATTTTAATTCTCAAGATAACAGAAATTTGCTGCTACCTTTAACATACCCAAAATAAAAAAGGACCCCGATAGGTCCTTTTTCCTTAAATAGCAGCTTCTTCTTTATTAAATACTTCTTCCTTAGCCAAGGCTGAATCTTCAACAACCCGGACAAATTGGCCCTCATTATATGGGTAACCTGCTTTGCTGATTTTAACTTTAACAATTTTACCAATTAAATCTTCAGGAGCTGAAAAAACAACTTTCATGTAATTATCAGTATATCCCATCAACATACCTGAATTGACTTCAACCGCAGAGACCTCTTCAGGAATCACTTCCAAAACTTCACCTTCAAATTGCGAAGCATATTCTTTTGCCAGCTGGTCCGAAAGGGAAATCAAACGGTGAACCCGCTCATTTTTCACTTCTTCATCAACTTGATCCTCCATCCGGGCAGCGGGCGTTCCTGTCCGTTTTGAATATGGGAATACATGCAGCTCCGAGAACTTATGTTCGTTAATAAAATTGTACGTTTCCATAAATTCCTCTTCTGTTTCCCCGGGGAATCCAACAATTACATCGGAGGTAACCGCTAGACCAGGAAGTACTTCTCTTAGGCGCTCAAGTCTTTCGCCAAAGAATTCCATCGTATATTTACGGCGCATTCTTTTTAGAACGGTGTCAGAACCAGATTGCAATGGAATATGCAAATGACGGACAACGATATTCGAATGCTTAATAACCTCAATCACTTCATCTGTAATTTGGCTCGCTTCAATCGACGAAATGCGAAGACGTTCCAGCCCTTTTACTGCTTCTAAGTCACGAAGCAACAGGGCAAGATTGTAGTCCTTCATGTCTTCTCCATAACCGCCGGTGTGAATCCCAGTCAAAACAATTTCCTTGTAACCCGCATCCACTAATTGCTGAGCTTGACGAATAACTTCCTTCGGATCACGGGATCTCATTAAACCGCGTGCCCATGGAATAATGCAGAAGGTACAAAAATTATTGCATCCCTCTTGGATTTTTAAAGAGGCACGTGTCCTGTCTGTAAACGAAGGAACATCCAATTCTTCGTAGACACGGTTTTTCATGATATTGCCGACGCCATTAATCGGCTGGCGCTCTAGCTTATATTGTTCAATATAATCAAGCATTTTGACGCGATCCTGTGTACCCACAACAATATCGACACCAGGTATCGCCATAATTTCTGCTGGCGATGTTTGGGCATAACAGCCTGTAACACAAATAACTGCATCAGGATTTTTTCTAACGGCACGACGAATGACCTGACGACTTTTTTTGTCGCCCGTATTCGTTACCGTACATGTATTAATAATATAAACGTCGGATATTGACTCAAATTCTACCCGTTCGTAGCCTTCTTGTTTAAACAACTGCCAAATAGCTTCAGTTTCATAGTGATTTACTTTACATCCTAGTGTATGAAATGCAACTGTTGCCAAAGTTTACTCACCTCATTAATTCAAAATGATAGGAAATGGCCGCTAGTGCATATAATGGGGCTGTTTCCGTTCGTAAAATTCGCGGGCCTAACCCGCAAATCGCAAAACCGTTATTTCTTAGTAGCCCAACCTCGTCATCGGTTAAGCCCCCTTCTGGTCCAAACACCAAAAGAAGTGACTCCCCTTTTTTCATTTGGTTGAGAGTTGAAGAAAGCACAGATGTTTCACCATTCCTGCTCTCCTCTTCAAAGGCTGCTAATTTATAATGAAAATCATTGCTTTTTTCAAGCAGTGCTTTAAAGCTTACTGCGCTAAAAACTTTAGGCAATAAAGTACGATGGGATTGTTCAGCAGCTTCTTTAGCAATCTTTTGCCATCTCTCTATTTTCTTCGCTGCTTTTTTTTCATCCCATTTCACGACAGAACGAGCTGCGGAAAATGGGAGAAACTGATGGGCACCTAGTTCCGTCCCTTTTTGAATAATCCATTCCAGCTTGTCCCCTTTAGGCAGCCCGCTCGCAATGGTAATTGAAATGGGTAGCTCTGGAACCTCATCTTTCCATTGTACAACGTCTGCAACGACACTTGTATCGGTAATTTCTGCAAGCCTGCAAACTGCTTGTTTCCCTTCAGAATCCACACAAATAATCTGATCACCTATTTGCATGCGCATAACCTTGACAATATGATGGCGGTCATCTTCATCAATGGAAAAACGCTCATCGATTGCTCGGTGTTTAACAAAGTAGCGTTGCACACTTTTGCACCCTCTCTAAAAACATTTTACTCCTTATTTTACTAAAGAAGTCCCCGATTTAAAAGTAAGACATTAAAAAAAGGGGTATGGATGCCCCTTTTTTAACAATTATATCCTCTTGGCAATAATCGCAACCCAATCTTCCATTAGAATCGTTTCAGATATTTCAAAACCGGCTGCCACGATCGCATCTTTGACCTGATCTTTTTTCTGCAGGATAATTCCCGATGCAATGAAAGACCCGCCAGGTTTGACAACTTTCGCTGCATCCTCGGTAAACCTTAAAATAACCTCAGCTAAAATATTCGCTACAATTACGTCGGCTGAATTTTCTTCAACGCCATCTAGCAGATTGTTTTGTGATGTAGATGCCCGATCATTCACTTTATTCAGCTTGATGTTAACCCTTGCTGTCGTTACTGCCACCTCGTCAAGGTCAAAAGCCCGAACATCTTCGGCCCCAAGCATAGCTGCCGCTATACTTAACACGCCTGACCCGGTTCCAACATCAATTACTCGATCACCAGGACGAACGATTGTTTCAAGTGCTTGAATACACAAGACAGTTGTCGGATGTGTCCCTGTTCCAAATGCCATTCCGGGATCTAATTCAATGATTAATTCATCACTGCTGACTGGGGTGTAAACCTCCCAAGTTGGAACAATCGTAAACCGCTCGGAAATTTTCACAGGATGATAATACTTTTTCCAAGCAGTCGCCCATTCTTCTTCGTTTACTTCACTAATTGTTACATCGTTTTTCCCAATATCAATATTATAAATCAGTAAATTATTAATCGATTCCTTAATGGCATCTACGGTTTCCCCTAAAAAACTATTGACCGGCAAGTAAGCTTTTACAATGACGCCTTCCTCCGGATAATCGTCAGGATTGAGTTGGTAGATTTCCCCGAATTGATCTTCTCGTTCCTTCGTCAATTCGAAGGGATCTTCAATGACTACACCGCTCGCCCCTGCTTCATGCAAAATATGAGAAATAGGTTCAATCGCCTCATTTGTCGTGTGAATACTGATTTCGGACCATTTCACATCTACCAACTCCAATCCTTATTCGCTTTTAAAGGCACGTTTTACCTTTGAGAAGAAACTTTCTTCATGTTCACCAATCGGAGAAGAACCACTTAGCTCCGCAAATTCTTTTAGAAGCGCTTTTTGTTTGTCTGAAAGCTTCGTAGGTGTAATAATTCGGACAAGAATATATTGATCTCCTACGCCATATCCACGGACATTAGGAACACCTTTTCCTTTTAAACGGAATTTCTTTCCTGTCTGTGTACCTGCAGGAACTTTTAGCTTCACTTTCCCATGCAAGGTCGGTACTTCGATCTCATCACCCAAAGATGCTTGCACAAAGGTGATTGGCATTTCACAATAAATATCATCGCCATCTCTTTCAAAAAACTCATGTTGGCGTACTTGGAAAACCACATAAAGGTCTCCTGCTGGTCCGCCATTAAACCCAGCTTCCCCTTGACCTGTCATGCGAAGCTGCTGACCGTCATCAATACCCGCAGGGATTTTGACATGAATCTTCTTACGCTTTTGTACTTTCCCTGCCCCACCGCAGGTCGAACATTTTTGTTTAATTTCTTTCCCGGTACCATTACAGTGGTGACATGTACGTCGATTAACAATTCTGCCAAATGGGGTATTTTGTTCAACATTTAATTGCCCTGTTCCTTGGCAATGCTGACATGTTTCCGGTTTCGTTCCTGGCTTCGCACCAGACCCATGGCATGTACCACATGTTTCTTCACGTGGGATTTCAATATCTGTTTCTTTACCAAACGCTGCTTCTTCAAAAGAGACAGTCATTGTGTACTGAAGATCTGCTCCTTGTCTTGGTGCATTTGGATCACGTCTTCTTGAGCCGCCACCGCCGCCAAAAAAGGTATTAAAGATATCTTCAAAACCACCAAAGCCGCCGCCACCGCCGCCAAAGCCTTGGTTTGGATCGGTATGGCCGAATTGGTCATACTGTGCCTTTTTTTGATCATCGCTTAATATTTCATAAGCTTCAGTTATTTCCTTAAATTTATCAGCCGCATCAGCTTCTTTATTGATATCTGGATGATATTGTTTTGAAAGCTTTCGATAGGCCTTTTTTATTTCATCCTTTGAAGCACTTTTACTAATTCCAAGCACTTCATAGTAATCCCGTTTACTCATGATTACCCACTCCCGAATATGTCACATAAAGATTATTGTATCATCGCTAAGCTAACAAATGCAATAAAAAAAGCCAAAGCCCCTAGTTCTGACTTTGACTTTTCCTTTGAACATTTAGCATGGTAACCGTCTAGCTTGAACAGCCTAGCCACTTGTGCTTTTTGAGTTTTATTTATCGTCTTTTACTTCTTCAAACTCCGCATCGACAACATCGTCGTTCTTCGCAGCTGAATCTCCTGCTTCTTGACCACCCTGGGCAGCCTGGGCTTGCTTAGCTGCTTCTTCATAAAGCTTAACTGTCAAGGCTTGAACGATTTCTTGTAATGCATCCTTTTTAGCACGAATTTCTTCCAGATCGTTTTTCTCAATTGCTTCTTTTAGAGCATCCTTCGCTTCATTCGCTTTTGCCACTTCACCTGCATCTACCTTACCTTCAAGGTCCTTTAAGGTCTTTTCGGTTGTAAAGACAAGTTGGTCTGCTTCATTACGAAGTTCCACTTCTTCTTTACGTTGTTTATCAGCATCTGCATTTTCTTCCGCTTCTCTGACCATTTGTTGAATTTCTTCGTCAGATAAACCGGTTGAAGACTTGATGGTAATTTGCTGCTCTTTATTTGTTCCTAAATCTTTCGCACGAACATTGACGATACCATTTTTGTCAATATCGAAGTTTACCTCGATTTGTGGAACTCCGCGTGGCGCCGGCGGAATATCCGATAATTGGAAACGGCCTAATGTTTTATTGTTTGCTGCCATTGGACGTTCCCCTTGAAGAACATGGATATCAACAGCTGTTTGACTGTCAGCAGCAGTTGAGAACACCTGTGATTTCGATGTAGGAATTGTTGTATTACGATCGATTAACTTCGTAAATACGCCGCCCATTGTTTCGATACCAAGCGATAATGGAGTAACATCAAGTAAGACTACATCCTTAACATCACCTGTAATAACCCCACCCTGAATAGCTGCACCCATTGCAACTACTTCATCCGGGTTAACACCGCGGTGCGGCTCTTGTCCTGTTGCTTTTTTAATCGCTTCTTGAACAGCAGGAATACGTGTTGAACCACCAACAAGGATTACTTTATCAATTTCTGATGGCGACAAGCCTGCATCACTTAGTGCTTGACGAGTTGGACCCATTGTCCGTTCAACAAGGTTCGCAGATATTTCATCAAATTTTGTTCTTGATAATGTAACCTCAAGGTGAAGCGGGCCAGCTGCACCAGCAGTGATAAATGGAAGCGAAATTTGTGTTGTAGTCACACCTGATAAATCTTTTTTCGCTTTTTCAGCGGCATCCTTTAAGCGTTGTAATGCCATTTTATCTTGCGCAAGGTCAATCCCATTTTCTTTTTTGAATTGATCGACGAGATAATCAATAATAACCTGGTCAAAGTCGTCTCCGCCAAGGCGATTATCACCGGCGGTTGATTTAACTTGGAATACACCGTCTCCTAGTTCAAGAATAGAAACGTCAAATGTACCACCGCCAAGGTCATAAACAAGAATGGTTTGATCTTGATCCGTTTTGTCTAATCCATAAGCAAGCGCGGCAGCCGTTGGCTCATTGATAATACGCTCTACTTCAAGACCAGCAATTTTTCCTGCATCCTTCGTTGCTTGACGCTCAGCATCATTAAAGTAAGCAGGTACCGTAATAACTGCCTTCGTTACTGGTTCGCCAAGATAATCTTCCGCATATGATTTCAAATATTGAAGAATGATGGCAGACAATTCTTGTGGAGTGTACTCTTTGCCTTCAATCTCCACTTTATAATTTGTGCCCATATGACGTTTGATTGACATAATCGTATTTGGGTTGGTAATGGCTTGACGTTTTGCTACTTCTCCAACTTGGCGTTCTCCATTTTTAAACGCTATAACGGATGGAGCTGTACGGTTACCTTCTGGATTTGGAATTACTTTTGGTTCTCCGCCTTCTAGCACAGACACACAAGAGTTTGTTGTACCAAGGTCAATACCGATAATTTTACTCATTGCCTTTTCCTCCTAGAAAAAAATATGTAGATTTATTGATTTACCTTCACCATTGCCGGGCGAATGACTCGGTCTTTAAGCAAATAACCTTTTTGAAATTCATCTGTAACAATGTTTGAGCCATAGTTTTCATCTTCACCCTGCATTACAGCCTGATGCTGATGCGGATCAAACTCTTTACCGACTGCTTCTATCGGTTCAACGCCTTCATTTTTCAAGGCATCTAATAAACTGCGATAAATCATGTCCATCCCTTGAAGCAGTGATTTTGTTTGTTCACCGTCTGCCTCTATTTTCATTGCTCTTTCAAAATTGTCTAATGAAGGCAGTAAATCTGTAATTAACTTTTGCGCTCTATATTTTTCGCCCGCTTCTTGATCCAATCTAGTGCGGCGGCGGAAATTATCAAAATCTGCTTGTAGTCTTAGATACCGATTTTCTGACGCCTCTACTTGCTCCTTCAGCAGTTGAATTTCCTGCTGCTGTTCGTCAATGGGGTCTATAACCGCTTGTTCCGTTGTTTCCTTTTCATCAAAAACAGGTTCAACCGCTATTTCATCGGTAAGTTCTACTTTTTCAGAACCTTCCATTTCTACCTCTTCATTAATTGTATTGTTTTTTTCCATTGTCAACTTACTCACCTCCCTTAAAGCATTTGTTTATTTTTTAAAAATCATGTCATATCCATGGTAAAAGAAGTGAAACTTTAAAGGCATTTCACCCTTATTCACTATTACCCGTGCTACTTATTTTGATACAGCTTGGTTAAAACTGCCGTTAAATCCTTGCTTAAAAATTGCAGCAAGCTAATCACCCGTGAATACTCCATTCTTGTAGGACCAAGGATGGCAATCGTTCCTAAATTTTCAAGCCCAGCGGAATAGGTAGCTGTAATTAAACTGCAATTATCCATGATACTATTATTGTTTTCTCTGCCGATTTTGATATGGATACCTGCCGATTCTTTTCTGATTAAATTATATATCCATTCTTCCTGGTCAATCATCGTTAGCAGACTGCGGATTTTGGTAATGTCATGAAATTCTGGCTGGCTTAATATATTGGTTTTTCCACCGAAAAAAAGCTTTTCCGTTGCTGGCATTTTTAAGGAATCGGCAATCGAATGGAGCATTAAATCATAATTATGGATATGCTGTCTTAAGAGCATCGCTACTTCCTTATAAATCTTATCGTTCAGGTCTTCGAGAGAAACCCCTGCTAAACGGTCGTTCAAAATATTAACCGTTTTTTCTAAATCACTGGCATCCACCGATGCCGGTAATGAAAAAGTACGGTTTTCAACATGGCCTGTATCCGTCACAAAAATAGCAACTGCTGTTTCTTTGTTTAACGGAATGATTTGAATCTTTTTCAACTTATTAATACTTACGGCTGGTCCTAGGACAATCGAAGTATAATTGGTCAGTTCTGATAAAATTTTTGCCGACCTTTGAATAATCTTTTCAAATTCAAAGATTTTCTCTGCGAAAATCGACTGAATAATCGATATATCCTGTTGATTTAAAACTTGAGGCGATAGTAAATGATCAACATAATAGCGATAACCTTGTTCAGATGGAATACGCCCTGAGGAAGTATGCGTCTTTTCAATATATCCCAACTCTTCAAGGTCGGCCATTTCATTGCGAATCGTTGCCGAACTGAAGGAAATTTCCTCCTTTTTCGACAAACTTCTAGAGCCGACT
Organism: Neobacillus soli NBRC 102451; assembly: GCF_001591665.1. Lineage (GTDB taxonomy): Bacteria > Bacillota > Bacilli > Bacillales > Cytobacillaceae > Neobacillus > Neobacillus soli. Next base: position 118,051 of record NZ_BCVI01000016.1, on the reverse strand, counting down.
GGTTGGGCAGATCGAATAAAGTCATCAACAATAACCTGAAGAATTAGCAATTGACGATCTGTTAACAACATTCATCACCCCTGTTAGCACTCCAAGTTACCGAGTGCTAATTATACTAATAAATTATCAAATAAAGGGGGATGATGTCAATCAAAAAGAAAAGTGGAAATACCACTGTTAGACTGCACCTAAAAATGCCTGAAAGACTTCATTCCCTAAAAGACGGCCTTTTTTTGTTAAATAAATATGCTCATCGCTCACTTCTACCCAATGTTTGGCAGTTAAATCCGCTAATTCATCCTTAAATAGCGCAAGCGGGTCCTGGCTAAATTTAGCAATAAAACGAGAAATCGATACACCCTCGGTTTTTCGTAAACCTAAGAACATTTCTTCCTCCATTTGTTCTGCTCTCGATGTTTGATGGTCTTCAAAAATAGGAAGTGCGCCACCATTTATTTGGTCCATATATCTTTTTAATGGGCCGATATTTGACCGTCTGATTCCATTCAAATAGCTATGCGCGCCAGCCCCAAAACCATAATAGGAATCGTTATTCCAATAGGTTAAATTATGCTGTGACTCAAAGCCCGGTTTTGAAAAATTACTTATTTCATATTGTTTAAATCCGTGCTTTTCCATTTCCTCCATCAAAAGTTCATACATCGCCGCTTCTACATCCTCACCAGGCGTTGGCAGTTTGCCTTTTTTCATAAGGTTATAAAAAACTGTCTTCGGTTCAATGATTAAGGAATAAGCAGAGTAATGCGTGATATCAAGCGAAAAGGCTTCTTTTAACGATTCTTTCAAATCAATAATTGTTTGCCCAGGCAAACTAAAAATAAGATCAATACTGATATTTTCAAATCCAATTGTTTTTGCGTTTTCAATTGTTTGATACACGTCTTTCGCTTTATGGACACGGCCGATTTTTTTTAGTAATTCCTCATTAAAGGTCTGCACACCAAGGCTTAGCCGGTTAACACCAGCCTCTTTTAATATTTGTAACTTTTGCTTCGTTAAGTCACCCGGATTCGCTTCGAAAGTGAATTCCAGCGTTTCACTCTTTGGCAGGTTCCTGTTAATACTTTCACAAAATTGAAAGAGCTGCTGCTCATTTAACGACGTTGGCGTCCCGCCGCCGACAAAAATGGTTTGCAGTTGGTTCGATGGATATTCGTGAAGGGTCATCTTCATTTCCTGATCTAGTGCCTGCAAATAGTCATCAACAGGCTGCCCCTTGAGAAACACTTTATTAAAATCACAATAATGACAAATATGCTCACAAAAAGGGATATGTAGATACGCCGCTTTAATCATGTTAGAACACCTCTATTCGTAACAAAAAGAGGCTAGAATGCCTGTTAGCAGGCACGTCCTAACCTCATGCTAGTTTATTTTTTTGTATTGCTATCATCCATTTTTAATACTGCCATAAACGCTTCTTGCGGTACTTCAACTGAGCCGACTTGTTTCATCCGCTTCTTACCTTCTTTTTGCTTTTCGAGCAATTTACGTTTTCGGGAGATATCTCCGCCGTAGCATTTTGCTAATACGTTTTTACGCATCGCTTTAATCGTTGACCGAGCAACAATTTTTTGGCCGATGGCTGCTTGAATTGGCACCTCAAACTGCTGTCTTGGAATTAGTTCCTTCAGTTTTTCAACAATGATTTTTCCACGCTCATAGGCAAAATCATTATGAACGATAAAGCTTAACGCATCTACTTTTTCTGCATTTAGTAAGATATCCATCTTAACAAGCTTGGATGGTTTATAACCAATCAGCTCGTAGTCGAAGGATGCATAACCCCTTGTGCTTGATTTCAATTGATCAAAGAAATCATAGACAATTTCCGCTAATGGCATCTCATAAATGATGCTTACCCTATTTTCAGCCAGGTACTCCATATTAACGAAAATTCCCCGTTTGAGCTGGCATAGCTCCATAATCGTACCAACATAATCATTCGGAGCCATCATTGTTGCTTTAACATACGGCTCTTCGACACGTTCTATCTTTTGTGGATCCGGTAAGTCCGACGGATTATCCACTTTCAATTCTGAACCATCTGTCATATGAACGTGATAGATAACACTTGGTGCTGTCGTAATTAAATCGATTTTGAACTCTCGCTCAATCCGTTCTTGAATGATTTCCATATGAAGCAGTCCTAAAAACCCACAGCGGAAACCGAAGCCGAGCGCTTGCGAGGTTTCCGGTTCAAATTGAAGTGAGGAATCATTTAACTGCAGCTTTTCAAGTGCTTCACGCAGGTCATTAAATTTAGCGGTATCGATTGGGTATAACCCGCAATATACCATTGGGTTGAGCTTACGGTAGCCAGGAAGTGCTTCCGTTGCCCCATTTTTTGCATTGGTAATCGTATCACCAACACGAGTGTCACCAACATTTTTAATGGATGCTGATAAAAAGCCAACATCACCAACGGTTAACTCCTCAAGCATCGTCGCTTTTGGTGAGAAGACCCCTACTTCATTTACTTCAAATTCTTTCCCAGTAGCCATCATTCTTACCTTGTCACCGACCTTTATGGTTCCATCAACAACACGGATGTAGGCGACAACGCCGCGATATGCATCATATAGGGAATCGAAAATCAATGCCTTTAAAGGCGCTTCCGGATCTCCCGCAGGTGCTGGAACTTTTTCAACGACTTGTTCCAGAATATCTTCTATCCCGATGCCAGCTTTCGCAGAGGCTAACACGGCTTCCGAAGCGTCCAGGCCGATGACTTCCTCTATTTCATTACGAACCCGCTCAGGGTCAGCACTTGGCAAATCGATTTTATTAATGACTGGCAAAATTTCAAGGTCGTTATCAAGGGCAAGATAGACATTTGCTAGTGTCTGCGCTTCAATTCCCTGCGCAGCGTCAACGACTAAAACGGCCCCTTCACAAGCTGCAAGGCTCCTTGATACCTCATAGGTAAAGTCGACGTGTCCCGGTGTATCAATTAAATGGAAAATATATTCTTCTCCATCTTTTGCTTTGTATTTTAACTGTACGGCATTTAATTTAATCGTAATCCCGCGTTCTCTTTCAAGGTCCATTGAGTCCAATAGCTGGTCTTTCATTTCACGAGATGTTAACGCATTGGTCTTTTCCAAGATACGGTCAGCCAATGTTGATTTCCCATGATCAATATGGGCAATAATCGAGAAATTTCTTATTTTTGATTGTCGTTTAAGTCTATCTTCTCTATTCATGGTAGTTCACTCCTACTATACTCACGCATTTACACTATTGTTGATTATATCAGCACGACTTTCAAGATTCAATGAAAAGTAAAATTCCTATCATTTTTCAAAAAAAAATAGCGGCAACCACGAGGTGCCGCTTTAACATCCTTACTTAGCGATCAGATGAACCATTTTTTCAGATGCACTAGAAATCCCTTCGGACATTTTCTTCCCCATCGAAGAGAAAAAATTATAAGCACTTATTTCCTCAAGTTTCTTCTTCTTCGCTTCCAGATCGTGACTTGAGATGTCATTTCCGAGAAAAGTGCCCGTCAAGTTTTTATCCGTTTCATTAATGGAGACAGCATTTTGAAAATTCGGATCGTCGTAACCCTTCATTTTATGAATTCCGCCATTTGCTAACTGCATGCCTGTCAAAACGCAAATGAGCATGATTGCTGCTAAGCATACGCTTTTAAACATAAACATTTTCATAAAAATGCTCCTTCTTCACTATTGTTTGCTGCTTGATTGGTCAACATCCTTGTTTACCTTTTCTGCCTGCCAGTAATATTCACTAAACACATCTGCAAGAGCATCCGCTGAACGGTTTAACTCTTCAAAGGTATTATCAACCCCGCCAAATTCAATCAAAATCGCACTTTCAGAAAGGTTTTGATTATAGACACCATTCGACCCGGTACCTTTTTTCAATAAAACGCCCCTGCTTAAGCCCTTATATTTTTTTTGTAAAAGCTCGTGGAGATCTTTTGCTAGTTTTAAATTCTTTTCGTAATTGGGGTTTTTACCACCGATTACAAAATCAAGTTTGGCATAGGATTTTCCCTTAATATCAATGGTTGTGACGCCTCTCCGCTGTGAATCACGATGAATATCGATTAGATAATGTAAATCACGATTGGAAGCCATAGCTGTCTGGACGACTGAGCGTGATTCCTGGTACGATTGCGCATAATTTAACCCTTTTTTATTTAAGTTCGCTTGGACATCCGTTTTATCAACGAACGTCCCAATTCCTCGATCTTCTAAGCTCGTTTTTAATTGTTCGCCAACTTTTGTGACATTTAATTGTGAATGATAGGCATTGTCAGGATTGTTTACATCTTTTAAATATGGTATATAGGATTCGCGATTATGCGTAAAGTAGATATATACCACCTTATGCTTACCTGTTGTTTGCCCGGGCGCGGCAGGCGTCTTTTCACCGGAAGGATTTTCAATACCATCTAAATTCTGCAACGCTGCTTCCCGTTCAGCTTTCATGATCTCAATCGGCGGTGCGGACTCAATCGGCATATTTGTATAATTTGCCCCCTCACCAGCGACAACAATTTTTCCATCAAATTGAAAAAATCCGGGAAGCTCTCTGCCTAGAAGGCTTCGTGGATCATTTAAATTAATATTGCTCGCCAGTTTAAATACCAAACTGGTCATTTTCGGGGCCGTTGCCCAATTATTTTCCACCTTTAAAAAATGATGATTTTCCCAGCCGATTAATTGATAGAGCAGTTCTCCGTTCACATGGGCCGCAGCCTCGTTTACGGAAGAAGAAATCGGGCGATATTGTGGCTTTAATGAGGTTAATAATCCACTAATAGAGAAAATCAATAGCAAAAATAAAAACAGTAATGCCGCAGCTTTAAGCAAACTTGTCCCTTGCACCATAATAAACGTTCCAGAAGTTCTATTTTTCATGGTTCCACCTCGCAAAACGGATTCTAGTAAATCATATGATGTTACTAGAAATGATAGAACCAAAAGAAAAGCGGAAGTGCTCGTTTAACGAATAATAGACTAGGTCGAGGTCCTTTTATTTCGTATAAAATCCAGCATTCTCCTGATCAATGGCACTGTGAAGCGAGGAATTCAGTCCGTTTGCAATCAGGTTTGCCATATCCTCTATAAAGACATCCACTTCCTTTGGGGTGACCATTAAATTATGTCCAATCGGGGACAAAACCTCATAAATTAACTTCCTTTTTTCATCATCTGGGAGTGTACCAATCATTCCTAAAAAGGTTTTTCGATGCTTTTCTTCAGGCATGTCCGCTTCGGTAAGCTTTCTTTTTTCACCGAAACTCATCCCAGCCGGAGCAAGTGCCCTTGAAGGTCGATTGCCTTCCCTAAGCTCTTTCCCAAAATGTTTTAGAATAAAATCAATCGTATCACTTGTGATCGACACCGCATCAACAACCGTTGGAACCCCAATCGCAATGACAGGAATCCCCAAAGTTTCTTTACTCAATTCCTTTCTTTTATTACCGACACCGGAACCGGGATGAATACCCGTATCAGAAATTTGGATGGTTGAATTTACCCTTTCAATTGACCTTGATGCCAGGGCATCGATCGCAATCACAAAATCGGGTTTTGTATTTTCTACGAGCCCAAAAATAATATCGCTTGTCTCAATCCCAGTCAGTCCCATAACACCAGGCGAAATGGCACTGACAGAGCGATATCCCTCTTCGACATTTTCCGGCTGAAGCTGAAACAGGTGACGGGTAATCAGCAAGTTTTCACAAACCATTGGTCCAAGGGCATCTGGGGTGACATTCCAATTGCCGAGCCCGACAACAAGACATGAATCTGTTTTCTTAATCCCAGTGCCTTCTAAAAAGTGCGCAAATTCCCTTGCAAAAATCTCCTCCACCTCCTTTTGGACCTCCGTGTTTTGCTGGCGAATTCCCTGCACTTCCATTGTTAAATATCGGCCGGCCTTTTTACCAAGCTGTGATTCTCCCTGTTTGGTCACCTCAACTAATGAAACTTTTATATCATCGACTTCTTTTTCCTTGATGATGACACCTTCAATTTGCGAAAGGTTTTCCTCCTGCTCCACTGTTCCTGACATGCCGGCAATGACCATTTCCCTTGCCTCAATTGCCAAATCCGTTCGAACAGAATACTGACTTAAGTCAACAGACTCACTCATTCCTAATCACTCCCATTTAAAATCAGCTAAAAATAGAAACTATTTCCTATTTTTCCCCCTTTCCACTTAAATCATGCAATTAATATAAAGACGGTGAGATTAGTACTTAACTTTACCTTATTCAATTTTTGCAGTGCTCCGCCCCTTTTCCATTAAACAAGTATTGCAAAATAACCATTCGTTTGATAAAATACTTCTTGTTCTGAATTATTATTAATGATGTTTAGTCGAGTTCATATAGTCTCGATTCTTTGTAGGAGGTGAAAGTAATGCCTAATATTAAATCTGCTATTAAGCGCGTAAAAACAAACGAAGCTCGTAACGCTCAAAATACAACTGTTAAATCTGCAACTCGTACTGCTGTTAAGAAAGTAGAAGCTGCTATTACACTTAACGATGCTGCGGCTGCAAAGGAAGCATTAGTAACTGCGACTAGCAAATTAGACAAGGCTGCTGCAAAAGGTCTAATCCACAAAAATGCTGCTGCCCGTAAAAAATCTCGTCTAATGAAAAAAACAAACGCATTGTAATTAAGCAAAAAAACGATTCCTTTAACGGGAATCGTTTTTTTATCTTTTCAAGCGGAATAATAACATCTCAATTAATAATGATTTATGCATGCCGCCTGTTTTCATTTGATAGTCGGCTTCTGCAAGCAGATCCATTAAGTTAGCCAATTCTTCATCAGTAAATTTTTGCGCGTGGCCTGCTGCAAGCTTGACCCGGAACGGGTGCGTTTTCAGGAAACCTGCCATTTGCTGCTGCCCATACCCTCTTCTCGACAGTTCCTTCACTTGGTAAATCAACCTAAATTGGCCCGCAAGCAAGGCTAAGATTTTTATTGGTTCTTCATTTTGCTTTAACAAATCATAATAAATCCTTAACGCTTCATCCAATTTCCGCTGGACTACCTTTTCAATCAAAGTAAAAATATTTTGCTCAAGCGAACGAGCGACTAATTTTTCCACAAGGTCTGCATTGATTCTTTTTTCCCCCGCAGCGTACAAGGCTAATTTATCCACTTCACTGGAAATCATAAACATATTTGTTCCTACAAGTCCTATCAATTGCTCAATCGCATTAGGTTCGAATTCTATTCCACTGCTTTTCGCTCGATCTTTTACCCAGTTTTTCAATTCATATTCTTTTAATTTTTTTGCTTCAACTAATTCAGCGTTTCTTTTTAATTCCTTGGTAATTTTCTTTCGTTCATCCAATTTTTCATAGGGTGCTGAAATAACCATGACCGTATATGGCGCTGGCTCCCGCAAATACAATTCGAACCTCGCTAAATTATGATCAATCTTTTCTTTTGACCTTTCCGCTGTTAAAAAAGCGGGGTTATGTAAAAAAATTACCTTTTTTTCTCCTAAAAAGGGAAATGTCTCTGCATCCTCTAATGCCGCCTCAATCGGCGTTTCCTCCAAATCATACACTGAAAAGTTAAAATCCCTTTCTTCTTCGTCTAAAATATGGTTAAGAAGTAATTGCTTTGTTTCATTAATTAAAAATGCCTCTGTTCCAAATAATAAATAAATAGGAGCAATTTCCCCCTGTTTAATTTTTTTCCAACTTTCTAATACCATTTGTCTAGCGCTCCCCTTCGTTTCCTCACATATATCGTAAAGAAGCTTAGACAATTTGACAAGTACTAAAAGGGAATTAGCACCTTTCTAAAAAGTGCCAATTCCCTATCTATATGAACGCCTGCAACAAAAGCCCTAGGTTCCTTTATTGCCTGGCGGGGTTCCTTTTAGTAATTATAGTGTAGCCTTTTGAGAGTCAAACTACTTTGACAACTCTTGTCAGTACAGGAAAGCAATTTTGAAGCAGGCTGGATTTTTTTAAGAGAATGGCTTATACTATATGTGAAATAGGAGGGGTCGACTGTGAATGAATTTGAAAAAGATGTGCAATGTACACGGAACGATGCAATTGATTCTGGGGTAGCATTTGGAGCTTCATTTGGCTTTTTTGCCTTAATGTTTATTATTGCAACAGTCATTAAGCTAATCGGTTCATAATTTATTGTTACATATGTGTAATCTAAGAGGCTGCAAACGGTGCAGTCTTTTTTTATTTTGTTATTTCCCAAAATTATGATTGCCCTATATCCTATGGTAAAAAGGTTAAAAAGGTTCCTTTTCCGCGATAAAATCGGTAGGTTATCGCTCCTTGCAGATCGGTTCGATAAATCATCGTCTTTGTTTCCCCTAACCGGTCGAGGACCTCTTGATGGGGATGGCCAAAACGATTGTTTTCACCCGCAGAAATTAAGGCAACACTAGGTTTTAATTGATCGATGAATGCTTCTGCACTTGAAGTTTTACTTCCATGATGGCCTGCTTTAAGGACATCAACCGTCAAGTGAGGATATTTTTTTATTATGTTCAATTCCCCTTCTTGGTCAAGATCCCCGCCAAAAAACCAATTCACCTCCCCAACCTGCGCAAATAAAGCGATTGACCCGCTGTTACGGTCACCAGCAAAATTTCTTTCAGGTGAAAGGATATGAAACTCATTCCCCTTACTTTTCCATTGATCCCCGACTGATACTTTTCTAACCGGAATTCCATTTTTCTGTGCCTCCTGAATGACGGCCAATTCAGTTGAAGATGGTTCGACGACAGAGGGCATCAGAATTTCTTTTACCTTTATTTCCTTTAGAATCGAAAAACTTCCACCAATATGGTCCATATCACCATGTGTCAAAATTAATTTGTCAATCTTGGTAATTCCTTTGCCTTTTAGATATGGAACAACCACATCCCGGCCCACTTCATACGGTTTAGCACGCATTCTCCACTTTTCCTCAGCAAAGTGGAGTGTTCCACCCGTATCAATAAGATAGGTCCCCTTTCCATACGGTAGATGAATCAAGATACTATCACCCTGGCCTACATCAATCATCGTCACCTCACCGTAAGGATTTAACCAGTTCAAGCCATTTTGAAAGGTGAATAAGATAACGATTAATATAATTAGCCTCTCTTTCCTTTTCGGGAAGGTCCAAGATTCCCAGATATAAAAAATGGCGATGATGATGACAAGATAAACGGCAAGATAAAGCAAATTGGGCCTCCCTGGAATAAAACGGACAAAAGAAAAGTGCGCCAGATAATCAATAAGAAGATTTGCAAAGTTTATGATTTTTGAAAAAAGATAAATGAAGAGTGACGGAGTTTTTCCAAACAAGAATTGGATTATAAACAATAGATACAGTCCCGGGAGATAGACAAAAGAAAAAAGCGGGATATACAACATATTGGCGAATATTCCTACCATTGAAACTTCGAAGTAATAATACAGTAATAATGGAAGTGCAGCCAATTGGGCCGTTATCGATGTTGCTAGCATCCGTCCTATATTTTTCTGATATCGCTGGAGGATATACGGTGCGGATAAAATGATCACAAGACTTACCGAGAAAGATAGCGCGAAACCAACATCAAAAATGACCAGCGGGTCTAAGAACAAATAAAGCATAAAGGCTAGGCTAATCGCATCAATCGGTAAAAGTTTAAGGCGGCTTTTCCATTTGACTGTTAGTAACACGAGGAAAATCATTAAGGCTGCCCGAATGACGGATGCAGAGGCACCTGTCAGGATCACGTAAATAGGTAATAGCATTAGCAGGAAATTTGTCATCCATTGTCTTGTTAATCCGATTCGGATCCCAAGATAAAAAACCATTCCGATTAACAGTGAAACATGAAGTCCTGAAATGGCTAATAAGTGGACAATACCGGTTTTTTGATAATCTCCTAACACATCGGCACCCAGCATACTTCTGTCACCAAAAATTAAAGCGGCCGACAGCGAGGCTATTTCTGGAGGGAAATGATCTTCAAGGTAGTGCGTACCGGAAAACCGAAGCTGTTTAATCATGACCAGCGGGGAACCCTTCATTGCGGAACAATTTTGCAGTGGATTTCCCTCAATTTCCGCTATCCAATAAATCCGCTTCGAAGTGAGATAGCTTCGGTAATTAAAGCCATTGGGATTTTTTGCAATTGAAGGTTTCTTTAAGGTGCCTGACACCCCGCAAATAAGACTATAAAAGCTTTGCCCCTGTAGCATTTCTTTTTCTTGTTCCGACTTTATTTTGTACCGAATAAGAAGTTTTTCTTTGTATCTTTTATCGGCGGCCTGTACCTGCAGCAGGTCGCCATCGATTTTTGGATCTAGAGTAAATTCAAGATAGAAGGTGGCCGCTGCTTCAGGAATGACCGATTGATTTGTCACTACAGTGTGCCGTCCAATCAGCAAAAAGGCGCAAAAGAAACCAATCACGAGCACAAGTTGATTTTTAGTAAATCTTTTAAACTTAAAAAGAAGATAAAGGTAGATGACCATTAAAATAAAAAAAGGAAGAAATTTAATTAGGGAGCTAAGCACGCCAAAAAAAGCCGTTAGTGCAAAATAAAAATATTTTCCATTCATATTTTTTCTCCATTTTGGAATTAGTTTAAGAAGGATTTTTTTAAGGGGGAAACGCCGGCTTTTAACCGGCGTCAGGAGCAGGCATTAGTGATTAATCGTTCGGAAATCGATGACGGATTCAGTTAACTCCACCTTTTCCACTTTTACATTTGCTTGCTCGAATAATTCAATCGCATAGGGATGATTTTTGTAATCCACCGCATAATAGACCGTTTTAATACCTGCTTGAATGAGCGCTTTACAACATTGAAGACAAGGAAAATGCGTTACATATATTTCAGCCTCCGCTGTAGGAACGCCAAACTTTGCACATTGCAGCAGAGCGTTCATTTCCGCATGAATGGTCCTTACACAATGATTATCAATGACATAACAGCCTTTATCAATACAATGGTCTCCACCCGCTATCGAACCGTTATAGCCGCCGGCAATGATCCGTTTATCCCTTACTACCGTTGCACCCACTGTTAACCGATTACAAGTGCTTCTTAGTGCGAGTAAATGGCTTTGTGCCATAAAATATTGATCCCACGAAATCCGCTCCATATCTCCCACTCCTAATAACTTTATTTTATTTTAAGTTTACCGGTGGTTGTCCATTTTGGTCAAATAATGATTTCAGTGAACATCAATTAAATCTTTTAATTTTTCAAACGTCTTGTCCCCAATGCCGCTTATATTTTTCAAATCTTCAACCGCCTTAAAGGGACCGCTTGAATTCCGATATTCAATGATGGCTTTCGCTTTAGCCGGACCGATGCCCGGGAGATTTTGCAATTCAGTTTCGTCGGCCTTATTTAAATTTATTTTCCCTTGATTTTGGCCTGCATTGCTCGAAGAAGCAATGCTCCCGCCCGACGGACCCGCTGTTACGAGCCCCTCCTCCCCCTTTGCGGGGATGTAAATCACCATTTCATCCTGAACATGCTCAGCAAAATTCACCTGGCTCTGGTCCGCCTGATCCGTTAAGCCGCCGGCCCGGCCGATGACATCAATGACCCGTTCACCTGAATGGGAAAGATAAACTCCAGGCTGTTTAATTTGACCCTTAACATCTACCATAATTTTTTCCGGCTCCTCAATTTTAGCCTGGCTACTGTTTTCTCCCTCCTTCACCTCAGGCTGGAGCTTATTGCCAATCACATTAATCGATTGATTGGCGGGGGATTCTTTAAAATCCTCGCCATAAAAATAATAACTCCCGCCAATAGCAATAATTACAACAGCCAATACGTAAAACTTGTGATCAATCAACCAGTCTTTCACTTGGAACCATCCTTTCTAAAGGTATATTTCACAATTCGATTTCATATGGTTATAAAAGAATCTTGCATGCGAAGGAGGGTCGAACAATGAATATAGGCATTATCGGTACCGGTAATATGGGAAGGATTGTGGTGGAGGCTTTGCTTGATGGAAAAGCCATTTCCCCTTCCTCCATGATGATTACAAACAGGACAAAATCTAAAGCCTTGCTGCTTAAAGATAAATATAGGGAAATTAGGGTTGGGGCAAATGCAGAAGAAGTAGCGGCTCAGTCGGATTTACTATTTATTTGTGTAAAACCATTGGACGTTTATAAAATTCTTGATGAAATCAATCCGCATTTAAGCGCGGAAAAATGCCTCATTTCAATAACGAGCCCTATCAGTACAAGCCAAATTGAAAAAAAAGTATCATGTTCAGTAGCCCGCATGATCCCAAGTATCACGAATCGTGCTTTATCCGGAGTGTCATTGATTACCTATGGAGAAAATTGCAGTGATTCATGGAGGATTAAGATAGAGAAAATAATAATGAAGTTTTCTAAGCCAGTTTGTATCGATGACAAAATAACAAGGGTTTCCTCCGATATTGTAAGCTGCGGACCTGCCTTCTTCAGCTATCTTCTGCAGCGTTTCATCCAAGCAGCTGTTAAAGAAACGGAAATTGATGAAAATACAGCAACTATTTTTGCCAGCGAAATGATTGTTGGACTTGGTGAATTGTTAAAGCAAGGGCATTATACCTTACCGTCACTTCAGGAAAAAGTATGTGTAAAAGGCGGAATCACAGGTGAAGGAATTAAGGTATTCGATAATGAGCTTGGGGAAGTGTTTGAACACCTTATTCAGGCAACACATGAAAAGTTTAAAGAGGATGTTGATCAAGTAGAAATGCAATTTCTCTAATCATTATTTCGCTATTTACCGACAAATTCCTGCTATCTTTTTAAAAAAAGCCATCTTTTTAAAAAAAGATGGCTTTTTTTATTTTTTTCGTGCAACAAAAAGGATTCGTTCTGAATTAGTAGAAGGCACTGTATCATCAAAGTCAGCACAGACCTCCAGCAATTCAAAGCCCGCCTCCAACAGCCAGTTTGAATATTGCTCAATGGGATAGGTCCGCTGCAAATGAAGTTCATCAAATCGGTCATATTTTCCTGTCTTTTCATCCAATACAAAAAAGCTTAACTCATGTTCCACACTATTCGGAAGTTCACCAGGGAAACTATTCCAAATATAGGAAACCTCTTCTTCATTTAGGGCGAAGGTTTGGTTGATAAATACCTCAGCTATTTTATAAATGGAGTGGACATCAAAGATAAAAATCCCCTTATCACTCAAATGCTCGATGACATTTGCAAAGGTCGCGATGACTTCTGCTTCGGTTTCCAGATAATTTAACGAGTCACAAAAAATACCAATTACATCAAATTGGCCATGGCCATCTAAATCGGCCATATTTTGCTGGAAAAATGGAATCCCTTTCACCCCAGCTTCTTCGGCTTTCGCTTGTGCAACCGCCAGCATATCCTCCGAAAGATCAACACCTGTCACTTGAAAACCATTTTCTGCAAACCGGACGGAAAGCTCGCCTGTACCGCATGCTAAATCCAACAATTGCGGGGCTGTTGAGCCGTTAGTAACGGAATATTTCAGGCATTTTTCTTTGACAAATTGTACCCACTCATCATATGGGGCATCCTTCATCAGTTCATCATAAAGGTATGCGAACTGCTCGTAACTCATGTATTCAGCTCACTGTGGATATCTTCTATTGGCGCGTCACCCCATAACCGCTCCAATTTGTAATAGCTTCTTTCATCACGATGGAATACATGGGCAACCACATCGCCTAAATCAATTAGTATCCATCTTGCTTCATCAAAGCCTTCCATTCTCTTGACATCATAGCCGTTTTCTTGGGCCTTTTCTTTCATTTCCCTAGCAATTGCCTGCACTTGTTTATCAGAATTACCGTGACAAATAATAAAGTAATCGGCAATCAAGGAAATACTCTGCATGTTAAGGGCTAGAATATCCTCCGCACGTTTGTCATCTGCTGCCTTCACGGCAATTTTTAATAGTTCTTGATTACTCATTCATCAAGCCTCCAATTTTTTAATAAGGTCATTGTACATATAAAAGGTATCCGGGTAAACTGTTTGATTTTTTTTCATCAAAAATAGAATTGTATTTTGTACCGCTTTAATTAACGCTTGATCCAAATTTTCTTTGGCTAACATTCTTACCTCATCAACCCCTGGAAAATGTCGTCCTGGTTCGATATAATCAGCTAAATAGATGATCTTTTCTAACAAAGTCATCCCTATTCTTCCTGACGTGTGATAACGAATCGCATCCAATACCTCTTGGTTGGTGATGCCCGCTTCCTTTTCAACTAGGTAAGCCCCCACAGGTGCATGCCATAATTCACTATTAAAGCTAAGCAAATCCCCCGGAAATCCCTGTGCCGTAATAATTTCCTTCATTTCATCTTTCGGACGAAATTTCGCATAATCATGAAAAATTGCAGCTGTTTCTGCCTTTAGTTCATCCACTCCATACAGTTTTGCCAGCGTTATCGCTGTTTCCATTACACCTAGAGTGTGCTGATAACGATGCTCGGTTAATTGTACTTTGACAAGCTTTAAAGCCACGTCACGTTCCATATAAATGCCTCTCCTCGATAAATTGGATGACTGGATCGGGCAATAAATAACGAACCGTCTTTCCTGTTTTCATTCTTTCTCTAATCATGCTTGACGACACATCGAGCGCCGGCACCTCGACATACAGGACGGGGTATTCCGTTTGATGACTATAGTTTGGCCTATCCACACCAACGAATTGAACAAGGTTGACAAGTTCATCAATTTCATGCCATTTCGGCAAATATTCAATCATATCCGCCCCAATAATAAAGAAAAACTGATGTCCGGAATACTCAGCATTAATCATTTTCATGGTATCGACGGTATATGAAGGTCCTTGTCTGTGCAGCTCAATCGTCTCAATTTTAAAGGCTTCATTTCCTTGGATGGCGTGCTCAAGCATTTGCAGGCGATCCTCATTCTTAATATATTCTGATTTTTTTTTATGGGGAGGCTCATGGTTTGGCATGAACCAAATTTCATCCAACTGAAGTGCGCTAAGAACCTCATTTGCAATCAAAAGATGTCCGTAATGCGGTGGGTCAAACGTGCCGCCCAAGATGCCGACTTTCTTCATGCTGGTGCCTCCTCCCGTGTTCCATTATGGTAGTTTAATTGTTTTCTTCTCAACAGATTCTTTATAAAGGATGACGGTATTCCCAATGATTTGAACAATTTCCGCTCCAGCACCTTTTGCCAGTTGCTCAGCAACGGTCGTTTTATCCTCTTCACAATTTTGCAGAATGCTCACTTTAAAAAGCTCTCTAGCTTCGAGCGCATCTGCAACCTGCTTAATCATATTGTCATTTACTCCGCCTTTTCCTACTTGAAAAATAGGATCTAAGTGATGTGCTTGCGACCGCAGAAATCCTTTTTGTTTACCTGTTAACATAATTTCCCTCCTAGTTGTTTTAAAACAATCTCTTTCATTCTTTCTACATCAGGGAATATCCCTGTCCATTTTTCAAACGCAAGTGCTCCCTGATAGACAAACATATCGATTCCGTTTTGGATTCTTGCCCCTTTTTGAATCGCTTCATGTAAAAACTGCGTTTCAAGCGGGTTGTATATTATATCACAAACCATTGACTGATTACGTAAATTAGTTAACTCTAATGGCTGTTCATCCATTTTTGGTGACATTCCAATCATCGTCGTTTGAATGATTAGATCATACTCTTTTAAAGATTTACCGGCCATATCTAAAGAACAAGCACGTGATGAAGCGGTATACGGGCAATCATCGATAAGGCTTGATGCTCTGTCTACCGTGCGGTTTGCAATGTCCACGGCACGTGGTTTTTCCTGGGCAATGGTAAAATAGATGGCTCTTGCAGCTCCGCCCGCCCCAATAATTAATACCCTTTGCCCCGATAGCGTATCCACATATGTCTTTAATCCTTTTAAAAAACCGGGACCATCCGTATTATAGCCAATCAGTTTCCCGTTTTCATTGACGACCGTATTAACAGCCCCGATATTGGCAGCTAATTCATCAATCCCATCTAGATAGGGAATGATGTTACTTTTATGCGGTATCGTTACATTAAATCCACCGACACCCAGTGCTTTTAAGCCTCTGACTGCCTCGCCTAACACTTCAGCCTTTACTTGAAAAGGGAGATAGTGAGCATCAATATGATAAAAAGAAAATAAATCATTTAGCATGACTGGCGACATAGAATGTCCAATTGGATCTCCTAATACTGCAAATAGCTTCTTCACTAGTTTCCCCCCACCCTTTTTTAGGCTTCGATTGCTTCTATTTCTAAAACCGGAAGATTATATTAAAGATTTTCGGATTAACGTCTGCACACCTTTAGGTACATACGCTGCCACTTTTGCCCCAGGCTCATTTATCGTGATCCAGCCAAGACCAGAGAAAACAATATCCGTTTTCCCCTCTTTCACAATAAATTCTTGTTTTACAAGCTCAGGAAATGATTCTAATTGTTCAGTCCGCGGCGGTGTTAACATTTCTCCTACATGCTTTTCATAAAGCTCCGTCGCATTTTCTGTTTTTGTCCGATGAATATTTATTTCATTAGAAATATAACAAACAAAGGATCTTCTTCCGCCGCTAATATAATCAAAGCGGGCCAACCCTCCCAAGAATAATGTTTGTCCTTCATTTAATTGAAACACTTTTGGCTTAATTTCCTTTTTTGGTGTGATAAATTTCAAATCCTTCTTATCAACAAAGTGCGCCATTTGGTGGTGGTTAATAATACCTGGTGAATCAATTAACGATTTTCCATCCTCAAGTGGAATTTTAATAATATCCAATGTCGTTCCAGGAAAATGAGAAGTGGTAATGACATCCTCTTCACCTGTTACCTCTTTAATGATTCGATTGATAAACGTTGACTTGCCAACATTGGTACAACCAACCACATAGACATCCTTCCCATTACGCAATTCATCAATGGCTGCTGCCGTTTCTGAAATAAACAAGCCCTTAGCCGCACTGACAAGGAATACATCTGCCGGCTTCAACCCAAGTTCCTTTGCCTCATGCTTCATCCAATTTATCAATTTGTTCGGGTTCACGGACTTAGGTAATAAATCGACTTTATTTCCAACCAGAAGCACCTTGTTTGTGCCGACAAATCGGTGTAAGCCGGGAAGCCAGCTTCCATTAAAATCAAAAATGTCGACAATCATCACAATCAAGGCATCTGACTTACCCATTTCATTTAGAATTTTTAAAAAGTCATCATCAGTTAAATTAACATCTTGAACTTCATTATAATGCTTTAAACGAAAACAGCGCTGGCAGATAATCATTTCCTTTTCCAATGCCGACGCTGGTGTATATCCTAGTTTCTCCGGGTTTTCTGTTTGGACTCTTACCCCGCAGCCCATACAAAGATGTTGATGTTCACTCACGTTTATTCCTCCCACTGAAGCATACCTTTTTTACGGAACCAATTTAAAATTCTTCTTTCGGCAAAGCGGTTAAATTTTGTCCAAAATCCGTCCGTTTGCGCAACAGGGACTACGAGGATGGTATGAAAACCACCCCGGTTCCCGCCGAGGACATCCGTCATTAACTGGTCTCCAATGACGACGGCCTCTTCTTTTTTTATTCCCATTTCTGAAAGGGCTCTGTGAAAGGCAACCGCCATTGGCTTTCGCGCTCTAAAAATAAACGGGATTTGCAACGGGTCCGAAAAAGCCTTTACTCGTTCTTCATTATTATTAGAAACAATCGTAACAAGGATATTATGTTTTCTTATGTCATCAAACCATTTAATCAATGCCGGCGTGGCATTGGGACGATCCCATTCCACTAACGTATTATCCAAATCCGTAATAATTCCTTTTACCCCTTTCGCCTGTAGCTGTTCAGGCGAAATATCAAGAATGCTTTTCACATGTTCATTCGGTAAAAATTGTTTTAACACCAAGCTTACACCTCATTAAATTATAAATAAAAGCAGACTTCCATCATGTTCACTTTTCTTGTACCATCATAACCAATTTTACCCTTCGTTTCAAAGAATAAAGGAAATAGTTGATAAATCTTATTGTTCATCAAAACATGGCGATTCATGATATTCAATTAGTAAACCTGTAAAAATACCGTACGTAAAGAATAAATGAATAAATATTTTTCGACAAATTTCAACTTTTTCACAACCTGTGGATAACGTTACTAACATTGTACCCATTGAATCCTACACACTTCCATATTTTATAAACAAATTAATCACAGGTTATCCACTAGGACCTGTGGATAACTAGAACGATTGTTCTAGAGGAATATATTTGGTAGATTAAGGGTACACCTATTGGACGTACCATTATATGTATCCCAATCATTAGATAGAACACTTAATCTACAATTCGGAGGTGAATTCTGACTTGCGTAAACTGTCAGATGACTTATTAATCGAATCATATTTTAAAGCAAGAGAACTAAACTTGAGCCCAGACTTTATTGGTCTCATTGAATCTGAAATTCATCGCAGATCATTATACAATAAAATAAGAATGTCATCTTAATTTTGCCCTAAAAGGGCTTTTTTTTTATTTACGCAAAACCCCAATTTTTTCTCCAACCTTGATTTCTTTTGGTGTATGCAGTCCTGACTCGATTTGAAAAATATCCTTTTCAAATAATAGAACAACGGTTGATCCGAAACTGAAATAGGCCATTTCCCCGCCCTTTTTTAGTTCTGACCCCTTGTGAGTCGTTTCGATAGAATTAACAAACATCGCACCAACCTTCACAACAGCTACATACCCATAGTCCGTTTTGACTTCTGTCATCACGCGGTAGTTCTTAGCCAGGGTTCGGACCCCGTATTTTAACCCCCATTTATTCACCGGATACGATTTCGAACCAAGTGTCCACTGCTTCGTAACTACACCATCGACAGGACTGTGAATGCGATGATAATGGCTTGGGCTTAAATAAAGAATCATGTATGTACCATTTAAATACTTTGGCAATAGGCCACGATCTCCGAGCATTTCTTCGATTGAATACGGCTTTTCTTTTACGATGATTTCACTTGATTCTTTGATTGAACCAACATCTTCAATCACCGCGTCAACGGGACTGACCACAGCATCATGACCTTGATCAATTATCCTTGCTTCCTTTTTCAATGTCCTTACAAATAAATCATGGAGGGTGGGATAATCAGACAAGCCTTTCTCCATTTCTTCCTGATTCAAATGATAAACTTTTGCAAAGGATGGTACAATAAAACGGCTGACCCGCGAACGGGCAAATCTTCTTAAAATGCCTGACGTCACCCTTCCATTTGTTAACTCAATCATCAGACGATAAATACCTTGTATCATCGAACTACCCCCAAATAGTGTAAAAATACTCTTTACGAAATGACATAAAACACTTAGAATTAAATAATATAGAGTAACTGCGGAAATTTGATTCCCTTTGGTCCTGAAAAAAAGGAGTGATAATGAAAAAATGTTTTTATTGGATGTTCTAGACCTAACAATGAAAAAACTTAAATCCCAAACAGCCAATGTTATCACCTTAACAAATCTAGGTTTAGGCGGATTTGCCATTGTGTTCGGGCTTCATGGGAATTTAAGATTGAGCCTGCTGTTAATTTTTGTAGCCGCCTTAGCTGATCGTTTTGATGGAATGATTGCTCGGAAATTTAATATTGAATCAGAGCTTGGCAAACAATTAGATTCCATGAGTGATATTATATCATTTGGAGTAGCACCTGCACTATTACTATATCAAGGAATTTTAAATGAATTTGGTGGTCCTGGGTCATTTTTTACTGTTTTTTATATTGGCTGCGGCGCCTTTAGGCTGGCACGTTTCAATATTACAGAAAGCAATAGTTTTTTTACCGGCTTACCGATTACCGCAGCCGGATGCTTAGCAACCCTTAGTTTTTTAGCTATTCCCTATCTACCATCCCAAACATTCCTATTCATAATCATCATACTATCATTCCTAATGGTCAGTTCCTTTAAACTGAAAAAAGTATAGCCAGTACCAAAAAACATCAACCTGATAACCGGTTGATGTTTTTTTATTTAAAATATAAGGCAAGCGCAAAAAAGTTCGGATGGACAGACACAATTTTCAGTTTCCCTCATAGGAATTAATAATAGGCTATCGTCTAAAAACTCGGGGGTGGATGCGGATGTCTGGACTCTTAACAGCTCTCGGCTATTTAATGAAGGAATTTTTATTTCTTGTTTCCTATGTAAAAAATAATGCCTTTCCTCAACCCCTATCTGCTGCTGAAGAAAGAAAGTTTTTACGATTAATGGCAGACGGGGATTCACATGCGCGAAATATGTTAATTGAACATAATTTAAGATTGGTCGCGCACATAGTAAAAAAGTTCGAAAATACCGGGGAGGATTCAGAGGATTTAATTTCGATAGGGACCATTGGTTTAATCAAAGCAATTGAGAGCTACTCAGAGGGAAAAGGTACAAAGCTAGCTACCTATGCAGCTCGTTGTATCGAGAATGAGATCCTGATGCATCTACGAGCACTTAAGAAGACAAAAAAAGATGTTTCCCTGCATGACCCGATTGGCCAGGATAAAGAGGGTAATGAAATTTCCTTAATTGATGTGCTTAAATCGGAATCTGAAGATGTCATTGATACGATTCAGCTTAACATGGAGCTGGAGAAAATAAAAAAATATATTGAAGTGCTCGATAACCGCGAAAAAGAAGTAATCATCGGACGCTTTGGCCTTGACCTGCAAAAGGAAAAAACGCAGCGCGAGATTGCCAAAGAATTAGGGATTTCTAGAAGCTATGTTTCCCGAATTGAAAAGCGGGCCCTCATGAAAATGTTTCACGAATTTTACCGGGCTGAAAAGGAACGGAAGAAAAAACAATAAATTGAAAAAAAACAGAGCTGGAGGTTACTCCTACTCTGTTTTTCCGTCTTTAAGAAGATTGTTCCACGTTTTACCGCCGTCGTTGGTTTGGTATACATCATTTTTATAGGTAGTAAAGGCAATTTGACGCTCATTTTTTGGATTAACAGCTAAATAAGTAATCGGATTTTCATAATCAAGGAATGGAAAGACAAGATTGGTTTGTTGACCAGAAGCAGGATTTAAAGTCTTTAATAAAATTTTATCGTTTTCAACACTCGAAAATAGAATGGAATCGCCACTAAATGTAAGGGCTGTAACCATAGATGGCCCTGTTATTAGCTTCATCGTGTTCCCGTTGTCAGTTGAATAATATATCCCTGATCTTGTAGACATCGCCATGGTTACCCCGTTTTTCGGATGAACAGCAATCATACCAAGTGAATCTGCGTTAAAATCCTTAAAAGCACTTTTTTTCCATGTGGCTCCGTTATCAGTCGAATAGTTCACACCCTGACTTAAGCTTTCATTCGGTTGTTCATTAATCACATAGATACTATGCCCCGCAAAACTAGCTCCCGTGAAATGAAAGTTGATTTTACCATAAAATGCCAATTTTTGAAAGGTTTCCCCTTTATCAGCACTTTGTACTATACCAAGCGGGTCTTTAAAATCCGTCCCTTTTTGGGGGTGCCCGCTCGCTAAGAAGCCCGTTTCTAGCGCTTGAAATCCGATATAGTCATGTTTATTTGTTGTGGTTATGTACCACCTTAAATCTTTATACATTTTTAAGCCATCATTTGCGGCAATATAAAGAGCATTGTCATTACCCGGATAGCCAATTCCGCGAATGTTTTTCACTTTAAATGATTTTGCCTCAACCATTTCATACTTTATATTTGTTTTTGGTTTTGTTTCCTGGTGGGTCTTTTTTTGTTCCTCGCCATTGTTTGTACAACCGGCAGTAATAAGCAATATTCCCATAAGAGTAGCCAAGAAAACTTTCTTTTGAATCTTCACTATTTCCCCTCCATATTAAACTATGAGGAATTCGTTTATGAATCCTTATCCATCCACTTATACCCCAGTCCCCATATCATTGTCAAATAAACGATTCATTCTTTTGTTTCACTTCAATAAAGGCGTATAAAATAGAATTTTTTGAAAAATAGACTTATAATAAAAAGGTACATAGTAAAAGGGGGTAGAAGAATGACAACCACTACATATTCTGATGTTTGGGACCTAGAAGTATTTTTTAAAGGGGGAAGTGATTCCTCAGAGTTACAGGAACACCTAAACAAAACCGAGGAACTTATCAAACATTTCGAAGCAAAAGTAAATAACTGGACAATAGCTAACACACTTGAGGACTCCAAATACTTGAAAGAGCTGCTTGCAGATTTTGAAGGGGCCGCAAAAAAACTATTCCAGGCAGGTGCATTTGTCGGATGCTTACTAGCGCAAAACACCGAAGACAAAAAGGCCTATTCGCTTGATGCGAAAATAACCAGCTTAGGCGCTGCATTCCAAATCGCCCTTGGTTCATTAGACAACCTGTTGACTACTTTTGATGATGAGGTATGGGAACAGCTAATGAGCGATGAAGCCTTAAAGGAGCTTTCCTTCGTGTTAACGGAAAGCCGCCAAAAAGCAAAGGAAAAGCTGTCTAAAGAAGAGGAAGCCTTAATTAGCGCGCTTGAAGTGGACGGCTATCATAGCTGGGGACAGCTGTATGATTTAATCGTAAGTAAAATCAAGGTCCCTTTTAACGATCAGGGTGAAGAGAAACAACTTTCTGTCGGTCAGGCCTCCAATAAATTCTCCAGCCCCGACCGTGAAGTCCGCGCCGCAATTTTTAAAAATTGGGAGAAATCTTGGGGGGAACAGGCAGATTTCCTCGCAAAAACCTTAAATCATCTCTCTGGTTTTCGATTGAATGTCTATAAAAAAAGAGGCTGGGATGATGTATTGAAAGAACCGCTCAGCATTAACCGAATGGAAAAAGATACGCTGGAAACAATGTGGGCTGTCATCTCGGAAAATAAACAGAAGCTAATTTCTTATCTAGAGCGGAAAGCAAAACTCTCTGGTGTGGAAAAGTTGAGCTGGTTTGATTTAGATGCTCCATACGGTAAAACAGAATCAAAGGTTTCTTATCAAGAAGGGGCCGAATTTATCGAACAAAACTTTGCTCTTTTTGGCGAAAAGATGGCTGCTTTTGCAAAAAATGCTTTTGAAAAACAGTGGATTGAAGCTGAGGATCGTCCCGGAAAAGCTCCTGGCGGTTTCTGTACATCAATGCCCGAGAGTGAGCAATCCCGCATCTTCATGACCTACTCTGGAACACCGTCAAATGTATCCACGTTGGCACATGAGCTCGGACATGGCTTTCATTCCTTCGCTATGAGAGGCGTGCCGTTTCTAAATTGCAGATATGCCATGAACGTGGCTGAAACGGCCTCTACCTTTGCAGAAATGATTGTTGCTGATGCGGCTGTAAAAAATGCCGGAGGAGAGGAAGAAAAGCTGGTTCTTTTAGATGATAAAATCCAAAGAACAGTGGCTCTATTAATGAATATTCATGCCCGATTCCTGTTTGAAACAAGTTTTTATGAGGAAAGAAAGCAAGGAACAGTAACCGTAGAAAAATTGAATGAATTAATGCTTACGGCTCAAAAAGAGGCGTATGGCGATGCTTTAGAGGAGTACCATCCATTATTCTGGGCATCGAAGCTGCACTTCTTTATTACCGGAGTACCATTCTATAACTTCCCGTATACCTTTGGCTATCTATTCTCCCTTGGAATTTATGCTAAGGCTTTAGAAGAAGGAAAAGGTTACGAAGAAAAGTACATCGCCTTATTACGGGATACCGCCTCCATGACTGTAGAGGACCTAGCACAGAAACATTTACAGGTTGATCTAACCCAAAAAGACTTCTGGGAAAAAGCAGTACGCATCTGTCTTGATGATATTGACGAATTCTTGGACCTAACGGAAAGTAAATAATAAACAGAAAAGCATCGACCGTTTATATAATGGTCGATGCTCCTTCCTAATGATAAGAAAATATTAGTTTTCAACTTTGAGAATTGTCCAGCTCCAGTCCATACGCTGCTAAATCGGGCACTTCCAACTTTCTTATTCAACACTAAGTTCTGCTGAGATTACACAACCAATTGCTGCAGTAATAACGATAGCCATCACAATCATGAACATATTCTCCACCCCTTAGATAGATGCTGCTCTTTCTACTTTGAATTTATCATATTTTCACAGTAACTATCTGAGGGAATAGTGAACATTTTGTTAACAAATATTTCAAGCTATTTGAAGATGAATTTTATCTATGATATCATTTTAAAGCTTTTTTCTTTGGTTTAAAGAAAAGTGATAATAATAAAGTATGCAGCGGCATTTACTTTACCTCCCTATTTTTTATCCCGTAACTAGGTGGTATCCTTCATATACCAAAGACTTGCACCCCGACCTTGCATTAGAAAAAACAACATTTGTAAAACCACCTTTCTTGTCATTGGATTTTTTTACTAATTACATCAAGCGGTACATGGACGCTTGGCGATCTTTATTTTTTTCATACAGTTTTTCAACCATTTCTTGTTGTGCTGCTTCTTCAGGACTTATTTTGCGTGCTTTAATTGTTATCGTTAAAAATAAAATATTTAGAGTCATTTTTGTTCACTTCCTTTTTTAAAAGCTTAAGTATTTCTATTACATGAAATGATGCATGGAAATTTGCCGGTCTTTGTTTTGCTCGTAGAGCTTTTCAACCATCTCTTGGTTTGCTGCTTCTTTAAGACTTACTTCTCGTTTTTTAAATGTAATCGAGAAAAATAATATATTCAGGGTCATGGTTAACCACCTCCTCTAATTAATTTTTCGTAATACGTTGTAGCAACATCATCAATGTATGCAAAACATATCCAAACTGCGAGTAAAAAGGGCACAAAAAGGCCGCAGGGAGTCACTCCCTTGCGGCCAGTACTTTTTTAGGCACAAAAATACCGCAAGGCATCATTCTCCCTGCGGCATGGATATGTATTGTCACTTAAATGTTAAGTAATCCATTCCAGTCTGGTCGAATGTATGATATTCAAATATACAGTTGTCATGCCTACAGCTGTTCCAGTTAGCGCTAAAATCATTTTCTTCGACCTCCCTCTTGGAATTTTTTACTTACTACGGTAATTATATCCACTCACTAATACTTTGTAAACCTTTTTTAAAGCAACTTTTTAAAAAATAATTAAAAAGCCCTTAAAAATGGGTGTCAGGCACCATGTGAATTATTTTCATATGGTGCCTGACACCCTTCATATTACTACTCTAATGCCTGTGTTAAATCCTCAATTAAGTCTTCTACGTCTTCAAGTCCAACTGAGATGCGCACTAGGCCGTCTGTGATGCCTAGTTCTGCTCTGCGTTCCGCTGGGATCGAGGCATGGGTCATTCTGGCTGGGACTGAGATTAAGCTTTCAACTGCACCAAGGCTTTCAGCCAAGGTAAAGTATTTTACCTTACTTAATAATTTATCAGCATTTTCCGCACTGCCAACATCAAACGAAACCATGCCGCCAAAGCCCCTTGCTTGCCTTTTAGCTAATTCATGGTTTGGGTGTGTTTCAAGACCCGGATAAAATACCTTTTTTATGGAAGAATGCCCTTGTAAAAAACCTACAATTGCTGCTGTATTATTTTCCATTTCTTCTAATCGAATTCCTAGTGTTCGCATTCCCCGAATTAACAACCAAGAATCTTGCGGCCCTAATATTCCACCAGTCGAATTTTGAATAAAATGGAGCTCTTCTGCGAGCCTTTCACTATTGACAACAGCTAACCCTGCAACGACATCACTATGGCCTCCAAGGTATTTTGTGGCACTATGCAAGACGATATCTGCCCCAAGCTCAATTGGATTTTGCCAATAAGGGGTAGAAAATGTATTATCTACGATGGTCAAAAGATTGTGTTCTTTAGCCAGTTTTCCTACTGCTTCAATATCAGTAATCTTTAGTAGTGGATTTGTTGGTGTTTCTAAATGAATAGCCTTCGTGTTCGGTCTAATCTCGCTTTTAATATTCTCTAAATTAGTTGTATCTACAAAGGTAGAGTCGATTCCTAGGCGATTCAATACCTTGGTCATAACACGGTAAGAACCGCCGTATACATCATCCGTTAAGATCACATGATCTCCGCTGTTAAACAACAGCATTACCGCAGTCATCGCAGCCATACCCGAGCCAAAGGCAAATCCGGCTGTACCGCCCTCAAGGTCTTTAATAAGCTCCTCAAGCGCATTTCTTGTTGGATTACCAGTTCGTGAATATTCAAAGCCCTTATGGCCGCCGACACCTTCTTGTTTATACGTACTTACTTGATAAATCGGGAAGGAGACTGCACCTGTTGCTGGGTCTTCACTAATCCCACCGTGAATTAATTTCGTTTTTCTTTTCATTTTTAAATTCCCCCTTCAAAAATGTTCTTGCTTAAATATCGTTCGCTTCCGTCCGGGAAAATAACAACAAGATTTGTACCATGCCTTGCCGCTTCAGCTTCTTTCAAAGCAGCATAAAAAGCCGCACCCGACGAACTACCGACCAATAAACCCTCTTTCGCTGCTAAATCCTTTACCAGCTTAAAAGCATCGTCATCCGTTACTGTATAAATTGCATCAAAATAGTCAATATCCATAAACCCAGGCAAAAATTCCATTCCTATACCTTCTGTTTTATGCGGACCAGGTTCTCCGCCATTTAAGATGGACCCCTCTGGTTCAACAATGACCGTCCTGATTGTTTTTTTCTTTTCCTTTAAAAATCGGGCAGTACCCATAAATGTACCGCCTGAACCCGCACCGGCAACAAACATATCAATTTCTCCATCCAGCTGGTCCCACAGCTCAGGTCCAAGTGTTTTATAATAGGTAGCAGGATTAGCCGGGTTGGCGAACTGCTGCGGACAATAGGAGCCAGGAATCTCATTTAAAAGTTCTTCCGCTTTGGCAATCGCACCCTTAATTCCCTTTTCCGTTGGAGTTTGCACAATTGTCGCTCCTAGTGCTTTCATGATTTGCTGCTTTTCGATGCTGAACTTTTCCGGTACACAAAAAATAACGTTTATCCCCTTATTCAAGGCAGCAAGAGCTAAACCAATCCCCGTGTTACCAGCAGTCGGCTCAATAAGCGTGCCACCTTCCTGTAACTTACCGCTAGAAAATGCATCGCTTAAAAGCTCAATTCCAAGTCTGTCTTTAACACTTCCCCCAGGATTCATGAATTCCAGTTTAGCAAAAATGCGAACGCCTTCAGGTAAAATAAACTGTGTGATTTCAACCATTGGTGTCTGCCCGATTAAGTCATGAACATTTTTGTATACCTTCATTTCTCCACTCCTACTAGCTTTTTAAAGCCGCAACCATTTTCATTACCAATGTAGCAGAATTAGTTGCTGCCTTATCAATAAATTGATCAAATGAAAGTTCTGATTCTTTTCCAGCAATATCCGAAAGCGAACGAATAATAACAAAAGGGACAGCAAAACGATGGGCCACTTGTGCGATGGCTGCTGCTTCCATTTCAACCGCTTGTAATTCGGTAAATTTCGACCTCACAAAATCAACGCGAACCGGGTCTTCCATGAAAGAATCTCCGGTAACAATTAAGCCTTTAACAATTTGGAATTTTTCCAGCTCTGCCGCAGCCGTTTCTGCCACTGAAATTAATTTTTCGTCTGCTAAAAATGCAGCCGGAAGCTGTGGGACCTGACCATATTCATAGCCAAATGCCGTCACATCAACATCATGATGACGGACCTCTGTTGAAATAACCGCATCTCCAACATTAAGTGAAGGGTTAAAACCCCCAGCTGAACCAGTATTGATGATGCAATCGGGCTTATATTTTTCGAGTAAAATGGTGGTGGACATAGCAGCGTTTACTTTACCAATCCCTGAACGCAGCAAAATAACATCCGCACCATGCATTTTTCCAAACGTAAATTCACAGCCGGCGACTGTTTCTTGTGTTCGGCCCTCGATATTTTCTCTAAGTAAAGTTACTTCTTCTTCCATTGCTCCGATGATAGCGATTTTCATGCTTATACCTCTTTCTCATTGTTTTACACTTATAATCTTTCTCGGATTAATACAGCCTATCCGCAACACTATTCTACCATCATTTGAAGGCAGCTCGCCATAGTAAGCAGCGGCTCATCGGTAAGGCGGTGAAGAGGGGCAATTTAATTTCACGTACTCACACTAATAACAATTCCTATAAGTATACTATGAATTAACAAAAATCATACTACCATACATCATACGTTTATTCAAATATATTGCTAGCATCAAAAGAAATAATTAAAATGGACTTATGGAGAGGATGATATAGATGAATTTTCAGTTTGAACTGATCGAGGATAAAGTTGAGTTTTTCGAAGCCACTAATCTTAAAACTTTACAAAAAAAGATTGAATCACAAATTGATGAAAATAGAGCAATCTTGCTATCTGTCCACTCAGTGTCTCACCAAATGCATGTGAACGAAAATGGACAAACCTATTTTACCGCAGTCGTTCATTTTAAAAAGAAATAGGATGGTGCCTGCTAAAGGCCCATCCTGTTTTCTATTCATCTAAATTAATTACCTTAGTCGGTTTCCAGCCTTCTCCATCCACCCACTCGATAAAAACTTTATATTTTTGCTTTTTGTCTTTTGAAGAAATAGTACCAATCGAGGCATTTGCTTTAGATTGATCCCTGCCAAGCCAGAAAACCGTCATATTACTTTTGTCTATTCCGGTAGCATATGAAATGGCATTCAACATTTCCTCCCAATCTACACCACTATATACTGGAGTATGTTCCCCTGTCTGGGTTGTACCGACAGGCTTCCATGAAGGATTTTCGGTGGTTTTCCCGTCCTCGGAAACCACAGCCTGTGATTCGTCCGAATTTTCAGGTGTTGAAGCTTCCTCACTATTTTGCTCTTCTTCAGCGACATTATCTGATGAACTATTATCATCTGTAACCGCATCTTCTTTTTTATTTTCTTTTGTCTCCTGATCCTTATGGACCGTTTCCTTCTCCACTGTTTTTGGGCTTTCCTTCTTTGGAGAAGCTTTGTCATTTCCTGATGCAAAAATATTGTATGCGACAAAAATAATTAAAAGCAGCACAACGATGATCAAACCATTTAAGACAAGATTTGTTTTTTTCCGTTTTGATCGGTAACCAGAACGTGAATTAGAATTGAAATCATTACTCAAATTAATCCCCTCCAATATAAAATGCGATAGCCCCCTTGGTGATGGAGCTAAACATTATAAGGCTCTCAATATTCTAACATGATTTGAAGAGAACTTGAAGGGAAAACTATTTTACTACTATTTTCGATTATCTTTCGCATACAGGAGCTTAACCATATCTGCAAATAACAAATTAACCCCGCCTTCCGAATCCACCACATCTAAATTCACTGCTACCAATACATATTTTGGATTTTGATAAGGGAAATAGCCGGCAAACCATTTATTATGCAATTGCTTGCCATCTTCATATTTCCCTGTCTCGGCTGTACCTGATTTACCAGCTGTTTCGTATGGCAGGTCCTTAAACCATCTTCCCGTCCCATTGGGGTTGAGTACGACTTCCCGCAGCAATTTTTGCAGCTTCATTGCAGTATATGGTGAAATGGTATCTCCCATTAAGTTCCTCTCTGGAAAATCAACCATGGTTGTCCCATTTTTATATTCAATTTTTGAAACAGCTCTTACCATCTCCTTTTTACCGCCTCGGGCTATCGCGGCCATCATATTGGCAACAGCTAAAGGGGTTGCACGGACCTCGTGCTGACCAATTCCTGACATTGCTGCGAAATTGGAATCCTTTCTAGCATCATCAGACAAAAAGACTCTGCCTTTATCTTCATCAGCCAGCTGTTTGAAATCACTGGTGTGATAGACATTCCCCTGCCAGCCCACAGAACCAGTAAGCGATAATTTCGCCGCATAATTCTCTAAAAGGTGCGGATCAATTTTTTGTAATTCTTTTGCCAGCTCACCAAATGTCCGATTGCAGCTTCTCGCAAAGCTATTCGTAAAATCCAGCTTACCATAGTTATATTGCCATTCGGGCAACCCATTGATTTTTTTACTGCAGTCAAAAAGACGCGTTGGATCATCCAATTTATGGTCGATTGCCGCAGCAGCGACGACCGTTTTAAAAACCGACCCCATAATTTGCTGTTTTAACATCATATTGCTTATTCCCGCTCCGCTGTAGGGATCCTTTTTATTTATCGTCGGGCGTGAAACAAGCGCTAGCACACTATTGTCCTCGATATTAAGGAGGACCAAGCCGCCTTTTTTAATCTGATGCTGCTCCACTAAATCCTCCGCTTTCTGCTGGATGCTATTATCAATGGTTGTTCGCACATTAACGGGATAAAACGGATTGGCCGGATCGACATACCTGACATTAATACCGAATAGTGGCGCACCCGTGCCATCAACATGGTAAACAAGCTTTGATTTCCCTTCAGGGAGCAGGAATTCATCAAAGCTTTCCTCAAGCCCTGAAACTCCCAGCAAGGTTTTATCGGACCGCTCCTTGTTCGGATAACGCTTTTTAAGTTCTTGGGAGTTTTCCCCAGTTAGTCCGATTAACTGTTCCGCTGGTATATGCGCACGTTCAAACTTTTGTTCAATCGCAAACACACCGGGGATTTTTAAGGCATTGATTCTTTCCTGTTGTGATGTGGTTAGTTCATGCGGTTCAGGGTCTCCAAATGCGAAAGGCTTTTTCGCCCCTTCCACAGCCATTTTCAGATCATTTACTGGTATTTCCGAAATATCCGCAACCTTTTCAATCTCCCATTCCGTTTTTTTCAAAAATGGAAAAAGGACTAGGACTGAAGCCTTTTTATGTGTAAGCATTGTGCCATTTCGATCAAGAAAATTACCCCTGCCATTATCAATCACCAACTCTTGTGTTCGTTGTTTAACACTTTCCTCGAGTAAATTAACGTTATGCTTAGAAAAGGTCTCCGTCTCAAATAACTGAATTTGCATTAAACGTCCTAAAAGGAGCAGAAAACCTATGATACAAATGAAAAGCCATCCAAGTGCCCGCTTTCTCCACATAAAAAAACACCTCGTCAAAAGTTTTGACGAGGTTTTCCTATTTCAATCAATTATTCAATGAATAAATATAATTTCAATTATTTAATGCTTACAATACGAACGCTCATGTCACCGCCAGGGGTTTGAACGGAGACTTTATCGCCAACTTTTTTACCTAAAAGACTTTTAGCAATCGGTGAATCATTAGAAATTTTACCTTCAAACGGATCTGCCTCAGCGCTTCCTACAATCGCATAGGTTTCTTCATCCCCATCTGGGAGTTCTACAAATGTAACTGAACTTCCTAATGTAACTGAGTCGATTTCCTTCACTTCGGCTATAATCTTAGCATTACGAACCATATTTTCTAAGGTTGTAATTCGCCCCTCAACAAATGCTTGTTCTTCCTTCGCAGAATCATACTCAGAGTTTTCAGATAAGTCACCAAAACTTCGGGCAATTTTTATTCTTTCCACCACTTCTTTACGCTTCACTGATTTTAAGTATTCAAGCTCTTGAACAAGTTTCTCTTTACCTGCTTGTGTCATGGGAAATACTTTCTCTATAGCCAAAACCCTCACTCCTTCTAGTCTTTAAGAATTGTGTATGTAATATATGTAGTTATTATGACGCTTAGCATAATACATAGCAGCGCGTCCTTTTAATTAAGGGCGCGCAACAGAATATACTTTTAATCTGGATTTTTCTCTTTTAGGCTTTTCTTCTGCTATTGTGTCATAAAACTGACTTTTGTTCAAGAATTGTTTGAATTTTTGTGACCATTAAATCGATTGCCACATGATTATGCCCGCCTTCAGGGATAATCAAATCAGAATAACGCTTTGTAGGCTCAATAAATTGGTTATGCATCGGACGAACAACATTTAAATATTGATCGATAACAGAATCGAAAGTCCGCCCACGATCTCTGATGTCACGCGTCAGGCGGCGAATGATTCGTAAATCGGCATCCGTATCAACAAACAATTTAATGTCCATTAAATTGCGGAGTCGTTCATCTTCAAGAACCAATATTCCCTCTAAAATGATAACATCCTTCGGTTCAACGGGAATAACCTCACTTGAACGAGTATGAATGGAATAATCATAAACAGGTTTTTCAATTGCCTCATATCTCAATAGCTTTTCAATATGTTCAATGAGAAAATCGTTATCAAAGGCCAGCGGATGATCATAATTCGTTTTTAACCGTTCTTCAAATGGGACATTACTTTGGTCTTTATAATAATAATCCTGTTCAAGTACCAAAATAGAATGATCTTTCAAACTTTCATAAATGGCATTTGTTACACTGGTTTTCCCAGAGCCGGAGCCGCCGGTCACACCAATAACAACTGGTTTGCGTATCATGCTAGTTCTCCTTTCGCATCATGTTGTTAGGGTATACCGGTTTGTCCAATTTAAATTGGACAATTTGAAGAGGATGTCTTGCAGCATCCAGTTCATTACCTTTTTCATCCCAAATTTTATCAATCACATGGGTAAAGTTTTGAATTTCTGGACCGAAGAATTCTACCTCTTGACCCGGTTTAAAATGGTTGCGCTGCTGTAGTGTAACCATTTGTGTTTCCGCGTTGTAATCCAACACAAGTCCGACAAATTCAAACTTTGTCTTCTTGCTATGATTACCAAACATTTGCTCTTTATACCCTGGAACACCTTCAAAAAACGCCGGCGCCGTTTCACGGTTTGCACATTTATCAAGTTCCTCCAGCCATTCCTGCTGGATGACAAAATTCTCAGGGTCTGCACAATAGGCATCAATGACTTTGCGATAAACACTGACAACTGTGGCAATATAATGAATCGATTTCATGCGGCCTTCGATTTTTAAACTATCAATGCCAAGCTCTATCATCTGCGGTATCGCTTTAATTAAATTGAGATCCTTGGGGCTCATCGCAAACGGGTCTTGATTTTCCTCAAAAAGAGCCGTTTCCTCATTGCCCTCGAGCTTATACAGATCGTAATCCCAACGGCAGGACTGACAGCAGCCACCGCGGTTTGAATCTCTTGCCGTCATATGGTTACTCAACGTGCAGCGGCCCGAATATGCGATACACATCGCTCCATGAATAAAGGTTTCAATCTCAACGTTAACCTTTTCCTTCATTTCTCTGATTTCTTCAGCACTTACCTCGCGTGCCAATACAACTCGGGATGCACCATCCTCTTTCCAAAACTGGGCGGCTTTCCAGTTAGAAAGAGATTGCTGCGTACTAATATGGATTTCAATCTCCGGTGCAAGACGGCGGCAGGTTTCAATAATGAGTGGATCTGCCACAATAATTCCCGCAATACCGGTTTCTTTCAAACTAAGTATATATTCCTCTAATCCGTCAATATTTTCATTGTGGGCAAATATATTAGTGGTAACGTATATTTTAGCCCCAAAGTTTTTAGCAAACTGGACGCCTTCTGTCATTTCTTCAAATGTAAAGTTATCAGCGTTGGAACGAAGGCCATATTCCTGCCCGCCAATGAATACCGCATCTGCCCCATATTGAACTGCAATTTTCAATTTTTCAAGATTGCCTGCTGGAGCAAGGAGTTCCGGCTTCTTTACAATGACACGTTTTCCATCGATCATCTCAGAAATCTTATCTTTAACTGTATTCACAGCTGAACCCCTCCTTTAATAAACTGTTTCTTTGAAAAAGAATCCTGTATCCAATGGACGATTTGCTGGCTGAATTTCCTCGATTACCGCGAGCAGCTCGTCCTTTTTATCATCATAAGCGTCCGGGTCTTCAAAAAATAAGTCTATAGCCTCACGATAAGCCTTTGTAACGGCGAGAATATATTCCGGACTCTTTAAGATTCCATCGATTTTAAACGAGTCTATACCGGCTTCTAACATCTCTTGAAGCTCGTCTATGATACACATATCATTCGGGCTCATTATATGTGTTCCATTTTCATCTTCGAAAATCGGGTATTTATTCTCACGTTCATGATCGTGTAAAAACATATTTTTTTGCAACTTGCGATTTTCGATTTCCATTACCTTTCCTTGGTACTCATAGTAGTTGCCAAGGAGCGATCGTTTGGATTGAAACATACAGCTCATTCCATGAACAAGGACCTCGATTTCCACTTCAGCATTTTCCTTTGTTTCGACAATAGCGTCCATATTAATCTCACGGGCTAAAACCGCCCTTTTTGCACCTTTTCTCCCCCAATAGTTGCAGGTATACCAATTTGTCCCAGTTGTTTCCGTACTCCAGTGCAGTTTCATCTCAGGTGCGAATTCTTTCGCTGTCATTAAAACAGCCGGATCACCGAAAATAATCGCATCAGCCTTCGCTGCTGCTGCAAATTGAATGTATTCACTTAATTCATTGACTTTTTCATTATGAAAAATCGCATTCATGGCGACGTAAACTTTTTTCCCTTTACCGTGTGCCAGTTCAATTGCCTTTTTGACCTCTTCACGGTTAAACTCTCCTGCAAGCCGCAGGCCATAGCGCTGTTCACCGATAACAAACGCATCCGCGCCCGCATCCGCTAGTGGCAAAATATCGTTGACTGTCAATGGCGTTACTAGTAATTCTGGCCTTTTCATATTCAATCACCTCTTCGTTTACTTATCGCGACCCCGTCCCCGACGGGTAGAATAACGGTATCATAGTCTCTTTGTGCCATTAACCAGTGGTTAAATCCATCAATCTTTTTGACAAGATTACGAATTCTTTTTGATTCAATCTCAGGTTCAGCGACAAGCCCTTTAAACAAAACATTGTCGGTTATGATCATTCCATCATCGTGCAGATATTTTGAATAAATTTCAAAGAACTTTTTATACTGACCTTTTGCCGCATCAATAAAAATAACATCAAACGGGGCATGTACACCAATTATATCTTCAACCTCTAGGGCGTCACCTTTTATCAAAATAATTTGATCACCATGTTCAGAACGCTTAATATATTCTTCTGCTAATTCTATCCGTTCCACATCCCGCTCAATCGTGACGATTTCCGCATCCGTTAATGCAGTGGCCATTCTTAATGCGGAGTAGCCAATCGCGGTCCCAACTTCAAGAATCCTTTTGGAACGGTGGATTCGCAATAATTGCAGCATCGTTTCTATTCCAGCTAGCTCCATAATCGGAACATTATGCTCATGAGCATAGCTTTCCATTTCCATTAACAATGGATTCCGTTCGGATATTAAACCTTCAATATAAGAATGCAGCTTCTCATTTAACAAGCTGCGTCACCTCAATCCTAAAAGAAATGCGTAAGCGTCCCGTTAAGCGACGTATGGACTGAACCGCTCCGACTAAGATAAAGGAAACACGAAGAGCAATGCGATTCGATGTTGACTTATCGTAAGGAGGAAAGGGCCAGTACACTAGTCGCTGGGCGCTGAAGCTGAACAATTCAAAATGCTCTTTAGACATTAAAAAATAGCGTTCACAGGTTTCGAGCTGAAAGGACTTCAGGCTCGGGTGTGCTTCGGGCAAGTTACGCCGCAAATACCTTACTGTGAGTTACGCTATAGAATACTTCTTAAAACACTTGAATTATTTTATCACAATAATAGGGGGAATGCTAACATTTCCCCCAAATTGATTTATTTTTTATTGGAAATATGCTTAGCTTTTTCTTTATTATGTTCTTCGAGTGTTTTTGTAAAAATGACTGTGCCATCAGCAGTTGCCAGGAAGTAATAATAATTTGTTTCTTCAGGCTCCAGTGCCGCCTCAATCGACATTTTTCCAGAGTTGGAAATGGGTCCTGGAGGAAGACCAGTATGTTGATACGTATTATAAGGTGAGCTTACCTCTAAGTCCTTATATAAAACCTTATCTTTGTGTTTCCCTTGCGCATATAGAACGGTTGGATCCGTCTGCAGCGGCATGCCCTTTTTTATTCGATTGTAGAAAACACTAGCAATCTTTTTGCGATCCACCTTTGCTGTTGCTTCTTCTTCAATTAAAGAGGACATTGTTAATAGTTGATGAACGGATAGCTTTTTTTCCTGACTTTTTTCTTTATAATCAACTAAAACAGTTCGTGTTTTATCAAGCATAGCTGTGACCATTTCTTCAACGGAAGGATTCGGCTTGTAAAACGGATAGGTTGCCGGGAATAAATACCCTTCGAGTGGATATTTCACTGAAGAACTCAGGATTTCGTCAGATAATAAATCAGGGTATTTTGCCATTAGTACCTTGATAAACACTTCATCATTTAGTTTATTTAACACGTCATCTTTTTTTTGCTTCGTTGCCTTTGCCAAAATTGCCGCAATTTCGTTAAGCTGCTGTCCTTCGGGGATGGCGATTTTAAAACTGGCCTTTGCCAGCACCTTTCCTGTTTTCAAGCGGCTGACGATTTCAGGGACATCCATCGAAGGGCTAAGCTGGTAATTACCGGCCATAAACCCACCTTCATTTTTTAGTTTGACGTAATACTTAAATACCTTTGCATTTTTAATAATTCCGTTTGTTTCTAATGCTACAGCAATCCCAGTCACTGACGAACCAATCGGAATTTCAACTGTTTTCTGAGCCTTACTTTTGGAGTCAACAGGTTTGAGCGCTGACTGTATGTACAAATATCCTCCGCCGCCAATTAAAACTATGAATAATAGCAATAAAATAGAGATAATCATAACAATCTTTCTGACAATCCTTGCTTCACTTTGATGTTCAAGCATCTTTTGGCGCATAATATCCTTTTTTGTGTCTTTTTCGTCTGTCATATTACTCCCCCTTCCCATAAGTTCATTGGAAAATCCAACGTATTGTTCTTATTTTTGAATAGAATAATTAGCTACTAGTACAAATAGACATTGTAATTATTTCAGCATATTGTGAGAAAAATGTCAATTTAACAATCAATTTGTCAGATTTGAACCTTCTAAAATTAAAAAAGGAACCAGCCTTTTTATCAGCTGGTTCCCTTAAATCTTATTCTTCCTCTTCTTGATCTTCGTTGAAGGTGTTAAACACTTCTTCAACCATATCCCATTCTTCATCGGTTTCGATTTGCATTAATGGGCCATAGCCGCCATCCTCAGTAGGGACATAGGCGTAGACATGAATGTCGACGTCCTCTTCCTCATCATCAAGAGTTCCTACTGGATAAAAGAATACATACGATTTTTCAAATTCATCAGAATCAAAGGTAAAAAGGACTTCATGTAATTGTTCATTACCATTTTCATCAACCAATGTTATAAATTGTTCTTCTTCGTGCTCGTGTTCGTGTTCCATTTTTTCCACCTCATTAATTTTTGCTATCAAGATAGCCTTGCAGGATCATCACTGCAGCCATCTTATCGATTACTTTCTTTCGTTTTTTCCGGCTCATATCGGCCTCAAGCAAAACACGCTCAGCTGCCATTGTCGTTAGACGCTCGTCCCAAAGGACTGTTGGCACAGCAAATTTACTTTCAATTTCATTGGCAAATTGCTGACTTGCTTCAGCGCGTGGTCCAATCGTCCCGTTCATATTTTTAGGCAGGCCGATGACAACCGTATCTACTTGATACTCTTCTATTAATTGACCAATTTCCTCAAAACCAAACTCACTTTTTTCTTCATTGATTTTGAGAGTTTTGAGGCCCTGTGCGGTCCAGCCTAGTTCATCGCTAACGGCAACACCGACTGTTTTTGAGCCTACATCTAATCCCATTACGCGCATTAATTAACCCTCTCGCTGTTGTTTAAGATAGGATTTCACCAATTCCTCGATAATTTCATCACGTTCAAGCTTGCGAATAATATTGCGGGCATCGTGATGACGTGGAATATAGGCGGGATCTCCTGATAAAAGGTAACCGACTATTTGATTGATTGGGTTATACCCCTTTTCCTGTAAAGCTTCATAAACTTGACGAAGAACATCATTGATGTCATGTTCAAACGGTTCTTCAGGAAAATTAAATCTCATCGTTTTGTCTAAAGAGCTCATTTCATGCACCTCGCTTTTTTACTAGAGGAGAGAATTGGTATGTCTAGCTACAGCGCCTTGACGCTTCCGCTTTTTAGTATTGTTACCTACATTTTACACTACTTTGTCCTATTATCAAATGGATTTTACCCATTCATCAACGAATTTTAGTGCAGCATCCAGTTTTTCAGGATCTTTTCCACCTGCTTGAGCCATATCAGGACGACCGCCGCCACCGCCGCCGCATCTGGTTGCCACTTCTTTGATTAGCTTACCCGCGTGATAGCCCTTTTCATTTAAGTCCTTCGTTACCGCTGCGATTAAATTGACTTTTCCTTCATGAGCACTGCCTAAAACAATGACAACAGAACCAAGCTTTTGCTTCAAATCATCAGCCATATTTCTTAGATTGTTCATATCGGCACCTTGAACATTTGCTGTTAACACCGTTATCCCATCGATTTCCTTCGCTTTGGCAACAAGGTTCCCAGCTTCAATATTTCCAAGTTTCGCCGCAAGTGATTCGTTATCCTTTTGCAATTGTTTCATTTCAATCATTAAACTTTCAAGTCGGTTAACAATATCTTTTGGATTCGTTTTTAGTTTGTCTGCCGCTTCCTTTAATAAGCCAACCTGTTCATTTAAAGTTTTATATGCAGATTCACCTGTTACCGCTTCAATCCTTCGTGTTCCAGCCCCAATTCCGCCTTCTGAAACAATTTTAAATAAACCAATGACCGATGTATTCGGAACATGGCAGCCGCCGCAAAGCTCAAGGCTGTAATCGCCAACCCTTACTACCCGAACAATATCGCCGTATTTTTCTCCAAAAAGCGCCATAGCCCCCATTGCTTTCGCTTCAGCAATTGCTTTTTGGCTGATGTCCACTTCAATGCTTCGCCAGATCTTTTCGTTAACGATTTTTTCGATTTGCTCAAGTTCTTCCGGTTTAATTTGACCAAAATGCGAAAAGTCAAAGCGAAGGCGATCTGGTTCTACAAGGGAACCTGCTTGATTAACATGTTCTCCAAGTACATCCTTTAATGCTTGATGGAGTAAATGGGTGGCCGTATGGTTTTTGATAATTTTCATGCGATTTTCCGCGTCAACCGCAGCTGTTACCCTTTGGTTTGTTCTCAACGTGCCACTCTTGACAACTACCTGATGAAGGTTTTGACCGTTTGGTGCTTTTTGGACATCTTTCACAACTACGCTTGCGCCTTCTCCCTCAATCAACCCACGGTCAGCAATTTGTCCGCCGCTCTCTGCATAAAAGGGGGTCATATCAAGAATTAACTGAACTTCCTCACCGCAGGAGACTTCATCGACAAGCTCACCATTTTTAATGATTGCCGCCACTGAAGAGTTCGTTTTGAGTTCGTTGTAGCCGACAAACTTACTTTCAACCGTAACGTCCCTCAACACCCCGCCTTGAACCTGCATCGAATCAACATCATGACGTGCCGCACGAGCACGTTCGCGCTGCTCGTTCATTGCTAAATCAAAGCCTTGATGATCAACCTTCATGCCCTCTTCTTCAGCATATTCCTCTGTTAATTCTACAGGGAAACCATAGGTGTCATATAATCTGAAAACATCGGCACCAGTAATGGTATCACTGCCCTTTTCTTTCTCGTTCTTAATTACGCTTTCCAAAATGGCTAACCCTTCATGAAGGGTTTCGTGGAAACGCTCCTCTTCGTTCTTTATAACCTTTTGAATGAATTCGGTCTTGTCTTTAACCTCTGGATAGAAGTCATGCATGATTTCACCTACAACCGGAACAAGGTCAAACATAAATGGACGATTAATATTGATTTGTTTGGCGTAACGGACAGCTCGACGAAGCAGTCGGCGAAGCACATACCCGCGGCCTTCGTTTGAAGGCAATGCTCCGTCCCCTACAGCGAAAGCGACGGTACGAATATGGTCGGCGATTACCTTGAATGCCACATCGGTTTCATCACTTTCTCCGTATTTTACACCAGAAATCTCTTCAGTAGCCCGAATGATTGGGATAAATAAGTCAGTATCAAAATTGGTTGGGACATTTTGAATAACCGATGTCATTCGTTCTAATCCCATTCCGGTATCAATATTTTTCTTTGGCAGCGGTGTATACGTGCCATCAGGATTATGGTTAAATTGCGAAAAAACCAAGTTCCAGACTTCAAGATAACGGTCATTTTCGCCGCCAGGGTATAATTCAGGGTCTGTTGGGTCGTCACCATACTCAGGGCCGCGGTCATAGAAAATTTCTGTGTTTGGACCACTTGGACCTTCACCAATGTCCCAGTAGTTTCCTTCCAGACGAATAATTCGTTCTTCCGGCAAACCAATTGTTTTATTCCAAATTTCATATGCTTCATGATCTTCCGGATGAACGGTAACCGAGAGCATCTCCGGATCCCAGCCAATCCATTTTTCGTCAGTTAAGAACTCCCACGCCCATTCAATCGCTTCCACTTTAAAATATTCACCGATGGAAAAATTACCAAGCATTTCAAAGAACGTATGGTGGCGGGCTGTTTTTCCGACATTCTCAATGTCATTGGTTCTAATTGATTTCTGTGCATTTGTAATTCTTGGATTGTCGGGAACAACCCGTCCATCGAAATATTTCTTGAGGGTTGCGACACCACTATTAATCCATAATAACGATGGATCGTCATGAGGGACAAGCGATGCACTTGGTTCAATGGCGTGTCCTTTTTCTTCATTAAAAAACTGTAAAAACATTGTGCGAATTTGTGAACCAGTTAAGTTTTTCATAAAATAGACCTCCTCATTTATCAAAACAATATTGTAGGAACAAAGGCGGTGTGAGCAATGCTCTGCTTGTATAATTCGCTGCAAAAATTTATTTTCTCCACCATACTTATCTAAGGTAATTCATTTTTGCGGCGCTCCGCCCCATTTCCATAAAAAAAGCATACAAAAAAGCCCTCATCCCAAAAACAGGGACGAGAGCTTGTCTCGCGGTACCACCCTGATTATGAATACAAAACGCGTATCCATCTCTCAAAATCCCTTAACGCAGGTATACGGCAGTGGTTAGCTGCACTCCGGATTAGCTTTCTGTCATCCTTCATCTAGAGCTCCTTTCAGCCAGGGAAGCTCCTCTCTTCTACGCTAGGACGCGTTACAGATGGACTATAACATAATTGATCCTTCTACATTTTCATACAATTATTCTATATCACGAATTATAGCCACCTGAAAAATGTTTGTCAATTAGTCGTAGCAATTATGATGACGGTTCTTTCGTTTTTCCATTAATGAAGTGATTTTTTGTGTGGATAATTCCAACCTTTAGGACAACAAGAACAGGCACGGCCAATATCAGCCCCAAAATCCCACCAATTTCTCCCCCGGCTGTTAGCGCCAGCATAATGACTAACGGGTGCATATGCAGGCTTTTTCCGACGATAAGCGGAGATAGAATGTTCCCTTCGAGAAATTGGAGACCAAAAACAATTACAAGTGTAATCAAAACTAATTTTACTGACATGGTTGCAGCAATAATAACTGCTGGCACTGCCCCGATAATCGGTCCAAAATAGGGGATGACATTGGTTGCAGCTACAATCATTCCAAGCAGCAAGGCATATTTTAAATGAAAAATCCAAAATAAAAGGGCAGAGACGCTGCCAATAATGACACAAACAAGAAGCTGACCCCTTATATAACTGCCGAGCGATTCATCAATATCCTTGAGAAAAAATGTCCCTTTCTTCCGCCACTGTTTAGGAGTTATATACCAGACAGCGCGTTTTATCATAGCAAAGTCTTTTAACATATAAAAAGCAATGAATGGGATAATCATCATAATTAATGCTGAATTTAAAAAGCTAATCGAAAGATTAACAAGCACGGACAAAAGTGAATCCAGCTTTTTTTCAAAGGCATCAATGCCTTCATTTATTCTGGTTTGCAGTCCATCAGGCCATGCCCTTGTGTGCGTTTGCAGCTGATCAATCCAGCCCCGGTACTGCTCAGCGAAAACGGGTGCACTTTCTGAAAGGTCTCTTAGCTGGTCAATAATCGCTGGAATTCCTTTATATAGACAAAAGCCAATTCCACCAAAAAAAATAAAATAAATTAAAAAAATTGCCAGGCCCCGATGCAGACCTTTTTCATGTAATTTTTCAACAATCGGATGAAGTAAATAAGTAATAAATCCTCCAATAATAAAGGGAAGAATAATAATCGCTGCCACCCTAAGGATGGGTATCCAAACAAAGCGGATTTTTAGAAAAACATAAATGGCAATTAATAAAAGGAGCAAAAAACCGATTCGGTAATACCATTTCATACGGATTTCCAATGTCAGTGCCCCCTTTTGGGTTAGTTTTAGAGACAGATGGTGGAATTATGCATTTGAAGCAAATAAAAATCCCCCTCTAATTGGAGGGGGATTCACTTAAAATATCGCTCGTTTTACCTTCTTTTGGATTTTTCTCATATTGCGGGCCGACATCATATTATTTCTTTGTGCCACATTATACGCAGCCATCCCCACACCAAAAGCAATCATTGAAGTCATCACTTTGTTCATACGTTTCACCTCTTCTTCAAATTGTCTAGCAAAACGCCAACGGGCGCTTCCGCCTTTCTTTTTTAAAGGGTGTAACGACGCTCTTCTTCTTCAAACAAATCATCTAGGGAACTAAGTGATCCGTCTTCTTCGACTTGATGGGTATTGATTAGACCATTGTTAACGGTAAGTTCGATATAGCAATTCCAGCAATAATATTGGTTGATGCCAATTTTGCCGATATCCTTGCTTTGACAATTGGGGCAATTAAACATGAAAAGACACCTCACGTATGATTTACGTCTACGATAATGGCATCCTTTCCGATCGCTAAGGGCTTACCGGATTGAATGACTTGTTTACCTTCCGTGATATCCGAAAAGAAGCCATCCGTGATTTCGTACCCTACGATTGTACCCAATTCTTCCTGGAAATATACATCTTTCAATAAACCAAGTGATTCACCACTCTTGGAAAGCATCAACATTCCATCTAAAGAATGTTGATGTGTAAGTGTATATTCCGGACTTTCTTTCAGCTTTTCCAAATGGCTTGTATCCTCAATCATAACACCATCCCAACCGAAGGACGCCACTTTTTGAATATCCAAAAAAAAGGATTGTTTGAAGAAAACGCCTTTTTTAACTAATAGGCCTTCCACCTTACCGTTGCCGGAGATACACAGGTCACTAACCTCACCGATCCTAGTCCCACCGCTCTTTTCAAAAACAGGTTGTCCTTTCAATAATGAAAATGTCCGCAAAGAGTGCCTCACCTCCTG
Organism: Neobacillus soli NBRC 102451; assembly: GCF_001591665.1. Classification (GTDB taxonomy): domain Bacteria; phylum Bacillota; class Bacilli; order Bacillales; family Cytobacillaceae; genus Neobacillus; species Neobacillus soli. Next base: position 74,814 of record NZ_BCVI01000016.1, on the reverse strand, counting down.
TGAACATTTATAGTTTCAGTCATTTACCATGAAATCATAAGGTGAAACGTTTTCCATTCCTACCAATGGATTAACCTGCATTAATTCGTCCTCATAGGACAACTCCCTGATCGTATTTTCATCTTTAGCGGTGCTCGATTCGACTGGAATTGACTCTTGTAGCTTTTGACATAAAGTTGTTTGCCTGGAAAGTTCGTCAGCTCTTTCAACGCCCATCCGGAGCGCATCCTCTTCCCCGCACAAAATCAATGATTTTTTACTTCTTGTAATCGCCGTATAAATTAAATTTCTCCGTAACATCCGGTAGTAGCTTCTTGTGATCGGAAGGATGACAATCGGAAATTCACTACCCTGCGATTTATGGACGGAGCAACAGTAGGCATGGGTGATTTGATTCAAATCCTGCCTCGTATATTCAACCTCATTGCCTTCAAAGGAAATATAGATCATGTCTTGCTTTTCGGTGTTTTCCTTCGCATAAATAATTGAGATAATTTCCCCTATATCCCCATTAAACACATTGCTTTCCGGCTGATTAACGAGCTGGAGCACCTTATCACCGATGCGATACTTCACATCACCAAAGGCAATTTCCTTCCTTGACCCATTTGGATTTGGATTAAAAATTTCCTGAAGGAGAACATTTAAACGGTCAATCCCAGCTGGTCCTCTGTACATCGGCGCCAACACTTGAATATCCTTGGCCGAATACCCCTTATTTTTTGCGTTTAACGCCACTTTTTCAACTACTTGTGCAACCTGTACGGTTGAACATCTGATAAACGAACGGTCAGCTTGCTTCACGGTAATATCGGCAGGTAAATAACCCTTTTTAATATCATGAGCCAGTTCGATAATAGAAGACCCCTCTGCCTGGCGATAAATATCGGTTAAACGGACGGTCGGAATCCGTTCAGATATCAGCATATCCTTTAAAACCTGCCCAGGTCCGACGGACGGAAGCTGATCCTCATCGCCTACTAAGATTACCTGAATATTTTCAGGAAGAGACTTAAATAATTGATTTGCCAGCCAAATATCAAGCATCGAGGTTTCATCAACAATTAAGATTTTCCCCTCAAGCGGGCTCGCATCGTTACGATCAAATCCTTCAGTCCCATTAAAACCAAGTAACCGGTGAATCGTTACGGCTGGAAGTCCAGTCGACTCACTCATCCTTTTTGCGGCTCGTCCTGTCGGTGCTGCGAGTAAAAAGGGAAAGGGCTCACCCTTTTTGTGGTAATCCTTGGGCTCCAACGAACAACCATGCAATTCAGCATAAAGCTCGACAATCCCTTTGATAACCGTAGTTTTTCCAGTTCCAGGCCCTCCTGTTAAAATAAGCATCGGGGCCATTAATGCGGTTTGAATTGCTTCTCTTTGTGTCGGAGCATATTGGACTCCGAGCCGATCCTCAAGGGCTCCTAACGAGAGTAAAAATTCAGATTCCGGAAATTGTTCCTTGTATTCGGTTTGCTCAAGAATGCGATGGATGTTCGTGACAAGCCCTTTTTCCGCAAAAAATAACGTCGGTAAATAAACACGGTTCTCTTCCCCAATTAATTTGCCCTCTTCTTGGAGCTTAATAACCTCGTTTGACATGTCTATGTATTCAATTTGATCGCGTTTGTTTTCTTCTAAAAGAGCCTTTACTTGCTCTAGTAATTCCTCAGCATATATAAATACATGTCCTGTTTGCATGCTTTCGTTTTCGAGTATGTAGAGACAGGCAGCTTTGATCCGATCGGGATGATTTCCGGAGATACCAAGCTGGTAGCCAAGCTCATCGGCCCGGCCAAAACCGATGCCCTCGATATCTTCCACGAGCTGATACGGATTTTTTTGCATAATATCAAGTGTTTCTTCTTTATATGCTTGATAAATGCGCATCGAAATCTGCGGACCAAAGCCGTATTGATTTAAGGCGACCATCACCTGCTCGAGTCCTTGATGCTCCATCAGCGTATCGTAAAGCATTTTTGCTTTTTCAGGAGGAAGCTTTGGAATGGAATCAAGTATGGATGGCTGATTAAGAATTTTGGAGATAGCATTTTCACCTAAGGTTTCAACGATGCTTTCGGCCGTTTTCTTACCAATCCCTTTAAACATCTCACCCGATAGATAGCCAATAACCCCTTGTTTTGTTTGCGGCATGTCCTTGCGGTAATGAGTGGTGTGAAATTGCACCCCAAACTTAGGATGATCCTTAAATTCACCGTAAAAGATATAGGTTTCCTGTTCATGGATTTTCGGAAAATAGCCAGTGACGACCGCTTCTTTGTCTTCATATTGATGATTTGTTTCATCAATGCGAATCCGTAAAACAGTATATAGGTTTTGTTCATTGTGAAAAATCGTTACAATTGGCCGCCCCTTGACATACTTTCCTTGTTCCGCAAATAAATCAAGTGAATCTTGCTTGTCCATTTCGCCCCCTCCTCTCTGAAAAATAGGAAAAATTAGTGATTGCTTTCAATTAACCTTTTCGCGTGACCGGCAAGCAGATGGTCCGGCTGAATAGCAAGTGCATTATTAAACATTTCAACTGCTTTTGCGACGTTTTCTTTAAAAGCAAAGGAAACACCTAAATTATAATAAGCATCTGAATGTTCCGGGTCTAGCTCGATACATTTTTCAAATTGAAGCATCGATTCATCTATTAATTCTAGTTGTGCGAGACATAAGCCATATTGAAAGCGTGCTTCAGGGTCGTTTTCATTCAACTCGACACTTCTTTGTAAGTAAGGAAGAGCAAATCGGCCTTGTTCTAAAGAAACCAGCGTCAACCCTAACATAAAGTAATTATCACTCGACTCGAGCCCTTTTTTCATAGCTGTTTCAAACATATTTTTCGCTTCACTGAAGAGGTCATTACTAAAGAGTAAATTTCCAATACTATAATAAGCTGCTGCAGCGTTTTCATCTATTTCAATGGCCTTTTGATAAAATTTAAGGGCTTTTTCATCGTCGCCGACGGCAGAAAGAACGTTGCCAAAATTAATATAGGCAATTGGGTCTGTCGGTTTTTCTTCAATGGCTTCATTAAAGGCCTTCGCAGCCTCTTCCCAGTTGCCTTCCTGCATGAATTGAACACCTAATTGGTTTTTGTCCATTATTTCAACTCCAATCCTATGAGAAATTATATCATATTTCATTTAAAGATGACTTCAATGAAAGGTATGGTTTGCCTATCCGTGTTTTTTTCGGGGGATTCCGCCAACATTTGGATTAATTCCGCCAATTTGAGCTTTTATTCCGCCAAACTCCTTAATAAAATTTCGCCAAGTTTCACTTTAATTCCGCCAACTTCTCCGTTTATTCCGCCAAATAAGATTTCCAAGGTTAAACTGGCCGACTCGGGGCGGGGGATTCCGATTAAAAAACCCCGACTCCAGTTTTGGAATCAGGGCAATTTTATCCAACATACGTTAATCGTTTACCATTTTTGTAGACCATGTCAATCGTTCCTCCGCCAAGACATTCATCGCCGTTGTAAAAAACAACCGCTTGTCCCGGAGTAATGGCACGAATCGGTTCATGGAAAACGACCTCAACTTGAGCGTCTTCCAACAGACGAACCGTCACTTTATGATCTTCCTGGCGGTAACGGAATTTAGCCGTACATTCAAATTCTGCAGGCTTTTCTTGGTTCGATACCCAGCTAACATTAACTCCGGTAATCGAGTCAGAATAAAGTTTTTCATGTTCAAAGCCTTGTCCGACATAGAGGACATTTCTTTCTAAATCCTTACCAATCGCAAACCAAGGTTCACCTGCGCCGCCAATCCCTAAGCCATGGCGCTGGCCAATCGTATGATACATCAAGCCTTCATGCTTACCTTTAACTTCCCCGTCAAATGTTTCCATATTTCCTGGCTGGGCGGGAAGATACTGACCTAAAAAGTCTTTAAAATTTCGTTCCCCAATGAAACAGATACCCGTACTATCCTTCTTTGCTGCGGTCGCAAGATTTGCTTCTTTCGCAATCTCCCGCACTCTAGGTTTTTCAAGATTACCAATCGGGAACATGACCTTGCTTAGCTGTTCTTGCGTCAACTGGTTCAAGAAATAGGTTTGGTCCTTATTCTCGTCTAAACCACGAAGCATTTTGTATTCCCCGTCACGAAACTCCACTTGGGCATAGTGACCGGTGGCAAGATAGTCCGCCCCCAAATTAACGGCATGCTCTAAAAATGCCTTAAATTTAATTTCTTTATTACACATAACATCCGGATTCGGTGTCCTGCCAGCTTTATATTCCTCTAGGAAATAGGTAAATACCTTGTCCCAATATTGCTTTTCAAAATTAACGGCATAATAAGGAATGCCAATTTGATTACAAACACGGATTACGTCGTTATAGTCTTCTGTAGCGGTACATACACCATTATCGTCGGTATCATCCCAGTTTTTCATAAAAATACCGATAACGTCATAGCCTTGCTGCTTTAATAACAACGCTGCTACTGATGAATCAACACCACCTGACATCCCGACAACAACCCGTGTATTTTTCGGATCTTTTCGTTCCAACGTTTTTCACCTCTCTTAATACTGTAAATCGTAACAAATTTATTTTTTCAAGCGAGAAACAACACGAGCCGTTTCTTCCGCCGCCTTGATTACTTCTTCTTCTGTCGTATTATAACCAAAACTGAACCGAATGGAATTAATCAATCGCTCTGATTGGTTACCAAACATGGCCACAAGGACATGGGAAGGTTCAATCGAACCCGCTGTGCAGGCTGAACCGCTCGACACAGCTATTCCTGCTAAATCCAGATTCACGAGCATTGCTTCCACACTTGTGCCGGGAAAGCTTAAGTTTAATACATGTGGAAGCGAATATTCAAGCAATCCGTTTATTTCAAACTCAACATCTAGTTCCCGAAGCCTTTGCAGTAAAGCAGTCCTAAATCCAAAAAACTTTTCTCTTTTGGCAGACCGTTCTTCAGTTGCGACCAAAACCGCCTCTTGAAATCCGGCAATCGAAGCGATATTTTCGGTCCCGGCCCGCCGTTTTCTTTCTTGATCCCCGCCGAAGGAACGGGGGGAAAGTTTTACATTTGATCTTGCATAAAGGAAACCCGTTCCTTTTGGGCCATTCAATTTATGAGCTGAAACTGATAATAAATCGATGAAACTGTCATTGACATTAATTTTTTCCACCCCATATGCCTGAACCGCATCGGTATGAAATTTGGCCTGATGGTCCTTTAACAGCTGTCCAATTTCCGTAATCGGTTGAATCGTCCCTACCTCGTTGTTCCCAAACATGATTGACACCAATATGGTATCTTCCCTTAGGGCAGCACGGAGTTCATCCATAGAAATCCGCCCTGTTTCATCGACGGGCAAATAGGTGACCTCAAAACCAATTTTTTCTAACTTTTTGCAAGCATGAAGAACAGCATGGTGTTCCACTTGCGATGTAATGATATGCTTACCATTATCCTGATAGCTTTCGGCAACCCCAAATAATGCCATATTATCTGCTTCCGTTCCGCCGCTTGTAAAAATTATCTCATTTTCCTTTGCGCCAATACTGCCTGCTAATGCCCCCCGAGCTACATCCATCCGATGACGTGCATCTCTTCCAAAAGAATGGATGCTTGATGGATTTCCAAAAGTGGAATTCATCACTTCGAGCATTTTTTCAATAACCTTTGGATGCATCGGAGTTGTTGCGGCATGGTCGAGATAGATTCGTTCCATATTTACACCTCAATCAAAATAATTCTCTATTATTACCGTTTACTTTAAATATAAAACATATAACCTTCCATATCACGGTCATCGCTGTGATTAGCTAAATCCTCTAGTGTTGTATTGTCTAAGACATCCTTAATCGCATCGCGGATACGGATCCATAGCTCCCGCTTGGCCGGTTCTTCATCTTCAATACCTTCCACAGGTGTAATCGGTCCTTCCAAGACACGAATCACATCGCCTGCAGTAATCTTCGCGGGAACATCTGTTAGAACATAACCGCCATATGCCCCCCTAATGCTTCTTACTAATCCTGCATTTCGTAATGGGGCAATCAATTGCTCTAAATAATGTTCCGATAAATCGTTTGCCTGAGCAATCGTTTTTAACGAAGTCGGGCCTTCACCATGTTTCTTGGCAAGTTCAATCATGATTGTAAGACCGTAACGTCCTTTGGTTGAAATTTTCATCTATTAGCACCTCTATTTCATATATAAACACAAAAAATTCTCAGTAAATTGATAGGCTTTAGAAATTATACCATATTCCTCTTTAATATGCTTTTTCAATGAAAAATGGTATGTTTATAATTAGCGAAGTTTGTTTGGAGAGATGATTATGCAGCAAAAACCATTAGCATTTCGAATGCGTCCTCGAACAATTGAAGAAGTCGTTGGCCAGCAGCATCTGGTTGGTGACGGAAAAATAATTGCCAGAATGGTGAAAGCCAAACAGCTGACATCGATGATTTTGTATGGACCGCCTGGTATTGGCAAAACCTCGATTGCCAGTGCGATTGCCGGCAGCACGAAATATGCCTTTCGGACGCTGAACGCGGTTACAAATAATAAAAAAGATATGGAAATTGTCGCTGCTGAGGCGAAAATGTCCGGGAAAGTAATTCTGCTTCTTGATGAGGTCCATCGTTTAGATAAAGCGAAGCAAGACTTTTTACTTCCTTTTTTGGAAAACGGGATGATTGTATTAATTGGAGCAACGACAAGCAATCCCTATCATGCGATTAATCCGGCAATTCGCAGCCGCTGTCAGATTTTCGAGCTAAAACCGCTAGCGCCTGATGAAGTAAAGCAGGCCTTACTACATGCCCTTGAAGATGAAGAACGCGGTTTTGGAAAAATAAAGGTCGAGATTGCAGATGAGGCCTTACTGCATTTTGCACAAGGCTCAAATGGAGATGTTAGAAGTTCCTTGAACGCCCTGGAACTAGCGGTACTATCAACCGATAAAAATGATCGCGGTGTTATTAATATTGATGTTGATACCGCCGAAGAATGTTTACAAAAGAAAAGCTTGGTTGCCGATAAGGACGGGGATGGGCATTATGATGTCCTCTCAGCCTTCCAGAAATCGATACGCGGCAGTGATGTCAATGCAGCCCTCCACTATCTTGGCAGATTAATTGAGGCAGGAGATTTAGTAAGTATAAGCCGCAGACTGATTGTGATTGCTTATGAAGATGTCGGATTGGCTAACCCCCAAGCCGGAGCACGCACATTGGCGGCAATTGAAACGGCGGAAAGAATCGGGTTTCCAGAGGCGAGGATTCCGCTTGCGAATGCCGTTATTGAATTATGCCTCTCGCCTAAGTCTAATTCTGCCGTTATAGCGATTCAGGCTGCACTGGATGATATTCAAAAAGGCATTGTCGGCGAAATACCCGACCATTTACGTGATGCTCACTATAAAGGAGCAAAAGAGCTTGGCAGAGGGATTGGTTACTTATATCCTCATGACTATGAAAATGGCTGGGTGCCGCAGCAGTATTTACCGGACAAATTAAAAAACAAACAATACTATCAACCGAAAAAAACAGGCAAATTTGAGCAGGCATTAGCCAGCGTTTATGAAAAGCTAACCCGTAAAAGGTAAATTAAGGTGTCAGAAACCATGTGAAATTTTCACATGGTGCCTGACACCTTTTTTTATTAAGCAGCTACGTCTCGCTTTTTGAAAATAAAGAAGGCTAAGAATTGGAAAATCGCAAAGTAAATCAAGAGCATAATGATTGAGAACGACATGGTCATCCCTTCCAACATTGGCGTACCTTCAAAGTATAGTGATAAATTCGTATTGGCAAACAAGATATATTTTGCCCAGCTAAATTTCATGGCTAACAGGGTCGTAAATGTAGCACCAGTAAATAATAGAAAGATTGATAAGCCAATCGCAAGTGAACTATTCCGAAAAACGGAGGAAATCATGAATGCCATTGTAGCAAGCATAATCGTGTCAATTGAACTTAACCCATAATAAATTAATAGATGGACAACAATATTTTGCTCTGTCACCTGGCCATTATAATAATTCAAATAGGGAACGGCTTTGTCTGGCATTCCAAACAGGATGGCACCAAGTATCGCTGAGAAAACAAACAAAATGCCCAGCATCAACAAGGCAAACAGCAATATCGTCAAATACTTTGAAGCTAAAATTTTACTGCGGTTTATCGGTCGTATCAGTAATAACTTAATCGTTCCCCAATTGAATTCGCTCGCGACAATTCCCGCCGAAATGATAATTGTAAATAATCCGGCTAAGATGATCAGCTGTGATGTATCTTTAACAAATGACCAAACATGATATTTTTCTTTTGGTGGAATATGATGCTTAATCCGATATTCATTGATGGCGATTTCTTTCTTGAAATCCATCTTGGTTTGCTCCATCTGCTTCTCTAAGGCGAGATTTTCCTGCCGTAATGTTTGCTCCCAGTTTGGATCAGCCTTGAAATCCTGCTCCTGATATTTAGAAAGAATTCCAACAAGTGCCGTGATTACGATAAGTATCGCAATCATGACGTAGGTTCCAGGCCGTTTGAAGATTTTCATCCATTCATTTTTTAGTAAGTTAACCATGCTGCGCTGCCCCCTTTTCCGCTGTCACTTCAAGGAAGCGATCTTCTAAAGTTTTTGCCACTTCTTTTATTCCAAAAATTTGAATTTCATTAGCGACAAATGTTTTGACCAGATTTGGTATTTCTTCTTTTGGAAGCTCAACAGAGATTCCATTCCTGGACAGGTTTGCCCGGACATTTGGATAGTTGGTTTTAATAAGTGACAAAGCGCTTTCGCTTGGGACAACTTCCAACTCATATGTCACTTCCGTGTTATGTACAAATTCCTTCATATGTTGAACATCGATTAAACGCCCATTTTGAATGATCCCGATTCTGTCGCACATCATTTCCATTTCGGAAAGCAAATGACTGGAAACAATTACTGCCATATTCTTTTCACGTGCCAGCAGACGGACATAGTCGCGGATTTCTCTTATTCCCGCAGGGTCTAATCCATTCGTAGGCTCATCAAGGATTAGCACCGCTGGGTCATGTAAAAGACACTGGGCTAAGCCTAATCGCTGCCTCATCCCTAACGAGTATGTTTTTACCTTGTCATTAATGCGCTCCGTTAATCCAACAAGTTCAATCGTTTCGGTAATTTTCTCCTTGGTGATTCCTTTTGACATTCTTGCATAATGGACAAGGTTTTGGTAGCCCGTCAAAAATTTGTACATTTCCGGGTTCTCAACAATCGCACCGACATGACCTACTGCATCTTCAAACTGGGTTTTAATACTCGCCCCGCCAATGGTAATGTCCCCAGATGTAATCCCCATTAGCCCGACAATCATTCGGATGGTTGTCGTCTTCCCGGCACCATTAGGACCAAGAAAACCGAAGACCTCGCCTTTATTCACCTGGAAGCTAATATTGTCTATAATAGTTCTTCCTTTAATTACCTTTGTTACATTTTTTAATTCTACGATTGTTTCCAAAGTCTCTCTCCTCTCAATAAGTCCCAACTAAGTTTACATCAAAGTTGAAAAATTTTCCTTCATAATTATAACCTTTTGATTTGTTTTTATAAAACGGCTGAAGGTGGAATCATGGCTACGTCTGAGGACTGAGGAAATTGTTAACGAAATATTCATATATTTCCTTAAAATACGACAAATTTTTCTATAAAATTAATTTAGAACTTAACAATCTGGGAGGAAGTGGGCCATGCCTTTAAAACCACGTTCGGAGTCAAAGGAATTAATAATTATGAGATTTTTAAACACACGGATGGTTTTATCAACAAAAGATAAAAAGCGTTATTCAAACCTTGAAAAAGGTTATCAGGGTGAAGTGAGGTTTGATCAATTAACCGCGAACCTCCAAAATGATTTGTATATTATAAATGATCTGTGCCTTGAGTTTAACAACTCTGAATTTCAAATCGATACCTTAATCATTTCTCAAGAAACGATTTATCCTTTTGAAGTAAAAAACTATGAGGGCGCTTATTATTATGAATCAGAAAGTTTCTATTCTAAGTTAACTAAGGAAGAAATAAAGAATCCATTGGATCAATTAAAACGCAGTAGTTCGCTTCTCCGTCCGTTACTTAAAAAGCTCGGTATTTTTTTACCCATTGAAGGACAGGTTGTCTTTGTAAACCCTGGATTCACTTTATACCAAGCCCCCCTAAACGCGCCGATTATTTATCCAACTCAGCTTATTACCCATATGGGAAAGTTAAACAAGACACCGTCAAAATTAAATAGCCGCCACAAAAAGCTAGCCGACCAATTAATCTCGATGCATCAAAGTGAATCACGATATTCGCAATTTCCATCCTATAAGTATGAACAACTGAAAAAGGGGTTAACTTGTTCGGGATGTCACTCGTTTGCGATTCTTGTCGGGGAAAAGAAATTAGTGTGTGAAAAATGTGGGTGCGAGGAAGATATCGAATCAGCTGTTTTACGGAGTGTGAAGGAATTAAAGCTTCTTTTTCCAGATAGAAAAATCACCACAAATGGTATTTATGAATGGTGTAATGTGATTGCGTCTAAGAAGATAATTAGAAGGATTCTAATGGCAAACCTTACATCAGTAGGGATGAGACACCTTAGGTATTTTGTTTGAAATTTTGATTTACATGTGGATAATTTCTTAAAGTGACTCCTTAAGCTCTCTTATTCCTTTTTCCGAGAGAACTCTATTTTCTGCTTTTCGGTAAATAGAAGCCCCATCCTTTTACCGAGAGAGCTCTCTTTTCCGCCTTTCGGTAAATGGAACCCCCTTCCTTTTACCGAGAGAGCTCTCTTTTCCGCTTTTCGGTAAATAGAGCACTCTTCCTTTTACCGAGAGAGCTCTCTTTTCTGCTTTTCGGTAAATGGAGCACCCATCCTTTTACCGAGGAAGCTCTCTTTTCTGCTTTTCGGTAAATGGAGCACTCTTCCTTTTACCGAAAGGGTGTGTTTTCCACTCGTTTATGTCAATTGGAACTTGGTTCATTTCTTGCAGAATAAATATTCTAGTCTCAATCACAAAAAACCTCTCGTATGCCCTTCGCCCGATGAAAACATATTTAGAAAAACCCTAAACTTATAAAGTCCAGGGCTCCCACAATTTCTATTTCTCATCCGAAACACGGTAAATCTTAATATCCTTCAGTAACTCTATAACCACATAGCTCGCCATGATTAACCCGGCAGCCGATGGCACAAAAGCATTCGATGCTGGGGGCATCTGCGCTTTACGAATAGCGGCATTTTCGTTACCCACCTCTTTGCGAACATCTTCACGAATTACAATTGGGCTTTCATCGGAAAAAACAACAGGAATACCTTTATGGATTCGTTCCTTACGCAATTTTGTGCGGATGACCTTTGCAATCGGATCCGTATGGGTTTTTGAAATATCGGCAATTTTAAAACGGGTTGGATCCATTTTATTGGCCGCACCCATGCTCGAAATGATCGGGATATTTCTTTTTAAACATTCCTTCATCAAATGGATTTTATAAACAATCGTATCAGAGGCGTCCACGACAAAATCCAATTTATGATCGAAAATTTCTTCATAGGTTTCTTCCGTATAAAACATTTTTAAAGAGATGACTTCACAATCTGGATTAATATCCTTAATCCGCTCTTCCATGATTTCAACCTTTGGTCTGCCGACTGTTGAAAGCAGGGCAATCAGCTGGCGGTTGATGTTTGTGATATCCACATCGTCTTTATCTATTAAGATTAAGCGGCCCACTCCTGAACGAGCAAGTGCTTCAGCCGCAAATGATCCAACACCGCCGATTCCTAAGACAGCAACGGTGCTATTTTTCATGATATCTAGGCCTTCTTTGCCAACGGCAAGTTCGTTACGAGAAAATTGATGCAGCATGATGTTCACTCCAATTTATTAAATTCTTACGTTTCTTTTTCCCGATTAAAAATATATCATACACGCCATTAAAAACAAGCAGCTTTATAGGAATAATACAATTAACAGCAAAATAAAACCTCCAGCCAAAGCCAGGAGGTTGATTTTTAAAATAGAAAAGAGTCCCAATCATGCCGTCGCTCATAATTCCAAAGTTTTGAGCCCGCTACTTTCGCAGGGGGGTGTCCTATTCCTGGTATTGTAAGTCCCCTTACCCGTAAAAGGGTGGGGCATTTACGCAATCAGGAAACCCTGGACTCCCAATAAATCATGTTCGGTCAAAACTTCAGATAACACAACGTACATTTCAGGACTCTTCTTTGATTGACTTAATAATAGCATATTAAAAAACTCAAATCAAGGTTTCATGAAAGCGAATTCTTGTTATTTTTTAACATTTAGTGACAAGTTTAATTCCTTTAATTGTGCTTCAGAAACCTCGCCTGGCGCGTTCGTTAACAAGCAGCTTGCACTTGCGGTTTTTGGAAATGCAATCGTATCCCGAAGGTTGGTGCTTCCGGCAAGGAGCATAACCAAACGGTCAAGACCGAGGGCGATTCCTCCGTGTGGCGGAGTGCCATATTCAAACGCATTCATAAGGAAACCGAACTGTTCTTTGGCTTCCTCAGGTGAAAACCCAAGAATACTAAACATTTTTTCTTGAATAGGACGTTCAAAAATCCTGAGTGATCCGCCGCCAAGCTCATAGCCATTTAAAACAAGGTCATAGGCTTGAGCCCGAACCCGGCCAGGGTCTGAATCTAAGTATTCAAGGTCTTCCCTAAACGGCATTGTAAACGGGTGATGGGCAGCGTAATAACGACCTTCTTCCTCGTCATATTCCAGCAAAGGCCAGTCCGTAACCCATAAGAAATTGAACAAGCTTTGGTCGATTAGATTTAACTCTTTAGCAAGCTTTTGGCGAAGTGCCCCTAAGGCATCGGCGACAACACCTTTTTTGTCAGCAACAAACAGAAGCAAATCCCCTTCTGATGCTTCAAGAGTAGCCTTGAGTCCTTGTCCATCTTCCTCGGAGAAAAATTTCGCAATTGGACCTTTCAAGCCTTCCGCATCCACTTTGAGCCATGCAAGACCCTTTGCCCCATAGACAGCAACAAACTCTGTCAAGGCATCAATATCTTTACGGGAGTACTTGTCAGCAGCACCTTTTACATTCAGCGCTTTCACTTGACCACCGCCAGCAACTGCCGCTGCAAACACTTTAAAGCCTGAATCCTTGACGATTTCAGAAAGGTCAACAAGCTCCAAACCAAAACGAGTATCTGGTTTATCAGAACCGTAACGGCTCATCGCTTCGTCGTAGGTCATCCGCGGGAAAGCAGCAGGAACCTCTACCCCTTTTACTTCCTTCATCAAACCATTCATCATTTTTTCCATCATTGCCATGATATCTTCTTGGCTTAAAAAGCTTGTCTCGATATCAATTTGCGTAAATTCAGGCTGACGGTCGGCACGTAAATCCTCATCACGGAAACAACGGGCAATTTGATAATAACGTTCAATACCACCAACCATAAGCAGCTGTTTAAAAAGCTGTGGTGATTGCGGCAGTGCGTAGAACTCACCTGGATGGACACGGCTTGGAACTAAATAATCGCGCGCTCCTTCTGGAGTGCTTTTTGTTAAAATAGGTGTTTCGATATCTAAAAAGCCTTCACCATCGAGAAAATCCCTAATTTGCTTCGTCACTTGGTGACGCATTTTTAAGGTTTCAAAAATAACCGGGCGACGGAAATCTAAGTAACGATATTTTAAGCGCACATCCTCTGAAGCATCTGTTTTATCAGAAATCATAAATGGTGGTGTTTTTGCTTCATTAATAATCGTTACTTTTTCCGCCTGGACTTCAATTTTCCCTGTTTTTAGGTTCTCATTGATGGTTGAAGCGTCACGGGCAACAACGGTTCCAACAATATCAAGCACAAATTCATTGCGAATTTTTTCAGCCGTTTGCAGTGCTTCCATTGATAAATCGGGATTAAAAACTACCTGAACAATTCCTGACCGGTCACGCAAATCGATAAAAATCAATCCGCCCAGGTCACGTCGTTTTTGAACCCAGCCTTTCAATGTTACCTTTTCACCAACAGAGGACTCTGGAACTTCCCCGCAAAAATATGATCTGCCAAACATCTATTTAACCTCCCCTTATCCCTGTAACTCTTGAAATTGTTTAATAAATGAACCTAAATCGATTTCGACTTGTTCACCTGTAGCCATATTTTTCACATTGATTTTATTATTATTAAGCTCTTCATCGCCAAGAACAGCGACATACTTTGCTTTCAGACGATCGGCGGCTTTAAATTGCCCTTTAATTTTTCGATCCAAATAATCTCTTTCTGCTGAAAAACCTGCCATACGCAGCTGCTGCAACAATCCGACGGAGTAATCCTTCGCTTCGTCCCCAAGGGCAGCTAAGTAGCAATCAATGCCTTCATTGATTTCAAGCTCAACACCCTCTGCGTTAAGTGCAGCAATAAAACGTTCAATACTTAAGGCAAAGCCGATTCCAGGTGTTTCAGGACCGCCAATTTCTTCCGCTAGCCCGTTATAACGGCCGCCGCCGCATAAGGTGGTAATCGCACCGAATCCTTCCGCATCACTCATAATTTCAAAGGCGGTGTGATTATAATAATCCAAGCCGCGCACTAAATTGGCATCCACTTCAAAGGGAATATCAAGCCCAGTTAAATACTGCTGTAATTTTTCAAAATAGGTTTTAGAATAATCATTCAAAAAATCAAGAATCGATGGCGCGGATGCCATTAATTCGTGGTCACGATCCTGCTTACAATCGAGGATTCGTAACGGATTTTTTTCGAGACGGTTTTGACAATCATGGCAAAACTCGCCGATTCTCGGTTTAAAGTGATTGACTAACGCTTCCCGGTGAGCAGTTCTGCTCTCCTTGTCACCAAGACTGTTAATAATCAGCTTCAGCTTCTTTAAGCCCATTTCTTTGTACAAGTTCATCGCTAACGAAATGACTTCAGCATCAATGGCCGGGTCATTACTTCCTAATGCTTCGACTCCAAATTGGACAAACTGGCGGAAGCGCCCTGCCTGCGGCCGTTCATAGCGGAACATTGGCCCCATATAATAAAGCTTGACAGGCTGGTTGGCATAGCCAAACATTTTCTTTTCAACAAACGAGCGAACAACAGCAGCCGTTCCTTCAGGTCTAAGCGTAAGACTTCGCTGCCCCCGGTCCTCAAAGGTGTACATTTCTTTTTGGACAATATCGGTGGTATCGCCTACTCCTCTTGAAAAAAGATCGGTGTGTTCAAAAATCGGGG
Source organism: Neobacillus soli NBRC 102451 (assembly GCF_001591665.1). Lineage (GTDB taxonomy): Bacteria > Bacillota > Bacilli > Bacillales > Cytobacillaceae > Neobacillus > Neobacillus soli. The sequence goes on along the minus strand of NZ_BCVI01000016.1, from coordinate 59,556 downwards.
TCCTAATTTCTTTGTATTGATAGTTCTCACAAAGCTCGCGCGCTTTAGCCTCAATCAGCTGCCACTTTTCAACCTCTCCAGGTAAAATATCCTGCGTGCCTCTGGGAATACTTATTGACATGGTGGAATTCCTCCTCTTTTCAAAATCCTTTATGTAAATACTTCTAAAAAATAGATATAACTTTTAACTTCGAACACTGCCTAGCTCCAGCGGCTAGCGGGCATCGCGCTAAGGAAGCTTCCGCTTTAAAAACAAAAAACTCCCATCCCTTGTATAAATACAAGGGACGAGAGTTTTCATAATCCCGCGGTGCCACCCTAGTTGAAGCGCCTTGAAACCCGAATTCAAGTGCACTCCCTCTTTAACAGTTAACGCCTGCAACGTTCTTCTCCTACTAAAGCGGGGCTTTTTCAGAGAGAAGCCTACGGAGTGTTCATTCATTAAGATCCATGTAGAAATGCTTTCAGCTGAGGCATTTCCTCTCTTTTCATGGTTTTGCTTAATTACTATGCTCCATCAATGGTTATATCCGAATATTTCATTTTATTTTATTAATAATACGGAGCATCCCCGCTAATGTCAAGCGCGATTTATGATCTCTCCATTTGTTTTTTTAACTTTCTGACATCCCCGATTGATAATCCAAATTCAGATGCCAGCTCAAACGAAGTAGCATGCTGTTCTTTTTGCATAAAATCATGAAAATCAACGCCGAATAGCCGTCCGTCCATGGATTGGACGCTCATTCCTTTTTCACTCGCTCTCATTCCTAATCACCTCAACCCTTCTTCAATATGATTTATTATTTCCACCAATACTGAAAAACTTGCATGAAAGATGAGGATTCTTTAGATTTTTTGGTCAATTTTAGCAATTTAGGAATGATTTTCAGCAATTTTTAAGCTAAAATGAAATTAATAGTAAAGGAGGGTGTTAATGGCCAAAAGGTTTAGTTTACTACTATTATCTATTATTCTAATTTCCGGAGTCTTCCTGCCTCAAGGAAAAAGTAGTGCGGCGGCAGGTTCGATTACGATTTCCACGGATTTTGTTAATGTACGCGGCGGCCCTGGCTTAAGCTACCCCCTTGTAAAAATAGCAAAACGGGGAGAAAAGTATCCGATTGTCCAAGAAAATAATGATTGGATCCAGATTCAATTATCATTTGGTAAGACAGGCTGGGTAGTTAATTGGCTTGTTACAAAGGATGAGGAGTCAAAAACTGTCGCTCCTTCGTCATCTGCCTCTAATCAAACAAGCGCAGGTGTCGTGAATGGCGATACCTTGAACGTTCGAAGCGAACCATCATCATCTAGCCCTGTGATTGGAAAACTAATAAACGGGACTGCCGTGACGATTTTTTCCAAACAAAATAGTTGGATGGAAATTGGTTTCTCAAATCTAAAAGGGTGGGTCAATTCTGAGTTTATTGACAGCCAAACCGGGCCGACAAAGGACATCCCTAAGAAAGATTCCAACAGTGTTAACGGAACAGTAACCGCCAATAGTCTTAGTGTCCGTTCAAGCCCATCGTTAAATTCAACCATCGTTGGAACTGTAAATATGGGACAAACTTTCACCATTTTGGAAGAGCGTAATAATTGGGCAAAAATAGAATACAAGTCTGGTAGTTTCGGATGGATTGCCGGATGGTATCTTGAAAAAACAACAGCAGTATCCCCCTCTGGACAGGCTGTGAAGGAAAGTACCGTTACCATCTTACATAACGGCACAAATATCCGAACAGGACCGAATGTACAATCAGCTGTCGCGCTCAGGGCTAACGCGGGAGATACCTTTTCTGTTATAAGGATCGTGAATGACTGGTATGAACTAAAGCTGGAGAATGGAGAAATAGGGTATGCTGCCGGCTGGATTGTATCTATTAACGGCACGAATGCACAGATAGAGAAGTCAGGACCCAAAGAATATCTTAAAAATAAAACCATCGTTCTTGACCCAGGACATGGCGGTGCGGATAACGGGACAACAGGTGTAACCGGAACATTAGAGAAGGAGCTGACACTTCGGACAGCGCAGCTTTTGTATGATAAATTAAGCGCTGCTGGTGCACATGTCTATCTGACGAGAAATAATGATTCGTATTTACCTTTGCCATCCCGTGTAAATGCAGCCAGTTCTATCAATGCGGATGCCTTTATCAGCCTGCATTATGACAGTAATTTAGATCGAAGCATCCGTGGAATGACTGGCTACTATTATTATTCCTATCAGAAATCACTTGCTGATACTCTTTTTGCTTCAACAATTGGGCAAACGAAATTGAATAGCCGCGGCGTTCGCTTTGGTGATTTTCATGTGATTCGAGAAAATAGCCAAAAAGCAGTCCTAATGGAGCTTGGCTATTTAAGTAATCCACAAGAGGAAATTACCTTAAATAGCAGCACCTTTCAAGAAAATGCAGCTTCCGGCTTATTCGATGGACTAGCTAGGTATTTTAAGGTGAATTAGCAAAAAGGCTTGGCACGCAATTCGTGTGCCAAGCCTTTTTATCCCTTGCTCTCTAGAATAATTGTCACTGGCCCGTCATTGGTCAGTTCGACATCCATCATCGCACCGAACCTGCCTGTTTCAACCCGGATACCTTTTTCACGCAGTATCATGTTAAAAGCCTCATAAAGTTGAAGCGCCTGCTCGGGGCGGGCCGCTTCCATGAAGTTTGGCCTTCTCCCTTTTCGGCAATCCCCATAAAGGGTAAATTGAGAAACGGAAAGAATTTCACCGCCAACATCCAATAAAGATAAATTCATCTTTTCATCAGCATCCTCAAAGATACGTAAATTAGCGATTTTATCGGCTAAGTATGCCGCATCTTCTTCCTTGTCCTCATGTGTGACCCCAACAAGCAGGACAAGTCCTTTTGATATTTGTCCAGTTACTTCCCCGGCGACGGTTACTCTAGCCTGTTTACTTCGTTGAACAACTACACGCATGTTGAAACTCCTTAATTCATTATTCGGCGGACAGAATAAATATCCGGAATTTGTTTAATCCGTTCGACAACTTTCTGCAAATGACTCACATTGTGAATCGCAATTGACATGCTAATCGTTGCCATTTTATTACGATCGGATTTCCCTGAGACAGCAGAAATATTTGTTTTCGTTTCATTTACGGCTTGAAGTACTTCATTCAGCAGCCCTCTTCGATCATACCCGCTAATTTCAATATCGACATTATACTCTTTACGATCATTTAAAGACGATTCCCACTCAACCGGAATTAATCGTGTTTGGGCATCGTTCGAATCGATGTTCGTACAGTCGGAACGATGAACGGAAACACCGCGTCCCTTTGTAATAAAGCCAACGATTTCATCACCTGGAACCGGATTACAGCATCTGGATAACCGAATTAATAAATTATCGATTCCGGATACACGCACACCTGATTCGCGCTTTTTCGTGGACGGAAAGGTTTTTAAATCGGTAATGGCGTTGGTAATGCTTGCACTTTGCTCACTATCCCGCTTTTTGCGCCATTTCTCGGTCAACCGATTTGCGACCTGCAGCGCTGTCACACCATTATAACCAACTGCCGCATACATATCTTCATCACTAGAGAAATTAAATTTTTCACAAACCTTTTTCAGATTATCGGCTGTTAAAATTTCTTTTATATCAAAATCCATGCTTTTGATTTCTTTTTCAACCAACTCTTTGCCTTTATCGACATTTTCATCGCGGCGCTGCTTCTTAAAGAAGGCCCGAATCTTGTTTTTCGCCTGTGAGGTTTGGGCAAGCTTCAACCAATCCTGGCTTGGGCCGTAGGAATGTTTCGATGTAAGAATTTCAATGATATCGCCCGTCTTTAGGGTGTAATCAAGCGTGACCATTTTCCCGTTCACTTTGGCCCCGATTGTTTTGTTACCTATTTCCGAGTGGATTCGATAGGCAAAATCAATCGGAACAGAGCCGGATGGCAATTCGATGACATCACCCTTTGGGGTAAATATGAAAACCATATCGGAAAATAGGTCAATTTTCAATGACTCCATAAATTCCTCCGCATTGGCGGTATCATTTTGGAACTCAAGGATTTCTCTGAACCATGTCAATTTCTGTTCGAAGGAGGTGCTTTCACTAATTGCTTCTTTGCCCTCTTTATATGCCCAGTGCGCCGCTACCCCGAATTCAGCAATCCGGTGCATTTCATTGGTTCTAATCTGGACCTCAAGCGGGTCGCCCTTCGGTCCAATTACCGTTGTATGCAGGGATTGATACATATTCGGCTTCGGCATCGCAATATAGTCCTTGAAGCGGCCTGGCATAGGCTTCCAGCACGTGTGAATGATCCCAAGCACCGCATAGCAATCTTTAATACTGTTGACAACAATACGGACGGCAAGTAAATCATAAATTTCACTGAACTGCTTATTTTGCAAAGCCATTTTTCGATAAATGCTATAAATATGCTTTGGCCGGCCCGACAACTCTGCTTTAATGGATACTTCACCCATTCGGTCCTTCACTTCTTTGATAACATCCTCAAGGTATTGCTCACGTTCCGCACGCTTCTTTTTCATTAAGTTAACAATTCGGTAATATTGCTGCGGATTTAGATACCTTAATGCTGTATCTTCCAGCTCCCATTTAATCTTAGATATACCAAGACGATGTGCTAATGGGGCAAAAATTTCAAGTGTTTCATTTGAAATCCGGCGCTGTTTTTCGACAGGAAGATGTTTCAGTGTCCGCATATTATGCAGACGGTCAGCAAGCTTAATCAGAATAACCCGGATATCCTGGGCCATTGCCACGAACATCTTTCTGTGGTTTTCCGCCTGTTGTTCCTCGTGCGATTTATATTTAATTTTCCCTAATTTGGTTACGCCGTCGACAAGCATCGCCACTTCACTGTTAAAAGTATCCTCTATATCCTGTAAGGATACATTCGTATCTTCAACGACGTCATGGAGAAAACCAGCAGCGACCGTTGCAGGATCCATCTCCAAGTCAGCTAATATTCCTGCAACCTGAATGGGATGAATAATGTATGGTTCTCCTGATTTTCTATATTGTTCACGGTGAGCATGCTTTGCGAATTCGTATGCTTTTACAACTAATTCAACATGCTCCTCATTTAAGTAGTTCCGCGTCTTGTCGATGACCTGCTCGGCTGTTAACACTTGATCATTCGCCATGAAATCACCTTTATTTTCATCTCATTTTATTATATAAATGTCCCATTCCCAAAAAGCGTTCCTAAATTAGAATGATTGTTACTATTATCGAGAAAAATAGCGAAGATGTAAAGAGAATGTGAGTTTTTTTCTGCAAATTAAGAAATTAGTGTCGAAAAATATCTTTTTACTATGATACTTGTCCAGCTCCCAGCAACTAGTGGACTTTGCTAAACGGGCGCTTCCGCTTTTCTTTTTATACAAAGAGAGCACCCGCCTTTCAGGTGCCCTCGAACATGATCAATTTAGTAATGCATCAATGTTAAAATATCATAACCATTTAGCTTGTTTCTGCCTTCCAAATAGCCTAACTCCACAAGGAAAGCGATACCAGCTACGACACCGCCGAGGGACTCAACTAATTGAATGGTTGCTTCAATCGTACCGCCTGTAGCTAACAAGTCATCGGTAATTAATACGCGTTGGCCTGGTTGAATAGCATCTTTATGAATGGTTAGGACATCTTGTCCATATTCAAGTCCATAGCTAACTTTAATCGTTTCTCTCGGAAGTTTCCCTTCTTTACGGACTGGGGCAAAGCCTAATCCTAAAGAATAAGCAACGGGACAGCCAATAATAAAGCCGCGGGCTTCAGGTCCCACGATGATATCAATTTGTTTCTCTTTGGCATAGGAAACAATTTGGTCCGTTGCATATTTATATGCTTCACCATTATTCATTAATGGGGTAATATCTTTAAATTTAATTCCCTGTTTAGGGTAATCAGGTACAATGGTGATAAATTGCTTTAAGTCCATTCTGTAATTGCCTCCTCAGTTTCAACCGACTCTTGAATAACTTGATCGAACCAGCCTTTTAATTCCTGAAAGGACGAAAACAATAAATCCTTTTCAAGAGAATATTGTGCTTGTTTTATTTGAAAGGTTCGCGAGTCTGTTAAGTCACGCTTTTGCGCTCCTGTTTTCAAAGTAATAAATCCATTGTTTATTGTAACAAAATCCAGGTCAGAAAACACCTTTGACATAAATTTAATTGTTTCCGGCGACCAGCCGCGATGTTTGGCAATCTCATCGCCATGACGTTTAAGGTCAATTGGACCCTTTTTTAAAAGAAACGCATAAAACCATTTAAAGTGGTCTCGCGTCGGAATCGTGCTGAAGAAATCACTGGATTCTTTATAAAAATAAGCATAAATCCGCGCTGGCTGCTTCCCTTTAAATAACACCTTAAGCAACTCTTTCGACGATGGAAAATCAACTAAGACAATATTCTCCTTCTCACTATTGAAGGCTTTTGCCTCTTCTACAGTTTGAATAAGAATCGTCTCACCGATCTGATTCGTGTTAATTTTTTCAAGATAATCCTTGTTAAAAATAATGAATTTCCTGTTTTCTGCCTGTACAGTATTGGCAATCGCGTTGATTCGTGTTTGCCCGCGATAATCAAATAATTGCCACGTGTCGACAGCGATATCATGGATAAAAATTTGTGGTTTCCGTTTATTGTTCCATTCATTAATAGATAATTCTCCAATTAATGAAATTTTTGATGCGGGTGAAATCTGATCCACCAATGGGCCTAAACCAAAGCCTACTCCATCAAGATTGGCACCATTTCCATTAACTAATATCTTTAAATGATTTTGGGCACTGCCAATTTTTTTAATCGTAGCAATATCAACCATATTTATTAATACTTTTGGCTTGGGATTATCAATTCCAAAAGGAGAAAGTAAACTCATTTCATCTAAGGAAGAAAGTGTTACGTTTTCAAGTTGAATTTCCTCATCTAGAAAGGTGACCGGAATAAAATCCTCTTCCTTAAGCTGTTCATTCGCAAGCATATTTAATCTCGATCGTAGCTCGGCAACGTTTTCTAAGTTCAAGGTCATCCCGGCCGCCATTGGATGTCCGCCAAAGTGAGGCAGAATGTCACGGCAAGTCGATAAATTTTTAAAAAGGTCAAATCCGGCAATGCTCCGGGCAGAGCCCTTTGCCACACCTTTTTCCGGGTCAAAGTTAAGGACAATCGTTGGACGGTAGTATTTTTCAACAAGCCTCGATGCAACAATCCCAATGACACCGGCATTCCAGCCTTCTTTGCCGATGACAAGCACTTTATTGGAGTCAATCGGGAAGTTTTTTTCAACCTCTTCTATTGCCTCAAGCGTAATCGCATTGACAATTGACTGCCTTGATTTATTCAGGGCATCCATTTCCGCTGCCAAGCTCTCTGCTTCCAAAGGATCCTCAGTCAAAATAAGCTGAACAGCCAGATCAGCATCCTCTAATCGGCCGACGGCATTAATCCTTGGTGCAAGTGTAAATCCGATTGTTTCTTCATTTATAGACATCGGGTCGACCCCGGCCAATTTTAGGATAGCTTTAAGGCCAATATTTTTCGTTACTTTCATCATTTCCAGGCCCTTTTTCGCAATTAAACGATTTTCGCCTTTCAATGATACTAAATCGGCAATCGTCCCAATCACTGCAATTTCTAACAAGTGCTCTGGCACTTCACCATACAAGGCATGGGCTAATTTAAAGGCGACCCCTACCCCTGCCAACTCCCGAAACGGATAAATGCTATCGGGCAGCTTTGGGTGAATAATCGCAAGTGCTTCTGGTAAAACCGGTCCTGGTTCATGGTGATCAGTAATAATTAAATCAACGCCAAGCTCCTTGGCTATCGATGCTTCATGTATAGCTGAAATTCCTGTATCGACGGTAATGATCAATTTGATTCCATTTTCCGCGGCATGGCGGAACGCGGTCTCATTCGGACCATAACCTTCTGTAAAGCGATTAGGGATATAAAATTGTACGTTAGCCCCTAATTCACGAAGGGTAATCATTAAAACGGAAGTACTGCTTACCCCATCTGCATCATAATCTCCGAAAATAAGAATGGGTTCTTTCCTTTCGATGGCTTGATGAATTCTCTTAACCGCTAAATCCATCCCTTTAAAAAGAAATGGGTCGTGAAACTCTTCCTTCCCAAATAAAAAAGACCGTGCAGAACGGACGGTATCTATGCCGCGGTTGACAAGCAATGCTGCGACAAAAGGTGTAATTTTCAATTCACTTTCGAGCATTTTGACAAGTTGTTCATCAGATTTACGAACAATCCATCTTGTTTTCGACTTCAACATGCGTACATTCACCCCTCAGACCTTATTATTATACAGGAGTAGAAGACAGCTTTCAATCATAAAGATAACTCGGCAATTGACGTAGGCAGAGGCAGAGACGTAATGCACTTTCTTATTAGCTAAAGAAAAACCGCAGAAGATCTGCGGTTTTTGGAAAAATTATACCTGTGGTTGATCCGAATATTTTTTCTTTTCTTTCTCGGTTTTAATAACGCCTTTCTTTTTAAGCTCCCGTGTCTTCATTACATACCAAAGCGGTCCTGCAATACAGATGGATGAATAGACCCCAACCATTAAGCCGACAAACAAGGCAATTGAGAAGTTGCGAATCGATTCACCACCGAAGATGATCAGACAAACAACTGTAATTAATACGGTTAAAACGGTATTAATCGAACGAGTCAATGTTTGACGGATACTTACATTCAATACTTCGGCAATATCGGCATCTGTTTTAAGCCGTTTTTTCTTGTGCATATTTTCGCGCATCCGGTCAAAGGTAACAATTGTATCGTTAATCGAATAACCAACAATCGTCAAGACGGCGGCAATAAAGGTTAAGTCTACTTCAAGTCTTGTAATACTGAAGAAAGCCACCATAAAGAACGCATCATGCAGCAAGGAAACAATCGCAGCAATGGCCATCGACAATTCAAAGCGAATACTTACATAAATAATAATCCCAATAGAGGCAATCAAAAGCGCGTAAAACGCATTTTTCGCCATCTCTTTCCCGATTGTCGGTGAAACCGTACTGATGCTTGGTTCTGAACCAAATTTCTTATCAAACGCTGATTTTAATTTAGCAATTTCATTTTTATTCAGCACATCAACAAATCGTACGGCTGCCCTTTCCTTTTTGTCGCCAGAAATGACAATATCATCTGTATTTAAATCAAACTTTTTAAATTCCTGTTTCACTTCTTCAGCGGTTAACGGGGACTTAGATAAAATTTCTACCCGTGTGCCTTTTGAAAAGTCAATCGCTAAGTTCAAACGTAAGACAATCAGAATCACTAAACCGGCTACAATTAGGATCCCAGAAATTGCGAAAAATTTCTTTCTATGTTTCACAAAATCAAGCTTATCGAAACGAGTAGGAAGGTCTAAGGTATCAACATTATCAGCGATGTTTCTAATATCAGCTTGTTTGACACCAAACCAGCTTGGTTTCTTTTTAAAGATATCACTGTGGACCCAAAGTCCTAATAAGAAACGGGAACCGTAAACGGCCGTTAAAAAGCTCATTAAGATACTAACGATTAACATCGTCGCAAACCCTTTAACAGAGCTTGTTCCATAAAAGAAAAGTACACCCGCCGTTAGCATGGTTGTTAAGTTAGAGTCAAGAATCGATGTAAACGCATTTTTCTCACCAGCTGCGAAGGCTGATTTAATCGATTTACCGACTTTAAGTTCTTCCCTAATCCGTTCATAGGTGATGATGTTGGCATCGACGGCCATACCGACCCCGAGGATAATCGCGGCAATCCCCGGCAAGGTCAGGACCCCATTCATCCAATCAAAAATTAATAAAACTAGATAAATATAAATCGATAACGTAACGGTAGCGATAAATCCAGGAAAACGATAGTAGAAAAGCATAAACAGATAAATGATGGCGACACCGATGATTCCTGCTAGAATCGTATCATTTAACGCTTGTTCCCCAAATTTCGCCCCTACAGAAGTGGAGTAGACTTCCTTAAGCTTTACCGGTAAAGCCCCGGCATTTAACAGCGAAGCCAAAGTGCTCGCTTCCTTTGCTGTGAAACTGCCGACAATGGAAACCGTATCCTGATTAAATATTTGTTTTACCGTTGGAGCAGATAAATATTTAGGATTCGGTTTTACTGCCTCATTTTTGAAAGAGTCTTTTCCTTCTTCGAAATCAAGCCAAATGACAAGGACATTTGGGTTAGAATTCATAATGGTTTCTGAGACCTTACGGAATTTACTAGCGCTGTTTAATGTTAATGAAACGCTTGGGGATCCATTTTCATCAAAGGTTTGCTTGGCTCCCCCCTGCTTTAGGTCTTTTCCACCCATCATGATTTTATCATTAGCATCACGGAAGGTAAGATTTGCCTGAGTAGACAAAATTTCACGGGCCTTGTTTTGGTCCGTAACCCCGGCAAGCTGCACGCGGATCCGGTTATTCCCTTCAATTTGAATGTTCGGTTCACTTACCCCAAGGGCATTGACCCGCTTATCGAGTGCTTCAGCCGTATTGGTCAATACCTTTTTGTCAATCTTTTGACCTTTTTCCGCTGGCTTAACTTCGTACAAAACTTCAAATCCGCCTTGGAGGTCAAGTCCCAGTTTAATATTGTTTAAGATGTTCTTTGCTGTTGCTCCCATTGTGCTGCCTATGATTAGGACCACAAGAAAGAAAGCAATAATCCTGCTACGCTTTACCATTATGTATTGTTCCTCCTTAGTACATGTGCATCAGCACTTTTACGTATAAGTCCTCTAAAAATAATTAAAAAGTCATGCTTTCATTATGAAATAAGTTAGATTAGCTGTCAATTTAAATAGGGAATTTTGTCAGTTGCTAGTGCCCAAAAAATGAAAATTACAATAATTTATTTTAAAAGCTCCTTCCATTCATTTTCATCATCAAGTGAAAACTCAGCTGTTTTATAGGCATCGATGGTTGCAAAGCTAATATAGTCGCTTACCTTGACAGAAAGAATTTCTTGGACAATCTCGAACAGTTTCAATTCATTCGCTACCTTTTTCCACTTTTTCTTTACTAAATATCTCCAAAGCTCCTTTTCCGTAACGGAATCAATTCCCAGCATGCGAAACTCCGCGAGTTTACTTGCTAAAGCTGGCTGAACCTGGGTACGAAAATGATTGTTCAAGTCGTTATTATCCATTCTTACTGCCCCCCTGGGGAGTGTTTCCCCAAAATTTAATTGACCCATTACAAAAAGCTTTTACTACCTGTCATGCTTTGTCCACCTTTAGGCATATAGTTAATTGTATATGAATTCTCCTGATTTGAGAAGGTGGGAACCTAGATGTCGAAGTTTTTAAAGGGGACTTTTATTTTATTAATTGCCGGGTTGATTACAAGGGTCCTTGGTTTTATTTATCGAATTGTCCTAGCAAGAAGCATAGGTGAAGAAGGCGTCGGTTTATATATGATGGCATATCCTACGTTTATTCTGGTGGTAACGATTACTCAGCTTGGACTTCCGGTGGCCATCTCTAAAAATATCGCTGAGGCGGAAGCTAGGGGCAATTATGCTGAAATAAAAAAAATCCTAGTCGTTTCCCTAGCAACAACGATAGGCTTATCGTTTATCATAACGCCGGCACTCATCTTCCTTGCACCAATCCTGTCAACTACACTCTTTACCGACCATAGGACGTTTTTTCCTTTAATTGCGATTGCACCGGCCGTTCCGATTATTGCGATTTCCGCCGTTTTAAGGGGCTATTTCCAAGGGCGGCAAAATATGCGCCCATCCGCAATCTCGCAAATTTTAGAACAGTTTGTGAGAATAACTTTAATCGCAACAGCGACAAAAACATTTCTTCCCTATGGGGTTGAATATGCTGCCGCAGCTGCAATGGCCGCCTCGGTTTTGGGTGAATTACTCTCACTCGTGTATCTATTAACAACCTTTAAATTAAAAAAACGCTTTAGGCTTAGAAAAGATTTCTTTCAATTCGTTCATAAAGGAAAAAGGACCTTCAAGGAATTAATGGAGATTGCACTGCCTACGATGGGAAGCAGAATGATTGGTTCTGTTTCTTGGTTTTTTGAACCCATTGTTGTTGCACACAGCCTCGCTCTTGCAGGGATTGTTGCGGGCAGCGCAACAAAGCAGTATGGGCTGCTGACAGGCTATGCCATGCCGTTGCTAATGCTGCCGTCTTTTGTTACATTTTCTTTAGCAACCTCTCTGGTCCCAGCTATCAGTGAGGCCAATTCAAAGAATAATCATAAATTAATCGAATACCGGCTCCAGCAGGCATTGCGGCTTACTTTTTTAACAGGCGGACTTGCTGTTATTATCCTCTATGTTTTGGCTGATCCACTCATGGAGCTTATGTATGGCTCCACAAAGGGATCCTATTTTATTCGCCTGATGGCTCCATGTTTTTTGTTTTATTATTATCAGGGTCCATTGCAAGCGGTATTACAGGCCTTAAATCTTGCCAGAGCAGCAATGATTAATAGTTTAATTGGCGCGGTCGTCAAAACGGCTTTAATCTTTCTACTTGCCTCACAAGCTTCATTCGGAATTACCGGGGCAGCACTGGGAATCATCGTTGGGTTTGTAATTGTAACCATTCTTCATTTTGCAACAGTCCTGAAAAAAATTGCTTTTTCCTTTTATATTCGCGATTACTTGAAAGGATTTCTTATCATGGGTATCTCGGGATGGGCCGGCTATTGGTTTTTTGAAAACATCCTTCTGAAAGAACCGCTAACAATTAGAGTCTTAACCGTTGTTACAGCCATGTCGATCTCGTACCTAGTGATGTTATTTTTATTTGGACTAATTAAGAAGGACGAGATAAAACGCATTCCGTGGCTTGGAAAGTTTTTTGCCTAAAAAAAAGACACAGTTGTGTCTTTTTTTATTCATCCTGCAAGTCAATGAAGAATTTTCCATTTTCATAACTGCAAAAAGAAATCTGTTTAACATCGCGGTAGCCTTTTTTTTTCAATTCCTGTCGAAGCCATAAATTTGTTTTATTAATACTTTTTAAATTTTCTTCTTCTATGGAACCATCGAGTATTAACGGGATGGTAATATCACCCTGCTGTGGTTCTTCCTTGCTATTTTTCAATTTCTCAATGACCGATAGGCTTCCAGATGATTCTAAAATGGCAAACTCCACGTCTGCAATACTGCGAATGTTCTTTTCCCGAAGCTGGGTCATTAAATCATCAAAATTGTACCGCTGCTTCCGCATCGCCGATTCATCTATTTTCCCCCTATTAATAATAATGCTGGGCTTCCCGTCAATAAGGTTTCGAAACTTTTTGCTTTTTAATGATAGTAAAGCGAGCGTGATTTGAATCAGCATTAATAACACCATCGGAAGGACCGTATGGAATAAAGGAGAATGATTTGTTTCAATGGCCACAACCGCCAATTCACCAATCATGATAAAGACCACCAGGTCAAGAATGCTTAATTCGCCGATTTCCCTTTTCCCCATGATTCGAAAAATGACTAGGATAAGCGTATATAAAAATAGTGTTCGAAACACAATCGTTAGATATTCTTCCACAACTGTCGCCCCTTTTTTACATTCAAATATATTGTCTGCCATATCGTGCAAAAAGATTAGTGGAATTAAATACCATTCATCATTCTTATTATGAATTGGGTAGAAGTTTTCATTCTATTTTTAGCGTTTCATGAATACGCTTGTACTAGGAAAGAAACTGTTATGAAGGTTTGACCATCAAAAAAATAAGAATATGGATGTCAGCCTGAAGGTAACGGGAGGGGGAGATTAAAATCGAATCGAAAAGCTTGGGTACTTCAATTTTGTATGGATTAATTTTTATCCTGGTTTTCGCCGTGTTAAGCAGCCTTATTTTTGCCTTTATACTCAGATTTACGTCCGCTAAGGAAGTATCACTTCAATACATCATTACGGCATTATCATTCATCGGGCTGTTTGGAGGCGGTTTTCTATCCGGCGGAAAGCACAAAGAAAATGGCTGGCTTATCGGTGGCTTAACAGGGCTAATTTATTCGCTTGCCGTCTTTTTGTTTCAATACTTAGGCTATGATCGCCTCTTTAACGTTGAACAAGTAATCTATCACACCTGCTATACCTTAATTGCCATGATGGGTGGAATATTAGGGGTGAATATTTCAACAAACAACTCAAGAAGATCCGTATAAACAAAAGGGAAGCCCTAGGGCTTCCCTTTTGTTTGCAATTATTTTGAAAGGCTTACGCTTCCTTCACCAGCGGCTGTTACTTCGCGGATTGCATTGCGGTCAAATGTTAGACGGCTACCGTCTCCACATTTAATAACGACGTTGCTATCATCAATCGAGTCTACAAAACCATGCAGCCCGCCAATCGTGACAACTTTATCACCCTTCTTTAAATCGCTTTGCATTTGCCTAACAGCTTTTTGGCGCTTTTGCTGCGGGCGAATTAATAGGAAATAAAATAATACAAACATTAATATTAATGGTAAAATTGTACCAATTCCTCCAGACATCTTGTTTCCCTCCTTTCAAAAATTATCTATTAGAAATTTCGCGCGTTCGGCTTATTAAAACCATAACGTTCAAAAAATTCTTCGCGGAAATCACCAAGCCGGTCTTCCATGATGGCTTGTCTGACTTGCTCCATTAATCTTAACAGAAAATAGAGATTATGATAAGACGTTAAACGAATTCCGAATGTTTCATCACATTTAATTAAGTGACGAATGTAGGCCCTGCTATAGTTTCGGCATGTATAGCAATCGCAATTTTCATCGAGCGGCCCAAAATCTTTCGCATATTGCGCATTTTTGACAACCAGTCGGCCCGTACTTGTCATCAAAGTACCATTTCTTGCAATTCTCGTTGGCAAAACACAGTCAAACATATCAATGCCGCGTATCGAGCCGTCAATTAAGGAATCCGGTGAACCAACACCCATTAAGTACCTTGGTTTATTTGCCGGTAAAAGTGGTGTCGTGTATTCAAGCATGCGGTTCATGATGTCTTTTGGCTCGCCAACAGATAATCCGCCGACGGCATAACCAGGGAAGTCTAATGAAACAAGGTCTCTTGCACTTTGCTTGCGGAGCTCCTCATATTCTCCCCCTTGGACGATGCCGAATAAACCTTGGTCTGTGGGACGGCTGTGTGCTTGCAAACAGCGCTCAGCCCATCTAGAGGTGCGCTCCACAGACTTTTGCATGTATTCGTAGCTTGCCGGGTATGGCGGGCACTCATCAAAGGCCATCATAATGTCAGATCCAAGAATATTTTGGATTTCCATCGCTTTTTCCGGTGATAAAAATAATTTTTCACCGCTCATATGGTTGCGAAAATGGACGCCTTCTTCTTCAATTTTACGGAATTTACTTAAACTGAACACCTGAAAACCACCAGAGTCCGTTAAGATTGCCCTGTCCCAGTTCATAAACTTATGCAGGCCGCCTGCTTCCTTAATGATCTCCTGGCCCGGACGAAGCCATAAATGATAGGTGTTGCTTAAAATGATCCCGGCACCCATTTCCTTTAAATCTTCGGGGGACATGGTTTTCACGGTTGCCAACGTTCCCACCGGCATAAATGCCGGTGTATCAAACGAGCCATGCGGCGTATGGACTCTGCCGAGCCGGGCCCCCGTTTGTTTACATGTTTTGATTAATTCATAGCGAATAGCAGTCAAATTTTTGTCTCCTTCCTATTGTAAAACCTAGATGACTTTTCAGGCCTCCATCTAAATTCAGTGAACAAGCCGTAGTAACCTAATAAAGGCGGTGTGAGCAGAGCAAAGCTTAGACTTTTTCATCGTGAAGAATGTAATTCTTCCATCAAATTTTGTCTATAATGATCATTTTTGCGGCGCTCCACCCCTTTACCATTAGATGATAAGCATCGCATCACCAAAGCTGAAAAAACGATACCGCTCAGAAACAGCTGTTTGATAGGCTTGCAAAACATTTTCTCTTCCCGCTAACGCACTGACAAGCATGATTAGCGTTGATTTCGGCAAATGAAAGTTCGTAATCATTCCATCGATTGCCTTAAACGAATAGCCTGGATAAATAAAGATACTTGTCCAGCCGCTGCCTTCAATAAATTGGCCATCATTGGCAGAGGCGATCGTCTCCAACGTCCGGGTTGAGGTAGTCCCAACGGTAATGATTCTGCCGCCATTACTCCTGACTTCATTGAGAAGCCGTGCCGTTCCTTCTGTTACCATATAAAATTCCGAGTGCATATCGTGCGCTAGAACATCGTCGACACTGACAGGTCTAAAGGTCCCGAGCCCGACATGAAGGGTAATAAACGCAATATGAACACCCTTTTCTTTAATTTCCGTTAATAAGCCTTCCGTAAAATGAAGACCTGCTGTCGGTGCTGCCGCAGAACCCGGTTCACGGGCAAACACCGTTTGATATCTATCCCGGTCATCAAGCTGCTCTTTTATGTATGGCGGGAGCGGCATTTCACCTAATTGGTCGAGCACCTCGTAAAAAATACCATCATATTTAAAATCCAAGACCCTGCCACCGTGGTCAGAGGTTCCTGTACAAACGGCTGTTAACAGTCCATTCCCGAAGTCAATTTCCGTTCCTTCTTTCACACGCTTAGCAGGCTTAATCAACGTCTCCCACTGATCCCCTTCAAGCTGTTTTAACAAAAGGACCTCAATTTTGGCACCTGTATCTTTTTTGACACCAAAAAGGCGTGCAGGAAGTACCTTTGTATCATTTAAGACAAGGCAATCCCCTTCACGCAAATATTCGCTAATATTTTTAAATACCTCATGCTTTATTTCGCCTGTGTGTTTATCCAAGATCATTAATCTGCTGTCTGTCCGGTTTTTAAGCGGAACTTGCGCAATTAATTCCTCAGGCAAATGAAAATCAAATAAATCTACCTTCATATAGTTACACCCTAATCCTTGATTAATATCACCCAATCACTGGGCAGGCATCTGCATGCCGAAATGGTGGTAAACCGCTGCGGTTGCCACCCTGCCCCTTGGGGTTCTTTGCAAAAATCCAATCTGCAGTAAATATGGTTCATACACATCTTCAATTGTTTCCGCCTCTTCACCAATCGATGCGGCAATCGTATCTAGGCCAACAGGGCCGCCCCTAAACCTTTCAATGATACCTTTAAGCAATTTATGGTCAATATGGTCAAGGCCCAGCCGGTCCACCTGCAGGAGTTCCAGCGCTTCGTTCGCAATCTTACTGTCAATTGTACCATTTCCCCGTACTTGGGCAAAATCTCTCACCCGGCGGAGGAGACGATTGGCGATCCTTGGAGTTCCCCTTGCTCTCCTAGCGATTTCGGCTGCTGAAAGGTCATCGATTTCAGTAGCGAACAATTCTGCGGTTCTGAGTACAATATTTTTTAATTGATCTTCCTTATAATACTCGAGACGGCTTAAAACTCCAAATCGATCCCGTAACGGAGCGGACAAGGAGCCTGCCCTTGTTGTCGCTCCAACAAGCGTAAATGGCGGCAGGTCGAGGCGGACAGATCTTGCACTTGGGCCTTTGCCAATCACGATATCAAGGCAGAAATCCTCCATCGCCGGATAGAGCACTTCTTCAATTGTCCGTTGCAGGCGGTGAATTTCATCAATAAATAAAACGTCTCCTGGCTCAAGTGCGGTTAGAATCGCCGCTAAATCGCCAGGCCTTTCAATTGCCGGTCCTGAAGTGGTGCGGATGTTCACACCCATTTCATTCGCGATAATCACCGCTAGTGTCGTCTTCCCCAATCCCGGCGGGCCGTAAAGGAGTACATGGTCTAACGTTTCCTTGCGAAGTCTTGCTGCCTTTATAAAAATTTCTAAATTATCCTTAACCTGATCCTGTCCAATGTATTGCTTTAAGGTTTGCGGCCTGAGGCTTTGTTCCAAGCTAATCTCGCTCTCGGTCACTTCACTAGAAATTATCCGCTCTTCCATGCATCATCACCACCTATTTTAAAAGCCGCTTTAGTGCATTTTTAATGTATTGGTCTGTTGACAGCTGTTCTTTTCTTAACTCAGGTGAAATCTTTTTAATTTCCTTTTCAGAATACCCCAGCGCTTTCAATGCTAAAACCGCCTCATCAAAGGCTGTATTACTTCCTTGCGTATTTAATGAAAGTTGATCGGCATTAAATAAATTCGGGAAATAATCTGGGACGATATCCTGCAATTTTCCCTTTAAGTCAAGAATCATTTGCCGGGCGGTTTTTTTGCCGACACCCGGGAATTTAACTAGAAAGCTCTCATCTTCGTTTTCAATCGCGGCTACCACCTGCTGGACCTCGCCGGAAGCAAGGATGGCCAGCGCCCCTTTAGGCCCGATTCCCGAAACATTTAATAATTTAGTAAAAAGCTTTTTTTCTTCTCTTGTTTCAAAGCCGTAAAGGGCTATTAAATCTTCGCGAACATAATGATAGGTATAAACAGTTATCATTGTTTCGATTTTCCCCGCATAAATAAACGGATTTGGCGTAGCGATTTGATAGCCAATCCCATTGTTCTCAATGACAATATATTCTGGACCGACAAACTCGACGGTTCCTTTTATAAATTCATACAATCGTATTCTCTCCCCTAGATTGAACCCACTACAGTGAAATTCATGCTGTCTACCATTTTAACATAAATAAACAGGGGAATTGAAGAAAATCGTTCCTTGGTAAAATGTCGAATTATTCTGTTTTGCTGATTCGCTGATAAATCATGTGAATTCGCTGATAAATTACTTAAATTCGCCGATAAATCATGTAAATTCGCCGATAAACCTATGCTAGACAGAAAAAAAGTGGTTAGAACGAGAAAATAGCAAAAAAAATCAGGCTGAAATAAAAAGTCAGTCTGATTCGCAGTAGTTTCTATTCTTTTTTTATCGAATAAGGCTTAAAAGTTTCTAAAACCTCTACATAATGATCTTTTGATTTAATGGGGATGCCTTGAATCAACTCTTCTTGCTTTTTGCTTTCCAGCTTCATAATATCTAATTGAAAAAAAGATTGAATGATTCGGGATTGGCCGGGCCTGCCATTAAAAATAGTCAAAACACCATTATCACTTATCCCAAAAAAGCCATTTGCCTTCAGCAATGGTGATATATCGTTAACTTGTTTCCTAAAGACCATTGTCGATTCATCGCTGTCAATAAGCTGCCATTGGTCGTACTTAGCCCAGAAATTCTCCATTGACCAGCATTTCTCTTGGACTACTTCCTGACTTATTTCTCCATCCAAATAGTATTTTTCTAAAACTACCGTCAAGTAGCGCGGTTCCTTCTTTGCTTGTGTTTGATGGCTATCCGGTTGTGCAGCAGAGCCAGATTTCATCATTTCCGGGGCCACGCCGGTAAACATGAAGAGCAGAACAGCGAATACGGCAAAACTGTACCGACCTATTGCTATCCAATGATACCTCATGCTACTCACCTCTTATTGTTAAAAATTGAACAATCTTTGCAGTACTAGTTTAGCCTTATTTTGCCTTTTTATCCTTGCGTACGAAAAAAGAACAAAGCCCGAAAAGCTTTGCTCTTTTTCAAAAGGAATTTAGCTCCCGCCCTTGTTGCGCTGGGTATCATTTCTGATGTTACGGTCGCGGCCGATGGTGCCCTCATCCGTGAGGACAGTTATCGTTCTTCCGTCCGCATAAGGCTTAACCACATTTCTGATTGCTTGTTTTGTGGCGGCGGCTTTGCTATTATCAGCTAAATTCACCGAAACAATCACCGTATTTCCGTAGGCAACGGACCTTACATCCTGTACATTATTTATCTTTGCCACTTTACTCCTGATTTTATTGGAGAAATTATCCTGGAACTTAGGGTCCGTAGAAATACCTGTTTTTCCAATTTGTTTATTGAGATGGCCGTGATAGTTCATATCACTTGTACTAAAACGATTATCCCGTTGGAAAAAATTTCGGTCTTTCGATGCTAACGGTGTCGTAGGATTCTTGGGATTGCCATTTTCATCCCTTGTTTGCATCTGCCTTCTATTTTGTTCATTTGTTACATTATCCTCGTCCCCGAGCGTATGATCCATTATTTCTGTTAGCGCTCCATCATTATCTCTAAGCAGCTCATTATCATTGGTTGGGTGGTTTTCGTTGGAGTAATATCCAACCGGCCTCAGCGGATTGTTGTTGTTTTTTTCACTAACACCCGTACGATTAGTATCACTTGTACATCCCGCTAGTCCAATCATCATTACGGCTGAAAGAGGAATCATCCACTGTTTCTTGTTCAAGCGAAAAACCCCCTTAATTAACATCCTGAGCATCATGACATGCTCTTTACTAGGGTGTTATTTTCCGGAGGATTTCATTCAGTCCAATAAATCCTTTAAATGGTCGATAAATTTTTTTCTGGCATAAAACTGGCCAATCGTTAAATCCATCACCTGCTTATATTTCACCGGATCATTGTACGATTTTTCGCGGATCATTCGGTTCCATTCCCGAAAAATATCGGCCGGATAAGCTAAGGCAAATAAAAAAGCCCTTTCATGTAAATATTTCTTAATATGTTTATGGCTCGCCAGCCTTTCAAATGACCAGTCGATAAAGGGAAGAATCCGATTTGCATATTGTAAATAATCCATTGAAGCAGGTCCAATACTGATTAAATCAAAATCAATTAAATGTAACTGCCCCAAAGTATCCCTTAAAAAATTGTGATGAGCAACATCGCCGTGAAGGATGACAACGGGTTCCTTTTTAAAAAAGGCTTGGTGTTTTTCCATACCTGCAAGCGACCATTTTGCCCAGGACACGATTTCCGAGATGAACGGTTCGTTGATAAAATAGCCGAGAAAGGGAATATTAGTTGAAAAAACATGAAGGCGCTCCGTCCATTTTTCAATGAGGCGGCCATTTGGGAGTAAGGTTCGATACCGGGCGGCAAATGATGCTGTTGTGTTATGGAATTGGTTTAACAACTCCGTTCCATCCAGGCGGTTTTTTTGAGAATGAAACGAAAAATCGATTTTATTGGGAGCAATGTACTCGATACAGCCAAAGTAAGTCCCTTCAAAAAAAAGTTGCTCTTTCACTGGAGGAGCTAAGAATAAATAAGCCTTGGTAAATCCTTCTCTTCTAAGTGTGGTTGTAAAGGCTTCTTGAAGTCTAAGCCTGCTGTTCGTACGATACCCTTTAATGATATAAGTATTTTTCTTCGTTTTTAGCAAAAATACGCTCTTACGAATTGGAATCAACCCAATGATTCTTTCATAAAATTGTGACTGAAAATAAGAGAGGAGACGATCAAAATAATCATCGTCTCCGTTTTTGTTCACTGATCTATTAATTGCTTTCATCACGGTAACCTGGCATACCGTACGGATTCGACCCAGTCGGATCCATACCATATGGGTTCATATAAGGCGGCTGCGCCACATTAACAGGTCCTGTATATGGTGCACTGTAAATCGGCGGTGTAGGCGGAACAAATTGCGGCATTTCTGCCGGTGCTGCTCCACAGCCGCAATCACTTAAAGCACCCGTTCCTACTGGTAACCCCTGAGGTGGATTTGCAGGTCCAGCCATTTCTGCTGTTTCAAAGGCGGCAATGGATGGGCCCATTCCTTGTGAAGCCTGACCGCTCATTTGCGGGTACCCATATGGTATTTGACCATATGGGGCGCCCATTCCGTACGGATTTCCTATCGCTGGATTTCTGGCCGCGGTTCCTGGCGGTGCTGCGGGAGCAAATCCACCCGGATTTTGGGCTGTCGGGAATCCGACTGAGCTTTCCATCGGATAGCCTCCTGGCATTTGGCCGTAGCCTCCTGGCACCTGGCCATAGCCCGCTGGCATCTGACCGTAACCTTCTGGCATCTGGCCGTACCCTCCTGGCATTTGACCGTAGCCCGCCGGCATCTGGCCATACCCTCCTGGCATTTGACCGTAACCCGCTGGCATTTGCTGGCCGTAGCCTTCTGGCATTTGTCCATACCCTCCTGGCATTTGCTGGCCGTAACCTGCTGGCATTTGCTGGCCGTAGCCTTCTGGCATTTGTCCGTACCCTCCTGGCATTTGCTGGCCGTAGCCTTCTGGCATCTGACCGTACCCTGCCGGCATTTGCTGGGCGTAACCTTCTGGCATCTGGCCGTACCCTGCTGGCATTTGACCGTAAGCTGCCGGGTCCATGTAAGGTGTTCCCATTGGCTGCTGTTGGAATTGGTTTTGTCCACCCATCACTGCTCCTGGATTATACCCCGGGTTCATAACAGGCATTTGCGGCATAAATGATGATGATTCATCATGAAAGTACTGTCCAGGCATCATTGGTGCACCAGTCCCGATTGGCGCAGCTCCCGGATTACCATGCACCATTCCAGGTGGTACCATATTTGGTGCATAAGGAGCACCTTGCATTTGCGCGTACGGCATCATCGGCGGCATTGTGTGCATCGGCATTGGGAACCCCCCACCAAAAGGCGGACAGAAACCAGGACCCGGCATTACCGGTGTAACTGGGACACAATAATCCTGCGGCATCTCACACGGCACCTCTTGTACGGGCGGTGGAACCGGAATAGGGATCTCTTTCTTCGGAACTTCTTTAACTTCTGGAAGTATATTAGCGGGTTTAGGCGGCGGTACGGTCATATTTGTCATGTTGGTCATGTAATAATTGTTAACATCGATTTCCGGGACTACTTGCAGAGGCATTTTTGGAGTATAAGGTGTTTTTGGCGCTTCCTTTATAATTGGTTGTTCTTTTATGATGGGTTGTTCTTTAATGATTGGTTGTTCTTTGATTGGTACTTCTTTTTTCGGTATTTCCTTCATGGGTACTGGTTTCTCTTTGGCAAACGGGTGCTCAGCAAGCGGCATTTCTTTCTTAACTCCTAAGTTGATTGTAGTACCTGGTTTATGGGTCCCCACAGGTGATTCTTTTTTTACTGTTCCACCTGTTGTTGGGACTTTTACTTTCATACCGGGCATAATCATATCAGGGTTGCTGAGCTGTGAATTCATCTTTTTCAGCTCTTCAAAATTCACGCCGTACTTCTTGGCAATCTTCCAAAGAGTATCCCCTTTCTGTACGATATGGATCTTCACTCTGATTTCCCCTCCTATGGCATAAGTCCATATAGTCTATGTGGTAATGGGCAAAGTGCTATCCTTCTTCACAAAAACTTATGCTTTTTTTCAAAAAATATGAATTTTAATATTGAAAAATCCTTATCCTCTCCCCGGCTAAGAAAGTTTTTTTTTCCCAACCGTTATGATAAAATTGGTCATTATGCCTAGTGTGAGGAGCGTTTTTTGAAAAATGGAACAGAAAAAGATATTAGGGGAAGACCGGAGAAAGTTTATTTTGCAATTGCTTAAGAAAAGTAGCTATCCAATTACCGGAAGTGATTTAGCTGAAAAAACGAATGTAAGCAGACAGGTCATTGTTGGGGATATTACACTTCTTAAAGCAAAAAACGAACCGATAATTGCGACGAGTCAAGGATATATGTATTTAACACAAAGTTCAGGCGTACCATTATTCGAAAGGACGGTAGCCTGCCGGCATACGCCTGAAGATGCAGAGAGAGAGCTTAATTTATTTGTGGACCACGGTGTAACAGTGAAGGATGTAAAAATTGAGCATGCTGTTTACGGGGATTTAACGGCTTCCATCATGGTATCAAACCGCCAAGAAGTGAAACAATTCATGAAAAAGATTAAAAACACAAAAGCTGCCTTCTTATCAGAATTAACAAGCGGCATTCACTTGCATACCATTTCAGCCACAAACGAGCAAACGCTCGATAAAGCGGAAGCGGCCCTGAAGGCAGAAGGATTATTGATGGAATAAAAAAAGAACCCAGTCTGGGTTCTTTTCTTATTCCATATCCACCATAATTGACGGATAGCTTCCCAAAACCTTAACGCCGCAGCCCAATGCCTCGAGCTCGGCAATCGCTCCAGGTATCAACACCTCGTCGAGCTTCATTTCCAAATCAATAATGAAAAAGTAATTGCCAATCCCTGTTTTCATTGGTCTTGATTCAATTTTTGACAAATTTAATTTTCTCCAGGCAAATGCCGATAACACCTGATGGAGAGCTCCGGCTTGGTCTGAAGGCAGGGTAACCATCAGCGTTGTTTTGTAATGGGATGAACCACTGATCGATTCGAAATCCAGGTCCTGTTCTGAAAGAACGAAAAAACGGGTATGGTTATAATCGAAATCATGAATATCTTTTTGAACTATGGCCAGCCCATACTCTTTAGCCGCCAATTCATTGGCAATTGCAGCTGCCTTTATTTCAGGATGTTCCATCACCATTTTCGCCGCTGCCGCCGTCGATGACACACTCTCGATGGAAACCCCTTTTAAATGATTATGTAAAAACGAATGGCACTGGGCAATCGCATGCGAGTGACTGTATACAATGTTTACCTCTTGCCATTTTTCCATATTGTCAGGATGAACCATCAAATGCTGCTTAATGGGAAGTGTGATTTCGCCAATGATTGGAATCTGAACCACGTGTGTTAAATAATCAAGGGTAACATTCACTGAACCTTCAAGGGCATTTTCAACAGGAACCACTGTTAGGTCCACAGCCTTTTCCACAATCGCATCCATACTTTCAGGAATCGTCCGGTACGGCTCAAGCTCAAATCCCGGAAAAACCTTTTTGACCGCTATTTCGGTAAATGTTGCTTTTGGTCCTAAAAAACCGATTTTCATAACTTCCCCACCCCTTCTTTTAAAAAGAAAGCTGAGAACAGCCCTGCATAGTTTTCACTATGCACCCGTTCCCAGCACCTCTACCTTCTCCACAAATTCAAGCTTTCTTAGCTCTTTAAGTAAATCATCAATTTCCGACGTAATGTTAGAAGTGTTTAATGAAAGAGTCACATTCGCCCGCCCTTGCAACGGAATCGTTTGGTGCAGTGTAACAACATTACACCCCGAAGATGCAACCACACTCAGCAATTTTGAAAGAGTGCCGGAACGGTCCTCCAAATGAAAGAAAAGTGAGACAATCTTTTCCTTTTTAATCGTTGAAAAGGGAAAAACGGTATCCCGATACTTATAAAAGGCACTTCTGCTTAAATCGGCCTTCTGAACAGCATCTGCAATCGATTCTGCCTTACCTCTATCAAGCATTTCCTTCGCTTCAAGCGTTTTTATCATCGCTTCCGGCAAAACATCTTCACGGACCAAATAGAATTTTTTATCAACGTTATCCATATTCATCACTCAGCCTCAATCTGTTCGGGGCCCTTCCTGCTTACTCGATAAACTCAAATTCAAATTCTAATAATTTTACGATATCCCCGTCTTTTGCTCCTTTTTTGCGTAGGGCTTCATCCACCCCAAGACCGCGAAGCTGCCGTGAGAACCGGCGAACAGATTCTTCTCTTGAGAAGTCCGTCATCTTAAATAGCTTATCTACTTTTTCACCAGAAACGACAAATGAACCATCTGATTCTCTGGTGATTGTAAATGCCTGCGGCTCTGCCTCATGTTTATAGAGAACGCGATGAATTCCCGTTGTTTCCTCTTCTTCATGATCAAGTGGGAATTCTGGGGTATTCTCAATTAAATCTGCCACAGCAAACAATAGATCACGTAACCCTTTTCTCGTTAGTGCAGAAATAGGGAAAATCGGAGAATCATCCTTTAGTTGAGCTTTGAATTTTTGTAAGTTTTCCTCAGCTTCAGGCATATCCATTTTATTCGCAACAATAACTTGTGGACGCTCCATCAACCTTAAATTATACTCGTTTAATTCCCGATTAATCGTCAGGTAATCCTCATACGGATCACGGCCATCCGTCGCAGCCATATCGATGACATGGACAATGACTCTTGTCCGTTCAATATGCCGTAAGAATTGATGCCCCAGGCCCACCCCTTCACTTGCCCCTTCAATCAAACCTGGAAGGTCAGCCATAACGAAACTTCTGTTATCTTCCGTTTCGACCATGCCAAGATTCGGGACAATCGTGGTAAAATGGTACTCAGCGATTTTCGGCTTAGCCGCTGAAACAACGGATAAAAGTGTTGATTTACCCACACTCGGAAAACCAACAAGACCAGCATCGGCTAGCAGTTTTAATTCAAGGATAACGTCGCGCTCTTGGCCCGGCTCGCCATTCTCAGATAACTCAGGTGCTGGATTTGTTGGCGTGGCGAAACGTGAATTTCCCCGTCCGCCGCGGCCACCTTTGGCAATCACAGCCCGCTGGCCATTCTCAACTAAATCAGCAATAACCTCTTTTGTTTCCTCATCGATGACAACTGTTCCGGGTGGCACCTTGACAATCATATCCTTGGAATTCGCGCCATGCATGTTTTTGGCCATGCCATGCTCGCCGCGGGGTGCTTTAAAATGACGCTGATAACGGAAATCCATTAACGTCCGTAAGCCCTCATTTACTTCAAAAACAACATTGGCACCTTTACCGCCATCACCGCCGGCCGGCCCGCCATTTGGAACATATTTTTCACGACGAAACGCCACCATACCATTGCCGCCGTCTCCACCTTTTACATAAATCTTCGTTTGATCGACAAACATCTTATTCCTCCAGTCTTGCGCTAATAGTTCAACTGATATCACAACGTAGGACTCGCATCTTTATACCAAAATTATAAAAAGGGCATAAAAACTTCTAATCCGAGTTCGCTCTCAGAAAATTCCTTGATAACTAAATCTATAAGTCCAATTTGATCAGCAAGGAATTTTTCAATCAGTTCCCTTTTTATTATTATCCCGCTAAAATCAAAAAAGAAACGAATCCCCGTTGATTGCGGTTCAATTGTTATCGATAAGTGATTTTCTTGGAATGCTTCAATCCCCTCATTCAAACAGGAAAAAAATAAGTTGGTCCAATTTGTCATGAGTCCATCATCCATATGTAAGGATACCGAATCCTGAAGCACCTCATATTCAAGTTTAAAGGAAGGGTTCTCCCAATTGGATTTCAACAGCAGCGCGGCCAGCATTGGCATATTTAAATTTGAAAGCTTTGTTTCATGCTGCGTTTCGATGACAATCTCATCAATAACTGCCTTTGCCCGGTCCATTCGATTTAAATCCAAGTTTCCCTTTATTAATTGCAGCCTATTTAACCAATCATGTCGTGAGTGCCGCAGCACTTCAACGATATCCCATTCTTTCCCCATACGTACACTCCCACATTAAAGTGCCGGAACACTGTTTGCTGATAGTATATCAAAAAAATAACCATGAGTAAGCTTTTTTTACTTATGAATGTAATTAGAGGCAAAAGAGTGCTTTTTCGAAGTCGTTTCCCTGAAGTGTAATATGGAAGGAAAAATTCGTTAGCAAAAAGAAAACTCTAACCAAACAGGTTAGAGTTTTCGTGTAATCCTTAAGCTTCTTGTGCTACAGGATAAACGCTCACTTTTTTACGGTCACGACCAAAGCGCTCAAATTTCACAACGCCATCAATCTTTGCAAAAAGAGTGTCGTCTCCGCCGCGGCCTACGTTTTCACCTGGATAAATCTTTGTACCGCGTTGACGGTAAAGGATTGAACCACCAGAAACGAATTGTCCATCAGCACGCTTAGCGCCAAGACGCTTAGAGATAGAGTCACGTCCGTTCCGTGTAGAACCTACTCCCTTTTTAGATGCAAACAACTGAAGATCTAATTTTAATAACATTTATTCCACCTCCTGCTTTTTGAAGGTAATCTTAATGTGCTTTCCATACTCTTCTTCAATCGTTCGTAACGAAACAACCATTGCTTCAAGAATCAACTGAATCTTCTCGTAGATGTCTTCCGGAAGTTGATCCGGTACAACACAGCGGAGAAACCCGTCTGCTCGATGTTCAATGTCAGGGGTGACACCTGTTAATTCGTGCACTGCATTGATGCTCCCAACGGAAACAGCCGATACACCTGCACAAATGATATCCTTACCCCGGTCAGCAAATAATGCATGACCACTCATTTCGAAAGACTGAATCATTCCGGACACAGTACGATTAATTGTAATTTCAATCATCTATTTTCCAACACCTTACGCGTTGATTTTTTCGATGACTACTTTAGTGTAAGGTTGACGATGACCTTGCTTCTTATGGTAGTTTTTCTTCGATTTGTACTTGAAAACAGTGATTTTCTTTTGACGACCTTGTTTTTCGACTTTAGCTGTAACCGTAGCGCCTGCAACAACAGGGCTTCCTACTTTTACACTTTCACCGCCAACGAAAAGAACTTTGTCAAAAGTAACTGTTTCACCAGCTTCAACATTTAATTTTTCAATGTAGATAGCTTGGCCCTCTTCGACTTTCACTTGTTTACCGCCAGTTTCGATAATTGCGTACATGAACTGCACCTCCTTATAAACTCAGACTCGCCATACACAGGCGCTTATGCTTAAAGCATAACTCTTAGTACCTGATCTGTGCGGTTGTAGCACGGGTGCTACAAACATAACATTAAAATCCTAACATAATATAGGCAAAAGTGTCAATAGAAATCGACAGCTTTCTGTGCTAACTCCTTTTCATTGCCAAACTGTTTTAGGAGATAATACGGTTTAGCTGCTGATTGGATTGAAAAGTATAGTTTGAGATGGAGTAAATCCTCCAAACCATCTCGATGTGCCTCATTCGGGCCCAGGAGCGTCTCTTTGACCTCTTTGGTCGTTTCGACTAGTACAGCATCAAATTCAGACTGACGGTGCTCTAACAGCTCCCGCTCAAGCCGAAACGCAATTGTCTCCGCACTCAGGATTCGTCCCGTGCCTTCGCAGACAGGGCACTTCACTTGTAATGCCTCCGAAAGTGTGACCTTTGTCTTCTTCCTCGTCAGCTGCAGAATGCCGAGGGGCGTAAAGCCGATGATTTTCGTTCTTTTCTCGTCCTTCGTTACCTCCCTTTCGATGAGGTCAACAATTGATTGCTTATCCTGAACGCGCGTCATATCAATAAAATCAATCAGGACAATCCCGCCTATATCGCGGAGACGGAGCTGGCGGACGATTTCTTTGGCAGCAAGCTGATTCGTTTTTAAGACCGTTTCCTGATAATCACTTTTCCCAGAAAACTTCCCGGTATTGACATCAACAATCGTCAACGCTTCCGTTTCGTCAAAAATTAAATAGGCACCATGATCAAGCCAGACAATCCGTTTCAGGGCCTTATCAATTTCATGCTCCACTTTGTTTGCAGAGAAAATATTCTCTTTTCCATTGTAGTACGTATGCTTAACCTCGCCATTTTTCTCCTCAGCCAATTTCTTTACTGCTAAATCATCGACGATCACTTCGCCCGACTTCATATTCGCCACTTGCTCTCCGATCATTTCAAGAAAGGTATCTTTTTGAAAAAGTAATCTCGGCTTTTTTATGGCAGCGGCGGTCTGGATTAGCTCTTCATATTGACGTCTTAGGGTGTGCAGTTCCTCGTGAATTTCCTCCTCCGCGCAATAAATGCTTGAGGTACGGAAAATGATGCCCTCTTCCTCTGTTTTTAAACGTTGACCCAGCCGACGGAGCATTGCCTTTTGCGAATCATCAGCAATTTTTTTCGATACGGCTACATAGCGCCCCTTCGGCATATAAATGAGGTGGCTGCCCTGCACTTCAATAATCCCCGTCACTCTCGCTCCCTTTGTGC
The DNA here is from genome assembly GCF_001591665.1 of Neobacillus soli NBRC 102451. Taxonomy (GTDB): domain Bacteria; phylum Bacillota; class Bacilli; order Bacillales; family Cytobacillaceae; genus Neobacillus; species Neobacillus soli. Next base: position 29,927 of record NZ_BCVI01000016.1, on the reverse strand, counting down.
CGGTAGCATCCTTATCGACCTGAACAAGCATCTTTTCACCTTGATGGGCGAATGAGCTGATGTTACGCCCCTTTTCGGTCGATAACAGATAGGATGGGAGCAGATCGCGGTGCAAATAAGCATTTTTCTCCTCACCAATATCGATGAACACAGCATTCATTCCGGGCAGGACCTTCGAAACAGTCCCATAATAAATATTACCGACCAGTGATTGATGTTCTGGCCGGTCAAAGACGATATTTTCCACACGGTTGTCTTTTAGATAGGCAAAGCGCTTTTCCCGTGCATTGTAATTGATAATTAATGTTTCCAAAACGAGCATCCTCACTTTATAAAAATAGCTAATTGTCTTTTGATCTTCTAGAATTCCCTTATTAGGGACAAAACCGCTGACTTTTCGCCAGAAATGTCTTTAATAGCCCTTATTAAGGACAAAACCCACTGATTTTCTCCAGAAATGTCTTTAATAACCCTTATTTGTCAGTTTTCAATGAACATCGTGTATCCTTCTTAATCTAATAGAAGCGCTCGTCAACAGGGCGCTTCCACTTTTTCTAATTATACCATTTAATATGAAAAAAGAAGGTCGCTGATTTTATCGGTTAGTCGTTTTTCGGTAAAATAGGCGTGGAGTAGTTCATTTTCGTCTAGCATCCCTTTTTCGCGGCCATCCGCTTCGACGATAATGGGATGTTTGCAGCCGCGTTGAAATTTCTCCAACACATGGATGAGCAGCTCCTGTTCATTGGCCTGGATTGGTTTCAAGGTTCGGAGTGCGGATTTTTTTCCATAATAACGCTCTAATAAAAATCTCATAAAAACAAATCGTTTTTGCTTCCACTCGTGATACAACGTGAAATATAAAAAGGCAATGATGACCCAGACATTGATATGAGCAGGGGCAGCAATTAAAATGACCATCGAAAAAAGACATAAGCCGAAAAAAGAAAGGATGAGCGTTATCCGATGGGCACTTGGAAAGGGCATTTTTAATGAGAGCAGTAAGAACACAAGCTTCCCGCCATCAAGCGGCCAAACGGGAAACAGATTGAAAATAAAAATCATCAGGTTGTAGTGAAGAAAAAGAAGAAATAAATCTTCCGGTATTACGTGCATGGACAACAATAAGTACGCTAGAGCAACCATCCATACATGCTGGAGCGGTCCGGCAAGCACGACAATCGTTTCTTCCTTTAAGGGGCGGTTGCCGTGCTCATCCATCTCGGCAACCCCGCCGAACGGCAGAAGGGTAATCTTTTTGATTCTCCATGAAAAAAAAGAAGCCGCAGCAGCATGCCCCATTTCATGGATAAAAATAATCCCAAGCAGCAAGCAAGCTTCAAGGAAACGGCCGGTCGCAATCGATAGAGCAATCACAAGCCACAACAAGGGGTGAATCGAAACGAGGCGCAGTAAATAAATGGCTCTATTCATCAAAGGAAATCACCCGGATGGGGTCGATAAAATCATCGCCTTTTTTTATCGCAAAGTAATACTTGCCTTTTGTTTTATCCTCACCTGTTGAGGTTGAAACCTTGCCGACCACCGTTCTTTTATCAATATATTGATATAATTTGACATTAATTTCATCTAAATTTCCGTACCACGTTTCCGTTTTATCGGAATGCTGGATGATGACCGTTTTTCCCAAACCTTCCTTAACCCCTATGAAATGGACAAAGCCGTCATTAATTGCTTGGACCGCCGCACCCTTACCCGTTTCAATCATGATGCCTTGGCCATTTTTTTCAAAGTTTTCGAGGATTTTCCCCATCGCGGGAACGGAAAATTCCTTTTGAACTACCTCTTTTTTCCCTACCTTATCCGTTTCGGAAAATGGCAGCAGTGCCAATGGCTTCCCGAACCTGCTTTCATACCAGTTAGAAACGACTGCAAATTTAAAATCGGTGTCCATCGTTTTCATGACAACGTTTCGTGCCGGATCAAGGGCAGATGAATGCGTTCGAAATAAAATAGCTATCGTCAAAAACAAGAGAACTGAGGCCAATATTTTAAAGAAGAATACCTCTTTCTTAAATAATGGGTGCCCATCATCGCCGCTGTTGTTTCCCGAGGCAGACATAAGATTATAGCCGTATTTTTCATCATCACCCGCCCAGGCAATTGGGCTCTCCGGGCTCTTTGAAACTGTTCCTTTTTCATTTTTCCGCTTTGCGATACGTCGCCGAATTTCTTCCGGTGTAGACCTCGCCATCCCCATCAACCCTTTTCCCACTTTTTTGTACAAGTTTATGAAAGGAATTTGCAGAGTATGACTTAAATTAAAAACAGCCCGTCCACGGGCAATGTGGGCAGGCTGATAAATTAACGAACACCGAAAAACTTTTTAATTTTTGTAAAGACATTCTTGTTAGCTTCTTCGAGTGGCTGCAACGGAATGGATTCGCCGAGAATCCTTCTGGCAATATTACGATAAGCAATGGAGGCCTTGCTATTTGGATTTAGAGCAATCGGTTCACCATGGTTCGATGCCTTAATCACCTCATCATCATCGGCGACAATACCAAATAACTCGATCGATAAATGTTGAGTAATTTCATCAATATCGAGCATATCACCGCTCTTCATCATATGACTTCGAATCCGGTTGACGACTAATTTTGGCGATTCCATGTCCTTTTGTTTTTCAAGCAGGCCAATAATCCGGTCAGCATCGCGAACAGCTGAAACCTCTGGCGTGGTTACCACAATCGCTTGATCTGCTCCGGCAATGGCATTCTGGAAACCCTGTTCAATTCCTGCGGGACAATCAATAATGATATAATCATAGTCTTGCTTTAATTCCGTAATTAGTTCCTTCATTTGCTCAGGCCTAACAGCTGATTTATCAACCGTTTGAGCGGCTGGCAATAAATAGAGCAGCCCATCAAATCGTTTGTCCTTAACCAAGGCTTGATGGATTTTGCACCTTTTTTCGATAACATCAACAAGGTCATAAATAATTCTGTTCTCAAGTCCCATGACGACATCCAGGTTTCGAAGGCCGATGTCTGTATCCACTAAGCAAACTTTTTTTCCTTGAAGGGCTAGTGACGTGCCAATATTAGCGGAAGTGGTGGTTTTACCAACGCCGCCCTTACCGGATGTAATTACAATTGCTTCTCCCACATTAATGTCCCCCTTCGAATCTGTTTAAATTAGGCCTTAATTGAATTAAAACTTGTAATCTATCAACGATGATTTGATGGTTTTCATCTATGTATGCGCATTCCATTTCCCGCTTTTCTGTGGTCTGCGTGATGTCTGGTGCTCTATTTAGAAATTCGCTGATTCGGAGCTGGGATGGTTTCATACTTGATGCCGCAATCACTGATTGGTCGTTCCCAAAGCAGCCGGCATGGGCAATTCCCTTTAATGTTCCCATGATAAAAATATTTCCGCCCGCAATCACCGTTCCACCTGGGTTGACATCGCCAATTAATAATAAATCACCTGGGGCTTCGAGCACTTGTCCCGAACGAATAATTCTCGAAACGGTCATGACTTCGTTTTCTTCCATTAATCGTTCCGCATATTCCCTTGTGATTACATTGGACACAATGCCATCAACAACGAAATTCTTCTTTTGACGAATTAAGTTTTTTAGCTCTTCCTGCTGTGCCTCGGATATATAGCGGTTGCCAACTTCCAATTTAACAGGAATTAAATGCTTCTCATCCTGTGTCCTCGAATTAGCCGAAAGCTTTTGGTCCAATTCCCTCTTTAGTTCCTCGTAAGAACATGTATCATCAAGATGAAGGACAAGACCTTCCTTCGTTCCTTTTATTGTAACATTTTGCCGCTTTTTCATGGAGAAATTTTCACCTCATAATAGAAAGCAATTTCGGAACAAGCAAATGGAATCAGTCCTTGCAACAAAATAGGGCTCAATCCCTATATTTCGCCTTTTCTCATGCTTATTCCGAATCGAAAGTACGGACTAATTAGAAAAGCGCAAGCGCCCTGGTCAGCGGCGTATGGCCTGGAGCGCTCCAACTGAGATAAAGGAAACACGAAGAGCCAGAGGCGATTCGATGTTGACTTATCGTAGGGCGGAGAGCGAAGGACACTAGCCGCTAGGGCGCTGGAGCTAGACAATTCTCAAAGTGGAAAATTATATACTTCCTTTTCTTAATAAAAAAATTCGACATGATGTGTCCATTCTCCTCTTTTAATAAAAAAATCATTCAGCTCTCAATGCCTCGGCATGTTTTTCAAACAGCCGCTTCAAAGGATAGCCCATAATGATGATGAACACTGCATTTAATATAAGGGTTGGGTATAAACGCAAATTAATGAAGCTTAAAAAATCTAGGGTTGTCACATGAATTAAGGAATTCATTTCATAAACACCAATCTCTAATAGTGCGATCCCCAGCAGGGTAGCAAGGAAGACAATGATGATATTCGCTTGCATTATTTGCATTAGTTTATTTATCAGATAAGCAATAAAGGGATAAAGGAAAAAGTAAATGCCAATAATTTCAACATAAACAATGTCAAATAATAGCCCAAAAATAGCGGCATAAATAATTCCCTGTTTTTTTCCGACAAAAATGGTTAGGAAAAGAATCGCTATGATCAGAAAGTGAGGAACCAATATCCGCTCAAACCCAAACACTTTTTTAGGTAAATACTGAACAAAAAGGCTTTCTAATATAAAAAGGAACAGAAACAAAAGAGGAAGAAGGAATTTTCTCACAACTCCTCCTCCTTCCCATTGGATATTGCTTTTTTATCTGGCTGGGTCATCAATCGTTTAATGACAATGACATTATTGATATCATAGAAATCAGCCCCAGGCTTTACATAAGCGGCTTGATTTAAACCATACTGATCTGGTTTCACATCGACTACTTTTCCAATCATCAGCCCCTGTGGAAAAACCCCACCCAAACCGGAGGTAATGACTTTTTGACCTTTTTCAATTTTCGCCCCGGAGGGAATCGACTTGACCAAAAGTAATTTTTGTTTATCATCAAAGCCCTGAACGAAACCATAGACTTCTTTTTCGCCTTGAATGACCGCTGATATCCGATTCTTCGGATCCATAGCACTCAACAGCTGCACGGTTGAGCTGAATTTAGTGACGCTCTTTACTTTTCCAATTAGGCCGCTTGCCGTGACAACAGCCATATTTTTTTCGATGCCGTTTAAATTGCCTTTGTCGATAATAATCATTTCATGCCAACGATCAGGGTTTCTGCCAATAACGGTAGCTGGTAACGGTTTGAAATCTCTCAGGGTCTTTTTTTCACCAAGAATATCACGCAAATCTTTATTGTCCTTGTTCAACTCTTGAACTTGTGATTCAAGGCTGACAAGCTTTTCAAGCCGCGCTTTTAATTCCTTATTCTCACCATATGTATTTTGCAAATCCTGAAGATTTTCAAAAAAGCCTGTAACAAAATGGGTAGGCTTCGAAACCAGGGATTGAGCCCAACCGGTTGTATCCTTAATAAATTGCTCCGGCCAGGATAGTTTACTTCTCTCCCTTAAAGAAAACCCAATCAATGCCACGAGAACAATGATGCTGACAAGCAAAATAATCAGACGTTTATTCAAAAAGAACTGTGGCATGATTATACACCTCTATTTTTCTATAGATAAAAAGTACAAGACTTACAACTTCGCTTTGTTTTTAAATAAATGAATATGGTCTAACGCTTTGCCTGTCCCAATCGCAACGCAATCAAGTGGATTCTCGGCAATAAGGACCGGCATTTTCGTTTCTTCACTAATCACGCTGTCCAAATTGCGAAGCAGTGCGCCGCCGCCGGTAAGAACAATGCCGCGGTCCATGATGTCGGCCGCGAGTTCAGGCGGTGTTTTTTCTAATGTATTCTTGACTGCTTCGACAATCGCATAGACTGTATCATGCAAGGCAGCAGCAATCTCTTTTGCAGTTATTTCAATTGTTTTTGGCAGACCCGTTAATAAATCCCGTCCGCGAATCTCCATATTGTCGATTCCTTCAGGGGTACCCGCCGAGCCAATTTCCATTTTAATCGATTCAGATGTCCGTTCACCAATCATTAAATTATAATTTTTTCGGATATACGTAATAATCGACTCGTCCATTTCATCGCCGCCAACGCGGATCGAGATGCTTGTCACGATTCCCCCTAAGGAAATTATCGCGACCTCAGTCGTACCGCCGCCAATATCGACGACCATGCTGCCGGTAGGCTCCCAAACAGGCAGGTTTGCTCCAATCGCCGCAGCAAATGGCTCTTCAATCGTATAGGCATCCTTTGCCCCTGCTTGTCTAGTGGCATCAATGACGGCTCTCTCCTCAACAGCAGTAATCCCGGAAGGTACACAAACCATCACGTACGGATTACTTGAGAAAACACCTTTTCCTTTCTGTGCTTGACGAATATGGTGCTTCATCATCAATGCGGTCGTTTCAAAATCGGCAATAACGCCATCCTTCATCGGCCTAAGTGCAACAACATTCCCCGGTGTACGTCCAATCATATTTTTCGCGTCGTTGCCAACTGCGACAATACTTTTTGTATCGGTATGCATCGCCACAACCGATGGCTCCCGTAACACAATTCCTTTTCCTTTTACATATACAAGCGTGTTTGCAGTACCCAAGTCAATCCCAAGATCTCTAGCTCTAATTCCAAACATAGTGTTGTAGCTCCCTTTCTGATACGAAATGCAAAAACTCCCATTAGGCAGGTAATCACTTTTATATCATGTCTTTTTTTCCATTATTTATCTAATTAAATTCTAATCATTCCTAAAAAATCATACCCACTATTATATCTTACCGTCAAATAAAATCATAGTGTTATAAATACCCTTTTTCCTTCAAGCTCACAAACTTATTTTCACCGATAATCAAATGATCAAGAAGATCAATGCCAATTATTTTCCCGCATTCAACAAGCCTTTTAGTTACCTCAATGTCCTCACGGCTTGGCGCTGGGTCACCGCTTGGATGATTATGCGCCGCAATGACTGAGGCTGCAGACCGCTTTAATGCTTCGCGGAACACCTCTCTTGGATGGACAATCGAGGCATTCAAACTGCCGATAAACACCGTTTGTTTATGGATGATTTGATTTTTTGTATTTAAATACAAGCAAACAAAATGCTCCTGAGACAAAAAGCGCATATCGTTCATCAGATACTTCGCACCATCCTCTGGAGAACGGATGACATAGCGGTCAGTATGATTAAGGTTGGCAATTCTTCTGCCTATTTCGACGGCAGCGAGAATTTGAATCGCCTTAGCCGAGCCAATCCCTTTAATTTCAGTAATTTCTTCTAAGCTGGCTGCTTTTAAGAGACGTAACCCTTCAAAATGGGTCAGCAGGCGATTCGATAATTGCAGGACCGATTCGTCTTTTGTCCCGGTCCTGAGCAGGATGGCAATGAGTTCATGATTCGATAGGCTTTGCGGTCCATGTTGAATAAAGCGCTCTCTGGGCCTTTCGTTTTGAGGGAAATCACGGATCATTAATGTATTTGTGGACACTCTTTTTTCCTCCCTTTTGGAGGGAGTTAAGAAAATTTTAATACGGCAACTGGTAGCCTGCCTTTTTCAATTCCCTAATCGTCCTTGAAACCGGCAGGCCGACAACCGCAAAATAGTCTCCATTTATTTTTTTGACAAGCATACTCCCGAGCTGTTGAATGCCATATGCACCTGCTTTATCAAGCGGTTCACCACTTTTTACATAGGCCCGTATCTCTTCGTCAGTTAACTCCCAAAACCACACTTCAGTTTTTTCAAAAAACCTTGTTGAATTTGTTGGAGACACAATCGAAACACCTGTAAACACCTCGTGCTGCTTACCTGAAAGAGTTTGTAACATAGAAATGGCTTCGGCCTCATCTGCTGGCTTTCCCAAAATTCGATTATCCGCAACGACAATAGTGTCTGAGCCAATCACAAAGGCGTTCTTATTATTTTTAAAAACAGCCTGTGCTTTACGATCGGCTAACTCCATCACTACTTCCTCCGGGGAGAGCTCTGGGTTAAAACTTTCATCAACATCACTGCTTGAAATCGCGAATGTTAAACGGAGAGTTTCTAGAAGTTCCTTTCGCCGTGGAGAAGAAGAGGCTAAAATGAGGTTCTGCATTCAATCACCTTACCTTTTCGTTTCATTAGGGAGATACAATTTAATCCTATCAGAAATTGCAGAAGCAAACAATTTTTAGAGTATTAAATTTTGATGAAATTTGTAAAATTATCTGGTGGTTATTTTATTGTTAGTTTCTGGTCATTGAAAAGCCTGCCCAGCATGGACAGGCTTCGTGCGTGGCATAATTCATTTCCCGGAAAATATCGAGCTTTGTCGTTTACATTGAATAATAGGAGGACAGGAAGTTTAATAAATGCTGCTGCGCTTCCGTTAAATCCTTCGTATCTTTCGATTTTTGATAGGTCTTTACCTTTTCGTCCGCACTGGTTAATTCCGCTTGTAGCTTTTTCACCTTCGCGTTCTTTATACTAGTTACCTTTAACTGGTCTTCAATAGTTACCAGGGCTTTGCTAGATTCTTCTGGAATCTCTTGGGTCAACATCGCACTAGAAGTTGCCATCGAAAGGGTTTCATAGATGGTTGGTACTGCCTCTAGAAAATTTATTTCTTTTGCTGAGATATCGGAAAACTTCTTTTCCTTTAGTAATAATGACTTGGGAAATGCACCTTCGGCCCCATTTTCATTGTATTGTCCACTTAGCGATTTTGCTGTCTCCATTGAATCAGCCACACCTAGAAAGATAAACTGCTGGCCATCCTTTTCGATCAATTGGGATGGAATACCGTGAGATGTTAACTGAGCAGCAGTTTCCTTTGCACCATCTTTCGAGGAATAAACTCCGCCTTGAACGAGATATGCGGTTACTTGGCCTATGACTGCCGTGCCTGCCTTTCCGGTAGCCGGTTTGTTTTCTTTGCTGCCATTTACTTCTACCGCTGTTGGTTCAGTGTCCACCTTACCATCTGTCTCTGTGATCACCAATTTAAGCATAACAAACCCAATTGTAAGACCAATAAGGATGGCAAAAGTGGCTGAAATTAAGATGGACCCAAACGGCTGACCAGTCTTCTTTTTAAAGTTAGGTGAAAATGATGTCAATTTTTTAGTTCCACTTTTTTTAGGAGTTTTGTTGCTGCTGGGAATATGAAATTCCTCAATATCATTTTCAGCGGATTCAGGAATAATCCAATCAAAGCTTTCATCAACCGGTTCCTGTGCTGCTGCTGTTTCTATAAATCCATCCGATTCTGATAGATCCGAATTTACTTTTATCACTCTTGGAATTGGATAGATGTTGGCGACTGTCTCTTTTTTTGGGGAGTCTTCCTGATGGTGCTGCTCTTCTCCATTTAATTTTATCTTAATCGTATTGCCCTTTTTAGGCTTGTCCACAAATCGTTCTCCTCTCTCTACCGATGAGTAATTTGTTCCATCCTATCATAAAGACAAAAAAAAATAACAAGACTTTTGTCGTCTTGTTATCGTAGACTTTCGCCAAATTATTTGTTCGTTCGCAAGATTGTTAATTAAGGCTTGGTCACTTTTGAAAACCGGCTTAACGGATTTGCTTTTCCAGCCGGTGCAGGTGCATCGATTTTCGGAAGCTCTGCTTTCAGGTCAGCTAATTGAGGCAGATAAAAAGCAGAAATCGTAAGACTGTAGCTTATTGGCGCATCTTCTTGATCCAGGCTGGTTATCTCTTGACCCCCGGCATAATTAATTGACTCAACAACGACAATCCGCGGTAAGGATTCCAGTGTTCCGATGAACTTCTCTAAATCCTCGTAAGTTGGTGATTCAACGCTTAAATTGACCGTGAGCTTTTTCATTCCAGTTGGAACTTCAGGAACTGCTTGTTGATTTGCAGCCGGTTGACTAGCATCACCCTGTGCTGCTGCATTTTGCTCTTGCGTAGTATTTTGTGCAGTATTGGTATTCTCAGGATTAGCTTGGTCTGCTGACGCGACATCCGCGTCTTTACTAAAGCCCATTGATGAAATTTTACTATTAGAAATGTTTTCAGCTTTTTCTAAATCCAAAATGAACTGATCTTGAAGCGGCTCTACAGGAATCTTTTTCTGCAGAACTTTTGTATCTTCGGCATTAGTATTTGCTGAATCCACCTTTTTTTGACTTATTACATCCAACAATTTTTGTTCTGTCGTTAAGGCTTGCTGCTTCAACCCTAAATCCGATTTTAACGGTGTCAGCTTAAAGAATTGAGCATAGACGACTAGTAAGACTAACAAAAGAGTGCCGGCAGCGACAATGAGTTTGTCTCTTTTTGAGAAACGAAGCTTCATGAACCTGACACCCCTTCCTCAGTTGACTTGCTCTTTTTCACGATTTTCTTTATCTCTTCTTTGTTAAAGATAATTTCAAATTGACCTGTATAACGAGGCAGATAGTTACTAATTTTCTTTGCTGTCTTACTTGTTGAAGTAACGGTTGTATTATTATTGGAATTTTGATTTGTTGTTGTGTTAGTTTGGTTGTTCTGGTTCACTGTTGAACCAGCCGTTGTATTATTTTGATCATCGACAGTTGTATTTGGATCTGTTGTGGTTTGATTAGCAGTAGTTGTTGTCGAATTTGTTGTATTATCTTGGCTATTTGAAGCTACTGTTGTGGTAGTAGCATTGGTTTCTGTTTCAGACTGTTCTGTGGCTGCTAGGGAACTCAGACTGGCTTCGTCAATCCAATTTGATTGATTCAGGCTGTCTAAGAAGTAAGCCGCCTCTCTGGCACTATCAAATTGGACCGAAAGAGTAACAGTTCCTGATTCTGTATAGCCAAAGGATTGGATAAAGCCGCGCTCTGGCAATAATGATGTAAGGTGCCGCATAACAGGTATTGTTTGGATGGGATAATCATTTGCCCATTCAATCGCACTTTTTAATTGATTAACAGAGCTGGCAGATTCAACTGTTTCGCTGCTTTGCTCTTCTTTACTAGCAATTTTCTGGGTCATCGAAATTTGTCTGTCTAATGAAGACATCTCATCTTTTATGGACTGGGTTTGCCAAAAGTAAAAACCGCCAATAAGGACGATCATTGCCAGCAAACAAGATAAAGTGACGATAAACGCAAATTTTTTCGGTTCTTTTTGCGGAAGCAGGTTAATTTCTACTAACATTATTGCACCTCTTTTAAAGCGAGACCTAAAGGTAGTAATAGATTAGCCGGTACGCTTCCTTGTTTTCCTTTTATATCGGTTTCTAGAGCTATTAACTCCACAGGAACATCAAATCTTTCTAGCATTTCATCGGTAATTGCCTGGAGCATCGGATGGTCCCCATTCAAGAGAAATTTGGTAACATCCTTTTTCTCATTGTTTAGATTATATCTGTAAAAATCCAAAAGCTTATTGATTTCTTTAAAGATATCTTCAAACTGGATGACCAACTCATTTTCATCACCGATATATTTGTACGCTAACCTTCCTGATAAATCTTGTTTAATTTCCCATTGGTCAATATCAAATGGCAGTGGAAAATGGCGCATGACAAGTGGCACACTTTCCTCAAAGATACACAAATTGACACCTGTCAAATCAAACTGGATACTAAAAAGGATTTCGTCACTATTGGCCATGTCAAGCTGGTAATATAACCGATACAAGGCGAGCGGTGAAATATCCGCTGCGACAGGATTTAACTTTAAGCTAGAAAATAAATCAGCATATTCCATGACCTGCTGCTCCGGTGCTGCAAATAAGAGAAGGTCCTTTGTTTTTCCATTATCGGCTAGAGGATAATAATCAAAGACCGGTTCCTCAAACGGTAAATGGATCGTAGAGCCAAGTTCTAGGTACAAATACCCCTTTAATTCATCATCCTGAATTTCTGCCGGAATTGAGACTTTTCTGATGATGACAAGTGGGTCAGGTACTAAGAAGCGGATAGAGCGCCGCTGAATCTTCCATTCATTGATACATTCTTCCAAAATGTTAGCAAAGGAATCAATGTCGGTAATTTTCCCATCACTGATAATCCCAGGCGGAAGAAAGCGTTCACTCCATCTTTGCGCTGCAGGGGGGCTCACTTGTTTTAGTTCAAGCAAGCGAATCGAATGGTCATTTACTACCAGGTTGATAATTCGGTTTTTAGGTGAAAAGAGGGAAAATGCCATTTCAATAACCCCTTATTTAAAATCCTTGATTTAGAAACTGTAAATATAAATCGATCATTTTCGGTCCCCAATAATACGCTGTCAAGGTTCCCGCTGCAATAAATGGACCGAACGGTATCGGCTGCCGTCTTTTTACAATTCTAAAAAGAAGTGCTAAACCGCCAATAACTGCACCGTACAATGTCGAAAGGAAAAATGACAGGATAACAAGTTTAAAGCCTAGAACTAATCCTAGTAAGGCATACAGTTTGACATCACCGAAGCCCATTCCACCTTTACTGATAAGAGCGATGAGTAGAAGGAGGCTGAAGCCAGTCACAGCACCAAGAAGGCTGTCCCACCAAGGGGTTAACGGCCAAATAATCCGTTCCAATAAAAAAATCCCTGCAAACCAGATTAGTATTTTATCAGGGATGATCATATAGTGAATATCGGAAACAATGATAATCATAAACATCGAGATTAGTGTTAATGCCACTACTAATTCTCCGGACCATCCAATAACTAATGGTGCTATTGCAAAAAGTAATCCAGTGAGCAGTTCAAAGATTGGATAGATAGGAGAAATCCGCGACTGACAGCCGCGGCATTTTCCCCCTTGTAGCAAATATGAAATTACCGGAATAAGTTCATATGGTTTCAATTGATGGCCGCAAGTTGGACAAGCCGAACGAGGGGTGACAATTGATTGTTTTAATGGAACTCGAAGGCCGACAACATTGTAGAAGGAGCCCAGGAATATACCATAAATAAATAATAAGTAGATAAACATTACTTAGAAGCTTCAATCAAATTTTGTTCAGTTATTTCTGTACCACTAGTTATAGCAGGATGTACACCAGTTAATTTATATGAGTAATTACCAGAAGTAGAATTTTTTGAGACTGTAACTGTAAAGGCGGTATCATTTTTTACATGGTCTAAATATTGTAATAAATCATCTTTTGCTATTACTTTACCACCTGCAGGAATTGTAATATTGTCATTATTAGCCATATACATTTTTGCAGCATTAATAATTTGAATGCCATCTTGAGCATCTGACTTAACGGTTGATTTGTTGATAACATTCCCAATCGCGGGAATAGCAATCGCCGCAATAATCCCCAAAATAACAATAACTGCCAATAATTCAATAAGGGTAAAACCTTTTTGTTCCTTCATTTTTAATCTTAAAGCTTGTACCATTTTCCCATCTCCTTCTGGTTCTATGAACCTAGTATTATTTCTCTATGAGTATACAATAAATGACAGGATTAGAAAAGAGAAATTTTATCGACTTTTGTCCCAATATTTACATTTTTGTTGTTTCTAGTCTATTTTTGCTATTTTTAGCTCATTTGGTCGAACATCGCAAACATTGGCATCATAATAGACAGCACAATGACACCTACAACTCCAGCCAATAGTACTATCATAATTGGCTCAATTAATGATTTAAGTCGATCAGTACCTTGCTCGACTTCCTTCTCATAGAATTCAGCAATCTTTGATAGCATCGCATCTAATGCTCCGGTGTTCTCGCCAATTGAAATCATCTGGGTTACAAGCGGTGGGAATGCCCAGTGGCGTGTCATCGGTTCCGTCATTGAACGCCCTTTTTCGAGCGTATCACGAGATTCTCGGATAACTCTAGAAATCACCTCATTTTCGACGACTTTTTCAACTATAGACATAGCTTGGAGAATCGGAACAGAGCTTGAAAATAACGTACTAAGTGTTCTCATCATCCTTGCTAATGCTGCTTTTTGCATCATATTGCCGAATATTGGCATCCTTAATAGCGCGTAATCTAGATAGTATTTTGTATTTTGATTTTTTTTAATGTAAATAAAAAATACAATAATTAAAACGATAATGAGACCAATAAGCCACCAAAACGATTGCATAAATTTACTAGAAGCCAATACAAATTTCGTAATCGCTGGGAGTTCGGCGCCCATATCGGCAAACATGGTTACAAATGTTGGAACAACGGAAACAAGTAAAAAGATAACAGCACCGATAGCCAGAATTCCGATGACAGCCGGATATGTTAGCGCGGAAACGATCTTTTGCTTTGTATAATGTTGTTTTTCAAAATCCTCGGCCAAGCTTTCGAGTGTCTCATCCATGTTTCCACTGACTTCGCCCGCCTTGACCATGTTGATAAACATTGGGGAAAAGATTTTCTTATGCTTTGAAACAGCTTCTGAAAATGGATTCCCTTCGCGGAGCTCCTGTTCTGTATCTAATAATGCCTTTTTTAAACCTTTACTTTCTGTTTGCACTGCGAGAATAGCTGTTGCTTCAACAACTGTTACACCTGCCTTTAACAGGGTTGCAAATTGTCTTAAGTAAATAACAAAATGCTGCATTTTTACTGGGTTCCCAAGAGAGATATCCATTGTCATCAGTGTTTCAGGAACCTCCGCCATTTCAATGACCCTAATTCCATCATCTTTTAGCTTGACCATTGCTTCGCGTCTAGAACCGGCATTAACTGTGCCCTGCCGTTTTCCTTTGCGGTCGCGACCTGAATATTTAAATCTAGCCATTCATCATCATCTTTTCTTGTAAATATTGTGTCGCCGATTCCTTTTGAATCTGATTCCTATCGATTAGGTCCCTGATACTCATTTCAAGCGTATGCATCCCCTGAGCGCGGGAGGTTTGCATCGTGCTCTGAATTTGATGGATTTTTTCATTTCTAATTAGGTTAGCAATCGCAGCATTGTTTACTAATATTTCTGTGGCCGCTTTTCTGCCTTTTTTATCAGCAGTAGGAAATAACCGTTGCGAAATAACACCAACTAATACAGATGCTAATTGAATCCGTATTTGAGGCTGCTGACCTGATGGAAACACGTCGATAATCCGGTTAATGGTTGTTGGCGCACTCGAGGTATGCAACGTACCTAACACAAGGTGCCCTGTTTCCGCAGCTGTGATTGCAATCGACATAGTTTCAATGTCACGCATCTCACCAACTAGAATCACATCGGGATCCTGACGAAGTGCACCCTTTAAACCATTCGCATACGATTTCGTATCAAAGCCAACTTCCCGCTGGTCAATAATCGAGTTTCCATGCCGATGAAGATACTCGATTGGATCTTCAAGGGTAATAATATGCTTTCGCATCGTTCGATTTATGTAATCAATCATTGAAGCAAGCGTTGTTGATTTCCCGCTTCCAGTTGGACCGGTAACAAGAATTAACCCTTGTGGTTTCTCCACAAGTTTTGAAACAATCTCAGGTAAGTCTAATTGTTCAATTGTCGGTGTTTGTGATGCCACAACCCTTAAGGCAATCGACACACTCTTTCTCTGATGGTAGGCATTGACACGAAAACGTGAAACACCAGGAACTCCATAAGAGAAATCAAGCTCGCCTTTTTCCTTAAATAATTCATACATCCCCTCAGGAATTATTGCTTTTGCCATTTCTTCTGTATCGTTTGGCATTATTTTTTCTGTTCCATACCTTCTTAAGTCACCGTTTATGCGCATGACTGGAGGAACACCGACAGTTAAATGAACATCGGAAGCCTTATATTCGATTGCTGCTTTTAATATTGCGTCGATTTTTTCTTTCATCGTAACGTTCTCCTACTCCAGAATTGCTACACGTAATACTTCTTCCGTTGTTGTTACGCCTTGTTTTACCTTTAATAAGCCATCGTCAATTAAAAAAATTGTTTTATTTTTTGTTGCCAATTCCTTTAGCCTTTGAAATGACTCATTATTCATCATCGCACGACTCATCTCATCACTAATAACTAGGACTTCATGAAGAGCAATCCTGCCTTTATAACCGGTCATATTACAGGAAGAACAGCCTTTCCCCCGCGATATTTTCTCAATTTTCATCCCGCGTCTAGCGAAAATTTCAATCTCGCGCTTTGATGGTTCATGAATTTCGATACAATCGCGGCATACTTTACGGACAAGCCGCTGTGACACAATCCCGCTTAAAGAGGAGGCAAGTAAAAACGGCTCGACCCCCATATCAATCAGTCTTGTTACAGTTCCGATTGAATCATTGGTATGAAGGGTGCTTAAAACTAAGTGGCCTGTTAATGAGGCACGAATTGCGACCTCAGCCGTTTCTTTATCACGAATTTCCCCGACCATGATAATGTTTGGGTCTTGGCGAAGAATCGATCTTAATCCAGCCGCAAAAGTCATCCCGACATTCGGGTTCACCTGTATTTGATTAATTCCTTCTAACTGGTATTCCACAGGGTCCTCAATGGTGATGATATTAACCGCTTCGCTATTAAGCTTATTAAGTGCCGCATAAAGGGTCGAGGATTTACCTGATCCCGTTGGTCCTGTAATCAGGACAATACCGGTTGGCTGTTCTATCATATCTGCAAACCGTTTAGCGTTTAGAGTGTTGAAGCCTAATTTATTTATATCATTTAGTGTTGAACCCATATCAAGAATACGCATAACAATTTTCTCTCCGTAAACCGTTGGAAGTGTTGATACACGGAGATCGATTGGATGAAATTCGAGATTTAATTTTATCCGTCCATCTTGAGGAATTCGATGCTCTGTAATATCAAGATTGGACATAATCTTTATTCTCGCTGTTAACACACCTTGCATATGACGGGGCAAAACACGTTCCACCCTTAAGACCCCATCGACACGATAACGGACGACCATTTTCGTTTCTTGCGGGTCGATGTGAATATCACTTGCTCTTTGGATAACAGCATTGGTAAAAATCTGATTTACGAGACGGACGACCGGAGAATTCAGATCTGTAACATCATCTGCTCGTCCTTTTTCATTTTCCGGCAGTTCGTCCAACAATTCTTCTAATGCATCGTCAACATTGTAATATTTATTAATTGCCTTGATTACATCGTCTTTTGTGGCAATGGCAGTCTCGATTTGGAAACCAGTCGATAAACGCAAATCGTCAATAACGATAAAGTCCATCGGATTAACCATGGCAACAAACAACTTATTGCCATCTTTTTTTAACGGAATAATTAAGTTTCTTCTTGCCGTTTCTTTTGAAATCAGTGAAAAGAGATTCGTATCAAATGGGTATTGAAAAAGGCTAATATGCGGGATACCCAGCTGATACTCAAGCACTTCAACTAACTGCTGTTCAGTTATAAGACCCTTTTGCAGCAGGGCTTCACCTAATTTTTGATTAGGATCCATTTCATCCATCGTGGATTGAAGCTGCTCAGCTGTAATAAATCCTTCTTCCATTAATAAATCTCCGAGTCGTTTTCGTGATTGCCTCATGCTTTATCCCTGCTTTTATTTAGGTTGTTCATTCGGTTTTCCCCACAGATCACTGTCACTTGATTCTGGTTGAGTAGTATCAGGAGTAGTTGTTGTTTGACTATTAGCATCCGTAGTTGTGGTATCGGTTGTAGTCCCCGTCTGATTTCCGGCCGTATCAGGAGTCAGGACCGTACCTTGCTGATTTCCCGCCAACCCATGTACCTCAACTTTATATACAGGCGGATAATAATCTTCTGAAATCAATTCCCTCTTTAACAACTGATTTTCCTGATACACTTCCCTGTAAATCTTAACGATTTGACCCTCTGCCCCTTTTGTTTGTACCATTGTTTTCCCAGGAAGGAGCATTGGACTATATTGAACAATTGTCTTAGGCTTTAACCTTTGTTCATCTTTTGAAGTGATTTCATAATTATAAACAAACTTTTCACCTTTTAAAGTTACCTTTAACTTGTTACTTTGTAATTGTAGTTCAAGAATATACTTTGCTTTATTTGGATTTACTAATACTAAATCTACCTTTTTGATTGGGTTAACCTTAGCTTCAAACCCTAAGCTCGCATAATCCGGGAGTGAACTGCCAATGTTTCTTTCAACAATCGAAAAGTTTGAAGGTAGCACAGCTTGATAAATTCCCGTAGCTAATAAATTCAGTGTTGAAGCATCCGTTATCTTTTGTTTCTTTGCAAATTCTAGCAGTGAAAAAGTGGATTCAGCCGAGATTTCAATTCTTGGATTTCTCTCAATAAGGGATGGTAATTCAAATGGTATATCCTTCAATTCAACTACAGCTTTATTTAAAACAGCATCCTTTTTGATATGATCAGCTAATAAAAAGTCATTAAAAAGATTAAGAGTTTGTGAACCAGATTCAAAAAGTGCCGCCGTTCCATTTAAACTAGTTGCTAGCTTATCTAAATCAAGATCACTACTTTTCACCTGTGGAAAAAGAATCTGTATTTGTTCTTCCACCTTGGATTTATCAACTGTAAAGTATGCGATATTTTTTTGCCCATCCTTGATTGAATCAACTGTTTGTTTTGCATCCAAATGGAAAAGATTTAGATCAAACGGAGCAGTTTTTCCACCATACTGCAGTTCAATCGACGTATCTTTAAGCCAGGTGACGTACTTTTCCTCCAACAGACTAAGCGCTTCATCTCCCGTTTTCCCTGAAACATCTAATGCCCCGATTGTGGTACCATCAGAGAATTTTCCATTAGCATTTGTAATTTTTTTAAATGCTTTAGCGCCATAATTGGAAAAGCTAAAAATAAATGCTGTACTTAAGAATAATACAACAAACAATTTTATAAATTGCTGATTTTTGCCCAAATTTCTGCCTCCCTTCGAATTACTTTTGTAAGACTACCTTTTTCTTGGTTTCTATTTCTTCAAGAGTACCATCATCACGTTCAGCTGCCACTTCTTTTTGTGCAAGTAGGAAATCGAATAGAGAGTCGTCCAAAGGCTCATTCACCTCTGTTGATGAAAGAACTTGAATTTCTTCGAGCATATCTTCCTGATTTCCTTCAGCTTTTTCTTCTGATTCAATTTCAAGTAAACTTTCTATATCAGATAAATAACCTTTATCTAAAGTTGTCTCTTCTATTTGCTCGTTTACTTCTAAGTCCGTATTTCTTTCTAGTAAAAATGAAATATCCTCGTCAATTACTTCAGTTTCATTGTCTATTATTTCTTCACTATCAGCTATCATTAGAGATTGATTCTCATCACTTGATGAATCTAAATTAATATAAGAGGCATCGGCTAGCTCTTCATCAATTTTAACAAGGTTAACATTTTCTAGACTTTCTATATCGTAAACTGGTTCCGCACTTTCAATTTCATCCTCAAATACTTCCTCGAAAGCAAAATCCTCTTTTAATATTAAAGTTCCCATACGATTATTCATAAAGTACGCTACAAAAATGATAAGTGCAAATAGCATTAATGCAGTCTGCCATAGTGGAAAGATAGAAACAGATGCAAGGCCACCAAGTGACAAAATAAAACTAGCTAATACAACAAATAACTTCCCCTTTAAGGTGTAACCTAAAGATAAAAAAGATATGATTAACATGAGTACAGCCATAGAACCTATGGCCCATATAATCGTTTGCATTTATTCACTCCCCTTTTATATAGTCTATTTATACTATTAAACTACATTTTCCTTCAAATAAATTAATTTTTTTAGATATCTTCAAAAATAAGACAAAATTCGCCTACTAAATATTGTATAATACTATTATAGATTTTAAAAGGACACTCTATAATTTCTTGGTAGGTAAATTTGAACAGAAAAAGACTTCCTGTAGTGGAAAGTCCTTTTCTGTTTTTTATTTTGGTGATTAATACATTTTTACTCACTTACAAAAGGATAGTCTTGAATATTTTTTATATACGTACTGATAGCTTTAAAGGATACATTTGTTCCTCCACTCGAAACCTCAAAACCATCTCTTGCAATTATAAGTCCTTCAAAAGAACCTCCATTAAAAGTGACTTTTCCATTCGGTGCATATAATACACCAGTTACCCCACCTGACCATCCTTCATTTATATTAATATTACCTTTACTTACAATAATCATATTCTTTCCACTTCCTGTAAGTGTGGAAAGACCATTAGTATATATTTTTTTATTATTTCCTAATATGCTATCATTAACATAGCCATTTTGTGCTAACCATTGATCGCTCTTTAACGGCGGAATATCATAATTAGGAATTGTAAACCCTTGTACTGAATCTTGTTTAATAACTTTAGATAAAATAGTATTATCGTAATTAGCTGGTTTGGTTAAGGAACCTGTATAATAAATATGACTTTTCACTCCAATGGTAGGAGTCCACCCCAATTCCACATCACCATTTACAAAAACATTTCCATAAATATTTGCATCCTTCAGTTTAAACTTCCCATTGACATAAACATCACCATAAATGTCGCGAGTTCCATTCCATAACGTTAAGGCTCCATTTACATACATATTTCCTGGTGATGTACTTGAACCTAAACCTGCACTTCCTCCATCAAAATTAGCATTTCCATTAATATAAATATTAGAGACATTACTAAAGGCCCCTCCGTTTATGTCACTTCCTAAAAGGTTTCCTCTTATAACCATTGTCGCATTCGGCCCATTTACCTTTGTTCCTTGGAATATGAATTGTTTTCCATAAATAAAGAGATTTGGAAGAAGTGTATAAAAATTTGGTTTAATATCTACATTAACGTTTGGAGCTACGGATAATTTCGACTCAATTATGGTTTTAATCTCAAAAGTATTTTTTTGTTGATCAGCTAACTTGAATTGGACATTTAGATCAGAAGAAGGATTAATTGTTTGGCATTTACTACTTTTGTTAATCTCTATATCATTATTTTTTATATTGATTTCCTCAAAAAAAAGTTTATTATTTGTAATTAAGCTGTCGTAACATAAAGAGTATTCTCCCCATTGATGTTGCTGCCTTAATTTGCTAATAATAATATTAGCTTCTTGTCTTAAATTAACATGGGATTGTGTTTTTTGATTTAATTTTATTGTAGAATTGAATACACCGAAGATTACGCTAATTAACATACTTGAAATGACTAACGTTGCCAGGACTTCAATTAATGTAAATCCAGATTGATTCGAAAAAAATTTTCTCAATACTCTCACCAGCTTCCATTAAATAGGGTTATTAAAATTAATTAATAAGGAGGGGGCCGAAGTTGAATAAATCATACTTTAATAACGACGGTTTAACATTGATAGAATTACTAGCATCCATCGCTATTTTGGGAATTGTTATTATTTACTTTTTAAGTTTCTTTACTCAATCTATCATGTTTTCCTCAAAATTAGAAGATAAATTAACAGCATTAAATGTAGCTGAGAAAGTTTTAAGCAATGTTAAGAACAACCAGGCAAATTTGGATGCACCAGTCAATTTAAATGGAAAATACTATTATCCTAATATTACATATCCACTTCCATCAAATGAAGAGAACAAATTAAAATTAATAAGGGTAAATATTAAAATTTATATGAAACAAAACTATGATCCTAATTCACAACCACTCACCGAGATCTTTGGTTATGTAAAAGCAGGGGGATAATATGGCAAGATTTAAAAAGAACGAAAATGGATATACCTTAATAATAGTCCTCCTTACCATTATGGTAATTGGGATAATGGCCATATCAATAATGACAAATATTATGAATAGTAGACTTCAATTTCAAAAAGCCGAGGAAAAGGTACAATTAACAAAATTAACGAAAATGGGAAAAGTCTATATTGGAAACGCTGTCGATACATCAACAAATCAAGCTAAAATTAATGTACTTGCATGGTTACAGACTTCTCCTAGTCCCACACCAACTACTAGCCAAATTACTACCCGGTACATAAGTGAATTGAACACTGAAATGAATAAATATGTACCTAGAAAAGATTTCGAAATAGTTTTAAAAGAAAATACTTATCGATTTAAATTAAACGTAGAAGCTATTAATGCTATAGATAAAATTGTAAAGTATACAATTACTCCCTCATTGAACGGAGTATATAAAGGTGAAAATTCAGTTAGTGGGGAAATATCTATTAATCTTAATATAGCGACATTTCCATAACTATATCTCTAAATAAATATAGGACTTCCTAAGCACGCAAAAAAGGTTAACCCTAAAGGGTTAACCTTTTTTATTTGACATACTCCGCCACCCGATTCCTACCAGCCCGCTTCGCCCCAACATATAATGCCCTATCTGCATGACGAATTAAAGCAAGGTAGTCTTCTGAATCTTCTGGAGCAGTCGCCACCCCAATTGAGGCGGTAATCATTACCTTCTGTTGCGTTTTGTCTAGATCCAACGACTGTTGTAGTGTAAATGGCCAATTGGAAATCATTTGTCTAATTTGTTCGGCCAGTTGGTAGGCTTCTTCTTTTGGCACGTCTGGTAAGAGGACCACGAATTCTTCTCCGCCATAGCGTGCCACTGTCCCGCGGTCTCCTACTAGCTTACTTAGCCTGCTGGCAAGCTCATAAAGGATTTCATTCCCGCTTTGGTGACCGTACGTGTCATTTACAGTTTTAAAATGGTCGATATCAAGAATGATTAACGATAGCATTTTTCGCTCGAAACGGGTCAGCTTTTCAAATTCTTGTGTCAACATGTTTTCAAAATAGCGATAGTTGAATAATTTCGTTAACGAGCAGTGCTCACTTTGCATTTTTGTTTGTTCATAGTTCCGGGCATTTTCAATGGCCACTGCGAAATGGGAACAAAGAATGTCAATAATCATTAGCTGCGATTTTTCATAGGCGCGTTTTCGCTTGGAGGCCAGCAGTAACACCCCGATTAAATTATTACTTCTTATGATTGGCACACCCAAAATACTTTCCGCATCTTCCGGAATTTGGGCATTTGAATACTGTTCCCAATCCTTTTTTGCGGTAAATAAAAAGGCCTTTCGTTTCTCCCAAACCATGCCGCTGATTCCTTCATTTTTATTCATCGAAATCATATCATTGGGCATGGCCTTCCCAGCTTCAAAACGGTACATCAATGTAAGTTCGTCATTATCATTAGTCTCAAAGATATAGGCATAATCAACCGGCATCATTTCACTGAGCTTCTGGATAAACAGGTCGCGGACATCGTTCACGTACAGACGCTCGACCAGCTGATGGCCAATTTCCGCCGCCTTTTGTAAATATTCATTTATTTTTTGACTAGAATAATAGTGAGTAAAAATTGTTGATAGACTAACAAATGGAATTCCCACAAAAAGAATCGCTAATAATCCTACCTGTTTAAAGAGAATATACAAAACGAAACCGATTGGGAATGTAATTATCGTCGTAAGCGTCTCAACAAAAAGTTCCTTGCCGAAAAAGGGTTCTTTACTTTTATAGATATAATAAATATGAAAAGAAAGAATAATTTGATTGAAAGCAAAATATAAAACGATATACAAGACAGCGAACCATAATGAACTAGTATCGGTTGTGAAATTGGGTCTGTGCTGTCCGCCAAGTAAATAATAGGTGATTCCACTTAAAAAAGAAACAAGAAAAAACATATACAAATTAAGCGGCAGTCGGAAAAATTCACCCTTGCGAAGGATTCTTAACTTAACCATTAAAACAACGACTGCAACCTGTGCAAAGATGATTTCAATAAATAAACCAAACCTCAAAAAGGTAGCAAGTGCCACCCATTGGATTAAAAAAATAAACACTTCATTGATGACAATTGGCAACGAGGCAACAACAGATGTTAATAGTAAAAATGCTGCTATTTCGATCCAATGATCAGAGATATCGGGAGGATAAGTTTGATAGGTGAACCACAATCCTGCTGGGACTATTAAAAGCCAGACAAGAAAAATAGCTTTTTTAATATGTGGTTTTACATCCATGCTTATCCCCCTCTCTCTGGCAAAGTATTATTAATTCAAGATAAAATTATTCTACCATTTTTATTACAGCTTGTCATAATGAAATCACCATATTTTTCAAATATTTAGTTAAATATGGTTTTGCCTCTGAAATAAAGTAGAGCGAACCTGTTATGACAAGCATGTCGTTACTATCCATGTTTTGAATCTCTTCTAACAAATAGGACTGCCAGTTGTCGACGGCCAGTTTGTTTGCTGATTGGCTGATTTTGAGCAATTCTTCTGCTTTGGCGGCACGCGGGAAATCAAAGCTGACAAATGAGATTTGATTGGCCGCTTTGTCGAGCTTAGCGATCATTTCGTCCAGCTTTTTATCCGATAACGCAGCAAACACAATCTGGATATGGCGATGTTCATATCGTGTCTTTAATTCGTGAACCAAGGCTGAAATTCCTTCCTCATTATGAGCCCCATCAATAATGACAAGTGGATTTTCAGACAGGATTTCAAATCTTCCCGGCCAGTATGCCTTTTTTAAACCGGTTCGAATGGCTTGCTCCGTAATGGTGAACGAGCCCTGTTGATTTAGAAATTGAGCAGCTTGGACAGCTAGCGCTGCATTTTCCGTTTGATGTGTCCCAATCATGCTGATTTCCAGGTCCTTCATCCATTGATTTTCGGTTTGTAATGAAAAGACTTCGCCTTTAGCAAGTGATTCGTGAGAGCTGACTGAGAACTCTTGATTAAGCCGGTAAATCGGTGCGGACTTTTCCCACGCCTGTTTCTCAATTACCTTCAGGGCCCCTGGGTGTTTGACAGCTGTAAAAACAGCTGTGTTCTGTTTGATGATTCCCGCTTTTTCAAAGGCGATTTCCTCATACGTATTACCAAGGATATTCGTGTGATCAAGTCCAATGTTTGTTATCACAGAGGCTAGGGGAAGAAGAATATTGGTTGAATCAAATCGTCCGCCTAAGCCCACTTCAAAAATGACAATGTCGACTTTTCTTATATTGGCAAAATAATAGAACGACATCGCAGTAATGACCTCAAACTCAGTTGGACCGCCAATCTCTGTTTCTTCTAATTCATCTGCCAATGGCCGAATAACATTTGCGAGCTGCAGTAGTTCATCATCGGTAATCGGCTTTCCGTTGACACTAATTCGCTCGTTAAACTGCTCAATATATGGCGAGGTAAAGGTGCCTACCGTGTATCCCGCCGCTTCGAGCATCGAGCGGAGAAAGGTTACAGTTGAGCCTTTTCCATTCGTGCCGCCAACATGGACTGCCTGTATTTTTGTTTCCGGATTGCCAAGCTTGTCCATCATCCATTCCATTCGCGTTAATCCGGGTTTAATACCCAGCCTTAATCGCGCATGGATCCATTCCAGGGCTTCTTTATATGTAGTAAACATTTTGTACCACCCCATCTATTTTATCTACTTCAAAAGTTTGATTCGCTGATAAAAGCGTGAAATTCGCTGATAAAAGCGTGAAATTCGCTGATATATTTCAAAATTCGCTGATAAACAACGGAAAACCGCTGATAAATGGCAACCACCCGTAAACTCGAACCGTTCCAACGCGATTTTAAATGTTTTTCAAAGATTTTTATAAGACGAGACGAATCTATTGCTAGATTCGCCTCACTTTTCTCATTATCCTCTTAATTCTTTAATGCGTGCTTCAACAATCGCTCTCTTTTCACGATAATCATTTTCCTTTGCACGTTCTTCGGCTACAACACTTTCAGGTGCTTTTTTCATAAAACCTTCATTACTTAATTTCTTTTGAACCCGGGCGACTTCTTTATTTAAGCGTTCTGATTCTTTTTCAAGACGAGCTATCTCTTCGTCGATATTAATTAAGCCTTCAAGCGGCAGGATGATCTCCAGGCCGGTAATGACCGCAGTCATCGCTTTTTCAGGCGCTTCAAGCTCAACACCCATTTGTAATTCTTCTGGATTACAGAAACGTTCAATATAGCTGCGGTTGTTCTCAATCGCTTTTAGAACCGTTTCATCCTTCGCTTTAACGAGCATTTTGATTTTTTTACTCATTGGCGTGTTTACTTCAGCCCTGATATTCCGGACCGAACGAATCATTTCGACGAGAAGTTTCATTTCTTGTGCTGCTTGTTCGTCGGAAAGCTCAGGATCTACTTCTGGCCACTTAGCAGTCGTAATCGACTCGCCATTGTGAGGTAGGTTCTGCCAAATTTCTTCGGTGATGAATGGCATGAACGGATGAAGCAAACGCATGGTTTGATCCAAGACGTGAGCAAGAATCGAACGGGTCGTTTTCTTCGCTGCCTCGTCTTCACCATATAACGGCAGCTTCGCCATTTCTATATACCAGTCACAGAAGTCATCCCAGATAAAGTTGTAGAGGGTACGGCCGACTTCACCGAACTCATAGCGCTCTGAAAGTCTTGTAACATGCTCAATCGTTTCATTTAAGCGAGTTAAAATCCACTTATCCGCAACAGATTTTTCACCACTAAAATCAATTTCCTCGTAAGTCATGCCATCCATGTTCATTAACGCAAAGCGGGATGCATTCCAAATTTTATTGGCAAAATTCCAGGTTGATTCCACCTTTTCTGTGCTATAACGTAAATCCTGACCTGGAGAAGAGCCCGTTGATAGGAAGTAACGCAGTGCGTCAGCCCCGTACTTGTCGATAACATCCATTGGGTCGACGCCGTTTCCAAGCGATTTACTCATTTTACGTCCCTGTTCGTCACGAACGAGGCCGTGAATGAGAACGTCTTTGAATGGGCGCTCGCCGGTAAATTCGATGCTTTGGAAAATCATTCTTGATACCCAGAAGAAAATAATATCATAGCCTGTTACTAATACACCCGTTGGGAAGTAGCGCTTATAATCGGCGGCTTCTTCGTTTGGCCAGCCCATGGTCGAAAAAGGCCAAAGTGCCGAGCTGAACCATGTATCTAATACATCATTATCCTGGTTCCAGTTCTCAGGATCTGCCGGTGCTTCCAGACCTACGTATATTTCCCCAGTTTCTTTGTGGTACCAAGCCGGAATGCGGTGACCCCACCAAAGCTGTCTTGAAATACACCAGTCACGGATATTTTCCATCCACCGTAAATACGTTTTTTCAAAACGATCTGGAACGAAGTTTACCTTTTCTTCTTTGTTCTGCAGGGCAATCGCTTCATTAGCGAGCGGCTGCATTTTAACAAACCATTGGGTTGACAGGTATGGTTCAACAACGGCCCCGCTTCGTTCAGAATGTCCAACTGAATGCGGATGCTCTTCAATTTTGAAAAGAACGCCCTGTTCCTGCAGATCTTTGACAATCTGCTTGCGGCATTCGAAGCGGTCTAGGCCGTTGTACTTACCAGCCTTCTCATTCATCGAGCCGTCTTCTTTCATTACAAGAATCCGTTCAAGATTATGGCGGTTACCGATTTCAAAATCGTTCGGGTCATGTGCTGGCGTTATTTTTACCGCCCCAGAACCGAATTCCATATCAACATAGTCATCCCCTACGATAGGGATTTCACGACCGGTGATTGGCAGGATGACGGTTTTGCCAATTAAATGCTTGTAGCGGTCATCTTCCGGATGAACAGCCACAGCGGTATCGCCAAGCATCGTTTCTGGACGGGTTGTCGCGATTTCGATATGACCGGAACCGTCAGCTAACGGATAGCGCATATGATAAAAAGCACCTTGAACATCCTTGTAAATAACTTCAATGTCCGATAAGGCTGTTTTGGTGGAAGGATCCCAGTTAATAATGTACTCGCCGCGGTAAATCAGGTCTTTTTTATAAAGGGTTACAAATACTTCACGAACAGCATCTGATAAGCCTTGATCAAGGGTGAAACGCTCGCGGCTGTAGTCTAAGCCGAGACCAAGTTTTGCCCACTGGGCCCGGATATGGGAAGCATACTCTTCCTTCCACTTCCATGTTTCCTCAACGAATTTTTCCCGGCCTAAATCGTAACGGCTTTTGCCTTCACTACGGAGCTTTTCTTCTACCTTAGCCTGTGTGGCAATTCCGGCATGGTCCATCCCCGGAAGCCAAAGCACATCATAGCCCTGCATCCGCTTCATCCTTGTTACGATATCTTGCAGGGTTGTGTCCCAGGCATGACCTAAATGAAGTTTACCAGTAACATTTGGCGGCGGGATTACAACTGTGTAGGGCTGTTTGCTCTCGTCATCCTTTGCTTCAAAAAACTTCCCTTGCAGCCACCAATCATAACGACCTTTTTCAATCGTTTGCGGATCGTATTTCGTTGGCATTGTTATTTCTTTTGTTTCCATCTATATTCCTCCATTTAAATAAAAAAGGTGGTGTGAGCAGAGCTAGCGTTCACCTTTTTAAAACTTTAAAAATATTCTTATTACCCAAATTAGTTAAACCAATATTCTTTTGCGGCGCTCCGCCCCTTTTCCGCAAAAAAAAACCCCAATTCGTCATAAAAGGACGAATGGAGTTTGCTTCGCGGTACCACCTTTTTTCCAATCAAAAAACGATTGGCTCTCAAGCAGGATAACGGATTCAATCCGTCTTCAACTAATAGGATTGATTCATCCGTTCGCAGAAGAAGCTATTGGGTGACCTTCCGACGTTCTGCTTAGGAAATCTTCCAGCTGCTGATTTCCCTCTCTTTAAGCAGGAGTGTGTCGTACTCTTCCCAGTCTTTGCTTATGTATTTTAATTATATTGTTATACTACCGAAAAATAGGTCATGACGTCAATCATGATAACCAAATTTTTTATATTTTATACTGTATGCAACTTTTAGGAGAACTTCCACACGAATTGAATATATATAAAATAAATGCTTTTTTAGAAGGGGAGGACTCTTTCGATGAGGGGGAGACGATTCAACAAGGTATCTTACCATCCCTGGTTTAGAGCTTGCAGGAGAATTGCCGGACGATTTATTATTCCGTTTATTATTTTTCAATTTATTCGGACGCTTTTGTTACCGACCGTTTTTGATATTTTGCTATTGACGGCATTTCTTGTGATTGCCATATCTATTTATTTTGACGTCGTTTAAGGAGCCCATTTTGCAGGTTATGACTGCGGCTGGGCTCCTTCTTTTGCCTGTTGTTGCTGTGCATCGATTTCCGTCATTCTCATTACGACATACTCTGAATTCTTCAAATGCCAATAGCGGTGCTGAAGCTGGCGCACAAATTTCAATTCATTTTTGTGTCCCCGCTTACGATAATAGCTTTCTGCGACCTGCATGATTGGCACCGGCAGGGCTAAATAGCTGAAGAATAATAATTTTTCATCTGCTTTAAACGGAAAGTATTTTAAATAATGATACACCCAGTCAACAGAGGTATCATTTCGTTTCGGATTGGTGTTAAGGGCACGCGACAAATAGGGCAGGAGGTCATGGATGGGCGAGCCATAGCGGGCATTTTCAAAATTAATAAAATAGCCGTATCCTTTATCGTCGTAAAGAAAATGCTCTGATGACAATTTCCCGTGTGTAATAACCATGCGGGCTTTGTCATTTTCCTTCGTGCTCTCGTACCATTCTTCAAATTTTGACTTTGAAAATCGTAAGGCCTGACTTATTTCGTTGTAATAGAGGCAATATAACAATTCAAACGGCGACATATACGTTTTTTTTTCACATTCATCGATAAACCCATCAAGGAATTCCTGCTGTTTCTCAAGCTGCTGAATGGTCTTTTCATAGTGTTCTGTTCGTTCTTCTTTGTTCACCGTGATTTCTTTAGCGGAAAGGGTATGCAGTCTGGCGATTTCGCGAAAAAGCTGTAAATTTCTATGCTCGCGATCTTCTTTTTGATCATTAGACATCCATGGCATTAAGTAATAAAGATTATTTTCATGTAAAACGGCATAGCGGCCATCCATCGTCGGATAAATAGGGACGATGCGGTTAAACCCTTTTTGATAGAGAAGATGGACATGGCGAATAAAATCCGTTCCGGTTGTCGGAGCGATTTTTTTCAAGGCAAAGGTTCCTTTGTCTGAATAAACCTTTTGGACAATGCCGTAATCCTCAACAAAATAAGGCTCGACAAGATAATTTTTTAAAACAGGCGTTAGCTGGTCAAGTCGATTGGGATCACTCATTAGAACTCAACTCACTTTCGAATAG
>NZ_BCVI01000015.1 GCF_001591665.1 Neobacillus soli NBRC 102451 | reverse complement strand
TCCTCTAGGGCGCTGGAGCTGGACAGTAATATAGGTTCGGTTTACTTTAAAAGAAGGTGAGCAGGTCAAATTAACCCGCTCATCCTTTTGTTATTCGATTATTTTTTTACCATGGTGCTTGGAATATATAATACTTGGCCCTCAAAGACATCTTGACTGAGTTCAAGATTGTTGGCGCGAAGGAGATTTGGTACTGGCACACCATAACGATCAGCAATACTATCAAGGGTATCACCCTTTTGAGCAATACAAACCTTTACTTTTGCTTGAACAGCACTTTCATCCTTCCGGGCAAAAAACTCTGTTAACGACATGTTTT
The DNA here is from genome assembly GCF_001591665.1 of Neobacillus soli NBRC 102451. GTDB lineage: Bacteria > Bacillota > Bacilli > Bacillales > Cytobacillaceae > Neobacillus > Neobacillus soli. The sequence goes on along the minus strand of NZ_BCVI01000015.1, from coordinate 70,411 downwards.
TCTTTTTGGCAGCTTTTTTCTTTTTTACATTCTTTGGCGGCGCTTCTTCAGATGATGATGAACTTTCCTCTTCCATGTATACGTCCTCTTCAAAATGAGGAGTTGGGGCCGGCTTTTCTTCAATAACGATTTCCTGCTTAACCTCAACCTCAACCTGCTTGCTGCCTTCGCTTCTCGCTTCTTGTAGATCCCATAAAGGCTGGTAGTCTTCTTCTTCCTCCTCATCCTGCGGCTGATAGTTGAAGGTAGGGAATTTCGGTAAAACATCCACACTTTCGTCTTCCTGTGGCTTTCTGGCCTCGGCCTCAAACAAGAAGTTGTCTTCATAACTACTTTGAACGGTGGTCTGTTCGACTTCTACATCCTCCTCCGCTTCGTCTGTTTCAGCACGGTTAAGGACCTCATACTCGGGCGTTTCCTGCTGCAGCGGCTGATCGGTTCCATATAAACCGCTGATGGTCAGCTCGGCAGATAGCTTCAAACAACTACGCTCAGGTGTGGAATAATCAAACGATTCTACAAGGACATCGATATCGTAAATACTTTGAATCCGGTTATTTGGAATGGTGATATCGACTGGGAATCGATGTGAGAATTCACAGGTTCCTTCCTCACGTTCCTCCACCCTCTCGACAAATTTTTGAGAGGTAAAACCATCATTCTCACTAATTTCGCTAGCTTCGTAACTTTTATATTCGCCGGTGAGTTCGAGCGAACCACGTATGGTTACGTACTGATCGTTTTCCTGGATGGTGATGTCCGGGTCTAGAGAAATCGAGATAAGCTCTTCGACTTCCTGTCCTTTTCTAAACCACAAGGACTCCTCCAGCGAAAACCGTAGGCACGATTGATTCTCTTGGGACAAAGCGACTCCTCCTTTCGTTTCCTTCACGCAAAATCACTATGTCACTTACACTTTATGAACTAAGGGATTTATTTATGATAAAAAAGCGTTGGAGTGGGAAAAGAAACAGAGGTTTTTTTGTGGGGTTGAGGGGATTTTATCGGATTAGGATGGGAAATGGAGCTTTGGAATGGGGGAATTCCGCCGATTTGAGCAGGGATTCCGCCAACCTGCCTGGGAATCCCGCCAAGTTTAAGAATTATTTCCGCCAACTTTGGTACTTTTCCCGCCAAACCTATGCTGAATCCCGCCAAGCTGCTTTTTAGTTACCTTTTTTAGCTTAAAAGTCAGTCCGCGGACTGGCTCGGTAATTTGGCCTTTAACCATATAAAAAACATCCACCAAAACCGGTGGATGTTCAGCAACAATAATTATTTAAGTTTCGAAAATGCAATCTCAGCAGCTTGAATGGTTTTTTCAATATCCTCATCAGAATGCTCTGTTGATAGGAATAGTCCTTCGAATTGTGATGGCGGCAGGAATATCCCTTGCTCAGCCATTTCCCGGTAATATGCAGCAAAGAATTCTAAATTAGATGTTTTTGCTTTTTCATAGTTAATGACGTCTTCATTGGTAAAGAAGAAGCCAATCATCGAACCAGCCCGGTTAAATGTAATCGGGATATTATATTTTTCAGCAGCTGCTTTAAAGCCTTTTTCGAGCATATCGCCCTTACGGATAAACTCCTCGTAATGCGCTGGCGTTAATTGACTTAATGTTTCATACCCGGCAGTCATTGCCAGTGGGTTGCCGGACAGAGTTCCCGCTTGATAAATCGGGCCGCTTGGAGCGATTTGCTGCATGATTTCCGCTTTACCGCCGTAAGCCCCAACTGGTAGTCCGCCGCCGATGACTTTGCCAAGACAAGTAATGTCAGGTGTTATCTTAAAATAGCCTTGCGCGCAATTGTAACCTACACGAAAGCCGGTCATGACCTCATCAAAAATGAGCAATGCACCGTATTGTGTGGTGACCTCACGCAAGCCTTCTAAGAATCCTGGCAGCGGCGGGACTAGGCCCATATTTCCAGCGACAGGTTCAACGATGATACAAGCAATATCATCGCCATATTGTTCGAAAGCAACTTTTACACTCTCAAGGTCATTGTAAGGCACTGTGATTGTATTTTTTGCGACACCTTCTGTTACACCAGGGCTGTCAGGCAAACCAAGTGTTGCTACCCCAGAGCCCGCCTTAATCAACAATGAATCCCCATGACCATGGTAACAGCCTTCAAATTTCAAAATCTTGTTGCGGCCAGTATAACCACGTGCTAAACGGAGCGCGCTCATCGTCGCTTCTGTTCCTGAAGATACCATCCGGATTACTTCAATCGATGGCACACGCTCGATGACAAGCTTTGCCAATTCATTTTCCATTAATGTCGGCGCACCAAAGCTTGTACCCATTTCCGCGACTTTTTTAAGCCCCTCAACAACGCGGTCGTTGGTGTGACCGAGGATTAGCGGCCCCCATGATAGGACATAATCAATATATTCATTGCCATCAATATCGTAGATTTTTGAGCCTTTGCCTCTTTCCATAAAAATCGGATCCATATTCACTGATTTAAAGGCACGTACCGGGCTGTTTACCCCGCCTGGCATTAGGGTTTGGGCTTCTTTAAATGCTTCAACCGACTTCGTATACGAACGCATCTTATTCCCTCTTTTCAAATAATATTTATTCGTCTTCTTTCAACCAGCGACAGGCATCCTTTGCATGATAGGTAATAATTAGATCCGCACCTGCGCGTTTCATACCAAGTAACATTTCAAGCACAGTCTTTTTCTCATCAACCCAGCCGTTTTGCGCTGCTGCTTTAACCATCGCATATTCACCGCTCACGTTATAAATGACAACAGGTAAATTAAAGTTATTTTTTACATCCCGAACGATATCAAGGTAAGGCATACCAGGTTTGACGATCAGGAAGTCCGCGCCTTCAGCGACATCGGATTCCGCTTCTCTTAGTGCCTCTATCCGGTTCGCTGGGTCCATTTGATAGGTTTTCCGGTCGCCAAATTGCGGCGCACCCTCGGCCGCTTCACGGAAAGGTCCGTAGAATGCCGAAGCATATTTAACCGCATAAGACATGACCGGTATTTCTGTAAAACCAGCTTCATCCAAACCAGCGCGGATGGCAGCAACGAAACCGTCCATCATGTTTGACGGGGCAATAATGTCCGCCCCTGCCTTCGCCTGGGCCACTGCCGTTTTCACAAGCAAATCAAGTGATTCATCGTTAAGGACTTTCTCCCCTTCAACCACACCGCAGTGTCCGTGATCGGTATATTCGCACAAGCATGTATCGGCGACAATAATAATTTCAGGAAAGTTTTCTTTAATATAACGGGTAGCCATTTGGACGATGCCATGGTCATGATAGGCTTGTTCGCCGCAGGCATCTTTCGTTTTCGGGATGCCGAATAATAGGACAGACTTAATGCCATGGGCAACGATGTCATCCATTTCCGCTTGCAGATTGTCCATCGATACTTGGAATACCCCAGGCATAGATGAGACTTCATTGCGGATATTCTCACCCTCATAAATAAACAGCGGATAAATGAAATCCTCCGCTCTCAAGTGATTTTCTCTGACAAGTGCCCGCATATTGGCACTTGTGCGCAATCGGCGATGCCGTTTAAATTGAAGTTCCATTATATTAACCTCCCAAGGATTTAACAATTTTCGTTTACTGGCGGATAAATCTACTTTACTGGCGGATAATCCCGTCCAACTGGCGGATAACCTAGCTTTACTGGCGTTAACCCGCTTTACTGGCGGATAGCTCCCCCCAATCGGCGGTTAACCCTATTTAGCTTGCGAATCTAATGTTTCTGTGGTTCGCCCTTCTTTTTCTAAAAAGGTAATTGTGCTTTTAATCATCTCGTGCACTGTGTATTCTGCTGGTGACGCATGTACTGTCAGTCCATAATCTAGTAATTTTTTCTCCGTAACCGGCCCGATGCAGCCAATTACACAGCTCCGCAGCTGCTCACTAAGTCCATACTCCTGAACGACATCCATGAGATGGTCGACCGTCGAGGGACTGGTAAACGTGAGAATATCAAGCTGATTAGCGCCCAGCATGCCGGCCAGCTTCTCGCGGCTTTCCGCAGGCATGTAGGTTTCATAAATAACAATCTCATCAACCTGAGCGCCATACTCCGTCAAGGAGCTGGCGATATATTCACGTGCGAGATTTCCTTTCGGGAGTAATACCCGCGCACCGTGATGAATACAAGGTAAAAATTCCTCAACAAACACTTCCGCAACATAGGCAGAGGGCACAAATTCAGCCCGAAGCCCTAATTCTTTCAAAACCTCTGCCGTCTTTTTCCCAATCACAGCGATTTTTGGAAATCCCGCTTCAACCCTATCATAAAAAGAAAAAAAGGTTTCCACCGTTACATTGCTCGTAAAAATAATCCAGTCGTATGTAGCAAGGGCCTTCAAAGCATCCTGAAGGCGCTGATTGGAATCTATTGGACGAAAGGCAATAAGAGGAATTTCAATTGGAATCCCTCCATACCTTTCGACAAGCTTGGAGAATGTTTTTGCTTGATTTTCGCCTCTTGGAACAAGAACTTTTTTATCAAGCAAGGGTAAGGATGGGGTCATTGACCTTCGAGCTCCCGTTTCACCTTATCAATCAGGTCCTTACCGCCTTTTTCAATTAATAAGTCAGCAGCCTGCACACCAAGCTCCTCCGGATGCTGCCCGCGGACTTCTTCTTTAATGATTTCATGTCCTTCTGGCGAGGCAACTAACACATTCAGGACGATTTCATCATTTTCCTCGACACGTGCGAAGCCGGCGATTGGAACCTGACACCCACCCTCCATTTTTTGTAAGAAGGCACGCTCAGCCCGAACGGCTCTTTCGGTTTTTTTGCAGGTGAATTTTTCAAACAGCTCAAGTAGTTCTTTATCATCTGCACGGCATTCGATTGATAAGGCCCCTTGGCCGACTGCCGGAATGCAAAGCTCTGCATCTAAAAATTCAGTAACCACGTCCGTTGCCCAGCCGAGGCGGGAAAGGCCGGCCGCCGCTAAAATGATGGCATCGTATTCTTCCGTATCTAATTTTGCTAATCTTGTATCGACATTGCCGCGGATCCATTTAATCTCTATATCTGGTCGAGCTACTAACAGCTGTGCACTGCGGCGAAGGCTGCTCGTACCGATAATCGCACCCGGCTTTAAATCTTTTAACTTCACATGTCCTTTGGAGATAAGGGCGTCACGGTGGTCCTCCCGGAAAGGAATACAGCCGATGGTTAGACCCTCAGGTAAAACAGCAGGCATATCTTTCATACTGTGAACAGCCATATCAATCTCTTTATCAAGCATCGCCTGCTCGATTTCCTTCACAAATAAGCCTTTGCCGCCTACTTTTGATAGCGTTACGTCTAAAATTTGATCGCCTTTGGTAACGATTTCTTTTACCTCAAAATCGAAACTTGGATCAAGCTTTTTAAGCTGGTCCATCACCCAATTTGTTTGTGTTAACGCCAATTTACTTCGTCTAGAGCCTACAATAATTTTTCGCATGATTGCCTCCTATTGTTTACGCGTACCATAAATGAAATGATGATAACTGTCCAAATAAGAAAAAGTTAATTAAAACGATTAAAAAAGAAGCTGTATTCCAAATGGCTAACTTTTTTCCCGATAGATTTTTGGCAATACGCAAATATAAAAAGATGCTGTAAGCCGTAAGTAACAAGAACGACCCGATTATTTTCATATCGTACCACGGCATCCCGGGTACCATTAGAAATGCCCATTGCAGGCCTAGAATCAGACTTAACAGGAGCATAGGAACACCAATGACAGCCAATATGTAGGATGACTTTTCTAATTTTTCCAAATCAGCAAGCCGAATGAGTCTAGTTCCCCACTTTTTTCTTTTCAATAAATCATATTGAACCAAATACAATGTTGAAAAAACAAAGGATAGCGAAAATGCCCCATAAGAAAGAATTGCCATCGTAATATGGATCAAAAGCAGTTCCGACACAAGCTGCTTCGCCATAATGTGGGACCCGTATTGCATTGGAGCAAACGTATGAATGGCCATAACGGTAAAGCCAAGTATATTTGTGAAAAAGACAATAAAATCGACTCGTAGTAAGTGATTTATTCCAATTGACAATGTTATTAATACCCAGGCATAAAAATAGAGTCCCTCAAAGATAGTTAATACAGGGAATCTTCCTGTTTTTGACATATAAAAGAATAAGAAAACCGTCTGCAGTACCCAAACAAATGCAAGTAACCAGAAGGCAATACGGTTTGCCTTCCGGTTATGGTGAATGAAATCAAAGAAATAGAGCAGCACACTGAAGGCATATAGAACAACCGTTAATTCATGAAGCCTTGTCATAAAGACATCAAACATAACAGGGCCCCCACTTATGACTGAAAGGAAGCCTGGTTTGTGTTAACCGGTAGTAGATTGGTTTCGGCTGCTTTCAAATGTTGTTCGCGGGTGAGCTCTTCTATATTAAAGATTTTCATAAATAGATCCATTACCTGATCTGCATCGGGTCTAGCAGCCAACTCTTTTGCTTGTAAAATAGGATCTTTTAACAGCTGGTTAATAATGCTTTTGGTATGTTTGTTTAATACTTTGATATCACGATCCGTTAAATTTGGCAGTTTTCGCTCCAAACTTACCATGGTTTCGGACTGAATCGTATGGGCCTTTTCTCTAAGTGCGGAGATTACCGGAACCACACCAAGCATTCCAAGCCATTGGTTAAAATCAACGATTTCTTTTTCAATCATGAGCATGATTTTTTGAGAGGCCTTTTTGCGCTCCTGAAGGTTGGCTTCAACAATCCCCTCTAAATCATCGATATCGTATAAAAAGACGTTTTCAAGCTCGGCAATCCGTGGATCCAAGTCACGCGGTACGGCAATATCGACCATAAATAATGGCTTGCCCTTACGTTTCTTTTCTACTTTTGCCATCATTTCTTTTGAAATAACAAAGTCCTTTGCCCCTGTTGAGCTGATTAAGATGTCGGCTTCGACAAGTGATTTTTCCAATTCCGCTAAGGTTCTCGCTTCACCGCTAAAACGGCTCGCCAGGACTTTCGCTTTATCGTACGTTCGATTAATGACTGTTACCTTTTTAACACCGTTCCCATGGAGGTTCTGGGCTGCTAATTCACCCATTTTCCCTGCTCCAAAAATCAACACATGCTTGCCCGCAAGCGAACCAAAAATTTTCTTCGCCAGTTCCACAGCGGCATAGCTGACTGAAACGGCATTTGCGCCTATATCTGTTTCGGAATGACCGCGTTTAGCGAGCGTAATTGCTTGTTTAAATAAATGGTTAAATACAGTACCCGTAGTTTCCTGAGCTTGAGCTGCCATAAAGCTTGTTCGAACCTGGCCAAGGATTTGAGTTTCCCCTAAAACCATAGAATTAAGTCCGCAAGTGACATTAAATAAATGTTCGACCGCACCATCGTCTTCATTTACAAATAAAAATGGAGAGAATTCTGTCTGCTCCATGCCGAACCATTCAGACAGGAATTCCTTCATATAATAGCGGCCTGTATGTAATTGATCCACAACCGCATAAATTTCCGTACGATTACATGTAGACAAGATGATATTTTCTAGGATGCTTTTTTTAGTGTTTAACTTTTTCATGGCATCCACAAGATCGACTTCATTAAAAGTCAACCGCTCACGGATTTCTACAGGGGCCGTTCTATAGTTAAGACCGATCACGACTATATGCATTTTTTTTGGACACCCCCAATAAATATTACAACTTAACTAGTATGATTATATCACGAGCAAATTCGACTTTTGCCCGAAAAATGTGAACAGAAAACGAAACTATATGATAAAATAAATGGGAATTTCCTTATTCACGTTTCAATAATACTTCCTTATGTACAGTACCAAAAAAATGGACTATATTCAAGTGAACCTTACTGGAAGCGGTGTTTTGATGAAAAACCAACATATTTTCCCAGGGATTTTATTAATCGGATTTGGGGCTTACTTTTTTTTACAGCAATTAAATATCACTTTTTTTCAACAAATTTCTACATGGCCGACATTACTGATCATTGTTGGGATAGCCTTTTTAGGTCAAGGCTATTCAGCGAAGGAGCATGCATCGATTCTTCCCGGGGTGATTATGACTGGACTGGGTCTGCATTTGCACCTAGCCGGCAGAATCGGATTTTGGCCTAGTAATAATATTGGTATGTTAATATTGATTATTTCGTTTGGGCTATTTCTGCGCTTTCAAAAAACAAACTCAGGCTTGTTTCAAGCCTTCCTTTTTCTTATTTTAGCTGTCCTGCTGCTCTTTTATGATAAAATTGCTGGATATTTCGGCATACTTCAAAACGGGATGAGTTTTGTGTGGAAGTTTTGGCCCGCACTTTTAATTGTAGTTGGTATCTATTTTCTACTAAAAAGAAAAAAATAAACGCCGGGCTGTATAGCGCCCGGCGTTTATTTTACATAAAACTCTGCAGTGCGGACCATGCTTTATCTTTTCCCTCACCTGTTTCAGAGGAGAAAAGAATTAGTTGGTCGTTTTTATCAAGATCGAGTGTCTCGCGTGTTACCTTTAAATGCTTTTGCCATTTCCCTTTGGGGATTTTATCCGCCTTCGTGGCGATAATCACACACGGGATGTCGTGATGCTTTAAAAAATCATACATCATCACATCATCCTTCGAGGGTGGATGCCTTAAATCGACGATTTGGACAACCGCTTTTAACTGCTCGCGTGTCGTTATATACGTATCAATCATTTTCCCCCAGGCGGCCCGCTCTGACTTAGAGACTTTCGCGTAGCCATAACCTGGCACATCGACAAAATGAAGAATTTCGTTAATCAGGTAAAAATTAAGCGTTTGGGTCTTTCCTGGTTTAGACGAAATTCTCGCCAGGCCTTTCCGGTTGAGCATCTTATTGATAAAAGAAGATTTCCCCACATTGGAACGGCCTGCAAGCGCAAATTCAGGTAAATCTGTTTCCGGGTACTGATCCGGTTTCACCGCACTGATGACAATATCTGAGCTGACTACCTTCATTGCACGTCACCATCCAGAAGGGCATGCTTTAAAACTTCATCCACATGGGAAACAAGAACAAATTCCAATTCATTTCTGACGCTTTCAGGAATATCATCAATATCCATTTCATTATCTTTTGGAAGAATAATCTTCGTTAGTCCCGCTCTATGGGCGCTGAGTGTTTTCTCTTTCAAGCCGCCAATCGGAAGAACCCTGCCACGTAAGGTAATCTCCCCCGTCATCCCAACTTCACGACGAATAGGTCTTCCTGACAAGGCCGAGACAAGCGCCGTTGCCATCGTAATCCCGGCTGATGGCCCATCCTTTGGAACCGCACCTTCCGGAACGTGGATATGGATATCATATTTTTCATGAAAATCTTTTTCAATACCGAGCACACCCGCTTTGGAGCGAATATAGCTAAATGCGGCTTGAGCCGATTCCTTCATAACATCGCCCAGCTTACCAGTTAGGACGAGTTTACCCTTACCAGGAGATAGAGACACTTCGATTTGCAGGGTGTCGCCGCCAACAGTTGTATAGGCTAAGCCCGTTGCCACTCCGACCTGATCCTCGGCCTCTGCCATTCCATAGCGGAATTTTGGTTTTCCTAAGAATTCCTCAACCGTTTTTTCGGTAATAATGACACGTTTTTTCTCGCTGGAAACTATAATCTTCGCTGTCTTCCTACAGAGGGTGGCCATCTGGCGTTCCAAGCTTCGAACACCGGCTTCGCGTGTGTAATAACGGACGACTTTGAGTATCGCATCATCGCGGACTTGCAGAATCCCCTTTGTCAGTCCATTTTCTTTGATCTGCTTTGGCAGTAAATGGTCCCTGCAAATATGGACTTTTTCAAGCTCGGTGTAGCCAGCGATGGTGATAATCTCCATTCGGTCTAAAAGCGGTCCCGGTATCGTCGAAAGGTTATTGGCTGTCGCAATAAACATTACCTTTGATAAATCATATGGTTCCTCGATATAATGATCGCTAAAATTATTGTTTTGCTCTGGGTCTAGGACCTCAAGCATCGCCGAAGATGGATCACCGCGGAAATCATTCGACATTTTATCAATTTCGTCTAGTAAAAAGACGGGGTTCATCGTTCCTGCTTTTTTCATACCTTGGATGATTCGCCCTGGCATCGCACCGACATATGTTCGGCGATGACCGCGAATTTCCGATTCGTCACGGACGCCTCCAAGTGAAACGCGGACAAAGTTCCGATTTAGCGATGTCGCAATCGAACGGGCAAGACTTGTTTTTCCAACACCCGGAGGTCCGGCAAGGCAAAGGATCGGCCCTTTTAACGAATTGGTCAGCTTCTGAACAGCTAAATATTCAAGAACACGCTCTTTTACTTTTTCAAGTCCGTAATGATCTTGATTTAATATTTTTTCCGCACGGTTTATATCGATGTCATCCTCTGTCTTTTTCGACCAGGGGATGGAAATCAGCCAATCGATATAGTTGCGAATAACAGCACTTTCGGCAGAGCTCGTTGGCACCTTTTCATAGCGGTCAAGCTCTTTCAGTGCGGCTTTTAGTACATGTTCGGGCATATCCGCTTGCTCGATTTTTTTCGTAAGTTCGGCAATTTCACCTGTTTTGCCTTCTTTATCGCCTAATTCCTTCTGAATCGCCTTCATTTGCTCACGCAGGTAATACTCTTTTTGAGTCCTTTCCATCGAACGCTTGACACGCTGACCAATCTTTTTTTCAAGATTAAGGACTTCTTTTTCGTTATGGATCGTATCAATAACCAGATTGACACGTTTTTTAATATCAATCGTCTCAAGGATTTCCTGCTTTTCCTTCAGCTTGATTGGCAAATGCGAGGCGATGATGTCGGCCATTCTGCCAGGTTCCTCAATATCTGTGACAGAAGCATATGTTTCCGCAGAGATTTTTTTTGATAATTTTATGTATTGCTCGAAATAATCAAGCATTGTTCTCATCAAGGCCTGATCTTCAACATCCTTCGTATCCGGATCTTCATACGTGATGATTTTTACGGAATAATAGTCCTCTTCATCATAAAAAGAAACAATTTCTGCTCTGTTCAATCCTTCTACCAATACTCTTATCGTGCCATTTGGCAGTTTAAGCATCTGCTTAACCTTTGTCAACGTTCCAAGCCTGTATAAATCCTCTTCAGATGGATCATCAATGGAAACATCCTTTTGAGTGGTTAGGAAAATTAAATGGTCATCTACCATTGCTTTTTCAAGCGCTTGTACCGATCTTTCACGTCCTACATCTAAATGAAGGACCATTGTCGGATAGACAAGCAATCCCCGAAGCGGCAGGATGGGGACGATCAATTCGTTCATTTTCGCCAAAATACTGCACCTCCACATGCAAATCAATATTTTCTACTGCAATAGCAGTATAGTCTTTGTACAATTCTATCCTATTTATTTTTAAGTGTCTATTTTTAGAGAAATGACGCACCGGGAAATCTTTTTTCAATATAACATTACTTTCCCCAATCCTAAGGAAATCTTCCTAGATTCCTTTTGAAAAAATGAAGCAATAAAAAACTTCGGTTTGTCTGTCTGACACAAACCGAAGTTCTTCCTTGTTTTCATTCTTAGCATACAGAGGCTGGTTGGTGTACTTGCTGCCGCAGTAAGTTTTTCTATTTAAATGGTTTCTTTTTTGGCTAGCTCAATCACCGAAGCTGGAATCGCATCGATTCGCTGATAGTCATTCACGAGGGCAATTTCAAAAACCTCATGAAGATGGGTAACCGGAACAATCTTGATTCCATCGATTTCGTTTAAGATTGTTTGCATATTTTCCTCTGGAATAATGACGGTTTTTACGCCAGCCTTTCGGGCCGCCTTTACCTTCGGATAAACACCGCCAATTGGTTTCACATTTCCGTGGATACTAATTTCTCCCGTCATCGCTACCGTGTTGTCGATTGGAATTTTATAAATAGCGGAGTAAATCCCTGTCGCCATCGCAATTCCTGCGGAAGGACCATCAATCGGAACCCCGCCCGGAAAATTCACGTGGATATCATAGTCATTTGCTGGCACACCCATTGAACGTAAAACGGTAATGACATTTTCAATTGAACCGCGCGCCATACTTTTCCGGCGAATCGATTTCCCTTGACCGCCAATACTCTCTTCCTCAACAATTCCGGTAATATTGATGGACCCTTTATCCTTTGCGGGGATGACGGTCACTTCTATTTCAAGTAATGCCCCTGAATTCGGCCCGTAAACTGCTAGCCCATTGATAAGACCAACATGAGCTAAATCATTGATCTTTCGTTCCATTCTTGGCGTCATTTGACTGGAGTGGATGACCCATTCTATATCTTCATCCTTAATAAAATTGCGTTCTTCGGTAATTGCCAGACCGGCCGCAATTTGAATCAGGTTAACCGTTTCACGCCCGTTCCTAGCATAATTAGAAAGAATATTTACACCGGTTTCATTTATTTGCAGATTTACCTTATCCGCCGCTTTATTGGCAATTTGCACAATCTCTTCCTGGCTTAAATCCCGAAAGAACACCTCCATACAGCGTGAACGGATGGCAGGAGGAATTTCACTTGGTGTCCTCGTTGTCGCACCAATCAAACGAAAATCAGCGGGAAGTCCATTTTTAAAAATATCATGGATATGGGTTGGGATTTGGTTATTTTCTTCATTATAATAAGCACTTTCGAGGAATACCTTCCGATCCTCTAACACTTTTAGGAGCTTATTCATTTGAATCGGATGCAATTCCCCAATTTCGTCTATAAAGAGCACGCCCCCATGCGCATTCGTAACCGCTCCTTGTTTTGGCTGCGGGATTCCAGCCTGTCCCATCGCCCCTGCCCCTTGATAGATGGGGTCATGAACGGAACCGATTAACGGGTCGGCTATACCTCTTTCATCAAATCTTGCTGTTGTAGCATCTAATTCAATAAAAACCGATTCACGTTTAAATGGTGATTTATGATTCTTTTTCGCTTCCTCCAAGACAAGGCGGGCTGCGGCTGTTTTACCAATTCCTGGCGGCCCATAAATGATCACATGCTGCGGATTTGGTCCGCATAACGCCGCTTTCAATGATTTTATCCCATCCTCTTGGCCAACAATGTCCTGAAAACTTGTAGGCCGGACCTTTTCGGCTAATGGCTCTGTTAATGAAATGGATCTCATTTTGCGAAGCTGTTCCATTTCCTTTCGGGATTCCCGATCAATACTCACTTTTTGTGTACGCTGATTTCTAAGCAAATTCCAAAAATAGAGCCCAATGATGATTCCGAAAAATAGCTGTATAAATAAGGCAATCCCCGTCCAACTCATACTATTCCCTCCTGCAACTTATTACATAATAGATATTAATAAGTATTTCCTGCAGTGTGATGGAATAAACAAGAAAATAGAAGAAACTGAAACGGGGTGATGGCGAAAATTCAGATTCGCGAGTAAAAGGTGGAAATTCGCGGGTAAAGCCAGGAAATTCGCAAGTAATGTACGATAATTCGCGAGTAAGGCATGGAAATTCGCGAGTAAGATTCAATAATTCGCTCATTGGGCTCGGAAATTCGCCCATTGAACCCGGAAATTCGCTCATTGGCCCGAAGAATTCGCCCATTGGGCCCGGAAATTCGCTCATTGGCCCCAATATTTCGTAGATAGTACATGAAAATTACCTAATTGAGCGAAAAAACCACTGAAGAAAGCTAAAAAACACCAATAGAACATGAAAAGACCCAGCAATTGGCCGGGTCTCTAAAAAATTATGCGGATTTTTCTTCTGCAACAACGGTTCCATCTTCTAAAATTAGTTTTGGAACGCTATTTTCAATCACTGTATCTTTGGTAATCACACACTTTGTAATGTCAGAGCGAGAAGGAAGGTCAAACATGACATCAAGCATGATTCCTTCAATAATCGAACGCAGACCACGGGCACCCGTTTTTCGTTCAATCGCCTTCTTCGCAATTTCCACCAATGCACCTTCTTCAAATTGCAGCTCAACATCGTCGATTTCAAGCATTTTTTGATATTGTTTCACTAGTGCATTTTTTGGCTTAGTTAAAATTTCAATCAATGCTGCTTCATCTAACTGTTCAAGACTTGCGATAACCGGAAGACGGCCGATAAATTCTGGGATTAGTCCAAAGCGGAGCAAGTCCTCAGGCAATACCTTTGAAAGAAGTTCTTTTTGGGCAATGTCTACTTGCTTCACATCTGAACCAAAGCCAATTACTTTTTGGCCTAAACGGCGCTTGATAATTGGTTCAATTCCGTCAAACGCACCACCGCAAATAAATAAAATATTTGTGGTATCGATTTGAATGAATTCCTGATGCGGGTGCTTACGTCCGCCTTGAGGTGGAACACTTGCAACCGTACCTTCAAGAATTTTTAATAATGCCTGCTGAACGCCCTCACCGGAAACATCCCTTGTAATCGAAGGATTTTCAGATTTACGCGCAATCTTATCAATTTCATCGATATATATAATCCCTTTTTCTGCTTTTTCAACATCATAATCGGCAGATTGAATTAATTTTAATAAAATGTTTTCGACGTCTTCCCCAACATAACCAGCCTCGGTAAGAGAAGTTGCATCGGCGATTGCAAACGGTACATTCAAAATACGTGCCAATGTTTGCGCCAATAGTGTTTTACCGCTTCCTGTTGGTCCAATCATACAGATATTACTCTTTGAAAGCTCAACGTCATCAATTTTGCTATTGGAATTGATCCGCTTGTAGTGGTTATATACAGCTACAGATAACGATTTTTTTGCCTGATCCTGGCCGATGACGTACTCATCAAGAATTTCACAAATTTCCTTTGGCTTTGGTACGTCTTTAAATTCTACTTCTTCTTCAGTCCCAAGTTCTTCCTCAACGATTTCCGTGCAAAGCTCGATACATTCATCACATATATAAACTCCCGGCCCGGCCACTAACTTTCGAACTTGATCCTGTGTTTTGCCACAGAAGGAACACTTTAATTGTCCTTTTTCATCATTAAATTTAAACAAATCCTTTCACCCCTCAATACATGTTAATACCCTATTTAAAGCTGCGAATTACACAAATAATATCCGATATTTTTCTAACAATTCAATAGTATGTATTTTGCATTGTAACATAATAAGCTTATGGACTGGAAATAAAAAGCTTTACGCAATTATGTTTTTCATTTTTCTTCTTTTATTTGTGCAATTCATTTTAAAAACTGTATGTACTCATTAATCTTAACCATTATGATAAAAATAAAACTCTAAGCTGTTTGGAAATTATTTATTTTTAATTCGGCGTGACTTTCTGAATTTCCTGCTCATTTTTTGAAAAGGGTTCCCTTTTCTTATTATAATATGTAATTGAAAAAATGTATAAAACAAGGCACGATTTAATCGCGCCTTGTCTTAATTTATGAATTACTTCTTATTTTCAACAAGAAAATCTACTGCTTTTTTAAGTTTAAGGTCTGCTTTAATGCCTTCAAGTCCGCCTAGCGCTTGTTTAATGCTATCAACGGTCATGTTGTACATTCCAGCCATGTTTTCAAGCTCAGCGTTTACTTCTTCTTCAGTAACGTCAAGGTTCTCTGCTTTAGCAATCGCTTCTAATGTTAAGTTAACACGTACACGGTTTACAGCTTCTTCCTTCATTTGTTCACGAAGTGCTTTTTCGTCTTGTCCGGAGAATTGGAAGTAAAGCTCCATGTTCATCCCTTGCATTTGCAGACGTTGTTCAAATTCTTGAAGCATGCGGTTTAATTCATTTTCGATCATAACTTCGGGAATTTCAACCTCAGCATTTTCAGCCGCTTTTTCAACGACAGTATCACGAAGGTGATGCTCTGCTTCATGCTTCTTGCTGTCTTCTAAACGAGTTTTGATTTTTTCTTTTAATGCATCTAATGTTTCAACTTCATCGTCCACATCTTTTGCAAACTCGTCATCTAATTCAGGAAGTTCTTTTCCTTTAATTTCATGAACAGTTACTTTGAATGTTGCTGGCTTACCAGCAAGCTCTGCAGCGTGGTATTCTTCAGGGAAGGTTACTTCCACGTCTTTTGATTCGCCAGCTTTAACACCTACAAGCTGCTCTTCAAAACCAGGGATGAATGATCCAGTACCTAATTCAAGTGAGTGGTTTTCAGCTTGGCCGCCTTCAAAAGCTTCGCCATCAACGAATCCTTCAAAGTCAAGAACAACAGTATCACCGTTTTCAGCAGGGCTTTCTTCTTTAACAACTAGCTCCGCTTGGCGCTCTTGAAGCGTTTTTAATTCGTTAGCAACGTCTTCTTCAGTAACGTTTGTATCCAACGCCTCTACTTCTAAGCCTTTATATTCGCCTAATGTCACTTCAGGCTTAACTGTAACCGTTGCTTTGAAGATAAGCTCTTTACCCTTTTCCATTTGTTCAACGTCGATGTCAGGACGATCAACAGGTTCGATTCCTGTTTCATCAATGGCACTTCCGTATGCTTCAGGAAGAAGAATATCTAATGCATCTTGATAAAGTGATTCTACACCAAAGCGTTTTTCAAACATTCCACGAGGCATTTTACCTTTACGGAAGCCTGGTACGCTTACTTGTTTAACAACCTTTTGGAATGCCGCGTCAAGACCTTCGCTTACTTTTTCCGCACTTACTTCAACTGTAAGAACACCGCGGTTTCCTTCTAACTTTTCCCATTTCGTTGTCATACCTTTTTCCCTCCAACAATCTATTCTCATATCATTCGTAACGAATTTGAGTCGGAATATGTCTTGTCCATCAAGCCATTTTTCCAGTTTTTTAAATGTAAAATGTATTTTTTACACAATGCAACCCCTACATTATAACATAGGTTTGTTTTCTTTCAACAGCGAAGCCTATATATTGGGCGAAGAATTTTTTTCAATTTCCTCTATTTTAACGATTGCCTGTCCAATTTCTTTTTCCGAAATAGAATAGTCCCTTGCAATCTTCCCTATCTCTGGATCTAAGCCATGGTATTCCTCCGCAAGTAGATGAAAGGCTCCCGCCCATGCTGCGGGGCTTTCTGGTTCAAATTCGAACGGATAGCATAGGAAAAAAATCCGGTCAACCATTCCAATCGTATTTTCAAAAAGAACAGGGTTATTATTTTCCAATTGATTCTCTAATAAATTCTTTATCGCTATCATTCTTGGCTGCACTCTGACTTCCGGAAGCTGTGTTGGAATGACTTTTCCTTCCATCGCGAATTTCCTCACTACTAATTCCCGGTCGATTTCCTGCTCTTTTAAAAGAGTTAACAGGATTGTTTTTAAAAAGGGATGACCTTCCTCCGCTTTTAAATAGTCGGCTATTTCTGCTGCATAAGGTCGGATGTTTTTCTCTGCCAAATTGGAAGCTACCTGCATTTGCTCGTTTAGATTTTTAATAGAAAAAAGGTTGAGCCCTTGGGCAGTGGTTTCTTCCTCATGGGCGTTGTCGTTTATGTCCAGTTGAGACTGGCGGTTCTCCGCCATGCGCCGGCTGAATTGAAGGATGGTTAGAAAATGATCATGTTTATCCTCTGGAATCTCTTTTTCTTCAAATAGGGCTTCGATCGTCGCTACGATTTCCTGATATTCATGAAGTTGAATGAGTACCGTTAAATAGAGGTCGACCATTTGAAAATATTCACCGATTCCTTTTAGAAGCATTTCATTCGCTAGCTGTTTTGCTTTTTTAAAAGAACCTGCTTCAAAATAGGCAAGCACTAGGCCGATTAAAATATCATCATTCTCGGAGTCAAGCTCCTTCGCTTCTTCCAAAAGGTTGATGGCTTCATTGAATTTTTTCTTTTCAAGGCTCTCAAGGCCTTTGTTTGTTAATCTTTTTTCAAGCCCGGGAAAAAAGATCACATTATCTATTCTTTTTGCTTGCTCCCGTTTTTTCATAAAATCCGTCCCTTTGGCATGTCGTTGGAAAATAGTGTAGCATAAATAAAAGACAAAAAAAACTCACCAATCGTGGTGAGTTTAAATTTTGGTATGTATTTTAGATGGTACAAGAAAATAACGTCCCAGGAGAGATTCGAACTCCCGACCCACGCCTTAGCTTACCACTATGACTTTCGTCACCAAACAAATGCTGTTTGTGGTCTGGACTATATCTTCACCATTTCAGGTGCGACACGTGTAGTCTCTACGGAACCTCACGATAATCATTAACGATTATTTTTCAAAATCCTTACCACCGACCATGGTCAGTCATTCAGGGTTTCTCTTCCTTGTAAAAGGCGTAAGTTTCCTCGGTATTACCATCAGCATGATCTGTTAAGGCTTCACCGATATAGTGTCGTCCACTTTATAGGTTCTTGTTTCCCTATAAAGGCTCCTATTTTCTTGAAGGGCGTTGCTCTATCCAGCTGAGCTACTGGGACATATTTATTTTTTAAGACAAGATTTATTATATTACCCTAATATCAAAAAGTCAACAGGTAATTAAAAAGTTTTTTTAAAAGAAAAAGGGGCGGGGGCCCCATCATTTTGGCAATACAAACTCACACGCTAAGTCCACCATTTCCCGCCCATTCGCTTCAAACACGGACATCTTAATTTTATCGTCGATTAAATCCAGAATGACATAAGTCTTTTCAGGGCGCTCTCGTGGAAGACGAATGCTGCCTGGATTTAAAAATAAGGTACCTTCAATCACTTCCGCACCTAAGATGTGCGAGTGGCCAAAGCAGACAATATCAGCATTGACTTCCTGTGCCTTATATTTTAAATTCATTAAAGTAGATTTGACAGAATACCGATGCCCGTGAGTAATGAAGAATTTCCGCCCCGAAATTTCAGAAATAGTCTCCAATGGAAACCTGCCCCCGAAATCACAGTTGCCCATTACTGTTAAATAGCCGGACATCGCTTTATCGTCAGGCATCAATTGTGAGTCGCCGCAATGAATCATCAAATCAACCTCTTGCAAATGCCGCTCCCTTAGAACTTCAAGCTCTCTCGTCATTCCATGGCTATCACTCACAATCAAAACCTTGCTCATGACTGCTCTGCTCTTTCTAAAATAGAATCAAGGACCACATCTAGCTTCTTTAATGCATTCGCACGGTGGCTGATTTTATTTTTCTCATCCGCAGATAATTCAGCCATTGCCAGACCCATCGAAGGCACATAAAAAACCGGATCATAGCCGAACCCATTTGTCCCGCGGCGCGCTTCAAGAATGCGACCTTCTACGGTGCCTGACACTGTTAGTGTTTTTTTGCCAGGGATGGCAACAGCTAGGGCGCAGTAAAATCTTGCGGTCCTCTCTTCATCCGAAACGTCCTTTAATTCAGACAAGACTTTATCGGTATTGTTCTGGTCATTTTTTGGTTCTCCAGCATAGCGTGCCGAATAAATTCCCGGCCGTTCTTCAAGAGAGTCCACCATTAAACCGGAATCATCGCCAATCACCATTTTATTGAGTGCCTGGGAAACAGCTTCTGCCTTCAGGATCGCATTTTCTTCAAAGGTCTTACCGGTTTCTTCGACATCAGGAATTTCAGGAAAATCAAGCAATGTTCGAACTTCGATACCTCTTGGCGCAAAAATATGCTCAAATTCTCTCGCCTTACCAGGATTTTTAGTAGCAATAATAACTTCTTTCATATCAATCGCCTCTTATTTTATAAATCTATTTTGAAAATATAATGCTTGCACAAACTTAATTCTTTTTTTGCATGGAAAGGGTTCTTTCCGCAGGTCAAAGTCGCCTATCCGCAAGTTAGAACCGCTTATCTGCCAGTTGGGTGCGTCTATCCGCAAATAAAGCCGCTTATCCGCAAGTTGGAAGCACCCATCCACAAGTAAAAGCCGCTTATCCGCAAGTCAAGCCACTCCACCCGGCAGTTAGTTCAAACCCATTACCAAAAAGGGTCTATTTCTTTCTTCTAGCTTCAATTTTTTTCGTTATTTCTTCACCGAGTGCCTCTTTTTGTTGTTCAAATAGGTTCATAAGCCCTTCTTGGGCAGCACCTAGCAGCCCTTGAAGCTGTTCATAAGAAAAGGTCGATTCCTCACCTGTCCCCTGCAGTTCAACAAATTCGCCATTTCCCGTCATGACCACATTCATATCGACTTGGGCCTTAGAATCTTCGGCGTAGTTTAAATCAAGAACGGTTTGGTTATTTTGTAGAATGCCGACACTGGTTGCCGCTAAATAATCAGTAATCGGAAACTTGGAAAGAGACTTTTTCTCCGCCAAATTATTTAAGGCTATCGTCATGGCAACAAATGCACCTGTAATTGAGGCTGTTCGTGTTCCGCCATCCGCTTGGATAACATCACAATCTATCCAAACCGTTTTTTCGCCAATTGCACTCAGATCGACAATCGCTCGAAGGGCACGGCCAATTAAACGTTGAATTTCCATGGTTCGTCCGGAAACCTTCCCTTTTGACGATTCGCGAATGTTTCTCGTATCTGTGGCACGTGGCAGCATCGAATATTCGGCCGTAATCCAGCCTTTGCCTTCTCCTCTCATAAAGTGAGGAACCCTATCCTCAATACTCGCCGAACAAATCACCTTTGTATTCCCTACTGAAATAAGGACAGAACCTTCCGGATGCATTAAATAATTTGTTTCAATATGTATGGGCCTTAGTTGCAACGGCTCTCTTCCATCAACACGCACTTTTTACTTCCTCCTTCAGAGTAAGGCTAACCCTTACTATTTTTTAATTATAGCAAATAAAGAAGAGGCGGCCATCTTAGCCAACCTCTTTCATTGTCACTATATAGTATAACAAAAAACTTTTTTTAAAAACTACCTGTGTTGACTTTTTCTGGACGAGTAACCGGTTCAGATAATTTTTTCCCTTTATCATTTTTCAATTCTGCTTTCCCATTAACCTGTATTGCGACTTTTTCTACTCCTTGCTGCTCGGTTAAGGAAAGAACGAGCGCATCTAATAAAGACTGAGAAATTTCCTTTTCTTCAAAGCTTCCAAAAATATTCTCATTAAAGTTCAAGGTAACCTTTCCATCCTCATATTTAGGCGCCTCAAGCAGCTTTACATCAGACATAAACTGAGACACAAGGGATTGATCATTAGGTCCCTTGATCAATTCGTTAACGACTGCCGCATAATTATCCTTTTCGCTGTTGTTTACCCTCCTTGTTACCGGCACATAGTAGTAGGCGCCTTCTTCACCGCCAATATAATAAACGGTCATTGGTTTCGTATTGGTAATATCGACTACATCCTTGGTATCAAAATTGATGCCTGAGGCTCTTGAAAGATTTTCGCTAATAGGGGTTCCATTAACAGGCATTTCCGTAAGCGGATGACCATTCATTTTCAGCTTCACTGATTTCACATTATTGAATTGCGTCAGCGTCCAGGTAACCGATTGAAGAATTTTCATCTCATCCTTAGGCTCGTAATTCTTAAATTCTTTTGAAAAATTAACCGTTGCGACGCCTTCTTTAACGTCGACCGTAAGATCTGTATCCTCAGGCAGGACGGCTTTAAAATCATTTGGGAGCATCTCATCAACTGGGCCATTCGCCACTAGATATTCAAGCGCCTGTTTAGCAACCGAAGTGGTTTTTGGAAGCGCCAGTGTTTGCGGGACCACATAGCCGTTTTTATCAACCAGATAAAGTTCTGTCTTAACAGTATTTTCCGCCTGTGCCTTTTCTTTAGCCGTTGTTTCCTTACTTACATCTTTATCAACAACAGTCATACTTTTTGGCGGATCAATTTTCTTCTTTGTTTCTGCCCCAAACAATCCGCAGCCAGAAAGCAGCACTGTTGAACTAAGCACAGTCACACCTAGGATTTTTCCTTTATTTTTAGACATCATAATTCCCCCCTAAGACAGTTTGTACTATCATGTATACGAGCCCCACAGAAAATTAGACCGCCCCAAGGCAGAAAAATAGGACAAAATTTTAAAAAAGGGTGTCACCAAAAAGGTGTCAGGCACCGCCCGTGGACAAATGTCCACGAGTGGTGCCTGACACCTTAGTTTTGGCAAACAAAAAAAGCAAGGAAATTTATTTGCGAGTTTCCTTGCTATAGTTTAATCTTCTTCACATCATTAATCGGAATCCCCAGCCACTGTGAAGCAATTTTTGAAAAGATTCTCCGTGAACCTGTGGTGTAAAATTCATGCTCCGGCTCTTCTTCGCATGTGTCGAGGTGCCCGTTATACTGGAGGATTGCACTTATTTCTCGCGCAGTCTCATCACCGGAACTAATCACACTGACAGACTCACCCATGACTTTTTTTATAAGCGGTTCGAGTAATGGATAATGAGTGCAGCCCAAAATAAGCGTATCTAAATTTTGATTCAGCATCGGTTTTAAGGACTCATCCACAACTCTTTCCGCAACCGTTCCATCATATTCGTTACTCTCGACAAGAGGGACAAACTTGGGACAGGCCTGACTTTTTACAAAAAGCCGGCTATGCAGTGATTTCAAAGCCTTTTCGTAGGCCCCGCTTTTGACTGTTCCATCTGTGCCGATAATTCCAACCCGATAGTTTTTCGTTCGCTTGATCGCAGCACGTGCTCCTGGATTAATAACCCCAAGGACAGGGATGGGCAATTCCTTGCGGATCTCGTCAAGAGCGGCCGCCGTTGCCGTGTTACAGGCAATGACAAGCATTTTTATATTTTTTTCTAATAAAAAAGTGGTCAATTCCCAAGTAAATCGCTTTACTTCCTTCATCGTTCTTGGTCCATATGGGCAACGGGCGGTATCCCCCAAATAGATAATCTTCTCATTCGGCAGCTGCCTCATTATCTCTTTGGCAACCGTTAATCCACCAACACCGGAATCTATAACACCTATTGGTTGTTTCAATCATCTCGCCTCTTCTTTAACGCATTTCCTGATGCAGCTTCATTAAGTTGGTTTGAAGTAATTGAATTTCTTCCGTTGAAAAATTAGTCAACACTTCCTCCAGATATACCTGGCGCTTTTTAATCACTTCATCAATGATTCGCTCACCCTCTTCAAGCAAGTGAATTCTCACCACCCGACGATCATTCGGGTTTTTAACCCGCTCAACAAGTAAATTTTTCTCCATCCGGTCGACAAGATCCGTTGTCGTGCTGCATGCCAAATACATCTTATTGGAAAGCTCGCCGATGGTCATGTCACCATCTTCAAAAAGCCATTGCAATGCCACGAATTGTGGCGGAGTAATCTTATAATTATTGAGCATTTCTCTTCCCTTTTGCTTGATAATCCCAGATATATAGCGTAAATCTTTTTCGATATTAGCAAAAAAGTCCCCAGTTACTTTTTGTGGATTTTCGAGTTCCATCACATACACTCCTAATTAAAAGCTTCTCCTCAAGACTATATCTAAAGTAGGATTGGTTCAAGTTGAATGTCTTAAAGCTTGTATATATTTTCTACCTTTTCCGCAAAAATTTCAAGCCGGAAATTATCGAACCCGAATACTACTGAATTTTGTCCATTCAGCCCTCCCAATCTATTGTAGGAGTTGTCTGCCGAAAAGGAATTTCAAGGTGGGAAAATAAATGATGAGTATCTTAAAGTTGAACGGATAAGCTATTCAAGGTAGTGTAATATATGGTATTAGTTTATTTTTCAAAAATAAATCAAGGGTGAGTAGATAATGGAAATAACAATAAGCACTAAAGCATTAAAGTGGTTTAAAGATGAGGTTGAGCTAAAAAAAGGAGATAGTGTAAAATTTTATCCGCAAATTTATGGAAGCAGTCCCGTGCAAGAGAACTTTTCACTCAGTTTTACTGTCGATAATGAGCCAATTGATATGTCTGTTAAAACCGAAGCAGACGGATTATTCTTTTTTATTGAAGGAACAGATTTATGGTTTTTTAACGGGCATAATTTACATGTCGATTACGATGAAAAAAAGGACGAGTTGGATTTTAGTTATACTAAATCTTAGATATAGTAAACACAAAAACTCGTCAATAGTTCTGAAGTGCCCCCGAAAAGTTAGACAGATTATTTAATTAAGCAGCTATTAGGGTTTGAGTTCGGTATTGCACCGGACTCAAACCTTTTAATTTTGTTTTAATTCGTTTGTTATTGTAATAATCGATATATAATGCTAATTCTTGTTTAAATTGTTCAACACTTTCAAACTCTTGAGTATACAAAAATTCCGACTTTAAGATACCAAAAAAGTTCTCCATTACTGCATTATCGTAACAGTTTCCTTTACGTGACATACTTTGTGTGATCTTATGTTCTTTTAATAAATGTTTATACTGGGGCATTCTGTAGTGCCAACCTTGATCAGAGTGAATAAGAAGCTTGTCTTCATCTGTTAGTCTTTCAAATGCTTGATCCAGCATCGTTCTAACAAGAGAATATCTTGGTCTTGAGTCAATCGTGTAGGTGATAATTTCTCCGTTAAATAAATCTAACATTGGAGACAAATAGAGCTTTTCACCAAATAATTTAAACTCTGTTATATCGGTTACCCACTTCTCATTAGGGGTTTCTGCTTCAAAATTCCGATCCAAAATATTCGGTGCTGTCTTCCCAACTTCCCCTTTATACGAGCGATATTTTTTCATACGAACAATGCATTTTAAGCCTAATTCTTTCATTATTCGCTGCACTTTTTTATGATTTACTTTGTAACCTTGATTCTTTAGTTCAGACTTAATTCGTCGGTATCCATAACGCCCTTTATGTTCATGATAAATAGCCTGAATCAACGATTTTAATTCGGCATCTTTATCTGGACGACCCAATGTTTTTTCCCAATAGTAGTACGTACTACGTGGAATTTCGGCAAGTTTGAGTAACCCTTTAAATGGAAACACACCCCTTAGTTCAAAAACTACTTGAGCTTTGTCTTGCTTTGTAATTTTTCCTTGCTTTGAACTAAGGCATTCAACTTTTTTAAATAGGCAATCTCCATTCGTAAATCCTTTATTTCCTCTTGGAGAGCTTCCATTGATCCTTCTACAGCTGTTGTTTTTTTTATTTCCTTCTTCATATTTGGACGCCCCTTTTGTTTTGATTCAAGGGCGTCTATTCCTTGTGTTTCAAATTGTATTCTCCATTTTCGAATTAAGGCAGGAGAAGAAATTTTGAATATTGCCGCTGTTTCATTCGGAGACGTCCCGTGATTATTCATATAATTAAGTACGTCTAGTTTAAACTGTGCGGAGTAACTTGTATAGGATATTTTAAACGCTTCTTCACCATGATGTTCGTACTGCATTGTCCATGTTCTCACTATATTTTCAGACGTACCTATGGACACCCCAATCGAAGCATAAGTCCCTCTTCCTTCTAAATATTGTTGAACCGCAGCTAATTTATCCTCTAAAGTAAATTTGACCATAGAAAAACTGCACCCCTTATTGTCAGATTGAGTGTCTAACAATTGGGGTGCAGCTCATTCTGACGAGTTTTTGTTGTATTCAAAGGTAAATAATTATTAATAGAAACCTCATCCAAAATTGCTGCCATCACGTCGTTGGCAAAATCATCTCAATAATGGTCCCCTTCTGGTCACTCCAAAAATGAATACTTCCATTATGGTTTTCAATGATTTGTTTGGAAATCATGATTCCCAGGCCAGTTCCGCTTTCTTTCGTTGTAAAAAATGGCTCGCCAATCCGTTTCAAAATATGCTGCGGCATACCGCTTCCTGTGTCTTTTATTAGCATCTTTACCTTACTAATACTATGCTTTTTAACCTCAATCGTAATGAACCCGCCTTTTGGCATTGCTTCAATCGCGTTCTTTAAGAAATTAATTAACACTTGTTTCAGTTGATTTTTATCACATTTTACAATCAAATTTTTATATTCGTTCACAATGTCAATCTGAACATTATTCATACTCGCCTCGGTACCAATTAACGTTTTCACATCTTCGATTAGGGTTTTTAAATCCTCCTTTTCAAATTTGAAATCCTGTGGTTTAGCGAGGACTAATAACTCGCTTAGGATGAGTTCAATTCTATCCATTTCCGCTTGGATAATATCAAAGTATAACTTATTGTCTAATTGTGTCTCCATTAACTGCAGGAACCCTTTAATCACTGTTAATGGATTTCGTACCTCATGGGCAATTCCGGCCGCCAGTTGACCTGCAATATGTAATTTCTCTGCGTTAAGTAAGAGTTCTAGTGTCTTTTCTCTTGTTGTTATGTCTCTAAAAATAATATACCTTGCTGGCATATTTTGATAAATGGTCGGAATGCCTTTCACTTCCGCCGCAAAAATAGTACCATCCAACCGAATCAGTTTGTACTCATAAAAGTCTGTTGCTTCCCCGCTTGTAGCAATGTTCATTCTTTTTTGGGCAGCCTCATAAAAATCAGGATGGACGATATCTAAGATTTTCTTAAATAAAATATCCTCTTTCTTTGTTGCTCCTAATAATCTTACACCTGTTTCATTAATAAATAGAATTTCCTTTCCTCTGGCGATGATTACCGCATCAGGTGAGTATTCAACTAAATTCCGATAGGTTTCTTCCCGTTTTTTTGCCTCTTCTTCCATTCTTCTTACTTCTTCATGTCTTCTTTTTAAATGAGTAATATCTTTAACAACTGCAGAAACCCCCACGATTTGATTATTTACGCTGATGGGGATAAACATGACATCTAGATCGAGAATTCGACCCGTTTTGTTCGTCATTTTACAATCAAAATTTTGAAATTGACCTAATAAGGCTTTTTGAAAAAAATGAAAAGCTTTAGCTGATTTTTCATTAGGAAAGAGCATTTGGAGGTTCAGTTGTCTAGACTCCTCTGCAATATACTCCGATAAATCCTCGAAGGCTGGATTTACTTCAACCAAACAACCGTCTAAATCCAATACAAAAATAGCATCTTGGTTGCCAGTAAACAATGTGGGATTCCCGTATATGCTTTCATCTAAATACCTTTTAAGTAGGATCCTCTTTTCAATTTTCATTGCATCTGCAGGACTGTTCATCTCTCTCTATCAGTTCCTTTCCCTTAATAATAGATAAATAAATAGCCAAGATGAGGAATGAGCTCATCTTGGCTTATGTCTAGCTCAATAATTATTGTCCAGTTCACTTCCGCCGCTATGCTATTGTTGATAAGATAAGTACGATGACACTTTTATCTCGAGTAAAATTCCAATCCACAAAAATGTCATTAATCTTCGTTTGTAGAATGGCTTCAAAATTCCCGTTGTTATGTAATAACCGCTTCTCAAGATTTCGTTTCGCTAGCCTTAATGATTCAGAGTTCCCTAAACGGATTAATTCTTTTTCAATTGGAACAAGAATCCCATTTCGGATAACAACCAATGTTCTTCCATTTAATAGGTAGGAAAGGATTTCTTCAGGCTCCTTTTCTGCCTGAAAACTAATTGTATTAATTTCTTGGTGAAGGGATTCTTGTCCATGATAAATATACTGTTTATCATTTTTTTCTTCGCCTTTAGACGGTGTCGACCCTTGGCAAACAAATATCCCACTTTTATTATCTAATCCCCAGTCATAATAAAATTCATGAACTTCCATGCCGGTCAAAATCTTTATATATGCTTTAAACTCAGGGATTAATGTCTGCATTAACAAATCCCTCGTTGTTACAACAATTTCTTCCTGCTGCTGCCCTAATAACACACTTTCAGACGGCGAAATAAAATTTCGTAAATAAACAGTCATGATTGAATGATTATAGGAAACGTAGACTGATTCGGGACCTTTTCCAAAGTTGTCACGAAGAGTTCTCCCAATATAACCCGCCAGTTCTATTTGCACTTGTTTGTTTTCCAAGAAAAGCATCCTTTTTAAGATAAAAGCATTATTTCTTTTATCCTAATTTTATTTTAAATGTCCCTACCTAAATTATCAATCTATTTCCACCTTTTTATGCACGATTGGCTTCAAAACATGAACCATACGGCTTGAATCTGATTAGAGAAGAAGACCGACATCAATTGGACCTTCTACGAGACTACCTTTTCTATTTATTCCACTTTAACCTTTATATTATCAAAAGCGTTGTAACCATAACCCTTTCTGTTCCACAATGGTTCTAACGGTTGAACATTCCCTTCGGAATCAGTTGCTTTTGATGTTATGATGTATTCACCTTTTTTTAGTGCCTCCCATTTATACTTCCAAGGAGTCCATGCATATTTTTCGATTGTAGAAGTTAGTTGACACGTATCCCAAGTGTGACCACCATCTAGGCTAATTTCTACTTTTGTGATAGATCCTTTTCCTGTCCATGAAATCCCATTAATTTCATAAATCCCTGTATGCAGTAATTGCATATTTAATGGATATTGAATAGTTGAGTTAACATTGATAGTCGTGACTGGAAACTTTCCATTATCGTTTTCTTTGTTTGGATAATAAACATAATCAACAGCTTGATAGGGTCCTTTAAAGGCATGGTCGATCACAGTCATCTTTTTAATCCATTTTACTGAAGCCATTGCATACCAACTAGGAACAATTAATCTTAACGGAAAACCATGTTTGAATGGAATGGGATGATTATTATACTCATAAGCTATCATTGTATCTGGGTCAAGGGCTTTTTCAATGGATAAACTTCTTGAAAAATTAAAGAGTTGGTCAGAATCAGGTCTTTTTCCATAATCATACCCTTCAAAAACAATTTCCTTAGCCGTTTCAATTAATCCAGTGTACTGCAAAAGGGTCCTTAAAGAAACGCCTTTCCAAATTCCCTGACTGATTGCTCCTTTTCCCCATTGCTCTCCATATACTTTTGGTTTAAATAACTTACGCTTATCACCAGAACATTCCAAGACGACTTTTATCGTTTTTGATGGTAATGAGTAAATTTCCTGTAGAGAAAAGGTTTTAGGGGTAGGCACTAACCCTTCAATTGGGAGAAAATAAAAGGATGAAGCAAAGTTTGGATAAGAAAAATGATTTCTTCTATAAAATAATTTTCCACTGGCAATATCACCGTGTAAAAAATGTATAGGCGATTCTTGATTTTCAGGGACTAATGTCTTTGTAATTAGGTAGGGTTTCACTTCAGGTTGATGAGAATTATTCACTTAAATACCTCCATAAAAAATTGTGGAGCTATTCAATGCATATGTTATTATTGGGTTTAACATTCAAAATTCTAGTTCTATTTTTAAAAAGTTGTTGTGGGGACAAAACAGAGGGATCAGCACCTATTGAAATGCACTGATGGTTGAAAATTGCTTTTTACTTTTCCTATAAAACATGAACCGGCCTCCCAGGAGGGAAACCGGCCATACTTAAAGTTCTAGCTCTCCCATTCGAAGGAGCTCTACAACTGCTTGTGAACGCCCTTTTACACCAAGCTTTTGCATGGCATTTGAAATGTGATTGCGAACCGTTTTTTCGCTTATAAATAATTCACCAGCGATTTCTTTCGTTGTTTTATCTTGTACGAGTAACTCGAATACTTCTCTTTCTCGTTTGGTGAGTAACGGCTTGTGATTATAATCATTCTCCTTCAAGTATTGTAACCCTCCTTGCCTTCGCCAGTTATGAACACGGGTGGGTATATATTTAGTCAACATATCTTATGTGAATAATACAAATGTAGTGACTATATTTACTTGAAGGAGATTGATTTTATTAAAATTTTGGCTGTGTAAAACTTACCTATTGATTAGAGCTCCAGTTTCTTCGTTTTCCGCTCCAATCAACACAGATACAAAATCAACACTGCCTATTCCCATAGGTAAAATTCTTAAGCTTTTCTTTTTCTGAATAGAAGGATACTTGCTCCAATCAATAGTAAAAGTCCTCCACCCAATAGATAGTTATACATAATTGTTGCTGTGGAAGGAAGATTGTTTCCTGAATGGCTCCCATTATTATCTCCTGGCTTGTTTCCAGAGTTATTTCCAGGGTTTTCATTATGATTGTCACCTGGTTTATCACCCGGTTTTCCGCCATTGTCATCTCCTGGATTGTCTCCCGGCTTCTCGCCATTGTCATCTCCTGGATTGTCTCCCGGATTACCGCCAGTATCATCTCCTGGATTGTCCCCTGGTTTTCCGCCATTATCATCTCCCGGATTGTCTCCCGGATTACCGCCAGTATCATCCTTATCGCCAAGTGTTAAAACAATAGTACTGAGTGCTGGAACCATCATTTTATCACCATTTATGACTTCAAGAGCATTCGTCCCAGCTTTAACTCCGTTGACGATTACCTTCCATTTACCGTTTTCAGGCAAGGTTATTCCAACGGGAGTTCGATTAGCATTGTAAGCAACCGCAATTTTTTCAGCAGAATCGCCATTAGCATTTTTATCCATATAGTAAGCAACAGCATTTGCTGGAGCATCGATGAATTTAAGATGTTCCTTGATATCTGCTGCCGTTGTCATCCGGAATGCTGAGTGAGTTTTGCGAACCTGCACTAATCCCTTAAAGTATTCCACTTCCGCATCAAATTGGCTTCTCCGGGTCCAATCTAATTGATTGACCGTATCTGGAGCATTGTAGCTGTTTTCATTCCCGCCTTTTGTTCTCATAAATTCTTGTCCGGCGTGGATAAAAGAAATGCCTTGTGAAGTCAAAACAATCGATGATGCTAGTTTGTGCATTTGTTTTAACACATCATCACTGTCATCTGGATTTGTCTTCTTCAATTTATCCCATAATGTTAAATTATCATGTGCTTCAACATATGTGATCGTTTTATTCGGTTCATCAGCGAATGTTTTGATGGTGTCGCTATAGTCGATTCCGCCGACAATACCTTTTTTAATCCGCTCCTCCATCCCTGTTTTTCCATTAACAAAGCCTTTATCCTGTTCATCGAATACACTGCCCTTTAAGCCGTCACGAATGTCATCGTTAAAATGAGCGATTCCATCCATTTTTGTGGCATTCTTTTGGTTTGCCTTTAGTGCAGGGTCAAGCGGCGTATTAAGATCCCATCCCTCTCCAAGAACAATGATGGATGGATCAATTTTGTTTAACTCTTCACGAACTTGTTTCATCGTTTCAATATCGTGGATTCCCATTAGATCGAAACGGAAGCCATCAATATGATATTCTTTCGCCCAATACTTGACAGAATCAACAATGAATTTGCGCATCATTTTATGCTCAGATGCAGTATCATTTCCAACACCCGTACCATTCGCTAGTGATCCATCTTCGTTATAGCGGAAGTAATAGCCTGGCACAAGCTTTTGGAAATTGGACTCGGTTGCATTAAACATATGATTATACACAACGTCCATAATTACCCGAAGGTCATTGTTGTGCAACGCTTGGACCATTGTCTTCATTTCATTGATTCGAACTGTTGGTGCATATGGATCTGTTGAATAAGATCCATCAGGAGCATTATAGTTCTTCGGATCATATCCCCAGTTAAACTGCGGCGAATCCAGCTTTGTCTCATCGACCGTATTATAATCATACATTGGTAAAATCTGAACATGCGTAACACCTAAGTCTTTCATATGACTTAACCCGGTATTGACATCTTTAGGCCCTTTTGTACCCGTTTGTGCAACACCAAGGAATTTACCCTTATACTGATTACTTACACCACTGTCTGGCGAAATGGTTAGATCACGGATATGAGTTTCATAAATGATCGCATCCTCTGGATTTTTCAAGGCTGGCTTCGAATTCGTCCAATTTTGCGGATTGGTCTCTGTTAAATCTACGACTGCACCTTTATCCCCGTTAACGGAAACTGCATGTGCATATGGATCGACCGCCTCATTCCAGGAATCGCCAACTTTCACTTTATACGTATAAAGTAAACCTTTTTGGTCATCTGTTAGTTCAGCCGTCCAGGTTCCTTTTTCGGATCGTTTCATCGGAATTTCTGTACCTGTTGCTGAATCCCATTTTTCGTAGACTACTAGTTTTGCGTCGCTGGCAGTTGGGGCCCATAAACGGAAGCTCGTTTTTTCTTTAGAATAGCTATTACCGAGGTCATTACTCTCATAATAAAATTGTTCTTCAAAGGACTTGCTTCCAATGACTTTGCCCATTTGGACGGTTGCTTCACCAAATCCGTCTTTGCTAATTTTATATACCTTGGTTAAATCCAAGTCTTCCTTTGTCGTGATCTTTACTTTGTTCGTTAAGCCGTTTGTTACTGTTCCAATTGGCTCAATTTTAGCAATCTCGGCCCCTGTTAAGGTGATACCGGCATTTTCGGAATCACTAAGTGCAAATGGAAAGTTCGTTTCAAAGGTGATTTGGTTTAGTTCATCAATCGCCGCTTTCACAATCTTGGGATTGCGGTCAACTTTTGCCGGGTTATCAAAAATACGAGCTTGTCCCTGCGCAAGCCATACCTCTGCCTTCCCATCCTTAGTGAATTTGGTAATAAATCGATTTTCATCGATATCCTTGGCGGACCAATCTTTTTTACGCACAAGGAAACCGACTTTCGTTGCTCCATTTAAATTAGTTAATTTAATTGTTCCTTTTTTTCCATACGATGTATCAGTGGATAATGGCAAGGCCTGACCTTCTGACTTATCCGTCCAAACCCAGATATCCCAATCATCATAGTTCAAATCGTAACGATAATAGTTAAACGTAACCTCCAAATCATCGTATGTTGGTAAATCAACCGCTTCCCCATCTGGCGGGCTGGTATAGACTTTTTCATCCCCAGCTTTAATCCAAACTTCATCCGTTCCATTCCAAATATTATCAATGAGACGGTCGCCGCCATCCTTCTCCCAGCTGTCTGTTCTAACAATAAAACCAATGCGGTTAAAATCGCCATCAAGTTCTACCTCAGCCACTTTTCCGAACTTGTCTTCTCCAGTAAATGGATAAACTTTACCTTCTTTGCCTTCTCCCCAAACCCAAAGGTTCCAATCCTTCATGTCACCAGTCTTTGGTTGGTAATGGATTTTTACCTTAGTCGTTACTTTTTGCTGTGCCACACGGACGTCAATCTTTCTTTCGTCAAGTGCGTGGAAAACAAAGATATATTTATCCGTGTTATCTGGTATAAATGATAAATTTGGATCTGCCATCCATTGTCCATCTTTTACATATTTAAAATCGACTTTTACCCCTTTTGTTAAGGTAATCGGATCGCTTTTCCACACCTTTTCAGCTGCATCATATGTCAGCTTCTGGTCTGCCCCATCCCATGCAAGCGGTTCAGACCCTCTAATGACAACATCATTGTATAGTTTATTGCGGTCAAGCGGGCTATCGCTATATTTCAGTGAACCCTCAACCTTGAATACCCTGAATGACTTTCCATTACTTGTAAACTTTAAATCTCCATTACTATCATTTTTTAAATTGTCTGTACCTAGCTGATCGTTTAAGGTTACATCGTTAATTTCTAGTTGATTATATAGTTGATTAACATCAACTTCTTGATCATTTTCCCCTTTGTTTACTACAACAAGATACTGACCTTTTTCATCTGCTCTTTCATAAACAAACACATTTTGATTGGCAAGTAATGACTTAAATGACCCAGTCCGGAACGCTGAAACATCATTACGCAGTTTAATCATATTCTTATAATGGTTTGTCAGCGCTGTATTTTGATCAGCTGCAGCCCATGGCATCATTTCCCGATAATAGCGATCCTTCCAATCAGTAACCGAATTCGGGTCTTTGCTCATTGACAGTCCAACTTCATCACCGTAGTAGATGATTGGCGATCCAGGAAGAGTGAATTGTGTTGCAACCGCCAGTTCCATTTTCTTGACATCGCCGCCTGCTTCGTAAATAAAGCGTGGTTTATCATGGCTATCAAGGAACGATGAAACAACGTATTCTGAAGGATATGTTGCAGCATTTGCCTTCACAGTATTGCTTAAATCAACCATTGATTGATCTTTGGCAAAGCTATTTACAAGAGCATCGTTCATGCCAAAATCCAATGCCCCGTCAAGGTCGCCGGCGTAAGAATTGATCTTTTCGCGGCTATCCCAAATCTCGCCAAAAATATAGGCATTCGGTTTCAGTTCTTTTACCTTATGACGGAAATCCACCCAATAACTATAGCTTGGACCTTTTGCATAATCCAAACGGAAGCCATCAAAATCAAGATCCTTTAACCAAAAAGGAACAACATCATTAATAACATAGTTTCTTACTTCCGGGTTATCGTTATTTAACTCCGGTAGTTCGGAAATACCTGAAAACGAATGATATTTATCGGGCCATTCTGTAAAGGTATACCAATTATAATAAGGACTTCCTTCACCCTTTGCCTTAGCATCTTCGAAAAATGGATGCGTTGATGAAGTGTGATTTGCGACAAAATCATAGACGACCTTCATTCCCTTGGAATGTGCCTTGTCAACCAATTTCTTCATTGTCTCTTTATTGCCGAATCGTTGATCAATTTCTTTAAAATCGGCGGGATGATACCCGTGTGAATATGGCCCCTTGAAAACAGGAGAAATC
This sequence comes from Neobacillus soli NBRC 102451, assembly GCF_001591665.1. Lineage (GTDB taxonomy): Bacteria > Bacillota > Bacilli > Bacillales > Cytobacillaceae > Neobacillus > Neobacillus soli. The sequence goes on along the minus strand of NZ_BCVI01000015.1, from coordinate 36,096 downwards.
CAAATGGTATTCACACCCAGACCCTTAATATAATCCAATTTATTGATAACACCCTGGAGATCCCCGCCCATCCAGCCTTTTAATTTTTCATCATAAGGCAGGTTTGCAGATGCGGGGTCATCATTAGAGGTATCTCCGTTGCTGAAACGATCAACAAATACTTGATAAATGACGGCGTCTTTCGCCCACTCCGGTGATTTAAATTGATCAACATAATAGCCGAAGGGAGTGGCTTCTTCAGGTTGTAAGCTGTTTGAATCTGCATATTGGGAGCCAATTCCCTTGGAATCCCATACATCTGCAATATAATGGACAGCTGTTCCGTTTGATTGCTTGGGAATAGCGCCGTTAAAAACAGTTGTAGTCAGTCCATTTTCTTGTTTCTCCGAGGCAACGTCCAACTTTACTACTGTGCCAACTGTTGCAGTTCCTCGACTTCCACTCGGAAATAATCCATCTTTTGTATAATAGATGGCACCTGCATCCACAGACCCGTAATGTTTTACGGTAACAGTAACTGTGACATCATCACTGCTAGTTGGCTTTGACGGGGAATACGCGTAATTATTATTAACATCCTTTGCGACAGGCACTTCATTCCAACCAGAAACCACGTCTTCATAGACTTTTCCATCCTTGGTAAGAGACGCCTCTCGCTTTGTGGAAATTTTCTCTGTAAGCTTTTTGTCGCCTAATGAATATAGATACTGGATCTTATCGCCTTCGTTTCCGGCAAGTGTAACAGACCAAGTCCCATCTGAATTCTTTGTTAATGGGGTAATAGAATAATTAAACCCATTTAACGTCGACCCAACCGTAGGTGTTGCCCAAGAGGGGGTAGCAGCAGGCAATGTAACCTTAAGTGTTAATTTCCCAGTAAACTTGGATAAATCTAATTGAACATCGACTGTCCTTTCTTGATTAGGATGGAAAACGAAGATATAGTCCCCGTTTTGCGATGGTGTAATGGTAAGATTTTCTCCCTCCATCCATTGATCATTCATCACAAATTTATATTCTACTTTTTTACCGCCCTGCAGTGGAATCGGTTTACTTTTCCACACCCCGGCAGCAGCATCGTACGTTAGCGGATGATTATCTGAGCTCCAATCAAGTGATTCAGCATCACCGCGCAGCACGACTTTGTCGTAGGTCTTGTCCGCTGCTTTTACCCCGCGCGCAAACGGTACCATGACAGTACTTAGAAGAAGTACAATCGCTAGCAACATTGTTGAAATGCGTTTCATATAAAAACCTCCCTCTACAAAATAATTCGTGAAAACGTTTGCACAAACCTATAAAAAAATGAAAACAGTGCAACCGCTTTCACTATTGACAATATTAGACTATCATTTCTATATATAATTTTCAATTCATTCTTTCGAATTATTCATTCTATTTATATTCCCTATAAATATAGTTAGGATTTAGAATTCTATCTTTTCATTGCTAACAAGAAGATTTCTCATCTCCTTTGCCCAGGGAACACCCCTGCCAGTCCGTTTTGAAATTTGCACCATTGTCCCTCTGCCAACAAATCCGGAGGACCCGTCTTCTTTTTTTGCCATATAATGAATGTCTACCGAGGAATTCCCAACTGACTCGGCCTTAACGTAAAGTTTAAGCTGTTCATCAAAATAGATTTGCTGCAAAAAGTCACATTGGAGATCGGCAACAACAGGAATGGTTTCACTTTCCGGAAGAAGCCATTCTTGCATAAAACCAATTGATTTAAAATATTCAATTCTTGCTTCTTCAAAATAAATAAACGGAACCGTGTTATTTAGGTGGCCGAACATATCCGTCTCTGAAAACCGGACCCTGACCGGAAGAAAAAATTCAAATTCCTTTTCCCATTTATGAAAATCATCGATGTAATTCGCTTTTCCCATTTAGACAATCCCCTTTGTAAAAATGAATCACTATTCATTTTGGTTATATCCTTATTATAGGTTCTTTTTTCAAAAATAGAAATCAAAAAGTTCCTAGTGAATTAGGAACTTTTAGGCTTTGCATAAATGATATATCGTTTTGGTGCATTCCCAACAAAACGAAACGGGTAGCAAGTGGTTAGGATTAGTTCTTCCTTCTCATGCTGCAAGGTAATAATGCTCGTATCATCAGACTTGACGATTTTTGTATTCGTTATTTCATACGTAAAGTTTCCAAAAGGCATTTGCATCTTTAGTAAATCGCCTATCTTCAGCTCACCTAATCTGCGAAAGACCGTGTCACGATGACCGGATAAAACAATTTGCGCTTGATCGTTTGGAAAATAAGACCCCTTATAATGACCAACACCCTTTTCAAGATCATCCGGGTCTGTACCTTCGACAATCGCTAATTCTGCCTTAATTTTCGGAATGGCTAACAAACCGACTATATCTCCCATTTTAGGTGAAGGGCTGTTTTCGCCCTTTTTTGGAGGAGCATCAACCGGCTGGTGTGCAATGATTTCCTTTGCTTTTTCAAGCGATGCGTTCGTTTGAAATTTCACATTTACATATTGCCAGACGCCTACCCCCAATAGAATTAGGCCTGCAAAAATTATTAACAGCGGAAACTTTGATTTCACTTTTGCGTACCTTCCTTTTTCAGCAAACCTATTATTAAATCCAATTATAGCAAACAGTTGGATTGAGAAGTATTTTTTTACTATAAAAAAAACCTTCTTTCCTTTGTAGAAAAGAAGGTTTTGTAAAGTGATTAATCGTTGTCACTGCCAAAGAAGTTTCTGAACGATTGTAATGTGGCATCACGGTTAATAGCTGCAATTGATGTAGTAATCGGAATCCCTTTCGGACATGATTGCACACAGTTTTGGGAATTACCACAACCTGATAGGCCGCCATCCTCCATAAATGCATTTAAGCGTTCTGATTTATTCATCTCACCAGTTGGATGGGCATTAAATAAACGAACTTGGTTAAATACCGCAGGGCCCATAAAGTTGGATTTGCTGTTTACATTCGGACAAGCCTCAAGACAGACACCGCAAGTCATACATTTTGAAAGCTCATATGCCCATTGACGTTTTTTCTCAGGCATCCGCGGCCCTGGACCTAAATCATACGTACCGTCAATTGGAATCCATGCTTTTACTTTTTTCAACGAATCAAACATTCTGCTTCGGTCAACCTGGAGGTCACGAACAACAGGGAATGTTTTCATTGGTGCTAAACGAATCGGCTGCTCAAGCTGGTCAACAAGGGCCGAACAAGATTGACGCGGTTTGCCGTTGATTACCATTGAACAGGCACCACAAACTTCTTCAAGACAGTTCATTTCCCAAGTAATCGGGGTTGTCCCTTTTCCCTTTGCATCAACAGGGTTTCTCCGGATTTCCATTAAAGCAGAAATAACGTTCATGTTCGGACGGTACGGAAGCTCAAATTCCTCCTCATAAGGAGCGGAGTCTGGGGTATCCTGACGAGTAATAATAAATTTTACCATTTTATTTTCAGACATTCTTACCTACTCCCCTTTAACTTTTTGCATAATTGCGTTCTCTTGGCTTAAGCAATGATGTATCAACATCTGCATAATGGAAAGCCGGAGCAGATTTAGAATCAACAAATTGCGCCATCGTGGTTTTTAAGAATTCCTCATCATTACGTTTAGGGAATTCTGGTTTATAATGAGCTCCGCGGCTCTCGTTACGATTGTAAGCACCGATCGTAATTACACGAGCCAATTGAAGCATGTTCTGTAATTGTCTTGTAAACGTTGCTCCTTGGTTGCTCCACTTTGATGTATCATTTATGTTGATGTTTTGGTACCGTTCTAATAATTCCTGAATCTTCGCATCTGTTTTTAATAGCCTGTCATTGTGTCGAACAACTGTTACATTATCCGTCATCCATTCCCCAAGCTCTTTATGAAGAACATAGGCATTTTCAGTACCATTCATAGACATGATTGAATTCCATTTATCTTCCTGCTCTTTTACATGACGATCGAAAACAGAAGAAGATACTGAATCAGAACTCTTTTCAAGTCCATTAATGTATTTAACAACGTTCGGTCCAACGACCATTCCGCCGTAAATAGCCGAAAGCAAGGAATTAGCACCCAAACGGTTCGCGCCATGCTGCGAATAATCACATTCTCCAGCAGCGAACAATCCTGGGATACTTGTCATTTGGTCAAAGTCAACCCATAGTCCACCCATTGAATAATGAACAGCAGGGAAGATTTTCATTGGAAGTTTACGTGGATCGTCTCCAGTGAATTTCTCATAGATTTCGATAATTCCGCCCAATTTTACATCCAATTCATGTGGATCCTTATGTGAAAGATCAAGGTAGACCATGTTTTCGCCATTGATGCCAAGTTTTTGATTGACACAAACATCGAAAATTTCACGTGTAGCAATATCACGTGGGACAAGGTTTCCATAGGCAGGATATTTTTCTTCAAGGAAGTACCATGGTTTTCCATCTTTATATGTCCAAATACGGCCGCCTTCACCACGTGCTGATTCGCTCATTAAACGAAGCTTATCATCACCAGGGATGGCTGTTGGATGGATTTGAATCATTTCACCGTTCGCATAGGTAGCACCTTGTTGATAAACAATCGATGCAGCAGAACCTGTATTAATAACAGAGTTCGTTGTTTTTCCAAAAATAATCCCTGGGCCGCCTGTTGCCATAATGACAGCATCGGCAGTGAACGACTTAATTTCCATTGATTTTAAGTTTTGAGCTACAATCCCTCGGCAGACACCATCATCGTCAACAACGGAGCCTAAGAATTCCCAACCTTCATATTTCGTTACTAAACCTGCTACTTCTTCACGACGAACTTGTTCATCTAATGCATAAAGCAGCTGCTGGCCTGTTGTTGCACCTGCAAAAGCAGTCCGGTGAAACTGAGTACCTCCGAAACGGCGGAAATCCAAAAGTCCTTCAGGAGTACGACTAAACATAACGCCCATCCGGTCCATTAAGTGAATAATACCCGGTGCGGCATCACACATCGCCTTGACTGGCGGCTGGTTTGCTAAGAAGTCGCCGCCGTAAACGGTGTCGTCAAAGTGAATCCATGTGGAATCGCCTTCACCTTTTGTATTTACCGCTCCATTGATACCGCCTTGGGCACAAACAGAGTGAGAACGTTTAACCGGAACTAACGAAAATAACTCAACCGGTGTTCCTGTTTCCGCGACCTTAATGGTAGCCATTAAGCCGGCTAAGCCGCCGCCGACTATAATTACTTTACCTTTACTCATTCGTGACACACTCCTTCAATCCAAAATCCAATATTTTTCCGAACAATAAGTTACTTTTTTTAAACAAAAGCTAGTAATGTCGATACTCCAACATAGGAAAGAGCCAAGAAAATCACGAGTGTCACGTATGTAGAAATAACTTGTGAACGTGGCGATACAGTGATGCCCCAAGTTACTAAGAATGACCACAATCCATTTGCAAAGTGGAAGATAGCTGAAATAATACCCACTGTATAGAACGCAAACATGAATGGTGAAGAGAGAATATCATGCATCATTTGAAAATTAACTTCCGTTCCAAGCGCTGCGGCAACACGTGTTTCCCAAACATGCCAAGTAATGAAAATGAGCGTAAGGACGCCTGTAATACGTTGAAGTAAAAACATCCAGTTTCTAAAAAACCCAAATCTGCTCGCATTGTTTTTAGCTGTAAACGCAATATACAGCCCATAAATGGCATGAAATAAAATTGGTAAAAAGATAATTACAGTTTCTAAGACATACCGAAAAGGAAGATTCCCCATGAAATTTGCAGCCTTGTTAAAGGACTCCACGCCTACTGTTGCATAGTGGTTAACGATCAGGTGTTGTATTACAAATATCCCGATTGGAATCACACCAAGCAACGAATGAATTCTCCGATAAACAAACTCTCGATTACCCGCCATTGATTTACCCCCCATGAAATTTTAAAAATGATGTTAAGTTGCTTCCCCTTATATTACGCATTAAAGATAATGAACCTAGCATCACTGTGACAATAATGTGACATGTCCATTTTACTCCCAACATCATAGAGCGTCAAGAAACCGGATACATAAATCTCTGATAAAAGTAAAATTTTTTAAATATATTGATATTATAAAAGATTGGTAATTACAGCCTAAACAGAACTAGATTTACTTATAAAGCAACCTAAACCCTAACAATTTTTTACCAAGATATAACGGTTGTAATTTTTTCCACACTGGGAAAAATATATTATAATTAAAAATAAGTTACGATATTGCAAAATAGCAAAATTCCCTCGATAAGTTCAATTGACTTTTTCCCACAGAAAACTGTACTGAAACTTAACAACAATTGTATAATATAGAATGATAGAAAGAGGGGAAGCTTGTGAAAGAAAGTACAGTCATTTCTGATGACATAAATGCCGTTGAACCAAGAACCATATCCATATTCGGGTACGAGTTAATTAGGGAAATCCTTTTGCCGGAAATTTTAGGAAAAGATACTCCGGAAATTCTCTATTGGGCAGGAAAACGCCTTGCTCGAAAATTCCCATTAGCTGATTATGAACAATTAACCGAGTTTTTTGCTAACGCTTCTTGGGGACAGCTTGAAATAAAAAAAGAAAATAAAAGTGAAATAGAATTTGAACTAACGAGTCCACTCATTATTTCGCGAGTGAAATCAAAAGCTGAATACTTTTTTCAGTTGGAAGCAGGCTTCCTTGCCCAACAAATCGAGCTGCAAAAGAATGCCATTACCGAAACCTTTGAACACCCCGTAAAAAAATCAAACAAAGTCATGTTCACCGTCAAATGGGATTCAAAAGATCTAATTGGATGAAAATGGTGTCAGGAACCTTTGGTGCCTGACACCATTTTTTTAGTTGTTTGCCAGTTCGAATGCTTCGTGTAGGGCTTCTACTGCTTTTAACATATTTTTTTCTTCGACCACGGCGGATACTTTGATTTCAGACGTGCTGACCATTTTGATTTGGATTTGGTTTTCTGCGAGCACAGCAAACATTTTTGCTGCTACTCCGGGATTGGAAATCATGCCTGAGCCAACAATCGATACCTTTGCTAATTTGTTTTCTGCATCGATCTGGTCGTAACCAAGCTCTGTTTTATTGTCTTCCAACACCTTTAATGTCTCTAACAATTCAAGGGTTTGAATGGAAAAGGACAGATTGGCCGTTCCACCCTCTGTTGTACTTTGAATAATAATATCAACGTTGATTTGATTTTGTGCGAGCGTTGTAAAAATGGTTGCTAAACTTGTCAATGAATTCGCAAGTCCTAATACGGTTACTTTTGTAATTTCATCTTCAAACGCGACACCGCGGACAACTAGATTTTGTTCCATTGCTGCTTCCTCCTCAATAACTGTACCTTCTATTTTCTCTATGCTTGACCGAACCTCAACCCGGACCTGATAGTTTTTGGCAAATTCTACTGCTCTAGGATGGAGGACACCCGCACCTAAATTGGCTAGTTCGAGCATCTCATCATACGAGACAGATAATAATTTACGGGCGCTTTTCACATATCTTGGGTCCGTTGTAAATACCCCGGTTACATCAGTATAAATATCACATTTATCCGCATCTAGTGCCGCAGCCAAGGCTACGGCTGTCGTATCGGAGCCACCGCGTCCGAGTGTGGTAATTTCGCCGTCTTCCGTTACTCCCTGGAAGCCCGCAACAATGACAACCTTTCCAGCTGTGAGCTGACGCTCGATTGCAGTCGTATTAATATTTGAAATGCGTGCATTTCCATGGATAGGTTCTGTCGTGATTCCCGCCTGCCAGCCTGTAAAGGATACAGCCTCAAGCCCTTGTTGATTAATCGCCATTGACAACAGCGCAATGGTTACCTGCTCTCCCGTCGTAAGCAGCATATCCATTTCCCGCTTATTTGGCTGTGCGGAAATTTCTTTTGCTAGATTTACAAGTGTATCAGTTGATTTCCCCATCGCAGAAACAACAACGACCACATTATTTCCGCGCTCCGTTTCCTCTTTGACACAGACTGCCACATTTCTTATTTTTTCTACGCTGCCGACAGAGGTACCACCAAATTTTTGTACAATAAGTCCCATGATTGTCTTCCCTTCTTTCGAACGAATGCCCATATTTTCCCCAAAATACAAAAAAAGCAATGAGAAGGGCATCTCATTGCTTTTAGAACACGAAGAAATAAATTCCTGTACAAACAATGTAAGATAGCTCTCCAAGACATGTAGTCTTGACAATCCAGCATTTTTTCAATACAGGACCAGCAAAGAAAGAAATGAGACTTTCTTTACTTCGGCGAACGTTCCCTTTCATGATTCTTCATTGAAGCCCATCCTTCTCTGAACCACTACTTTTGAAGCTCGCACCTCTACCTTCACTTTAGTACTCTAAAGTGATAGTATTTATAATTTTCACTAATTATAGCATAGTCGTTTTTTTCTAACAACAACTACGAACGAAGTTTTTTTATTAATTCTTCGGCGACATTTGCAGGAATGCCAAGAACGGTGAATTCTTCTATCCTTGCTTCTTTCATTTTTTTAACCGAGCCGAACTGTTTTAACAATAATTTCTTCCGTTTCTCGCCAATGCCGGGAATATCATCGAGCATCGATTGAAAGGCACTTTTCCCGCGCAGTTGGCGATGAAATGTAATCGCAAAGCGGTGGACCTCATCCTGAATTCTTTGCAGTAAATAAAACTCTTGGCTGTTTCGTGCGAGCGGAACAATTTCCAACGGATTGCCGTAAAGAAGCTGGGATGTCCGGTGTTTTTCATCCTTCACAAGTCCAGACAGTGGTATATCCAGTCCAAGTTCATTTTCCAACACATCTCTAACTGCTTCTACATGCCCTTTTCCACCGTCAATGATAATCAAATCCGGAAGTGGAAGGTCTTCCTTCAATGCTCTTCCGTATCTTCTTCTTGTCACTTCCCGCATCGATTCATAATCGTCTGGGCCTTTTACCGTTTTTATTTTATATTTGCGATATTCCCGATTGTTTGCCTTCCCGTCTATAAAAACAACCATCGCCGAGACCGGGTCGGTTCCTTGAATGTTGGAGTTATCGAAGGATTCAATCCGATGCGGTGTATAGATCCCTAGTAATTCACCAAGGTTCTCTACGGCCTTAATCGTTCTTTCCTCATCCTTTTCAATCAAAGCAAACTTTTCATTCAAGGCTATTTTTGCATTTTTTATTGCCATTTTAACAATATCCTTTTTTTGCCCCCGCTGCGGTTGGAGCACTTTTACTTCAAGAAGCTGTTCGGCCATCGTCAGATCCACTTCATCTTGAATGAGAATTTCCTTTGGCTTAAAGTGATTGGCTTTGGAATAGAATTGTCCGAGAAATGTTAAGATTTCCTCCTCCGGCTCATTGTAGATTGGAAAGGTAGAAACATCTCTCTCAATCAACTTTCCTTGGCGTACAAAAAAGACCTGAACACACATCCAGCCTTTATCAACTGCATAACCAAACACATCCCTGTCGGTAAAATCGGTCATTGTAATTTTTTGTTTTTCCATGATTGTTTCCATATGGAAGATTTTATCGCGGAATTCTTTCGCTCTTTCAAAATCTAATTCTTCAGCTGCGGCTGTCATTTTTTCCGTCAGCTCTTTTTTTATTTCCTTATGCCCACCGTTTAAAAAGCGAGAAATATCATCGGTTACTTTTTTATATTCCTCTTCACTAACTTCTTTCACGCAAGGACCGATGCATTGTCCCAAATGATAATAAAAACAGGGCCGTCCGGGGGAAAAATTTTTGCATTTTCTTAACGGAAACATTCGGTCAAGTAATTTCTTGGTTTCTTTCGCGGAACCAACATTTGGGTATGGTCCAAAATACTTCCCTTTATCCTTCTTTACTTTTCTTGTAATAATCAGCTGGGGATGTCTCTCCGCCGTAATTTTTATAAACGGGTAGCTTTTGTCATCCTTAAGCATAATATTGTATTTGGGATCGTATTTTTTAATTAGGTTTAATTCCAGCAGGAGTGCTTCAATATTTGACGAGGTAACAATATATTCAAAGTCCTCTATCTCATTAACTAGTCTTAAGGTCTTGCCATCATGTGATCCGGTAAAATAAGAACGAACTCGGTTCTTTAAGACCTTCGCTTTCCCCACATAAATAATCGTTCCCTGACGGTCTTTCATTAAGTAGCAGCCAGGCTGATCCGGCAGCAATGTCAGTTTTTGCTTGATATTTTCATTCATTCCTGCCACCCCACTCCGTTTTTTACTATTTGTCTTTTTAGATTTTAAATCAAACTGTCGCTAAAAGATAGTAATGATTGATGGAAGACTATAAATAAAAAACCTTAGCCAGAGTGCTCAGGCTAAGGTCTTTTCGCTCTTATCAGCTTATACGTGCTTTTCTAGTACACTTGCTAATGCTTCTTTTGGTTGGAAGCCGACAACTTTATCAACGACTTCGCCATTTTTCATTACCAACAATGTCGGAATACTCATGACTCCAAATTTAGCAGCCGTTTCTTGGTTATCGTCGACATCAAGTTTGGTAATTTTTACTTTATCGCCCATTTCTGAATCAAGTTCTTCAAGAACTGGAGCTATCATTTTACAAGGTCCGCACCATGGTGCCCAAAAATCGACGAGTACAAGGCCTGAACCTGTTTCAGCCGCAAAGTTTTGATCTGTTACGTGTGATATAGCCATTTTAAATTGCCCTCCTAATAAATACTAAATCCTACCGAAAGTATAACATCGTTTATCATATCATGCTAATAATATGTCTCGACTGTAATTTTCCCTTTTTCATTTTTAGTATTCTTTAATTAGCAATAAAAAGCGAGCAGATTTCGTCCGCCCGCTTTTGCTTTCCTTACTATGAGTGTACTTTCAGCTTTTTAAACTCTTCTGTTAATAATGGTACAACTTCGAACAAGTCGCCAACGATTCCGTAATCGGCTACCTTGAAGATATTTGCTTCGGGATCTTTGTTAATGGCTACGATAACTTTCGAGTTGGACATACCAGCTAAATGCTGAATCGCTCCTGAAATACCGCAGGCAATGTAAAGGTCAGGTGTAACGACCTTTCCTGTTTGGCCAATTTGTAAGGAGTAATCGCAATAGTCGGCATCACAGGCTCCACGTGACGCTCCAACCGCTCCGCCTAGCACTTGTGCTAATTCTTTTAATGGTGCAAAACCTTCTTCACTCTTCACACCGCGACCGCCTGAGATAACCACTTTTGCTTCACTAAGGTCAACACCTTCGGTAGCTTTTCTTACTACCTCTTTAATGACAGCGCGGAGGTCTTTGATTTCAACAGATAGAGAAGAAACCTCGCCAGTTTTACTCTCTTCCTTCGCCAATGGAGTAATATTATTTGGCCTAACCGTTGCAAAAATCAATCCGTCGGTAACAATTTTCTTTTCAAATGCTTTACCTGAATAAATTGGTCTTGTAAAGACAATATTTCCGCCAGCGACTTCGACTGCGGTAGCATCAGAAATAAGTCCTGATGAAAGCCTTCCCGCAATTCTTGGCGAAAGATCTTTTCCAAGTGAAGTATGTCCTAAAACCAATCCCGCTGGTTTTTCTTGGTCAATCACCGCTAAAAGTGCTTGAGCAAAACCATCAGATGTATATTGAGTTAATTTTTCATCTTCAACCACAACCACACGGTCTGCACCGTAATGTACCAATTCCGCCCCTAAAGCGCTTACAGCTTTGCCAACTAAAACACCAACGACTTCGCCGCCCTCAGCAATTGTTTTCGCTGCAGCAATCGCCTCGAAAGAAACATTACGCAATGATCCGTCCCGTGCTTCTCCTAATACCAATACTTTTCTTGACATTCCGTATACCCCCTGCAAACAATTTTTATGAGTTTTGATTAAATTACTTTTGCTTCCGTGTGAAGAAGGTGAACAAGTTCCTTAACCTGATCGTTTAAATCACCGGTTAAAACTCTTCCCGCTTCTTTTTTAGGCGGTAAATAAATTTCAATTGTTTTTGTTTTTGCTTCGACGTCGTCTTCTTCAAGATCAAGGTCATCTAATTCCAATTCATCTAGCGGCTTCTTCTTCGCTTTCATAATTCCCGGTAAAGATGGATAGCGCGGCTCATTTAGCCCTTGCTGTGCCGTAACTAACAGCGGCAAGCTTGTTGCAATTACTTCAGAATCCCCTTCAACGTCACGGGTAACGGTTACATTTGTTCCGTCAATTTCCAGCTTTGTAATCGTTGTTACGTAAGGAATGTTCAGAAGTTCCGCGACACGCGGTCCAACTTGTCCTGTCGCACCGTCAATCGCGACATTACCGCCTAGGATTAAATCAGCCTCTTTATTCTTTAAATATTCGGCAAGGATTTTTGCAGTTGTAAATTGGTCGCCGTTTTCAACATCGTCTTCAGTATTAATAAGGACGGCTTTATCAGCTCCCATTGCCAGTGCTGTACGCAATTGCTTTTCCGTTTCTTCGTTACCAACAGAAATAACGGTTACCTCACCGCCATTGGCATCGCGGACTTGAAGCGCTTCTTCGATCGCATATTCGTCATAAGGGTTGATGATAAATTCGGCACCATCCTCATTGATTTTTCCGCCATTAAGCACAATTTTTTCTTCTGTATCAAAGGTTCTTTTCATTAATACATAAATGTTCATGGTCAGGGTTCCCTCCTAGGAATTCAAACATTTGTTTAGTTCGAAAGATTGAGAAAATTTTTTTGGAAAAATTTTTATAAAACTTCTTTGGCAGAAATCCTGCCATTAAAAGTTATTCACCTTTAAAATGTGGTTCTCTTTTTTCTAAAAAAGCTTGGATGCCTTCTTTGCCATCGCTGGAAACAAATACTTCTCCAAATAACTTGGATTCTCTTTTGGAGCCTTCATAGAACTCTTCAGTTTTGGCATAGTTTAATAATTCAACCGCAGCTTTAAGCGAGCCAGGGCTTTTCTTGGCAATTTTCCCGGCAAGTTTATATGCCTGCCCCAAAACATCAGCTTCTGGATAGGCATGATTTGCCAAGCCATATTGGACGGCATCTAACCCTGTAATTGGCTCAGAAGTGAACAACATCTCAGCGGCACGTGCTGGGCCCACATATTTGGGCAGACGCTGCGTGCCCGCGAATCCCGGAATCAAACCAAGCTGCAGCTCAGGAAGGCCAAGTTTCGCTGTTTCACTGACAAGACGGATGTGACAAGCCATCGCGAGTTCAAGACCACCGCCAAGTGCGGCACCATGAATCGAAGCAATAATCGGTTTTGGAAACTTTTCCATCCGATCAAATAAATCTTGTCCAAACTTACCAAGGTTTACAAAATCTTCCGAGGAAGTAACCGTTGTGAATTCTTTAATGTCCGCACCTGCCGAGAAAAAACGCCCTTCACCATGAATGACAATGACTCTAATCTCACGGTTTGGTTCGATTTCATCAAGAACTGTCGATAATTCCCTTAAAAGTGCTGATGAAAGGGCATTTGCCGGAGGGCGCCCAATTGTAATTGTAGCAATATTTTCCTCATAAGACCATTTTAAATATTCCAAGTTTTATTCCCCCTTAAACCTCTACCGGCTTCCGCAGCCATTGATTAAAAGACGATGGACTGGGGTAGCTAGTGCAAGCAGATCATACTTTTCCTCGTTCATTACCCATGATGTCGCGGTTTCATCAATCGTACCGAAAATCATTTGCCGGGTCAGGCGAACATCGAGCTCGCTTGAAAATTCTCCTGTTTCTTTGCCTTCAATAAGAACCTTATCAATCACCTGCAGATACCCTTTTAGAACATCATTAATTCTCAATCGCAGTTCTTTATTCGATTGGCGCAATTCCAGCTGTGTCACGATTGCAAGGTGATGATCCTCGTTCAGCATACTAAAATGGGCTTCAATCATCATTAATAACTTCTCCGCCGCCGTGCCTTTTCCTGCTATCATTTTATCTATTTTTTCAACGAAACTCCCCATTTTTTCTTCAAAGAGAGAGATGAGTATGTCTTCTTTGTTTTTAAAATAAAGATAGATGGTGCCATCAGCCACTCCTGCCTGCTTGGCAATTTTTGAAACCTGTGCCTGGTGGTAGCCATTTTCAGCGATAGCAATCACTGCGGCATCAATAATTTGCATATATTTTGGCTTACTTTTATTCAAGTCAATCCCCCCTTTGAAGGAAAACGCTCCTTCTATTTGAAGGATGATAACCTTTTATCGAAATGAATGAATAATCATTCATGTTTTAATGATAATGAACATCAGACTTTCTGTCAAGAAATACTGTAGGGGTTTTTTCATATTTCCAACATAAGGACAGGCATAATCTTTCAAAAAAAAAACGATAGTTGGATTCTCTCTCTTAGGCGTGTTTTTTACTTTCTTCTTCTATTTTTCTCTTTTCTTCTTCCACAAGCTTTCTTCTTAATATTTTTCCAACAGCTGTTTTCGGTAATTCTTCTTTAAATTCATAGATTCTTGGCACTTTATAGGCGGCAAGATATTTCCTGGCAAATTGATTCATTTCTTCTATTGTCACGGTTGAACCTTTTTTAAGGACCATGTATGCCTTTACGGTTTCCCCGCGATAGGGATCAGGAATCCCCGCAGCTACCGCTTCCAAGACATCGGGATGTTCATATAATACTTCCTCTATCTCTCTTGGATAAATATTGTAGCCTCCGGCAATAATCATATCTTTTTTGCGGTCGACTACATAAAAATAGCCCTGCTCATCCATATAGCCAAGATCACCAGTACACAGCCAGCCGTCATCCAAGGCTTCCTTCGTATCCTCTGGACGATTCCAGTAGCCTTTCATGATTTGCGGTCCCTTAATAAGGATTTCACCAATTTCCTTTACAGGCACTGGTTCTCCCGTCTCCATGGAAACGACCTTTACCTCGGTATCGGGATATGGAACGCCAATACTTCCCTTTACCCTTTCTACATCCCACAGGAAGTTCGAATGGGTGACCGGGGATGCTTCAGACAATCCATAGCCTTCAACAAGCTTTCCACCTGTAACTTCCTCAAAATCTTCCTGTACTTCAAGTGGAAGTGGAGCCGATCCGCTAATACAGGCCTCAATGGAGGAGAGATCGTATTTTTTCAAATCAGGGTGGTTCAAGATGCCAATATAAATGGTTGGTGCGCCCGGAAATAAAGTCGGGCGTTGTTTTTGGATCGTCTTAAGGGTGGTCAATGCATCGAATTTTGGCAATAAAATCATTTTACAAGCCATTTTTATCGATAAAATCATACATACCGTCATCCCATAGACATGGAAAAATGGCACAATCCCCAAAATCGATTCTTTCCCGGGTTTACATTTATAAAGCCATTTCTCGCACATTGTGGTGTTGGAAATTAAATTTGTATGGGTTAACATGACGCCCTTCGGCGATCCTGTCGTCCCGCCAGTATATTGAAGCAAGGCAATGTCTTCCTTCGAATCGAAATTGTACGTTATTAATTTCTGGAGACTTTTCTTTATCGTTTCAGAAAATAAATGCGAGCTTCCCTCATGCTTTACTTTGACGACAATTCCATATTGCTTTTTCTGCATGAATGGATAGACTAAATTTTTGGGAAATGGTAAGTAGTCCTTGATAGCGGTTACAATTACATGTTGTAAATTTGTTTGAGGCATCACTTTAGAAACACGTGGATAAAGAATGTCAAGCGTGATAATGGCCTTTGCGCCGGAATCCTTCATTTGGTACTCAAGCTCTCGTTCGGTATACAATGGATTGGTTTGAACGACAATTCCGCCGGCCATCAGTATGCCAAAATAACTAATTACCGCCTGAGGAGTATTTGGAAGCATTATGGCTACCCGGTCATCTTTTTCAATGCCAAGGGTTCCCTGCAAATAGCAAGCAAAATTGAAGGCTTCTTCGTAAAGTTTTTTATAGGTGATTTCTTTCCCCAAAAAATGAATGGCAATCTTGTTTGGAAACTTTTTTGCTGAATCCACTAAGTAAGTCTGTACAGGCTCTGAGGAGTATACTAGTGTGGCAGGAATTTCATTTGGATAAAGTTCGAGCCACGGTTTTGCATCATACATAAAATCCCCCTTTTCTTTTGTGGATAATTTCAAAGATTCTAACTTCCCTTCCTATTATAGTACAGTATTTCATAATAAACAATTGATGAAACGGCAAAAAAGCACCGCTGAAGTAATTACAGCGATGCTCTTCTGTTTATGCAATAAACAACATATAGATCAAACCGATTAGCAAAAACAAACCGCATAATCCGAGAAGTATCTTAGCTAAAGTCTCCACTGTTTATTCTCCCCTTACTAAATTCCTGCACCAATCACGTAGGATAATCCAATCGAAATCACCATTGAAATCAAACCAACAGCACGGTTATCATTTTGGATTTCATCGTCAATTTTGAATTTAGGCGTTAAAAATTCAAATATAAAATAGCCAATTAATAACAGCATAAAACCATATATCCCCCAGCCAACCATTGTAAGCACAGAATCATGCTGTTTAATCGTATGACGGAAGATATTGGCGACCCCAAATATTTTTCCGCCAGTAGCCATCGCCACTGCTAAATTTCCTTTTTTAATTTCTTCCCAATTTTTATATTTTGTCACCATTTCAAAAATGGCTAAAAAGACAACCATACATAAAATCACTACACTATAATTAGCCGCAATTTGAATATATTCGTTCTCCCAAAACTGGTCCATTGCCTATTCTCCCCGGACATTATTTAAATTCAACGATAGTAACGCCTGATCCGCCCTCCCCGGCTTCACCAAAGCGAATTTTCTTAACGGAACGATGGTTTCTTAGATATTCCTGCACACCTTGCCTTAAGGCACCAGTACCCTTCCCATGGATAATTGACACACGTGGATAACTGGATAGAAGGGCATCATCAATATACTTCTCTACTTTTAAAAGTGCCGCATCATACCTTTCCCCGCGCAGATCCAGCTCCAGTTTAACGATTGAATCCCGTCCTGTTACAATCGACATCGGCTTCGTTTCTGTCTGTTTCGGAGTACTCATATATTCCAAATCCTTTTCTTTCACTTTCATCTTCATAATGCCAATTTGAACCTGCCACTCATTGGAAGAAACCTTTTCGACGAGCGTCCCTTTTTGGTCGAAGGTAAGGACCTTGACCTCATCACCAGGCATAAAGGTTGGTTTTTTATTTTTCTTATTCACTAGGTTTACTGATTTTTGAATTTCTGGTGCCGCTTCTTCTAAGCGCCGCTTTGCATCAATTAATTCATGCTCTTTTATTTCGGCATGCTTTTCGGTTCTCATTTTGCGGAGGTCACGAATGACCTGCTCAGCCTCTAGTTTCGCGTCTTCAATGATGTCGGCAGCCTTGGCCGCTGCTTTTTCGAGCATTGAGTCTTTGTTCTCATAAAAATCAATCATTTGTTTTTGCAGGTCTTGATGAAGCTTCTCAGCCTGTCTTAAATAATCACGGGCTTCCTGATGCTCCATTTCAGCCTGCCGTTTACTTGTTTCAAGGGAAGTAATCATTTTATCAATTTGGTTCGTGTCTTCACTAACATGCGAGCGTGCAGCCTCGATGACCCGATCATTTAAGCCTAATCGTTTCGAGATTTCAAAGGCGTTACTCCGGCCTGGCACTCCTAACAACAGTTTATATGTAGGGCTTAATGTCTCAACATCAAACTCGACACTAGCGTTCAACACACCCTCACGATTATAACCATATGCTTTTAATTCTGGATAGTGTGTCGTGGCAATCACTCGTGCCCCCCGCTTGTGCACTTCATCTAAAATTGAAATGGCTAATGCCGCGCCCTCCTGGGGATCGGTTCCCGCTCCAAGCTCGTCAAACAAAACAAGGCTTTTAAAATCAACTCTTTTTAAAATCTCAACAATATTGACCATATGGGAAGAAAACGTACTTAAGCTTTGTTCAATCGACTGTTCATCGCCAATATCGGCATAAACAGCATCAAAGACGGCCAGCTCTGAGCCGTCATAGGCCGGAATCTGCAATCCCGCCTGAGCCATTAAGGTGCATAATCCCAGCGTTTTTAAGGTGACCGTTTTTCCACCCGTGTTTGGTCCCGTAATCACAATCGTCGTAAATTCGGCACCAAGCATAATATCGTTGGCAACGACCTCATCGATTGGTATTAACGGGTGCCTTGCTTTATATAAAGCAATTCTCCCGTCATTATTCATAATTGGCATCGATGCCTTCATTCGTTTCCCGTATCTTGCTTTTGAAAAAATAAAGTCCAAATTAGCTAAAACAGCAACAATGACCTGGAGCTCATTCTCATGCTCGGCCGTATGGGCAGAAAGTTCCGCGAGGATTCTTTCTATTTCCAGCTGTTCTTTCACACGAATATCCTGCAATTGATTGTTTAATTGGACAATCACCTGCGGTTCGATAAATAATGTTTGCCCCGATGCGCTTTGGTCGTGAATAATCCCGCCGTAGTGACCGCGGTATTCCTGTTTAACAGGAATAACAAAGCGGTCATTTCGTATCGTGACAATCGCATCGGACAGCATTTTACTGGCATTCGATCCGCGAATCATACTCTCTAATTTTTCACGGACCCTTGCTTCATTGGAGCGGAGCTGATGCCTTAATGTCCGCAAAAGTTCGCTGGCACTATCTAATACCTCGCCGCTTTCGTCAATGGCAAGTTTAATTGCCTGCTCTAGATTAACAAGGGGAATAATACGCTCTGCCTGCTCTAATAAAATCGGAATTTCAATTCTGTCATCAGCAAAATCTTCGATAAACCGTTTCATTTGCCTGCTTGCATGGATGGTACTGGCGATTTGCACAAGTTCATGCGGGCTTAAAACGCCGCCAATGACCGAGCGCTTAATATGGGCACGGATATCATGAACACCCGAGAGAGGGACCGTTCCTTTTACGCGAAAGACCGTTGCCGCTTCGTCTGTTTCCTCCTGAAGTCTGACCACTTCTTCAAAATCAGTTGACGGTACTAGGTTCTTTATCTTTTCTTTCCCAAGTGACGAGGCGGCATGTTCTAACAGCTGCTCTCTCACTTTAGTAAATTCTAATACCTTTAAAGCTCTTTCTTGCATGGAGTTAAACCCCCTTAGTTTCGATTATGCAAAAACTCCAGTAAGTCATTCTTGTCGAGTGCGTTTATTACGGATGATTTTTTAATCCAACCTTTCTTGGCGGTGGATACACCAATTTCCATATGCTTTAAGGTATCCATTTTATGGGCATCCGTATTGATGAGGATTTTCACACCAGCATCCTGTGCCTTTCGTAAATGTTCAGAGGCAAGGTCAAGCCGATTGGGATTGGCATTCAATTCTAAAGCCGTATTGGTTTCTTTTGCCAGTTCAATCAGTAAATCGATGTCGATATCGTATCCTTGGCGGCGGCCGATTTTTCTGCCGGTAGGATGGGCAATTAAATCAACATGGGCATTCGTTAACGCTGTTTTTAGCCGCTCCATAATCTTTTCCTTTGATTGGGAAAAAGCAGAATGAATCGAGGCAATAACGAAATCCATGTCAGCAAGAAACTCATCCTCAAAGTCCAATGTCCCGTCCGGCAGGATGTCCATTTCCACCCCGGATAGGATTAGAAAATCCTCGTATTTTTCATTTAATTTTTTAATTTCTTCTCTTTGTTTCAGCAGTCTTTCTTTTGTTAGTCCGTTAGCAACCTTTAAATACTGCGAATGGTCGGTAATGGCCATATATTGATAACCCCTGGCGCGGCATGCTTCTGCCATTTGTGTAATGGAATGGGCACCGTCACTCCAGGTTGAATGCATATGAAGATCACCCTTGATATCTTCTAGCTCGATTAACTCCTCAGCGGGGGAGAATGTCTCGACCTCTTTCCCATCTTCCCTAATCTCAGGTGGAATAAACGGGAGGTCAAAATGCTGGAAAAATTCTTCTTCCGATGCAAAGGTACGAAATTCTCCTGTCTCGACGTTTTCCACACCGTATTCACTGATTTTCTCACCGCGCTCTTTCGCCAGCTGCCTCATCCGGACATTATGTTCCTTCGATCCAGTAAAATGGTGTAAGGTAGTGATAAATTCCTCTGGTTTGACCAGGCGAAAATCGACGGAAACATCATAGTCGCGTTCGATAACTATGGAAACCTTTGTATCGCCGGCACCAATAACCTCTTTTATATTCGGCAATTCTAGCAGATGCTGACGGACGCTTGTGGGTTGATTCGTTGCGATAATAAAATCAAGATCTTTAATTGTTTCTCTCATTCTTCTTAGACTGCCGGCCCTTGAAAAACGATTGATATCCGGTAGTTCCGTAAGCCATGCTTCAATTTGCTGAGCAATTGGAAGCATATATGCCAGCGGCAGGCGTTCTGGTCTTGTGCCGACATTGGCAATCGCGCTTAAGATTTTTTCTTCTGTCTTTTTACCAAAACCTGCTAGTGCTTGGACTTGCTCTGCTTCACAGGCTTTCTTTAAACTAGAGACATCTGTAATCCCTAACTCCTTGTAGAGTTTGGCGATTTTCTTGCCGCCAAGGCCAGGGAGCTGCAGTAACGGGATCAAGCCTGTGGGAACTTCCTCCTTCAGCTCTTTTAATACTGATGAGGATCCCTCTTTTATGTATTCATCAATGACAGCTGCAGTACCTTTACCGATTCCCGCTATCGTTGTATAGTCCTCAATTTCCGATAAGTCTCGTTCATCTGCTTCGAGCGCCCCGGCTGCCTTTCGGAAGGCTGAAACCTTAAATGGGTTCTCCCCTTTTAATTCCATATAAATAGCAATCGTTTCTAATAAACGAAGTAATTCCTTTTTATTCATTTCCATGTTATCCACCTGCCTTGTATATTGCCTCTTCATTTTAGCTTATTTATGGGAGAAAAGAAAAACTTCTCTGCTACAGAGAAGTTATAAGCAGCTAAAATATTCAATTCACAGGTTCTTTATTTGCTGTGAAAGGATAGGCGTGTGATTTACAATTGCCTTCGCTAGAACGGAATGGTCCAAGGGAGTTTGGAGAAGTTCCATTGGAATTAACGCAGCAATATATAATAAAATAAAAATAACTAAATAGACTTCGAGGAATCCAAAGATGCCTCCCGCCCATACATTTAACTGCTTAAGTACGGGCAGATGGGCGACAAAATCAAGCATGGAGCCAATAATTTGCATGATCACCTTTGCCGCAAAAAAGATGATAACAAAGGCAATGGCACGATAGAAGGCGGTTTCCATATCACTGCTATCCGTTAATATTTTTAACGCAGCCAAATTTCCAAAGTTCGGATAGGGAATCCACAGCGTTAACTTTGGTGCCAGCTCGGCGTAGTATGAATATGCGGCTATGTATGCAATAATAAAACCTATGAAATGAACAAGCTGCAGAATTAAGCCTCTTTTAAGGCCTATGAAAAATCCCATAATTAAAAGTATGATAATTGCTAAATCCACCATGATTATTTAGTCCTTTTCTTTTAGTAGTTCTGATTGGAGCCGTTCCAGTTGGTCTTTCATTTTCAGATAATCATTGACTGCATTTACGGCTGTTAAAACGGCGAGTTTACCCGAGTCTAGAGTTGGATTCCTAAAACTGATTTCGCGCATTTTATCGTCAACTAATGATGCCACATTCCGAATATGACTTGGACTTTCGGTACCCATAATGACGTATTGCTGTCCGTATATATCAACGGTTGTTCTGTTTTTTTGTGTATTTGACAACGTAAATGCCTCCATTCAGCGAATCCTACTCTATATCATAACACGAATTAATAGAAGTCGAAAAGTCAAACAATTTAAGAGGTATTTTATATTTACTAGAAATGTGGTGTTTTACAATGGGTAATGTTGTTATTAATCTGGAAATGAATAAGATTATTGAAATGAAAAGTTATTATGGAAAGAATCTTTTAGATAAAAACATACCAGGAAGTGTGTTTGCTGCGAAAACTCCCGCCTGTATGATCACAGCATATAAATCCGGAAAAGTGCTGTTCCAGGGGAATGATTGTGAAAAAGAAGCAAGTAAATGGGGAGGCAGTGCTAGTGCACCAGCTAAAAAGACGGTTGCTTCCAAAGGGAAATCTGCGGCAGCAGCGAAGGGCGACCTGCCTCTTGGGATCGGCGGGATGTCCGTAATTGGCTCAGATGAAGTTGGTACCGGTGACTTTTTCGGCCCGATTACTGTTGTTGCTGCTTATGTTAGAAAAGAAGATATCCCGTTATTAAAGGAATTAGGTGTGCGCGATTCAAAGGATTTAAATGATGAAAAAATTATTGCGATTGCCAAGGTCATCAAGGATATTGTTCCCTTTAGCTTAATGACTCTTAAAAACGAAAAATATAATCAGGTTCAACAAGCGGGGTGGTCGCAAGGAAAAATGAAGGCCATCCTTCATAATCAGGCAATTTTAAATGTGCTGGGGAAAATTTCACCGGTAAAGCCTGAGGCGATCCTTATCGATCAATTTGTTCAGGCGAGTACCTATTTTCAACACTTGAAGGGGCAAAAAGCGATTGCTAGAGAAGATGTTTGTTTTAGCACGAAAGCGGAAGGCATCCATTTGGCGGTTGCGGCTGCAAGCATTCTCGCCCGCTATGCCTTTGTCCAATATATTGATAAACTTAGCGAGGCGGCCGGCTTTAAAATTCCGAAAGGTGCCGGGGCCCAGGTTGATGTTGCCGCTGCAAAACTGATTGTCAATAAAGGGCGAGACATCCTGCCATCTTTCGTTAAGCTCCATTTCGCTAATACTGATAAAGCGCTGGCGATTGTAAATAAAAAGAGGAACTAGGTTGTTTTTTCGGGATGCTATCGAATAAATATAAAGAAACGGTGTTTGGAGGGGTATTAGTGGCGAATCGACTAAGTGAAGCGGAAGTTACTTCAACGGTTGCTGAATTAACAGGATGGAAATTAGACGGTAAATTTATTGTAAAAAAATATCGTTTTCGGGAATTTTTAAAGGGTGTGGCGTTCGTAAATGAAATTGCTGCGCTTTCGGAGGAAAAAAATCATCACCCGTTTATTGCGATTGATTATAAATTAGTGACGTTAAGGCTAACCTCATGGAATGCGGGGGGATTGACCGATTTAGATGTTGCCTTGGCGAAAAACTATGATGTTATTTATGGAAAAATTTAATTTTAAAGAGGTTGCCCCATGGGTTAGGTGGTGGGCAGCCTCTTTTGCTATCTTAACAGGAAAATTTATTGTAAATCGGTTGATTTTGTGTGAATTCTACCTGTTTATTGGCGAATCAACGAATTTTTAACTAATAACTTTTAATTTGATAGTAATTTTTCAAAAAAGTAATAGATTCGTCGAGCAAAATAGTCATTTTGGCCTATTTTAGTAAAGGACAATTACCTCTTAAATATTTTATTTGCGAAAATATACGGTTTATTTGCGAATCTGGGTATTTTATTTGCGAATTCGAGCCTTTTATTTGCGAATTACCCTGTTTTATTTGCGAATCGATTTTTTGACGCAATCATCCCACGGGAATTTAACTGGGGAGTACGTGCGCATCCTTTTTGTTCCGGATTGAATTAGATTTGCAGAACGCAGCAATCTCCCAGCGGTATCGATAGAATCTAAATGAGCAAACTCACGAAACTGCTGATTTGTTATTTTCGTATCAATAAGTAAAAAGTAATCCGTCAGCGCTTGTATATGAGCATCGTTTGAATATTCACCACACTTGATGCAGTACCATTTCTGTTTCTTACGAATAAGGGGAAAATGATTGCAAGCTGGGCCAAAAACACCGGTTATTAAATCTGTCTTATTAATTTCATATTTATTTAAAATATAATTTGTCGGGATTGTATTCATTTTTACGAGAAGTCGGCTCAGTTTCCGAAGATCTTTCGTACTGAGGACTGGCTCAGAATATAGTTTCTCAAAATACTTAATTTTACTATTGAAAACATCTGCCTTACATACCCGTGGCTTCACTTTATGAGCGTTTTTTCCGGTGATGACATATGAGGAATAGTTATTGCTGATGACCACTAGGTAATCAATTGGGACTTGGGGAAATTTATGCTCAGCCATCAATTTCCTTAAGTACTCTTGATGCCTTTCTGCCTGGGCAACCGGATACTGATAACCTTTTTCCTTTTCATTGTTTATCTGGAGAAATTGTTCATTTTCGGTATCAAAAATTAATTTGCCGGCCATATTTTTCACTTCAATTATTAAGGCGAATTCTGGTGTCAGGAGAAGAGTATCAATTTGGCAATTATAATCACCATCTGGAAGATTTAAATCGTGGAGAATTAAGTATTTATCAATTGGAAGGCGACGTAAATAATAATCTAGAGCTACTTCTCCTTTGTAACCCGCTTGCCTCCTTCCGAGTTCCTCTAAAATTTGCTGATATTTAGGGTAATTCAGTGGCAGACGGCGGCATAATGCCTGCAAAATTAGAATTACTAAGGGAATTGTCCTTTCTTTTATAACCAATATGATCACTCCTTTCATTTTATATAAAAATTTCGTAAAATCCATCAAGATTCCTGCCGAATTTTAGCGAAATTCGTTAACGTTTTATGTCTATTAAATTTTATCAGTGCTTTTGAGTAATTTATCAGTGAATTTATCATATTTATCAGCGAATCTGCACCATATATCAGCGAATTTTACATTTTATCAGCGAATCGGATATTCCCACTAAAAAAAAGAAAAGGCCAGCCCGAAATCTAACATTTCGAGCCAGCCTCTATTGATTAACCTCTTAAAACCGCGCCTGCTTTTTCTTTTAAAGCATCAAGCACTCGCTCATGAACCTTGGTAACTTCTTCATCCGTCAGTGTACGCTCCGGAGCAAGATATTTTAATGAAAAAGCAATTGATTTTTTGCCTTCCTCCATCTTGTCACCCTCATATAAATCAAACACATGAACCTCTTTCAGAAGCGGAGCACCTGCTGTTAAAATGATCTCTCTTAAGGTGCCTGACACCGTTTCTCTGTTTACCACAAGGGCAATGTCTCTTGTGATTGATGGGAAGCGTGGGATGGCTTCGTATTGTAACACTGGTGCGTTTGCTTCGAGCACTGCTTTCAATGAAAGTTCGAATACATACGTATCTTTCAAATCAAGTTCTTTTTGAACATTTGGGTGTACTTGGCCGACAAAGCCGATTTTCTCGCTGCCTAGAAGGATTTCCGCTGTACGGCCAGGATGCATTCCCTCCACCTGTGCTTGAACGTATTGGACACGCTCTGTAAGGCCAAGCTTCGCAAACATTCCTTCTAAAATTCCTTTGACAACGTAGAAGTCAACTGCCTTCTTTTCACCCTGCCATGAATTATTCAGCATTAGTCCCGTAATGGCCCCTGCTAAATGTTCTTTTTCAACCGGAAGTGAGTCTACCCCATTGGCCAAGAATACGGCGCCGGTTTCATACACTGCTAGGCTGTCATTTTGACGGGCACTGTTATATTTCAATACTTCTAATAGCTGCGGCATGATGCTTAAGCGAAGCACGCTGCGCTCTTCACTCATTGGCATTGCTAAACGAATGGTATCGCGTTGTTCAAGAGCAAATTGGGTGGCTTTATCTTCACTTGTTAAAGAATAAGTAACAGCCTGGTACAAGCCTGCCCCTTCAAGATATTGACGAACTTCACGGCGCTTCTTCTGATAGTCCGATAAATTCCCTGGAGTGGATGAACCAATTGGGAGGGTCATCGGAATATTGTCATAACCATACAAACGTGCAACCTCTTCCACTAAATCTTCTTCAATTCTGATATCGCCGCGGCGCGTTGGAGCCGTTACCGTAATCAAATCTCCTTCAATACTCACCGGAAATTGAAGACGGTTGAAGATATCTTTTACATCTGCCATTACAAGTTCCGTACCAAGGACACGATTAATTTTTTCTAAAGTAATTGAAACAACTGCTGGCTCAATGGTAAGTGTATCAGCTTCGGCTGCTCCTTCTAAAACTTCACCGCCGGCGTACATCGCCATTAAGTAAGCCGCACGTTCACCTGCTGCTCGAACGCGCTTCGGATCCACACCTTTTTCAAAACGAGCGCTTGCTTCACTTCTTAAGCCGTGGTCTTTCGATGCTTTTCTAACGGTTCCACCACTAAAATAAGCTGATTCTAATAAAACAGTAGTTGTGTCTGATGATACCTCTGAATTCGCTCCGCCCATCACACCAGCAAGGGCAACAGGCTCTACACCATTGGTAATCACAAGATGTTCAGATGTTAATGTCCGTTCTGTATCATCAAGCGTTATAAACTTTTCACCATCTACTGCACGGCGGACAAGGATTTCCTTGGATCCTAAACGTTCATAATCAAACGCATGTAACGGCTGACCGTATTCTAATAAAATATAGTTCGTAATATCAACGACATTATTATGTGGACGAATGCCCGCTGACATTAGTCGCGTCTGCATCCATAGTGGTGACGGACCGATTTTTACATTTTTAATCAGTTTTGCCACATATAACGGGTTATCTTCTTTTGCCTCAACAACTATTTTTACATAATCAGAAGCTTTTTCAGCAGCCGGCTCGAGGTTCGTTTCCGGAAGCTTTACCTCTCTGCCAAGAATGGCTGCTACTTCATAGGCAACCCCGAGCATGCTCAAGCAATCAGCACGGTTCGGTGTTAAACTAAGCTCTAGGACTTCATCGTCTCTATTTAACAAAGCAAGAGCATCTACTCCAACTTCAGCATCGGCTGGAAAAACAAAGATCCCCTCGGAATATTCTTTCGGAACAACCTTGCCTTCCATCCCAAGCTCAGTTAGGGAACAAATCATTCCGTTCGATTCTTCACCGCGAAGCTTCGCCCGCTTAATTTTAAAATTACCCGGTAAAACAGCACCAGCCTTAGCCACGGCAACCTTTTGTCCTTGTGCCACATTCGGTGCACCGCAAATAATTTGTACAGGCTGGTCTTCGCCAACATCAACAAGACATTTGCTTAATTTATCGGCATTTGGGTGCTGCACGCGTTCAAGTACGTGACCGACTACAACCCCTTTAATGCCTTCGTTAAGAATTTCAACGCCTTCCACTTCAATCCCGCTTTTAGTGATTTTTTCCGCCAATTCAGCTGCGGTTACTCCAGTTAAATCGATATAATCTTCGAGCCATTTATATGAAACGAACATGTCGTCATCCTCCTTGTTATCCAGCTTCAGCACCAAGGCGCTACAGCATTTATTCCTACTCGTGTTTAGAAAACTGTTTTAAAAATCTAACG
The DNA here is from genome assembly GCF_001591665.1 of Neobacillus soli NBRC 102451. GTDB lineage: Bacteria > Bacillota > Bacilli > Bacillales > Cytobacillaceae > Neobacillus > Neobacillus soli. The sequence goes on along the minus strand of NZ_BCVI01000015.1, from coordinate 8,903 downwards.
TCATTTGTATAAAAATGTCTGATGTCATCGACACCGTATTTCAACATCGCAATCCGCTCTGGTCCCATACCGAAGGCGAATCCCGTGTATTTTTTAGAATCATAACCAGCCATCTCAAGGACGTTTGGATGTACCATCCCGGCACCAAGAATTTCAATCCAGCCTGTTTGCTTACAAACGCTGCAGCCTTTGCCGCCGCAAATTTTACAAGAGATATCCATTTCAACAGATGGCTCTGTGAACGGGAAGAAGCTTGGTCTTAGACGGATTTCGCGGTCTTCTCCGAACATCTTTTTTGCAAATATCTCCAATGTCCCTTTCAGGTCGCTCATGCGGATATTCTCGCCAACCACAAGGCCCTCGATTTGCATGAACTGGTGGGAGTGTGTCGCGTCGTCATTATCACGGCGGTACACTTTACCCGGGCAAATAATTTTGATTGGTCCCTTGCCTTGATGCTTTTCCATCGTCCGCGCTTGAACCGGCGAGGTGTGAGTTCGCATTAAAATCTCGTCTGTGATATAAAAAGAGTCCTGCATGTCGCGTGCCGGGTGACCCTTCGGTAAATTTAGGGCTTCAAAGTTATAATAGTCTTGTTCTACCTCTGGTCCTTCAGCGACCTGATAGCCCATTCCAATAAATAAGTCTTCAATTTCCTCAATGATTCTTGTGAGTGGATGGTGGTTTCCAACCTTTACTGGACGTCCTGGCAGGGTCACATCTATGCTTTCAGATGCTAATTTTTCAAGGACAGCAGCTTCTTCCAATCCCTTTTGTTTTGTCTCAAGTTTAACGGCAATTGCTTCACGAACCTCGTTAGCGAGTGCTCCCATGACTGGGCGTTCTTCAGCAGACAGCTTGCCCATGCCGCGCAGTACCTCTGTGATTGGGCCTTTTTTGCCTAAATAAGCAACGCGGATATCATTTAATTCTTTTAAGCTTGCAGACTGTTCAATCCTTTGAATAGCCTCTTCCTGCAATTCCTTTAAACGTTCTTGCATGTCTATTCCTCCTTCAATTTTCGACAATTTTCGGGTGGTGACAGGCACCGAGAAAAAACAAAAAAACCCCATCCCTGGTAAGGGACGAGGTTTATAGTTCGCGGTACCACCCTTGTAAACACGATATGTAAAAAACACAAGTGTTCGCTTCATTCGGATAACGGCATGTGCCGGTGCACCTTTACATTCTTCTAAGAAAAATGGTCCCGATGCCAACTCGGGAGGTGAACTTCTCAAGCTCAGAACCATAAAAGTGCTTTCAGTCGCGGCACTTTCTCCCTAAATGGTCTTTGACAAGATACTTTTCTCCGTCATCGTTTTTATTCTTATTAATATTGTTCATTATTATATAATATTTACTTACAAGAGGTCAAACTTGTTTACGTCTATTTTTTCAAATAATAAAGCAGGATTCCGGTTGCAACGGCCACATTGAGTGATTCGCTTTTTCCATAAATCGGGATATAGAGGTTGGCCGTGGTGCTTGCAAGGATATCCTTGCCGACACCGTTACCTTCGTTCCCAACAATCAGGGCAAATGAATCACCCCTTGAAATTTCAGTATATTCAGATGCCCCTTCTAATGCTGTACCGTAAACCGGGATATTCTCTCCTTGAAGTTTGTCCACCCATTGATGTAGGTCGCCCCTGATAATCGGAAGGTGAAAGTGGCTTCCCTGCGCCGATCTTAGCACCTTTGAGTTAAAAATATCAACACTGCCATGCCCAACGACAACAGCATCGATTCCGGCCGCATCGGCTGTGCGGATCATCGTTCCAAGATTTCCCGGATCCTGAACGGCATCGACAAAAAGGAAAGTTTTCGCCTGTTGAGCTTCCATATTTGCTTGGCGGCAGACGGCATAAATCCCTTGCGGCGCTTCGGTATCCGAAAGTGAATTTGAAATTTCCTCCGTAACGATGATAACAGGCGTACTAGCAGTATCCCAGCGCGGCAGGTCCACTTTTTCAGAAATAATGATTTCCATCATTTGTTCGCCTTGTTTAAGAGCTTCCTCAACTAAATGAAAGCCTTCAACTAAAAATGTTCCTGACTTGTCCCGCTCTTTTTTGGTCAAAAGTTTTTTCCATTGTTTTACTTTAGGATTACTTAAAGATTCAATATGTTTCAAAACCTGCTCCCCTTTAAAATTACTCATATGATTTTATCATTATAGCCTAACAAAAATACATAATAAAACAAAAATTAGAAAACCTATTAAAGAAATACAGATTAAATAGGAGTGTGTAGTCATGAACCTAAATTTGCGCAATGCCATTGTTCACAATGTTTCTGGCAATACTCAAGAACAATTAGAAGATACAATTGTTGATGCGATTCAAAATGGGGAAGAAAAAATGCTTCCTGGCTTAGGTGTTTTATTTGAAATCATATGGCAACATTCATCGGAAGAAGACAAGAAGGAAATGCTTGCAACCCTTGAAAGTGGGTTAAAATAAGGTCTTAAGCTGCCAATCGTTAAGATTGGCAGCTTTTTTCAGCCATAAGTGAGTTTTTCAGCTAAAATAGATGCATTATTAGCGGAAAATACAGGTATAGCGGTGAATTCTCAAGGTCTATTCCTAAACTTTTGCGTTCTAATAGCAGATTTTCAGGTTCTATTTGCGAATCCGGGCTGTTTATTTGCGAATCAGAGCTGTTTATTTGCGTTTCTGGGCGCTTTATTTGCGAATCCTAAAAAAACCTTCTAAAAGAAAAGATCCCCAGCCAGAAACTGCACTGAGAATCTCCGAAACTATTTATTCAAACGTAATCTTATCAACTGTCTCACGGTCCAGGCGCTTAATGACTTCGACAATCAACTTCACTGCGTTTTCGAAATCGTCACGATGGAGCATCGCGGCATGTGAATGAATATAACGGGTTGCAATCGTAATCGCAAGCGCAGGAACCCCATTATGCGTCAAATGAATAGACCCAGCGTCCGTACCACCGCCAGGAATAGACTCGAATTGATAAGGGATGTTCAATTCATCAGCTGTGTCAGTAACTAAGTCACGCAAGCCTTTATGGGCGACAAGGGATGCATCATATATGACCACTTGTGGTCCTTTCCCCATTTTGCTCATTGCCTCTTTTTCTGAAATCCCAGGAGTATCGCCAGCGATACCAACATCGACCGCAAAACCAATATCAGGCTGAATTTTGTACGTTGCCGTCTTGGCACCGCGCAATCCCACCTCTTCTTGAACTGCCCCAACGCCATAAACAACGTTTGGATGCTCAACACCCTGTAATTGCTTCAATACATCAATGGCAATCGCGCAGCCAATCCGGTTATCCCAAGCCTTAGCCAAAAGCATCTTCTCATTGTTCATCACCGTGAATTCGAAATATGGCACGACCATATCGCCGGGACGAACGCCCCATTCCTGAACTTCTTCACGGCTTGAAGCACCGATATCAATAAACATATCTTTAATTTCAACTGGCTTCTTGCGGGCTTCAGCTGTTAATATATGTGGCGGTTTGGAACCGATAATCCCGGTAACATCACCTTTTTTGGTGACAATCGTGACGCGCTGAGCGAGCATAACCTGGCCCCACCAGCCGCCAACGGGTTGAAAACGAAGGAAACCCTTTTCATCGATTTGGGTAATCATGAAACCGACTTCATCTAAGTGACCAGCTACCATAATTTTCGGACCGCCGTCCTTACCAACCTTTTTAGCAATTAAACTGCCAAGTCCATCCGTTGAAATTTCATCTGCAAATGGTTCTATGTATTTCTTCATCACTTCCCGTACTTCACGCTCATTGCCGGGAATTCCTTTGGCATCGGTTAATTCTTTTAACATCGTTAATGTTTCATCCAGTTTTGCCATCTATTTGCCCCCTCATATGTATTTACGACATTTATTATACAGAAAATAGCGACTACTTAACAAACTTTCTGCTAATAGTTATTCTGCTGTCTCAGATAATTTACTTCGTTTTTTCGGAAATATGCCTGTTCCATTTCCTCATTTTTAAATCCAAGCGATAAAGCCAACTGTAAATAAGCGGCAAATAACTTTGAATAATCTTCAAACCCCTTACTCTTTTGAAAAATATTAATCAATTCATAGACGGCAATAAACTGCTCAGTCACATCCAAGGTTGTTTCGTTCTCATTCAAATCAAATTGACGCTTTTCAAACCCAAGCTCAATTCCTAGTGACAAAATGAAGTGAATCCCGTCGACAAATTCCTCAAGAATCACTTCCTTAGCAGAAGATGGCTTAACACTCCAAAACTTAAAACTGCGTGTTTCATTAGCTAATTCACCTATTTCCACAAGCAAGGCAAGCACTTTCTTATCAAATAAATCTTTATCCTGAAGCTGATGCTTTTCTTCAATATGTCTGTCCAAGCCTTTTTGCATTTGAAACAGTTTTTCAAGCTCCATACTAATCACCACTCCTTGTTAAAAATTATATCAAAATGAAAAATGAATGAAACCTTTTTCCTTCTGCTTCGTATTACAAGAAAAATGGATGTAGGAGGCTTAGCCATGGTTTGGTTGGTGCGCTTCGTATTGTTGTTCTTTATATTTTTCTTTTTTTATTTTGCGTTAAAATTCCTTTTTACATCAAAACGAAAACTTGAGGCTGCCCGTAAACAGAAACGCTTTTTGCTGCTCGATAATGAAGATGTCAGAAAGAACTTCCTGCTCACCTATCAAGGTGTTGTTTTTGCAGGGGAAAAATACATGGGTACGGCGGATAACACCTTTGATGTTGTCTCCATTTCTATTTGGCCAGAGAATTCCATTTCACTTAAAGGGCTGATAAAGGATGACTTTATATATATGGATAAAAAGATCCTTGAGCGGTATCCCCATGCAAAAATCAATTGGAAAAGTCCTGTGAAGGAATTTTTATAGCAATAAGAAAAGCTGAAGCGCCCTAGGCGCTGAAGCTAGATAATAGCCGCCTTCACCGCGGCTTTTTACATTAGCGCTTTTATGAAAAGAACAAGTTCAATAACTGCAAGGAAAGGAAAGCCAAATTTAAATGAAAGATGCTTCGTTTTGTGACGATAAAGCTGCATACCAGCCGTCGTTCCGACAGCCCCTCCAAAAAGCGCCACAAGCCAGAGTGTCCTCTCACTAATTCTGTATTGATGCTTTTTTGCTCGCTTTTTATCCTCTCCCATAATCAAAAGCCCTGAAATATTCATGACAAGAAAGGCCACTAACAATATAGTCAAATGCTGCATCCCCTTATTAGAAAAAGCCATCCTCATCTCAGAGAATGGCTTTTATCAAAAATTACTTGTTGTATTGTTGTTTTGCTGCGTTTGCTAATTCAGCAAATGCATTTATATCGCTAACTGCTAATTCAGCAAGCATCTTGCGGTTTACTTCGATACCAGCAAGCTTTAAGCCATGCATTAAACGGCTGTAAGAAAGACCGTTCATACGAGCTGCTGCGTTGATACGAGTAATCCAAAGTTTGCGGAAGTCGCGCTTCTTCTGGCGACGATCGCGGTAAGCATACATAAATGATTTCATAACCTGTTGGTTAGCAACCTTATATAATGTATGTTTAGAACCGTAATAACCTTTTGCTAATTTTAAAACTTTTTTACGACGCTTGCGCGTAACTGTACCGCCTTTTACACGTGGCATGTAATTTCCCTCCAATATATAAATCGATCACTTTTAGATTACTTCACGTAAGTTAACATTTGACGAATGCGTTTGAAATCACCTTTAGAAACAAGGGATGATTTGCGAAGTTTACGTTTTGCTTTTGTAGATTTGTTTGCAAATAAGTGGCTTGTATATGCGTGGTCACGTTTTAACTGACCAGAACCAGTTTTCTTGATACGCTTTGCACCGCCACGGTGAGTTTTCATTTTTGGCATTGGGATATCCTCCTTATAACTTGTCGATTTTAGGTGCTAGAACTAGGAACATACTCCGTCCATCCATTTTAGGATGTGACTCGATGGTCGCAACTTCCTTGCACGCCTCGGAAAAACGGTCTAACACTCGTTGACCAATTTCTTTATGGGTAATCGCCCGGCCCTTGAAACGGATTGAAGCTTTTACCTTATCGCCTTTTTCCAAAAACTTAATGGCATTACGCAGCTTTGTATTAAAGTCATGCTCATCAATTGTTGGGCTGAGACGAACTTCTTTAGTAATGATGATCTTTTGATTCTTACGAGCTTCTTTGTCTTTCTTTTGCTGCTCGAATTTATATTTGCCATAGTCCATAATTCGGCCTACCGGAGGCTTTGCATTTGGTGCTACAAGTACCAAATCAAGATTCACTCGTCCGGCGATCTCTAACGCTTCAAACTTGGTTTTAATCCCCAACTGCTCGCCGTTTTGATCAATCAGACGAATTTCACGAGCGCGTATACCCTCATTTAACAACATGTCTTTGCTAATAATTAGCCACCTCCAAGGATTTATCACGAATACTTTCTTCCGGGTCAAGAAATCAAGACTATCCTTTTCAACCCTTCATGAATAATGCCATTGCTGAATCGACAGGTATAAAAAACTTTTTAGCAGTGCGATTGCTTAAGTACACAAACAAAAAAAGTGTGGATGAATGCACCCACACTTTACAGAACATAAGTAATGAAACCAAAAAGTTCACGTAAAACCTGCCAACTGCCAATTGCGTCAATCAGGTGAGAAGCGGGTGCTTCTTCTTTTCCCAAAACAAGTATTCTATTTTCACCTTAGTAACTATAACATATACAAAGACGTAATGTCAAACGAACTATTTTTCTTTGACAACGAAATTTAGTTTAACAAGAAATTAAAAATTATTCAACATATTTTTTTCCCTTTTCAAAAAAGAAAGAGAGGCTTAAAGCCTCCCTGGTATTAAAATTATCCTTTTTGCACTTCTGCCTTAATCGAAGCGAGAAACTCAGCAAAAGGCTTGGTTTCGGAGTTTTGTTCGCCATATTTACGGATGTTTACGGCCTGATCTTCGACCTCTTTATCACCAACAACAAGCATATATGGTATTTTTTGCATTTGAGCTTCGCGGATTTTATAGCCGACTTTTTCATCACGGCCATCCAGTTCGACACGGAAGCCTTCATTTTGAAGCTGTTCTTGAACTTGTTTCGCATAATCATAATGCGCACCCGGCGATACTGGAATGACTTGAACCTGTACAGGAGCTAGCCATGTTGGGAATGCTCCCTTGTATTCTTCGATTAAGAAAGCTACAAATCGTTCCATTGTTGATACGACACCGCGGTGGATAACAACAGGACGGTGCTGTTTACCATCTTCACCGACATAACTTAAATCAAAACGCTCCGGCAGTAAGAAGTCTAATTGAACAGTGGATAATGTTTCATCCTTACCTAACGCTGTTCTCACTTGAACATCAAGCTTAGGGCCGTAGAAGGCTGCTTCTCCTTCTGCCTCATAATAATCAAGTCCAAGGTCATCCATGGCTTCCTTCAGCATTCCCTGCGCTTTCTCCCACATTGCATCGTCATCAAAATACTTTTCAGTATCCTGAGGGTCACGGTAGGAAAGACGGAAGGAATAATCATTAAGATTAAAGTCTTTATAGACGGCTAAAATAAGGTTCACAACCCGCTTGAATTCGTCCTTAATTTGATCTGGACGAACAAATATGTGGGCATCATTTAAAGTCATTCCCCGAACACGCTGTAATCCTGATAGTGCTCCGGACATTTCATAACGATGCATTGTTCCTAGCTCGGCGATCCGAATCGGAAGCTCACGATAACTGTGAATCGCATTTTTGTATACCATCATGTGGTGCGGGCAATTCATTGGGCGAAGGACTAATTGCTCGTTATCCATATCCATTACCGGGAACATGTCTTCTTGATAATGGTCCCAGTGACCGGAAGTTTTATAAAGATCAACACTGCCCATTACAGGTGTATAAACATGGTCGTAACCAAGGCGTACCTCCTTGTCGACAATATAGCGCTCGACGATACGGCGGATTGTTGCACCTTTAGGGAGCCATAACGGTAATCCCTGTCCAACTAATTGGGAATTAGTGAAAAGGCTCAATTCTTTCCCTATTTTACGATGGTCACGCTCTTTCGCCTCTTCAAGCAGGCGAAGATGTTCTGCTAAGTCTTCCTTTTTGAAAAAAGCAGTTCCATAAATGCGCTGGAGCATTTTATTGTCACTATTGCCTCTCCAATACGCACCAGCAATACTCAATAATTTAAATTCTTTTATTTTTCCAGTTGATGGGACGTGAACACCGCGGCAAAGGTCGAAAAATTCACCCTGCTCGTAGATTGTCACTGTTTCCTCATCAGGAATAGCTTCAATTAGTTCAAGCTTATATGGGTCGCCAGCTTCTTTAAATAGCTGGACAGCGTCCGCACGGCTTATTTCCTTGCGAACAATTTCAAGGTTTTCATTAACGATTTTCGCCATCTCTTTCTCAATCTTCGGCAGGTCTTCAGGTGTTAATGATTCCTCAAGGTCCATATCGTAATAAAATCCACCTTCGATAACGGGTCCAACACCAAGATTTACTTCCGGATACAGCCTTCTTACCGCTTGTGCCATTAGGTGTGCTGTACTGTGGCGCAATACCTCTAGCGCATCACTAGAACCAGGTGCAACGATTTCTATGGAACCGGCTTCTAGAATCGGACGGCGAAGATCAACCATTTGTCCATTCCATTTCCCGGCAATCGCCTTTTTCTTCAGGCCCGGGCTGATGGAAGCGGCAATATCTTCCGTTGTTGTCGCGCGAGGGAACTCCTTTACTGCCCCATCCGGAAACGAAATCTTAACAACGTCTGACATAATAATTCCTCCTTTAATTTGAAAGTCAGTTTCGACTTAGTTTAGTGTCCAGCTCCAGCGCCCAGCGGCTAGTGGACTTCGCTCTTCTCCCTACAATAAGTCAAGCACG
>NZ_BCVI01000014.1 GCF_001591665.1 Neobacillus soli NBRC 102451 | reverse complement strand
CCGTGTTTCCTTTATCTCAGTCGAAGCGCTCCAGTCCATACGCCGCTTAACGGCCGCTTCCGCTTTTCTAATGAAAATAAAAAAACCCGTCCCTGGAATAGGGACGAGTTTTGAAAACACGTGGTTCCACCCAATTTTTCACATTCAATAAAATAGACATTATTGAGAATGACTTTGGTCAGGTAACGGCTGTGACCGTCAACAATTACTTACTACAATAAAACATGAAGCGTTCACTGTTGAAGTTTAAAGGTGGTAAGTATATTTTCCGTGTTAGGAGACTTTCAGCCCTGGCCTCCCTCTCTAAGAACCGTAAAAAATACTGTTATCCTTATCATTACTTTTGCTATGATAAATTGCTATGTACGCTATTATATATAAGTTTTTTTAAAAAATCAAGGTACATAAAACTAAATATTGCCATTATTTTTTTCTATGCATGATTTTCCGAAGAATTGTTATCCTCCGCCCATTTCTTTACCTCACGAAGGGCCGTAAACGATTTAATCGTTACTCTTTCTTCAAAAATATTTTTGATTGTTCGAACAAGCGGCTCGTCTGGTGCTTTTGTATAAATAAAAATAGTTGTTGGTGCCAGCGATAACAGCGGGGCAATCGAGGCAGAATCCACATAGACTGGATGATTAACCAATAATTTCCGGTCAATCATTCTTGTTAATTCAGCTCTTTTGATTTCAAGAAGCTGCTCATTAAAAAAGGTAATTTCCTCATCAAATAATAAATGGAGAACATTCATTTTCGGCTCTCGATTCGTTAAGAAGTCACGCAGCATTTGCACAAACATTTGATATTCCTGTTCCATTTTGTATTCATCAATGGCAATTTCAACATAGCTTTCAAGCATCTGCAGATATGGACGTAAACGGAATTTAAGAAAAGAGTCAAAAGAAAAAGAAACATTTTCTTGAAAAATATGCTCGATGGCTTCCCTAATAAAATTTGGTTCCTCGCTTGGTTCTTTTAAAAATACTGCCAGATCTTCTCTTTGTCCATCAAGAACAGAATAGATCACCTCAATGATTTGCTGCTGCTCTTCCAAATCCTCATAAAAATAATGGTCCTTTAATATTGCCCTAAACCAGTCATCTCTTTTTATTTTCGTAATAAACTCATAAAAAACATTTTTAACAATACCAAAAATATCATTGGATAAGCCGCTATCTAAAATTTTTACTATATGTCTATCTTCTAAAAGAAGAATAGTTTCTTTATCCGGATTATATGGAACGTACTTCAGCAAGTGGTTATGAAACCTTTGTGCATCCAGCTTGCTTTGGAAGATGATTTCCGCCAACCAAATCCCCCCTTTGAGCCAATCTCTGTTCTAATATATATGGGGGACTTGGCCAAAATAGAAGTTATCTAAAAAAAAGGATTACCGAACTTTTCTTCGGTAATCCTCATTCATTTATTTATTAAATTTATTAGCGGCGGTTCGGACCGTCCACCAACACTGGCTCACTAAGGGAACGGATCCTCTCCATGATCCTGCGCGCTTTCATCTTCTCTTCCTCACCACGCTGGCTATAAGTTAAATGATGCTCTAGCTCTTTAAAATCAAAGTTTGAGGTGAAGAATGTCGGCAGACTTTCGAGCATTCGGAACTGGAGAATCGGACCGAGTACCTCGTCCCTTGTCCAGCTCGACATAGACTCAGCTCCAATATCATCAAGCATTAAAATCGGTTCTTTTTTCAAAGCTTCAATTTTTACATTTAGTGTGGAGTCAGCGATTGAACTTTTCATCTCTCTTAATAATTCAGGTACATAGACAATCATCGAAGAAATTTGTTTTTTTGCTAGTTCATTCGCGATGGCCCCTAATAAATAAGATTTTCCCACACCGAATTTCCCATACAGATAAAGCCCTTTTGGTTTTTTTCCTTCTTCATAATTCATAAGGAAGGTTGCGGCCCTGTCGCCCGCATCGAGCCGGCCTGAGTCTCCTTCAAAGTCCTCAAAGGTGGCTTGCAGAATATCTCTCGGTACATAAAGACTTTTGATAAGCTTTTCATTTTTCTTTTTTTCATCGGCCATAATTTTTCTTCCGCATTGTTTATAAACCACATCAATGGAGTTCCGTGATAAAACCAATTGAGGATGATACCCTTTCATAAAATTGATACACCCTTCAAGACTCTCACATTTATTGCAATTCTGACTTTGTTTTGTATACTCATATAGTTTACTCATGCTTTTTTCAATAATCGCTTGATTGATCTCGTTTTCATGCTCTGCTAAAAAGGCTTTAATATCCGGATGTTGAAGGACTTGCTGGCGCTGTTGTTCATAGCGTTTTTGAAAGTTCTCATTAGAGGCCAGTTTCCTCAATGTTCTATTGATCTTTTCCATTTTTGCTCATCCCCTATTTACGAAAAGCCTTTAATTTTTCTACAATTGCCCGCTTTTTCGCTTCCACTTCAGAATTGTTTCCCTCTGAGGTTTTTTCCCCTGCCTCTTTAGGGTTTTCATCAAACCAATCAGGAATTAGCTCGGTCCGAATTGGCTTTTTATTCGCAGACTTTCCAGCCTTTTTGCTTTCCTTCTGCCCAATTTCATTATTTTTTGCGAGTGCCATGGCTTCCTTCACTGTCTTCACTTTGGCTCTTGCCCAATAACTAGCAATTGACTCAACAAACGCCTTGTTAAATTTCATTTCCGATTTCCTTAGTGCTACGTCAATCAAAACATTTACAACACCAGGGGGAAGCTTATATTTTATCATAACTTCTTCCAAAACTTTCAAATTGGCTTCTGAAGGTTCCACACCACCTGAAAACTCTTTAAAAACGGTTAACGGTGAGGTAGTTTCATAAGATCGAATGAGCTTTTCTTCCGGTGTTGTTGGTTCAGATAATTGTACTTGAAGGGCAGCGGGCTGAGTACGGTTAATCAAACTTGGCAGTTGATCATAATTGGCAAATTGATACCAATCACGAGCACCTTTTCTTAATTCCTCGATATCAATTTCATCATTTGGATTAATGGCACCAAGGATGAAATTTTTCATTTCAATGGGATTTATATTATATAGAAATGCAAGATTACTAATAATATTCTTCACCTTTGGTGTCAGTGCTTTTTGTGGAACAAGCGATTCATTCAGACCTGCTGCTAACAATTCAAAATCGAACATATTGGTATCAATTTGAACCGGATTTATTTCATTTCTTCCAATAAATTGTTGATTTCCATCGGGATCAATATCCTTAGAAACGTCCTGAAGGTATTGGAGACTGCCGGGAGCGGCAGAAGCAAACACATCTTGGAAAGCTCTTGTAACCTCAAGATACTCATTTTCCACCGGCTTTTTTTTGTCACTAAAAAAGCGTTTCAGCCGAGCAAAATGATTTTTCCCAATCTTTCGATATAGATAAATATTTAACATCCCATCCAAAAAGAATTGTTCAGGATTTAATGGCGGATGGAGCTCATAGATAAAGGATCGTTCCCCTTCATCCGTTTTGACATAGGCCTTTAATAAGCCAATACCCTCCAGCTTTAAGCGCGCATTGTAAATGTCCTTTAAATTCATCTCTAATAGATTCATCAATAAATGGTGTGTAGACGATTCCGACCAAAGCCGATTTTCCTCTAGCTCCGCCCAAAGAGTCATATATAGGCTAAAGCAAGTCGAGCCAATCAAGGGCTGATATAAAAACGTCAGCACTTTACGATCATATTCATGCAGCAGCCCATTTGCCGCAACAGTATAACGGTCGATGGGGAGAATCTCCTGCCAATGCTGCGCCATATCAAACACCCTTTCCCTTGTTTGTTACCAGATTAGCTCCTTAGGATTTTTCCCTTTTGATTAATTCTTTTAATTCCTCAATGAACACATTAATATCTTTAAATTGGCGGTAAACAGATGCAAACCTTACGTAGGCGACCTCATCGACATGTGCCAGCCTGTCCATTACCATTTCACCAACGGCCTCACTTTTAATCTCAGAAATCCCCTGACTTCGAAGGTCCTTTTCAACGCCGTGCGTAATATCTTCTAATTCTTTAAGGGCAACCGGGCGCTTTTCACATGCCTTAATTAAACCCCGCAGTATTTTATCGCGGCTGAATTCTTCCCTCGTACCTTCTTTTTTTACTACGATTAGCGGGATTTCTTCAATTTTTTCAAATGTAGTAAAACGGTATCCACATTCTTCGCATTCTCGCCTTCTACGTGTTGCCCGTCCTTCATCAACAGGCCGAGAATCAAGCACACGTGTACCATAATGTTGACACGTTGGGCATTTCATTGTAATCAACTCCAAATTCTACGCAATAAGTCCCGAACAAAATCCTTACTTTCATCTTATTAAAAAGAGTATGTTTATACAAGTAGAAGTGTTATCTGTTTTATCTTCTTGCTACAATGGTATGTAATTGATTAATCCGCTCGTAATAAGAGATAATCCGCTTTTTTAAACTTGGATAACTTCCGAGCAAGGCAAATCTTTCGGTTGAAATATTAAAGTCTACAGCAGTTTCCATTGGTTTTGCAGAAATGATTGTCACAATCAAGAAACATGGAATGGGTTTACTGACCTCAACGGCAATTTCCCCCCGCTCTTTCGATACAGTCGTAATCCGGCAATCCGCATCTTCTCGAAATAACTTTTCAACTGAATCAAAAAGCTTGTTAAAACTCGCCTTATAATAATGAGTTTTTAAAGAATCCTCTGAATGACGGTCCGAGGTTTCAATTTGCTTTTTAAATCGACCAAATAAATTAGCCATAAAATCCCCCTATGGTTTTCTCATTTTCCTTAGTTTACAACATTATTAACAAAATATAAAAAGAGATGTACATTTGGTACACCTCTTGGCTGGTTAGTTTTTATTAAGATTATAGAACTTTTGCTTGTGGTACCCGGACAGGGCCCATTCCACGCGGAATTTCAATATTTTCACGTGTTTCGGCATTCAAGGCTTCAGCAATATAATCAGCAGCAATGTTAGGATTTAAATCACCGCAAGTATAAACATCAATGCTCGCATATCCATGTTCAGGAAAGCTGTGGATGGTTAGGTGTGATTCTGAAATAATCACGACACCGCTCACGCCTTGTGGTGCAAATTTATGAAACGCTACCTCACGGATTTCCGCACCTGATTTAAGAGCTGCCTCGACAAAAGTTGTTTCAATAAAGTCCATATCATTCAATTTTTCAAAGTCGCATCCCCAAAGTTCAGAGATTACATGACGTCCCATTGTTTCCATATTCATTTTTCCCCCTCTAACATTTTGAGATCCTTACTTGAAATCCTTTTTTTGACGGTATCCAAGCAACTACCACGGGGGAAAGTTAGTCCAGAGAGGTCCTAACCCTTTAAGTAATTAATTGCTACCTAATTTCAAGAAGTTCACGATGACTAGTATACTTAATTTATATTTTTTTTGCAACCTATCAAACATAAAATTTTTATAAGAATTATGTTCAGGCAAAATCATTGACCCCATTATTTAGCAATCAAAAATGATAATTTTAACTATATTTTATGCGGATAGGCCTAAAAAGCTACAAAAAAATGCTGTCAATCGACAGCATTTTCATACCCATTTTCTTTATCCAACCTTCACCTGGGAGGAATTTGCAATTTCCTCTGCCACATACATGGTGAGGTCGACGACGCGGGAAGAATAACCCCACTCATTATCATACCAAGCCAAGACCTTCACTTTTCTTTTCCCCATCACCATCGTTGAAAGTCCATCAATAATGGCAGAATGCTCGTTTGTATTAAAATCAACCGATACCAGCGGTTCCATCGTAAAGTCCAAAATTCCTTTTAATGGACCATCTGCTGCTTCAATAAACGCCATGTTAATATCATCAACCGTTACATCTTGATTTAAATCGACTACTAAATCCACCAGTGATACGTTCGGTGTTGGCACACGCAATGACATTCCATGTAATTTCCCCTTCAACTGCGGCAAAACAAGTGATAATGCCTTTGCTGCGCCCGTTGTGGTAGGAATGATTGATTGCCCGCAAGCACGGGCCCTTCGTAAATCCTTATGAGGGTTATCAATATTTTTTTGATCATTTGTATAGGCATGAATGGTGGTCATTAAGCCGCTGTCAATTCCAAACTTTTCGTCCAACACTTTCGCAACAGGTGCTAGGCAGTTGGTTGTACAGGAAGCATTAGAGATAATATCATGATGATTAATATCAAGCATTTCATCATTAACACCCATAACGATGGTAATATCCTCATTTTTTCCTGGAGCGGTTAGGATGACCTTCTTTGCTCCTGCTTCTAAGTGAAGAGCAGCTTTTTCCCTGGAATTAAACTTTCCAGTTGCTTCAATAACAATGTCAATCCCAAGCTCTCTCCACGGGAGCTCCTCTGGATTACGACTGCTTAATAATTTTATTCTTTTTCCATTAACAATTAACTCATTATCTAAAGGGATAACCTCTCCCTGAAAAGGTCCATGATTTGTGTCATACTTAAGTAAATGAGCTAATGTCTCTGCTGGATAGCTCGCGTTTATGGCAATAACCTCAAGCTTTTTCTCAAGGATCGCTTTTCTAAAAACCATCCTTCCAATTCTTCCAAAACCATTTATAGCTATTCTCGCCTTCATTTTACGGCCCCTTCCGCATTAATGTTATACTGTTTATTCATATCGATGTAATTAGTATAACATATTTAAAACAAAATGCGATATATAAATAGCGGATTTTTAATGTTTTACAATTCAGAAGGATTGTTAATATTTTTTGTCACTAAAAAGAAGGCCTGGACTGTGTCCCGCCTTCTTACATTACAAGGGCATCTTATTAATACCCCAGCTTTTTAAAACCTCGATGAGCTGTATTTTTGTATTTTCTACTAAACCATTATTATCAATAACTGAATCTGCCAGTTTTATTTTTTCAGCTAGGGGCATCTGAGAACGGATTCTTGCTTCAGCATCATCAACGGATAGATTATTTCTTTCCATTAATCGCTGTAATTGCACATCTTTGTCTACGTAAACAAGAATTGTTTTATCTACCATATACGTTAACTTGCTTTCAAATAATAAGGGGATGTCCAGAACAACCAGCTCATCCTTATTCTGTTTAGCCACTTCAATTTGTGACAGCATCCTTTTTCTAACTTCAGGGTGGACGATTTCGTTTAAGAGCTGTCTTTTGTCCTCTTGGTGGAAAATGATTGATCCAAGTTTTTGTCTGTCGATTTCTTCATCCTCCAATAAAATCTCCTGACCAAATTCAGCAATAATTTTTACGTAAGCAGTTTCTCCTTGCATCACCGCAAGGCGTGCTTCAATATCTGCATCAATAACGGTGATATTCCATTCTTTAAACATAGTGGAAACCGTACTTTTTCCACTGGCAATTCCGCCTGTTAAACCGATAACTAATGTCATGCTTTATTCCTTTCTAAGGCTTATAATTTCCAAATTCCAATAATGATTAACAAGATTCCGGGCAAGAAGGTGAACTTTTGAATCCATTCAAATTTATGAAAGAAAGTTCCGCTTCTTATTCCTAAAAGAACAAATAATGAACTCATGATCGCTACTGTTACGGCTAAATAAATGGGGGAGAAACCGAGCATGGCCGCCCCGATTCCGGCTCCAAAGGCGTCTATAGACAAGGCAAAGCCCAACATTAGAGCTTCTATTCCAGTAATGGTTCCGGATTGATCGAAATCGGCAGACATAGGCTTTTTCAAAATATTAATAGCCAACCCCAAAGAGCGAATTTCAAAATTAACAATTGTTTTTTCATGTTTGAGTACTTCTTTTTCTTTCTCTGGCCGGAAATATTGAAATATCACCCATGCCCCAAGAGCAATCAGAATGAATCCCCCCAGGCTTGCGGTGATTCTCGGTGATAAAACTTTTTCAAGGCCATGTCCGATCGACACGGCAAGTATCAAAGAGATAGCCGAACAGCTTGCAATAATGAGTACAGATTTTAACGGCATAACCATTTGTCTTAATCCGTAGGTAAACCCCACGCTAAAGCTATCAAGACTAAGAGCAAAAGCAAGGATGAGAAGTGAGAACAACTGAACCATGGTGTCTTGGACTCCTTCCTGAAAATCACTACGATAGTATATGGCAAGTGCCCATCCAAGGTTAATTATTCAATTTTCTCTTTTCCCGCTTTTTACATCCCTTTAGATTTTCTGGCAGCTTGGGCAATAATGGGTGCCTCTGCCGCCTACTGTCGTTTTCTCCAGCGGAGTTCCGCATCGTTTACAGTCTTCTCCCTTACGGCCGTATGCAAATAATTCAAGCTGAAACATACCTATTTCCCCTTGCGAATTTACATACGAGCGAATGGTACTTCCGCCCTTTTTGACCGCTTCGCTTAATGTAGCAACAATTTCTTGGTGAAGAATCGCTATTTCATTTTTGGTTAGTGTACTGGCAAGACGTTCCGGGTGTATTCCCGCCCGAAAAAGCGCCTCATCGACATAAATATTTCCAAGTCCAACAAAAAGTTTTTGGTCTAGAAGAGCCGTTTTAACCTTCCGACCGGTCTTTTCCAGCTTTTTAGCCAAATACGCTTTTGTAAATTCTTCCGAAAAAGGTTCTGGACCAAGTCCAATCAGCGGTTCCGTTAAAAATTCGTCCCCTTTTTTATACAGGTGCATCGTTCCAAATTTCCGCACGTCTCGATACCTAAGTTCTGTGTCATCGGTAAAGTGAAAGATCACATGGGTATGTTTATCAAATGGCTCATGCTTTGGATAAAGCCCGTACTTCCCTTCCATTCGCAAATGGGAAACTAAGGCGAAATTTCCTGTATAAATGATTAAAAATTTTCCCCGTCTTCCGACATCAATAATCGTCTCCCCTTTTAAGGCATCGACAAATTGCTCACCCTCAAGCGGGTTTTTAATGATCTTTGGCCAGAAGACGGTAATATTTTCGATTGTTTTGTTGACAGTTAATTTTTTCAACGTTTTCCTTACTGTTTCGACCTCAGGCAGCTCTGGCATTACTCTGGCCCCCCTTTGCTGTATATTTATTTCGCGTCAAACCAGGTTGGACCATACGCATAGTCCACTTTGAGCGGTACCTTCAATTCTAGGGCGTTCTCCATGACATCGGGGACCAATTTCTTCAAAATCTCCAACTCATCCTCAGGCGCTTCAAAAATTAATTCATCGTGTACCTGGAGTAATAGGCGCGTTTTTAACCCCATATCCTTTAATGCTTCATCCATATCAATCATTGCTTTTTTTATAATATCAGCGGCACTGCCTTGGATTGGAGTGTTCATAGCTGTTCTTTCTGCAAAACTTCTAATGTTAAAATTACGGGCTGATATTTCTGGCAGATACCTTCTTCTTTGCATGATAGTTGAAACATAGCCTTTTTGTTTAGCCGAGTGAATAATATCATCCATGTAGGTTTTGACACCCGGATAGGTATCAAGATAACGCTCGATGAAAAGGCCTGCTTCCTTCCTTGTGATTCCTAATGATTGAGAAAGACCATAATCGCTGATTCCGTAGACAATTCCAAAGTTCACGGCCTTTGCCTGACGCCTCATATTTGAGGTTACCTCATCTTTATTGACATGGAAAACCTCCATTGCTGTTTTCGTATGAATATCCATGTCATCCTTAAACGCTTGAATCAGCTTTTCATCGCCAGCAATATCAGCAAGAACACGAAGCTCAATCTGCGAATAGTCAGCAGCGAAAATGATCCAGCCCTTTTCTGATGGGACAAAGGCCTGACGAATCTTTCTTCCCTCTGCGAGACGAATCGGGATGTTCTGAAGATTAGGGTCAATCGAACTTAATCTTCCTGTCGCTGTTAAGGTTTGTTGATATCTTGTATGGATCTTTTCCGTTTTTGGATTAATTACCTTTAACAAACCTTCAATATAGGTCGATTGAAGCTTTCCTAATTGCCTGTAGAGAAGTATGTGCTCGATGATTTCGTGATCATCTGCTAATCTTTCCAAAACATCCGCTGATGTTGAATAGCCTGTTTTTGTTTTCTTTAACGAGGGCAGGTTCAACTTTTCGAATAAAATAACTCCGAGCTGTTTCGGGGAATTGATATTAAACTTTTCACCCGCTAGCTCGCAAATTCTCTCTTCAATTTCTACCAGCCTTTCATTAAGCTCTTTGCCCATTTTCTGGAGGCGCTCTTGTTCCACCTTAATCCCGCATGATTCCATATCAGCCAAAATAAGCGATAAAGGCATTTCGAGCTCTGTAAATAATTCATATTGTTCATTTCTTCTTAATTCATCTTCAAGTTTTTCTCTTAAATCAGACATAGCGAGACTTTTTCTCACTAGATGTTCGGCAAGCTTCGATGCTTCAGGAACTTTTCGTTTCGCCCCTTTTCCATAAAATGAATCATCTGATTGGATATGATTGATATCATATCTCTTTGTAATCGCTGCTAGGTCTTCAATATTATCGGAAGGGTTAATGATATAGGCCGCCATCAAAATATCAAAATCGGTCCCTTTTAAATGGATGTCATGCCTTCTTAAGGAAACCTCTGAACGCTTCGCATCATAAACCGTTTTCTTTTTCCCTTCATCTTCTGCCCACTTTTTAAAGGCCTTTGACTCCAATGCCTGCGCTGTTGGCAAGTAAAAATGGCCTTTTTCATTGACAAGGGAAAATCCAATTATCTCGGCATAATGATAATTATCATCAAGCATTTCAACGTAAAAATAATTGTCATCAGCAAAAATTTCTTCCGTAATTTCAGTCGGAATCAAATACTCAATTTCTTCAAGCTCCTGCTCCATTGTTCCTATTGGATCCTCGCCAAGCTTGTCTAATAGCGAATGAAAGCCTAATTCTTTAAATAAGGCCACTAATTTCTCTCTCGTAAATCCCTCGTAAGCGGCAGCTTCTAAATCCACTTCTACCGGTGCTTTCCTTTCAATTGTAGCAAGCTCCTTGCTCATTAATGCCTGGCTTTTAAATTCTTCAAGTTTTTCCTTAAGCTTATTACCACTTACTTGGTCAATTGAGTCCAAAAGATTTTCCAGCGTTGAAAACTCTTTTAACAGCTTGATGGCTGTTTTTTCGCCAACCCCTGGGACACCGGGAATATTGTCGGAGGCATCACCCATTAATCCCTTCATATCAATAATTTGCTCAGGGACCAGACCGTATTTTTCGGCCACATGTGCAGGGGTATATTCTTCAATATCCGTAATCCCTTTTCGCGTGATCCCGACAGTTGTCGCGTTAGACGAAAGCTGTGTTAAATCTTTGTCACCGGAAATTACTTTCACTTCAAAGCCATCCTGTTCGGCACTTAAGGAAAGGGTACCGATAATATCATCTGCCTCATAATTTTCAAGCTCATACCTTGAAATACCGTAAGCATCGAGCAGCTCCCGTATGAACGGAAATTGCTCAGAGAGTTCCGGCGGTGTTTTTTGCCGCCCGCCTTTATATTCCGTAAAGGTTTTATGACGGAATGTTGTTTTTCCGGCATCAAAGGCGACTAGTATATGGGTTGGTTTTTCATCTTCGAGAATTTTCATCAGCATCATCGTAAATCCATAGACTGCATTGGTGTGAATTCCTCGGTCGTTATTAAGCAGCGGTAGTGCAAAAAAAGCACGGTAGGCAATACTATTCCCGTCAATCAGCACAAGCTTTTTCTTTTCCATCTATATTCACCTTCCATTATCATGTCAAGTCCTTATTAAGTTCGATTATAAAATCGCTTCCTTCGCCCAATTTACTTCTTACACTTATGTTTCCATGGTGCGCTTCTACTAAATGTTTGACAATCGCCAAACCAAGTCCTGTCCCACCCGAGTTACGATCCCTTGCCCGGTCTACACGATAAAATCGTTCAAAAATACGAGGGATTTCTTCCTTTTCAATTCCAACCCCTGAGTCCTTCACATGGATTCGGACTTTTTCGTTGTGTTCCAGCAGGATTATTTTCACATTCCCATCTGTGGGTGTATAGGTAATAGCATTGCCGATTAAATTGATAAACACTTGCTTTAATCGATCGATATCACCCTTTATTATCACTTGTTCTTTTTTACAATAAAGCTCAAGAAGAATATTCTTTTGTTGAGACTTCCCGCTTACTATTGTGATAACTTCTTCCAATACAGAACGCAAATCTACTTCCTGAATGGTTAATTTAAAGCCTTGCTGCTCTATTTTTGATAACTCTAACAGGTCCTGTATGAGTGATTGAAGCCGGTCGCTCTCTTTTAAAATAATCGAAAGAAAGGCATCCAATGTCTCTTTATCGTTCATTGCCCCATCCATTAGCGTTTCAGTAAACCCTTTAATTGATGTAACAGGTGTTTTTAATTCATGTGAAACGTTGGCAACAAAATCCTTGCGCATTTGCTCGAGTTTTTTCAGTTCCGTAATGTCATGAAAAACGAGCAATACCCCTTTCCAAACATTGTTTGCCCCAATAATCGGAACACCGTAAACAATAAAATATCTTCTTTCAATAAAAAAAGGAACAAGTAATTGTTTACTAACCTTTTGTTCGGTCCGAAAAACTTCTGCAATTATTTGACAAATTTCCTCATAATCAATGACTTCATAATAAAGCTTATATAAAAAATCAGTTGGTTTCACATGAAAAATATCAATAAATCCCTTATTGATTAGATTTATGTACCCACGGCTGTCGATTAAGACTAACCCCGCCCCCATATTTTCAATTAATACACTCAACCGATCCTGCTGCATTTCTTTTACTTTTATGAGTTCTTGAAGGTTTTCTGCCAGCCTATTAATGGACCTTCCTAGCATTCCTGTTTCATCAAGCCAATCAGCCGTTGTTCTCGCACGGTAGTTTCCTTTTGCTAGTTCAATGGCTACATCGGTTGCGGCTTCAATCTGTTTTGTATATCTAGAAGTAATTCTTATCCCAAGATAAATGATGACGCTTAAGGCAATCCCAAGGCTGATGAACAGTATCAACAAGAATTCTATGTTTAGATGATCTTTAAGTGATTCCAAAAATTTGTTATTCAATAAATGACCAAGCAATATTCCTAATCCGACTAATACAGTAATGATTAAGGTGATTAGCGCAATTAGCAGCCTTGTTCGGAATTTTGTCATTTTCCTTTGGGCTCCTCCAATTTATAGCCTAGGCCTCGAACCGTTTTAATATAGACTGGCTTTTTTGTTTCCTCTTCAACTTTTTCTCTTAAATGTGAGATATGTACATCAACAATTCTAGTATCGCCAGCAAAGTCGTAATTCCAAACAGCACTAAGTAATTGATCACGGGTCAATACTCGCCCCTTATTTTGCGCGAGGTAGAAAAGCAGTTCATATTCCTTTAATGTCAACTCTAAAAGCTCTTCATTAAAGTAGGCTTCGTATTTTTCGGGATAGATTTTCAAACTGCCAATATCTATTTGTCCGGCCTCATTACTATTTGCATCAATAACCTCTGATTGGACCTGGGTTCTTCGAAGGATGGCCTTGACGCGGGCGATTACTTCTCTTGGACTGAAGGGCTTGACCATGTAATCATCTGCGCCAAGCTCTAGGCCTATTATTTTATCAAGCTCATCATCTTTTGCCGTTAACATTAAAATGGGTGTCATGATTTGTTTTTGACGAAGCTGCTTGCACACTTCCATTCCATCTAATTTCGGCAGCATCAGATCTAATACGATAATGTCAGGTGCCTCAGTTTCAGCTCTTCGTCTGCCCTCATCGCCGTCCATAGCGGTTATGACTTCAAAACCCGCCTGCTCCAGATTATATTGAAGCAAAGTAACAATTGACTGTTCATCATCGACAACTAGTATTTTATTTTTCATAATATCCCCCACTTTATAAGTTACCTTCATTATATATATAACATTTAGAGATTATCTAGTTTTATGGGTTGATACATTTAATAAGAATTAACAAAATCGTCATGTTTCTGTGTGGTCTCCTGCTGCATTTTTTGTAAAATGAACTTAGGAATAAGAAAGGAAGTGAAGTATGGCATACAAACAACGAACTGTCCCAATGGAATTATTGATACTAAGAATTTTGGACGTCCGAGGGAAATTATCCCTAGCGGAGCATAAGTATTATGTGAATAAGGAAAAAGGGTTTAAAGGTGAAGTTCAGTTCGATTTATTGACAGAGAAACTTCAAAGTGATTGCTTAATATTAAATGATTTGCTGCTAGAAGTTGACAATTCGACTTTCCAACTTGATACCACCATTATTTACCAGGATTTAATTTACCCTTTTGAAGTAAAAAATTATGAAAGTGATTTTATTTACAAACCTGACATGCTTGTAACAACTTCTGGAATGGAATATAAGAATCCACTGGACCAACTAAATCGCAGCAAATTCTTGCTTAGCCAATTACTTCAAAAGCTTGGCTATCATTTAGTCATTGAGGGATCCGTAGTGTTTATTAACCCCGAGTTTACTCTATATCAGGCGCCCCCAAACGTACCCTTTATTTTTCCTACACAGCTAAATCGATTAATGAAAAAATTAAATGCACTGCCTTCAAAACTAACTAACCGGCACAGGAAGCTTGCTGATAAGCTGGTTTCTTTACATCAAACTAAATCGAATTATACCAAGCTGCCGCCTTATAAGTACGATGGATTGCGAAAAGGTAATACGTGTGCGGTATGCAGGTCGTTTAAGGTTACTGTCCCTGCAGATGAGAGAAAAATAGTGTGTGCATGTGGGCATGTGGAAAGGATTGAGGATGCTATTTTGCGAAACGTGAAGGAAATTCAGCTGTTGTTTCCGGAGAAAAAGATTACCACTAATTGTGTGCATGAGTGGTGTGGGGGGATTGTTTCTCAAAAGGTAATTAAGAGAATTTTAAAACAGAGCTTTGAACAGAAAGGAAAGAAAAAACATACCTATTATGAAGAATTAACTTAGGCATTGGCTTTTATGAGGTATGCATAAGTTTTATTAACCAAGGAGTGGATATTTTCCACTCTTTGGGTTTTATGCAATACTCTCATCGACCGTTCTCGGGTGTC
>NZ_BCVI01000013.1 GCF_001591665.1 Neobacillus soli NBRC 102451 | reverse complement strand
TTTGCCCTCTCTTCGGGCTTTATGAAACGCTCTTATCGACCGTTCTCAGGCATTTTCCCTCTCTTCGGGCTTTATGAAA
The DNA here is from genome assembly GCF_001591665.1 of Neobacillus soli NBRC 102451. Classification (GTDB taxonomy): domain Bacteria; phylum Bacillota; class Bacilli; order Bacillales; family Cytobacillaceae; genus Neobacillus; species Neobacillus soli. Next base: position 73,448 of record NZ_BCVI01000013.1, on the reverse strand, counting down.
GCAATACTTTTTTAAAAATTCTCCAAAGCCTTCCCATGAATCTCTTCCAATCGGTGCGGCGGGCAAACTTTGACCTTCCCATTAATCACACTAACTTTTTTTTCATTCGTTCCAACCACTTTAATGACCACTGTATGCTCCTCACTCTTTACCTCGACCACTTCGAACAGAAACTCAACCGTTCCGTAATGATAGACAGGCTTAGGGAACTCAATTTCGTGGCTAATGATATGACTTCCTGGTCCCGGTAAATATTTTGATATGGCTGAGGTAATCATGCCTGTTAGCATAATACTAGGAACAATTGGTTTTTCAAATGGTGTTTGTGATGCATAGTCATGCTGTATGTAGAGAGGGTTGGCATCATCCGTTAATCCTAAATAAAGCAGAATATCCTTGTCTTCGATTTTTTCAGTCAAGGATAATTTTTCACCTACAGTTATTTCTTCAATCCTACGGCCTAATTTTCGTTTTTTTCCTAAAAGCATCTACTTCCACCCTCCAATGTAAACGATTTCATTATTGGTTTGAAAAAAATCCGGGGCCCCTCTTCTAGAGGCCCCGAATTTCAACTTCTATTAGGCTAAAACTTCCATGACACTGCGAACGGATTCAACTGATTTGTCCAATGCAGCTTTTTCATCAGCAGTAAGTTCTAGTTCGATTATTTTTTCAATACCACCTGCACCTAGGATGGTTGGAACACCTAGGTAGATGCCTTCATAGCCAAATTCACCTTCAAGATAAGCAATCGAAGGTAACACACGACGTTGGTCTTTAAGGATAGCCTCACACATTTCTACAAGTGATGCTGCAGGAGCATAATAAGCACTTCCATTTCCAAGAAGGTTTACGATCTCACCGCCGCCTGTTCTCGTACGGGCAACAATCGCTTCTAAGCGATCTTTAGGGATTAACGTTTCTAATGGAATGCCGCCAGCATAAGAATAACGGACAAGCGGAACCATGTCGTCTCCATGTCCACCCAATACAAAACCAGTCACATCTTTAACAGAAAGGTTTAATTCTTGAGCCACAAATGTACGGAAACGAGCAGTATCAAGCACACCTGATTGACCGATGACACGATTCTTAGGGAAACCTGATTCTTTGAATACAGTGTAAGTCATCGCATCAACTGGATTTGTTAACACAAGAATCGTACAGTTCGGGGAATATTTCACGATCTCCTGTGTAACACTTCTCATTACTTTTTGGTTTGTTTGCACTAAATCATCACGGCTCATCCCTGGCTTACGGGCAATACCAGCAGTGATCACAACAATATCCGAATCTTGGGTATCTTCGTAATTTGAAGTACCAGTAATATTTGCATCAAATCCTTGAACAGGACTTGCTTCAAGCATATCTAGCGCTTTACCTTTTGTTGGGTTTTCCATTTGCGGGATATCAACTAGAACGACATCACCAAGCTCTTTTTGTGCTAGTAGAAATGCAGTTGTAGCACCAGTAAATCCGCCGCCGATTACAGAAACCTTTTTACGTTTTAATGACATTTGTGACTCTCCCCTTTTTCGTATAATGTTTAGAGGGTTACGAAAAACACCCTAAATTACTCCATATTTTTGATTAATTCATCAGCAAATTCTGAAGTTTTTACCTCTTTTGCTCCATCCATTAAACGCGCGAAATCATATGTTACAACTTTAGATGCAATTGTTTTTTCTACTGATTTAATAACCATAGTTGCTGCCTCAGTCCAACCTAAGTGCTCAAGCATTAATACACCTGATAAAATAACAGATGATGGATTTACTTTATCAAGACCTGCATACTTAGGTGCAGTACCATGTGTTGCTTCAAAAATGGCATGTCCTGTTTCATAGTTGATATTAGCTCCCGGAGCAATTCCGATACCACCAACTTGCGCTGCAAGTGCATCCGAAATGAAGTCACCGTTTAAGTTCATTGTAGCCACAACATCAAACTCACGTGGGCGAGTAAGGATTTGTTGTAAGAAAATATCAGCAATGGCATCTTTCACGATGATTTTTCCAGCAGCTTCTGCATCAGTTTGTGCTTTGTTTGCTGCATCCGTTCCTTGCTCAGCTTTGATGCGATCATATTGAGCCCATGTAAAGACTTTATCACCAAATTCCTTTTCAGCAAGCTCATAACCCCAGTTTTTAAACGCGCCTTCAGTGAATTTCATGATATTACCTTTATGCACAAGGGTAAGGGATTTACGGCCTTCTTTAATTGCATAGTTAATCGCAGCACGCACTAGACGGCTTGTTCCCTCTTCAGAAATTGGCTTAATGCCGATACCAGAAGTTTCAGGGAATCTGATTTTCTTAACACCCATTTCATTTTGTAAGAAATCGATGACCTTTTTAGCCGCCTCAGTACCTTTTTCATACTCGATTCCAGCGTAAATATCTTCTGTGTTTTCACGGAAAATAACCATATCTGTATCTTGCGGACGCTTAACTGGTGAAGGAACACCTTCAAACCATCTTACAGGGCGCAAGCAGACAAATAAATCTAATTCCTGGCGCAACGCTACGTTCAATGAACGGATACCGCCGCCAACAGGAGTGGTTAATGGACCTTTAATGGCAATCAAATATTCATTGATTTCATCAAGTGTTTCTGATGGGAGCCATTCACCAGTTTGATTAAACGCTTTTTCTCCTGCTAAAACTTCTTTCCATACTAATTTACGTTCACCTTTATAGGCTTTTTCAACCGCTGCATTTAAAACTCTTTCAGACGCAGCCCAAATATCTGGCCCGATTCCGTCACCCTCAATAAATGGGATAATTGGATTGTTTGGTACATTTAATACTCCATCTTTAACCGTGATTTTTTCGCCTTGCATAGTTGTTTCCCCTCCTATTATGTAAAAAAGCTTGAGTAAAATTTTGAAGCATGTCACCGTTGACTTAGGTCAAAGGTTAGAGAGTTGCCTCTCTAACCTTTTCATTTTATCCTATTTTTCAGAAAAAGGGTAAATATATTAGCCTCTTTGCTCAATTGGAATATATTTCTGCATTCCAGGTCCAGTATATTCCGCACGTGGACGGATTAAACGGTTGTTTTCATATTGCTCAAGAATATGTGCAAGCCATCCAGATACACGGCTGACTGCAAAGATTGGAGTCATTAAATCGTGGTCAACCCCTAAGCTGTGATAAACCGATGCAGAAAAGAAATCAACGTTTGGCGGTAATTTCTTTTCGCCTGTAACAATGTTTTCAATCTTCACAGACATATCATACCAGTGTGGTTCCCCAGTTAATTCAGTTAATTTTTTGGACATTTCTTTTAAATGCTTGGCACGAGGATCACCTAGACGGTATACCCGATGTCCAAAGCCCATGATTTTTTCTTTCTTTTCTAGTTTTTCACGAACATATGGCTCAACATTTTCAAGTGTGCCAATTTCCGTAAGCATTTTCATTACGGCCTCATTCGCGCCGCCATGAAGTGGTCCTTTAAGTGCACCGATAGCCGCTGTTACTCCAGAATAAACGTCCGATAATGTAGCTACACAAACACGTGCTGTAAATGTAGATGCATTTAATTCATGATCAGCATGTAATACAAGCGCTTTATCAATCGCTTCCACTGCAATTGCTTCTGGTTCTTTGCCAGTTAACATGTATAAGAAATTCGCGGCAAAGCTTAAATCCAGTTTAGGTGCGACTGGTTCAAGACCTTTTCTCACACGCGCAAATGTTGCTACAATTGCTGGCATTTTTGCCTGAAGGCGAATTGCTTTTTTATAATTTGACTCTGTATCCATTAAATCAGCTTCGTCATCATAGATTCCTAATAGAGAAACAGCTGTACGAAGTGCTGCCATTGGATGAACTTTTTGCATTGGAAACAGCTTAAAGTGTTCGATTACTTCTTGTGGTAATGCTGAATTTTCAGCAAGTTCTTTTTTCAATTCTGCTAACTGTTCGGCATTCGGCAATTTACGGTGCCATAATAAATAGATTACCTCTTCAAAGCTTGCATTCACGGCTAAATCATCAATGTCGTAGCCAGCGTATGTTAGCGTGTCATCAATAATTGAACTGATGGAGGATGTTGTTGCCACTACCCCTTCAAGACCTCGTGTTACTGTCATAATAAATCTCTCCTTCACTTTCTAAATTTCCCCATTACCCCATTTTGTAACTATTTGAAAAATCAACCGGAAGACTTTTATCTATTCCGGTCTAATTGAAAGAAATGGCATAAAATATTATATACCAATTCGATTACAAACTCCTTTTTTAGTAGTTGGCCTGACTCTACTGGTAACTGAGCGATTGCTCGGGATGTGAGCAAGCCGTTTGGATGTCTTTCCTTTACAAGAAATAAATTATTTTACAAGTAATTCAGCATTTATATATGGTTTATGTAAAAAAGGATACGCTTACAAGCCTATTATAAACAATTATCAGATTTTTGGGAATGAAAAGGAGGTAAAAATGCAAAAAAATATTATTTCACAAACAATAAGGCTGAAAATAGAAAAAACCTTCATGACTTTATAAGCGATAACAAAGCAAATTAGCGGGTCGCACAATACACCATAAAAATAGAAAAGTGACCATTTAACAATTATTGTTACTATCCCGCGGTCATATTATCGTACCATAATATTTTAAAAAAGAGGCAATGAAGGTTTATGGTTATTTATTATAAAACCTTTAACCAATAGTGTTGTAATATGTTTTTAATAGGATAAGTTTTTTTGGAAAATTATGCAGTTCATCTCAGATAATGTTAAACTAAAACTACCAATTTACATATAAAAAGGAGGTTTGCCTGCTTTGAATCCAAAGTATATATACCGGACAATCCGCTTTTTAATTGTCGTAGGTGCCGTTGTTTTGTTTCTTTACCTTTTTTATCATTTGTCACAAGTGACCTATCCATTTTTAATTGGGCTTATTATTGCATTTTTGATAAATCCACTTGTAAATATTTTTGAAAAAAAGGTGAAAATGCCTCGGGTACTTGCTGTTTTGGTAGCACTTGTTATTATTTTCGCCCTATTTGCAGGGTTACTAACGCTGTTAATAGCTGAGCTTGTCTCTGGTGCTGCCTATTTAGCTAATGTTGTGCCAGCACACCTGGATACATTAATTGGCTATATTGAGGAGTACTTCACAGCCCAGATCCTTCCAATTTATGATCAATTAACAAGTGTATTTAAAAAGCTTGATACTGGTCAGCAGAATACCATCATTGGAAATATTCAAAACGTAGGGACAAAAATTGGCTCAACGGTTGGTACGTTTATAAAAAATCTATTTGGAAATATTCCTAATATCCTATCCTGGTTTCCAAATGCGGCGACGGTTCTGATATTTTCTCTATTGGCTACCTTCTTTATTAGTAAGGATTGGTATCGCTTGTCAGCCATGGGAGGCAAGCTCCTGCCAGAGAAAGCAAAAAGGAGCGGCAGAACCGTATTTATTGATTTGAAAAAGGCATTATTTGGTTTTCTCAAGGCACAGCTTACGCTTATTTCGATTACAACTGTAATTATTCTGATTGGTTTGCTTATCCTAAGGGTCGATTATGCGATAACGATTGCACTAGTAACGGGAATCGTTGACCTACTTCCCTATCTTGGGACAGGGTTAGTATTTGTACCATGGATTGTTTATACGGCTATCGGCGGTGATATGGGCCTTGCTATTGGTTTAGGTGTCCTTTATATAATTGTCCTTGTTCAAAGGCAAATTATGGAGCCAAAGATCTTGTCTTCCAGTATTGGTTTGGATCCGTTAGCAACCTTGATTGCGTTATTTGTCGGATTTAAATTAATTGGTTTTTTAGGATTAATTGTCGGCCCTGTCACCCTTGTTATTATTAGCACCCTTTATCGTGCCCATGTCTTTCATGATCTTTGGGGATTCATTATGGGAAAGGAAGCATAGAGCCTTTACAAAAAACGTCAGCTCCCGCAATGGAAAGCTGACGTTTTTTCATATAATTTAAAGCACGCTTGCGTGGCCGTTATAAATAACTCCTCGTGTCGCATCAACTGTTATCTCTTGGCCGTCTTTAAACAATCCTAGAGCATTATCTACACCGACAATAACTGGAATGCTTAGGTTTAAGCCAACTACTGCCGCGTGGCTCGTTAATCCGCCTTCTTGAGTAATAAGCGCCGCACATTTTTCAATGGCTGGAACCATTTCACGATCGGAACCGAGCGTAACAAGAATCGAACCTGGCTTCACTTTTTCTAAAGCTTCCTTGGCATCATGGGCAAGGACCACTTTACCAAAAGCTGACCTCCGGCCAATCCCCTGCGCTTTTGTAATGATATCGCCGACAACATGAATCTTCATCAAATTCGTAGTACCTGCTTCACCAACAGGGACACCTGCCGTGATTACTACTAAATCACCTCGTTTAACGATACCGCTATTTAAACTTTCTTCAACTGCAATATCAAGCATTTCATCTGTTGTTGTTGCCATTCTTCCATGCTGTGGATACACCCCCCAGACAAGTGACAGACGACGGCAAACATGTTCATTTGCTGTCACAGCAACAATGGCTGCTTTCGGACGATACCTAGAAATCATCCTTGCTGTATGTCCACTTTCCGTTGGGGTAATAATCGATCTTACTTCTAGGTTTAGAGCTGTATGGGCAACAGATTGTCCAATCGCATCTGTAAGATTGTGTTCAGTATCTTTACTCCGGCTTGATAAAATTTCTTTATGATCTAAGGCCGTCTCTGCTCTTGAAGCAATATTGTTCATGGTTTGAACTGCTTCCACTGGATATAGGCCAGCCGCTGTTTCACCTGAAAGCATGATAGCGTCTGTACCATCAAAAATGGCATTGGCGACATCACTGGCCTCCGCACGTGTAGGTCTTGGGTTCCTCTGCATGGAATCAAGCATTTGCGTAGCAGTAATAACCGGTTTTCCAAGCGCATTACACTTCTTAATTAACATTTTTTGAACAAGCGGTACTTCTTCAGCTGGGATTTCAACTCCTAAATCCCCGCGGGCAACCATCAGACCATCAGAGATTTCAAGGATTTCATCAATATTATCCACGCCCTCCTGGTTTTCAATCTTAGGAATAATGTGGATATGTGTTGCTTTACTTTCTTCTAAAAGCTGGCGGATTTCTAACACATCTTTTGCCCGGCGTACAAATGAAGCAGCAATAAAATCAACGTTTTGTTCAATTCCAAAGAGAATATCCTGTGTATCCTTCTCGGTAATACCCGGTAGATTAACCGAAACGCCAGGGACGTTTACACCTTTTTTATTTTTCAATGTGCCGCTGTTTAAAATCTTTGTATGGATTTCATTTGCTGTTTTATTCACTTCAGTTACTTCAAGACCAATTAAACCATCATCTAGTAGAATTTTAGAACCTACATGTACGTCCTCAATTAACCCCGGATATGTAACGGAAAACTTCTGCGCTGTTCCTTCTACCTCTGTCATTGATACAATGATATTATCTCCTGCCTTAAGCTCAATCGCACCGTTAATCATATTGTTCGTCCGAATTTCCGGACCTTTTGTATCTAACAGAATAGCCACGGTTTTTCCGGTAAGAGCCGCCGCTTCGCGAATATTTTGAATCCGCGCACCATGTTCAACAAAATCTCCATGTGAAAAATTCAATCGGGCAACATTCATGCCTGCATTGATTAAATCAGTTAATTTTTCTACGCTTTCACTCGCTGGACCTATTGTACAAACAATTTTAGTCTTTCGTAACATTCTTGTTTCCTCCTCATTGGTGGATCAAATCTTATATTGATAATTCCTGTGATAAATTATAAATGTCAAGATCTAATGTGTGTTCTCTACCCAAAGCCTCAATGATGTCATAATCTACAAGGCAATTTCTTTCCATTCCGACTGCGCGTCCGCCTTTTCCTTCAATAAGGAGTTCCACCGCCCTTGCTCCTAATCTGCTTGCAAGAACTCGGTCAGAAGCACTTGGCGAACCTCCACGCTGAATATGACCCAAGACAGAAACCCTTGTATCAAAGCTTGTTGCTTCTTCAAGTTGTTTTGCAAACTCATAACCGCTGCAAACTCCTTCAGCGACAACAATAATACTATGTTTCTTCCCCCGCTCTTTTCCTTTAAGAAGGCGATCTGCAATGTCGTTTATATCATACTTTTCTTCCGGAATTAAAATGGTTTCAGCCCCGCCTGCAAGTCCAGCCCATAGGGCAATATCACCGGCGTTGCGACCCATTACCTCAATAACAAATGTTCTTTCATGTGATGTGGCCGTGTCGCGGATCTTATCCACAGCACCTATGACCGTATTTAAAGCCGTATCGAAACCAATCGTACGCTCTGTGCCGGGAATATCATTATCGATTGTGCCCGGTACACCAACACATGGAAAACCTTGTTCAGTTAAAGCTTTTGCCCCGCGGTAGGAACCGTCACCGCCAATTACAACAAGCCCTTCGATGCCATGTGCTTTAAGCTGCTCAATCCCTTTTTGTTGGCCTTCTTTTGATTTAAATTCTGGACAGCGGGCTGATTGAAGCATCGTACCCCCGCGGTGAATAATATCACCCACAGAACCAAGTTCAAGCTTTTTTATATTTCCGCACATAAGTCCAGTGTAGCCGCCATAAATACCATAAACCTCAACATTATGAAAAATTGCTTTACGGACAACAGCTCGAATAGCAGGATTCATCCCCGGGGAATCCCCGCCACTTGTAAGCACTCCTATTTTTTTCATCGCAATCACCTCATATTTTATAAGAAAACTATGTATACATTTAATAGTAAGGTAAAAATAAACATTCTGTTCCTATTTTACTTCTTTTATTATTTACTTAAAACCTGCGAATATTTATAAAATACCATGTAGAAATGACGATAACAACCTTATGGTATTCGCAATTAGAATAGGCGGAATAGTTAGTTAACTGCAAACGTTTTATTTAACATTGTAAGCGCCATCAGCGTCTTTTCAGGAGATTTTCCGTGAACTATTTGTGAACAAAACGAAAATAAAACGTGCCCGGATGAGCACGTTTATTTTAATTTACTTCAATGAAATCATTGATTAAACCGTACTCACCGATGGTCCTGAAACGATTGTAACGATCCGTTATTAATTCATCTTCGGACAATTTTAGGAGCTCTTGGAGTGATGCTTTAAGTATTTTATCGATAGCTTCCGCCTGCTTTGGTACATCCTTATGTGCTCCACCCTTAATTTCCGGAATGATTGCATCAATGATGCCCAGTTCTTTCAAATCAGGCGCAGTAATTTTCATCGTTTCTGCAGCATTTTTGGCTAATGCTGAGTCTTTCCACAAAATAGCTGCTGCTCCTTCAGGGGAAATGACCGAGTAGGTTGAATTCTCCAGCATGTAAATGCGGTTCCCCACTCCAAGTGCCAGCGCACCACCGCTTCCGCCTTCACCAATAACGATACATATCACCGGAACCTTTAGCCCCGCCATTTCAAGCAGATTGCGGGCAATCGCTTCACTTTGGCCTCGTTCTTCAGCCGCTTTCCCGGGATAAGCGCCTTTTGTATCAATAAAACAAATAATCGGACGCTTAAATTTATCCGCCTGTTTCATTAAGCGAAGTGCTTTTCGGTAGCCTTCCGGATGCGGCATGCCAAAGTTTCTGCGAATATTTTCTTTCGTGTCTTTTCCCCTTTGGTGTCCAATAACCGTAACAGGCAGGCCTCTATATTTAGCAATTCCGCCGACAATAGCCTCATCATCACCAAAGGTTCTATCGCCGTGACATTCAAAAAAGTCATCAAATATTTGCGAAATATATTCTAGTGTTGTTGGTCTACTTGGAAGACGTGCAATTTGTACTCGATCCCAAGGCTTAATGTTTTCATAAATATCTTGCTCAAGCTTTTCAAGCCTAGCCTCTAATTTGCTTATTTCTGAACTTAAATCCACATCTGCGGTTTTCGTAAACTCTTTTAATTCATTGATTTTCTTTGTTAACTCCAATACGGGTCGTTCAAATTCTAATTCTCCTACCATATTTGTTCACCTACCGGTTGATGGATTTCTAGAATGGTCGTAATCTTTCCGATTAGATCAAGGCGTGGTATGATGGCATCGAGCTGCCCATGTTTTAAAAGAAACTCGGCTGTTTGAAAATCCTCCGGCAATTCCTCACGGATGGATTGTTCAATTACCCTGCGGCCGGCAAACGCGATTAATGCTCCAGGTTCAGCAAAATTGAAATCACCTAATGATGCGAAGCTTGCGGATACACCGCCTGTTGTCGGGTGTGTCATGATTGAAATAAATAAGCCGCCATTATTGCTGAACCGCTTTAATGCCACACTTGTTTTTGCCATTTGCATTAAGCTTAATGCGCCTTCCTGCATTCTTGCACCACCTGAAGCAGTGAAAATAATAAACGGGACTGATAATTCATCCGCTTTTTCAACGGCTTGGGTAATTTTTTCTCCTACAACGGAACCCATGCTTCCCATTCGAAAAGTAGAATCCATAATGGCCAAAACAATACTATGTCCATTTACAGTCCCTGTTCCGGTTACAACCGCTTCATTAAGTTTACTTTTCTGTCGATCCTTTTCAAGTTTCTCAAGGTATTCTGGAAAATTGAGAGGATTCTCTGAGACCATGTTTTCATTGAATTCTTGAAAACTGCCCTCATCAATGAAGCTTTCAATTCTTTCCTTTGAATTCATTGAAAAATGATGCCCGCAATGCAAGCATACCTTTAAGTTTTTCACTAATTCCTTTGTATACATGATTTTCTTACATGAAGGGCATTTTGTCATTATTCCTTCAGGAACATCATTTTTTGCAGTTTCAGTCGGAATTGTTGCATATTTTCGCTTTTTTGGTTGATTTTTTGTAAAAAGATCTTTAAGCGCCAAAATTAAACCTCCCTTGTATAACGGCAGCACCGGTTGGCAAGTATCTCCATATAATCCTTTTAAAAGTCTTTCTTTCCAACCTAAAATTCATACGGACTTGCCTTCAAAAAGTGGTCAGACCACTAGATGATTAAAAACGCCCTTATCTTTGGGCTTGTTTTATTACCACTATAAAATAAAAAATGTTCAAAATCTGTTAGTATTTGTCGTTAAAAAATGACAAATTACGGAGTTTGCAATACGCAGAAATTGTTTTTTCTTCACTTTTTTCAGCTAAAGCTTCGCACAAAAGTAGATAGTCTTCACGCTTATTCACGATATCTTCAGCCTCTAATGAATAGTAATATTCCTTTAAAATGATCCAAATTCTTAAGAAAAGATGGTTATCCGCTGTCCCGATAATCCGCTGAAAAAACTCATCATCAGTAAAGCTGTCTGTTTTCACTACCCAATCTTTTAAATTGGCATGATTTTGATCATTCATTTTTTTAAGTGCTAATCGCAGACAATCCATCTCAAGATAGTTTTTTGTTTCAAAAACATCCCGTTTTGCTCTTTCATCCTGCAAAATAAAGGTACTGAGAAGCTGTACCAGCTGGTGACCGCGAAAGTCTCTGATAAACGTCCCTTCGCCCCTTCTGGTTTCAATTAAGCCCAATAATTCCAAGGCTCTGAGTGCTTCACGAACGGAAGAGCGCCCGAAATTCAGGCGCTCAGACAATTCTCGTTCAGAAGGAATCTTATCTCCAGTCTTAAGTCCATCAATAGTAATCATTTCTCTTAGCTGTTTTACTATTTCTAAGTATACTTTTGTATTTGTCACTTATTTCACTCACTTTTACCAATAATAGCGAGCCTTTGTGTTTTTTCTTTAACATCTTCCGGGTCTACTTTTATACGGGCTACCCCTGTTTCCATAGCTGCCTTTGCCACTGCGGCAGCGACATTCGGAGCTACTCTTGGGTCAAAGGGTGCTGGGATGACATAATCAGCATTCAGCTCATCTTCACTGATTAAACCCGCAATAGCTTCCACTGCAGCTACTTTCATTTTTTCGTTAATATGTGTGGCACGAACATCAAGAGCTCCACGGAAAATGCCCGGAAAAGCAAGGACATTGTTTACTTGGTTAGGAAAGTCAGAACGGCCTGTACCAACTACTTTTGCTCCTGCTGCTTTTGCGAGGTCCGGCATGATTTCAGGGTCTGGATTAGCCATAGCAAAAATAATCGAATCCGGATTCATGGATTCCACCATTTCTTTTGTTAGTGCCCCTGCAACGGAAACCCCAATAAAGACATCGGCACCTTTGATTACATCTGCAAGAGTGCCTTCTGCGCTGTCTCGATTAGTAAATTTGGCGACTTCGGCCTTAACCGCATTCATCCCATGCGGACGACCCTCGTAAATCGCCCCTTTTGTATCACACATAATGATATCTCTTACACCATAGCTATATAATAATTTAATGATTGCAATCCCGGCTGCACCCGCACCGCTTGCTACCACTTTTATTTCGGTCATTTTTTTACCAACAAGTTTAAGGGCGTTGACAAGACCTGCTACCGTAACAATAGCTGTGCCATGTTGATCATCATGAAAAATAGGAATATTTGCTTCTTTTTTCAATCTTTCTTCAATGACAAAACAACTTGGAGCAGCGATATCTTCTAGATTTACGCCACCAAATGTTGGTTCAAGTAACTTTACCGTTTCAACAATTTTGTCTATGTCTGTCGTGTTTAAACAGATGGGAAACGCATCAACACCGGCAAAGCTTTTAAAAAGAACGGCCTTTCCTTCCATTACAGGAAGTGCTGCTTCCGGTCCAATATTGCCAAGTCCTAACACAGCCGTGCCATCGGATACAATAGCTACCATATTTCCCTTCATGGTATAATCGTAAACCGTTTCCGGCTTTTCATATATTTCTTTACATGGCTCTGCCACACCTGGAGAATAGGCTAAACTTAAATCATGGGCATTCCGGACCGGAACCTTTGATTTCGATTCTAATTTTCCTTTATTAATTCGATGCATATGCAATGCTTCTTCACGTAAAGTCAATATATGTCACCCCTTATATTTTTACAAAAAGTTAAAAAATATCCCGCTATATGTAGTCCGATTATTGGTGTTCTACCCACACTTGTCTCATTATCACTATAACATATCTTCGTTAGTTGTAAAGAATTAATCCTTCAGAACCACATTTTTAGAACCAAGAATATTTCTTAACATTTGCTGTAATTCGGGGGTTGGATTGGTATTATTTTCAGCCCCAAGCCTGATGGTTTTCCGGGTTGTTTCATAATGCAAAATCACGCCGGCTTCACCTCTATTTTCTTTAAGGAGCTGATTTATTTGCTGCAGCGATTTTTCGTCCTGTTTATCACCGGCAATTTTCAAATATAACATTGGCTGCTGCACAGGTTTTGATTCTAGCCACTGTTCTAAATCAAAAACTTGTTGAATGATTAATTGCGGCTTTCCGTCGCGTTCCTCCAATTTCCCTTCAAGTAACGCAAATTCCCCATGCCCTAATAGGGACACATATTTTTTGTAAACTGTTGGAAAGGCAACTGCTTCCATCTCTCCGCTTGAGTCACTAACGGTTAGAAAGGCCATCGATTCGCCTTTTTTGGTGCGAATCGATTTCAGAAATGAAATATATACTCCCGACACCATCCGTTTTGGGTTATTTTTTCTATCAAATAGTGCTAGTGCCCCCCGTTGCTTGAGCTCCTTTTCATATATAGAAATTGGATGGTCAGAGAGGTAAAAGCCGAGTGCCTCTTTTTCGAATTTCAGCTTATTTTCCTGACTAATTGGGTCAACTTGAACATATTTTGGTTTTGGAATCATTTCATCCTCAAATAAGACGGACTGGCTTGTATCCTCCGGTTTAAATATCTGAGCATGTTCGATTGCCACATCCAAACTGGCAAGCAAGACGGCACGATCTTCACCAAATTCATCAAAACATCCAGAGTGAACAAGAAATTCCAATGTTTTTCGGTTAATTGCTTTAGAGGAAACCCTTATGCAAAAATCAAATAGGTCAGCAAACCTTTTCTTTTTCCTGGCTTGGAAGATTTCCTTTAATGCTGCTGCCCCAACACTTTTAATGGCAGCTAGACTGTAGCGGATACCCTTTTCTTCCACCTGAAAAGAGTATCCACTGTTGTTGATGGATGGGGGCAGGACGTCAATTTCCTTTTGTTTTGTTTCCATGATGTATTGCGCTATTTTCGTGTCATTTCCAATCGCAGAAGTAAGTAACCCCGCCATGAAAAAGGTTGGAAAATTCGCCTTCAAAAAGCCCAGCTGATAAGCAATCATACTGTAGGCAACGGCGTGGCTCCGGTTAAAACCATAATTGGCAAAACGGACAATTAAATCATAAATTTCATTTGCAAGGGTTTGTTCATAGCCTTTTTTTAAAGCTCCCTGGACAAAATGATTCCGCTCTTTATCAAGAATATCCTTTTTCTTTTTCCCAACAGCTCTTCTTAACAGATCGGCTTCTCCAAGAGAGAAGCCTGCCATTTTTGAAGCAATCTGGATAATTTGTTCTTGGTAGACAATGACCCCATAGGTGTTCTCAAGGATGGGCAGCAAATCCGGGTGTGGATATTCCACTTTCTTTCTGCCGTGTTTTCGGTCAATAAAGAGTGGAATATTTTCCATTGGGCCGGGCCGGTACAGTGCATTGACAGCGACGATATCCTCAAAACGTGTTGGCTTTAGGCGGGTTAAAACCTTTCGCATCCCCTCTGACTCAAGCTGAAATATACCGGTGGTCTCTCCTTTTGCTAACAAGTTGAAAGTGTCAGAATCCTCTAACGGAATCGTGCCGATGTTTACTTTCTTACCGCTTTTACGATAAATCGAAGATAAAATCGATTCAATTAGTGTTAAGTTTCTAAGGCCAAGAAAGTCCATTTTCAAGAGCCCGATTTCTTCAAGATATTCCATCGAATACTGCGTTAAAAACACATGATTAGATCCGCGCTGAATCGGGACTAATTCAATCAGCTGCTTTTCGCTAATAACCACACCTGCTGCATGTGTCGAGGTATGACGCGGCAGACCTTCTAATTTTAAAGCCGTCTCAAAAAGCCTTTGGTTCAGCGGGGTCTCATTAATAAACCTTCTTAGCGGTTCAGATTCCTTATAGGCCGCTTGCAGGTCGACTCCTAAACGAGACGGGATAAGCCTGGATAAATGCTCCAGTTCTTTTGAATTTAATCCGAATACCCTGCCGACATCCCTTAGGGCTGCTTTTGCGGCCAGCGTTCCAAACGTAACGATTTGGGCGACATGCAGTTCTCCGTATTTCACTAAGACATATTCAATCACTTCGTCACGACGGTGGTCCGGAAAATCAATATCAATATCGGGCATCGAAATTCGCTCGGGATTTAGAAATCGCTCAAATAATAGATTATGCTTTATCGGATCCACTTCGGTAATATATAATACATAGGCAACAAGCGACCCTGCAGCAGACCCGCGTCCTGGTCCAGTCAAAATTCCGTGCTCGCGGGCATATCTCATAAAATCCCAGACAATTAAAAAATAGTTGCTAAACTTCATTCGATTAATGACTGCTAATTCATAAGACAAACGTTCCAAATATTCCTCAGATGGCGCGCCAAAGCGTTCGTCTAAACCCTTCTTACACAAAACTTCGAGGTATTCTTCTGCCGGGATTCCATTTTCAGTCGGGAAGACAGGCAGATAGGTTTTATTTAGTTCAATGTTTACATTGCACCGTTCGGCAATTCGGAGCGTATTTTCCAAAGCTTCCGGAACTTCAGAAAATCTTTCCGTCATTTCCGCGGCTGTTTTCAAATAGAATTGATCACTTTCCAGCTTTTCTCTATGGTCATCCTGCAATTTATCGCCATTTTTAATAGCTAGCAGACATTCCTGAGCAAACATATCTTCTTTTTCTAAATAATGCACTCGGTTTGTGGCTATTAAAGGGATCGTCATTTCTTGTGAAATCGCGTGCATCAGCTTATTTAGTTGTAATTCTTGTTCAAGGTGATGATTTTGAATCGAAAGAAAAAAATTACCGCTCCCGAAAATATCATCTAGTTTTCTGATTAAATCCCCGGCATATTCCTCTTTGTCATTCAAGAGGGATTGCTCAATTTCCCCTTCAATCCCGGGAGTGATTGCAATAAGACCCTCAGCGTAATGTTTCAGCCATTTTAGCGGCAGACCATTATCAACTTTTGTTTGAACCGCACTGGAGATCTTTAATAGATTTTTATATCCTAGATCGTTTTCAGCGAGTAAGACAAGTGGATAGGACGTGTTTGCTGCGATATCACTCTCAATATCCACAGTTAACCCGATGATTGGTTTCAGATTATTTTTCTTACACAATTTATAAAACTCAATCGTACCGTACATCACGTTTCTGTCCGTTAAAGCGATAGCAGAAAAGCCCTTTTTAGTTGCATTTTCTATTAATCCCTGGACAGACGCCGTACTCGTCAACAAGCTATACGCACTATATACATGCAGGTGAATAAAAGACATTTTGTCACCCCCTTAATTACTTAATCTCTTTCTCTATTATAGAACCTTTTTACGAAAAAAGAAAATATGTTCTCATTTTAAAAAACATATTCGAAAGGCTTTGTCCATATAAATCAGTATAGAGGTATTTGATCATGTGCGAGGGCGGTTGAGGGAATGAAAGAAATTGGTTTTTTTCCTGCTTTTATTGAAAGTTACTTTATTGCCTTAGGCGTTGTCCTTGGCGGTTCACTGATCGGGGGAATTGCATCATTCTTAACGGGACAACCTCCGCTTACCACCGTCTATCGTTTGTCATCTGCCTTAAGAATATGGGCCATCGTAGCAGCAATTGGCGGGACATTTGATGCGGTGTATACATTTGAAAGAGGGTTATTTAACGCGGAAACAAAGGACATTTTCAAACAATTTTTATTGATCCTTTCTGCTTTAGGAGGCGCCCAGACAGGAGCACTTATTATTAATTGGTTGACACAGGAGCATATTTCACCATGAGAATTCCCCCTTATTATCGGAGACCCTCGTGGCAGCGTTTTTTTGCTGGAATGGTGATTGGCGGGGTCCTAAGCTGGTGTGTGTTTTTATTTATTTACGGCGACTGGCAGGAAGAAAATACAGAATTGATTCGCAAACAGAGGCAGGATATTATTGACTTAAATGAAGAAAAAAAGATTTGGCAGGATGAATATAAGCAGATAAATAAGCGCAACATTGAGCAGCTCACTGTCCAGAAAATTAATATAAAAATTATCAACTCTGAAAAATATAAACTGGATTCATTAAGTGTGCTTGAAACAGAAGACTCCGTTCGAGATGACATTAGTATGATGTTGGCCAAGGATCTAGAGACTGTTTATAAAAGTAAGGATTTGCTTAAAAAGATCATTGAAAACAAACCAGTAAAATTAAATGAAAAACGCTACAAGCTTAAGGTGAAGGAAATGGTTATTTATACAAACCTATCGATTCAGTTAGATATAGAATTTGAATAATAAAAAGGAACGGCGCGATAAAACGAGCCGTTCCTTTTTTTGTAGAAAGAATCTATTTGGAATAATTTTCGCAGACTTCATCAAGTTCCTTTAAGACATGGTCCACTTCGTCCCACGAATAGATTGAAGCACCCGATGCAAGCGGATGTCCTCCGCCATTGAACTTTCTGGCAACTCCATTGATGACTGGACCCTTCGAACGTAGCCGCACCCGGATTTGATCGCCTTCCTCAATGAAAAAGACCCATGCTTTAATTCCTTTTACATTTCCCAATATGCCGACAAGGAGCGATGCCTCTGATGGTTTAGCCCCATATTCCGTTAATAATTCCTTTGTGAGCAGGACAGAAGCAACACCATTTGGCTGAAGCTTGAAATTTTGGAGAATATAACCGTTTAATTTGATGATATGGGAATCCAATTCATACATCCGATCAAACAGTTCTGTACGTGAGAAATTATAGTGGATTAATTCCCCTGCATAGGCAAACGTTTTTTCCGTTGTACTTGGGAAAAGGAATCTTCCTGTATCGCCGACAATTCCGGCGTATAACAGTCTTGCAGCTTCGTCATTTATTTTCAATCCTCTTTCTTTTCCGTTTAAATAAAATTCATAAATCATTTCGCTGCATGAGCTCGCATTGGTGTCGACCCACAATAAATCACCATACGGGTCTTCGTTTGGATGATGATCAATTTTTATCAATTGATCACCCAGTGAGTAACGGCTGTCACAAATTCTTTCCGCATTAGCCGTATCACATACAATTACCAAGGCCCCTTGATATACTTCATCATCAATCACATCAAGTCTGCGCATGTAATGAAGGGTCGGTTCCTCTAAACCAACTGCATAAACCTTTTTGTTCGGATAGGACTCTTGTAATATCGCTGCCAATCCCCCCTGCGAACCATAGGCATCCGGGTCAGGACGGACATGGCGATGGATAATGATGGTTTCATATTGTTCAATTGCTGCTAAAATTTGTTCAAACATGGACACTGCTCCTTTACCATCAAATCATTAAAGAACGAATTATGGCTTTTTTTTTAATAACACGTTAAAATAAAGAAGATTTTCAAAACCTGGAGGAACATATTATGTTAGTACTTGTTGTTTTAATTGCTCTGCTATTTGCTTTCTATTTATTTTATAAAACAAAATACTTCAGAAGCAACCGTTTAGTAGAAAAGAAATGGCTTTCTGCTAAATCAAATATTGCTTTAGGCCTTTTTGTCAGCTTATTTGGCATTAATCACCTTATATTCATTTCAGAATCTACAGTCTCTTATATTGTTGCCGCTTTATTTATTATTTATGGTGCTGTATTTACTTGGATTGGTTTTAAAAAGTATAAACACTATCTTCCCTTTGCCATCGAGGAAGCAAAACTCTTCAATGCACAGGAATAAACTTGAGCCGCTTCCTTTATGGAAGCGGCTCCTTATTGTGTATGACGACTTCCTGTTTTCTCAATTAACTCCTGTCAAGCAGCTGACACATCATCATCGCTTTCCCAACCATTACCCCTTCATTGAACACTTCCACATCTACCTTTCCAAACTTCCGGCCTACTTCAAGTACTTTTGGAAAAATTTCTAATTTACTCTCCATTTGAACTGGTTTCATAAAGTAGATTGTCATATTTTCCACAACCAAGTCGCCTTTTTTGTAGCTTCGCAATACGCGGTTCGCCGCGTCTGAGACAATGGTTGTAAATACACCATAAGAAATGGTTCCTAGATGGTTGGTCATTTGCGGGGTCACTTCGCACGAATAAACTTCTTCTCCTTTTACGTTTCCCTGCATTAAGACCATTTGATTGGTAATGACGTCATCAAGGGTTTCACCCACCTGCGGCTGCCGTTGGTTCATTTGCAGCGCCTTTAAAACATCCTGCCTGCTTATAATCCCCTCTAAACGGTTGGAATTATTGGCAACAGGAAGTACTTCTATTCCTTCCCAGACCATCGTATGTGCGGTGGAAGCGACACTTGTCTTCTCATTCACCGTCATCGGCTGTTTCGTCATGATCTTGTCTATGGAAGTCTCTAAATCCTGTCCTAAAATGTCCTTACTAGTGACCATTCCTTGAATCTTCATGTTCTGATCGACTACCGGGTAACGGCTGTGTGTCGTTTGTTGATTAAATTCATGCCATTTTGACACCTTATCGGACGTTTTCAAATAATAGGTATTGGCTAAAGGCGTTAAGATATCTTCTACTAAAATAATTTCCTTTTTTATTAATTGGTCATATATCGCCCGGTTAATCATCGTAGCGACGGTAAACGTATCATAGCTTGTTGATATGACAGGCATTTCTAGTTTGTCGGCTAGTTTTTTCACATGGTCTTCTGAATCAAATCCACCAGTTATCAGCACAGCAGCTCCTGCCTTTAAGGCAAGCTCATGGGCCTGTGTCCGGTTCCCGACAATTAACAGATTCCCTGCCTCTGTGTAGCGCATCATCGCCTCTAATTTCATTGCCCCAATTACAAATTTATTTAGCGTTTTATGCAAGCCAGTTCTTCCGCCTAAAACTTGACCATCAACAATGTTTACGACTTCTGCAAACGTAAGCTTTTCAATATTTTCTTTCTTTTTTCGTTCAATCCTGATTGTGCCAACCCGTTCAATCGTACTTACATAGCCTTTATTTTCCGCTTCCTTAATCGCCCGGTAAGCAGTACCTTCACTTACGGTCATCGCCTTGGCGATTTGTCTGACTGATATTTTTTCCCCAATCGGGAGTGCATCAATATAGTGTAAAATTTGTTCGTGCTTTGTGGCCAAGACCTTCACCCTCTATAGTTGAATTCCAATCATTCCGTTTAGAAATAATTCGGATTACGTTTAATTTTATTATAGAGTGTTAAAAGCCTTGATTCAATGCGGTTCCCCAATTGTTCTTTAATTCTCAATGAAAATAGCGGGATTTCTTCTTTAATCGCTCTGATTGAAGTCTTTGTACTTGCCTTTTCGGACTATAAAGAAGTCCGGTAAGATTTCCAGCGATAACAATCAAAGCAAATGAAAGCCAAGCGATTGAAAATATCCCCTGGAGGTTCCCATCAGCATTTATGGATAGTTTTGGTACAGCGAAATAAAGCATGAAGCCGCAGAGCAGCAGGCAAAGTAAATATCTGTTCTTTTTCAACCTCAATTCCCCCCTTAAAAAAAGACTGCTTGTTCCATCTTTATGCAAGTGAGAGGAAAAAAAGTATGTGAAAACCTAGGTTCATTTAAATTTCTATTGCTTCTCCAGGGCGCAGCACTTGACCATTTTTATCTGCTAGCATCTCGATAAATTGATACGGATCCTGTTTAATTGGCGGGAAGGTATTATAGTGCATCGGGACAACCGTTTTCGCTTTTAAAAGTTGGGCCGCATAGGCTGCATCTTCAGGTCCCATGGTAAAATTATCACCAATCGGCAGGAAGGCAATATCAAGCGGATGACGCTCACCAATTAGCTTCATATCTGAGAATAAGCCTGTATCACCTGCGTGATAGATTGTTTTCCCTTCGTTCATAAATAGGATCCCTGCTGGCATGCCACAGTAGATGATTTCATTATTATCTGTTGTATAGCTTGATCCGTGAAAAGCTTGTGTCAGTTTGACTTTACCAAACTCAAATTGATGGGCACCGCCAATATGCATGCCATGGGTATTCACACCCTGCCAGCTTAAATACTCAGCAATTTCATGGTTGGCAACAACCAGGGCATCATGCTTTTTGGCTAAATCGACTGTATCACCGACATGATCGTTATGACCATGGGATAAAATAATCACATCCGGTTTTACATCCTCGACCTTTAAATCAGTTAATTGATTTCCGGTTATAAAAGGGTCAATAATAATCGTTTTGCCATTCGTATGAATTTGTACAACTGAATGTCCGTGATAAGATATTCTCATCATCCCAACTCCTCTTAAATTGTTATATTAAATACTTTTCTATAGAAACGGTAAAATCCCTTCTATACTTTATTCCCATATTCCACTAGTTTAAGCTTATTATAATGTCAGATAGTTTACTTTTACTTTTAATCTTGATACTCTCAAATTGGATTTTATTTATTAAAGGGGGACCCCTACAAATGAAACAGCGTTTAGAAAAGCTTCAAACGTGGATGAAAGAAAATGAGATTGAGGTTAGCTTCCTTACTTCTTCCGAAAACGTCTTTTATTTAAGCGGTTATTATACCGACCCGCATGAGCGGTTACTTGCACTAGTTGTCTTTCAATCAGAAGAGCCATTCCTTGTCTGCCCCGGAATGGAAATACATGATGCCAGACGTTCTGGCTGGGAGTATGAACTACTCGGCTACAGTGATATCGACAATCCATGGGAATTAATTTTAAGCTCCATTAATAAAAGAATTAACGGTGTCACTAAGGCGGCCATCGAAAAAGAGCATATGAATGTCGAACGCTACGAGCAGCTCTCACGGTTATTCCCTAAAGCCGCCTATGTTTCAGCTGAAGAAAAGTTACGAAAACTCCGCATGATCAAGGATGCGAGGGAATTAAAAATTATCGAAGAGGCTTGCGCACTTGCCGATTATGCCGTTGAAGTGGGCGTAAGTGAAATCAAAGAAGGTAAAACAGAATTAGAAGTCTTAAATGCTGTTGAATACGCCCTAAAACAAAAAGGTGTCACCGAAATGTCATTCGCCACAATGGTTCTAACCGGAGCAAACGCGGCTTCCCCTCATGGCAATCCCGGCGGAACGAAAATCCAAAAAGGTGACCTTGTTTTGTTTGATTTGGGTGTTGTTGTCGACCGCTATTGTTCTGATATTACTAGAACAGTTGCCTATGGAGATATTAACGATAAGCAAAAGGAAATTTATGATACCGTTTTAAAAGCGCAACTCGCTGCTGTTGAAGCAAGTAAGCCTGGTGTTACTGCTGCTGAGGTTGACCTTACTGCTCGCCGAATTATTGCTGATGCTGGATACGGCGAATATTTTCCACACCGCTTAGGTCACGGGCTTGGGATAGGCGTTCATGAGTATCCTTCAATGACTGAGACAAATCCGTTGATTATTGAAGAAGGAATGGTTTATACGATTGAGCCGGGAATTTATGTGCCGGATATAGCCGGAGTTCGCATCGAGGATGATCTATTTATTACTGCGGATGGCGCAAAAGTATTAACAAAATTCCCGAAAGAATTACAGATTATAAAATAGATCCATTTGGATTTTTTTTACATTGAATTACAAGGTTGATTGATGTACTATATAAATACAAGCTGCGTTGTTCGTAGTCATAATAAAGTTTTAACCTTTAAGCTGTAATAGGGAGTTTAACCATTGGAGCTGGAATGACAAGCCTCTGTCTATAAGACCTGGAGGACATGCAGAAAAGTTTCTGAGAACACCCACTTTGAGGAGTGGTGGTTTAAAACTTTCTTATATTTATACGGCAAATGCGGCTTTATAGTATGTATTTTAAACCAGCTCTTTACAGAGCTGGTTTTTCTATTTTTAAGGTATTATTTTTCCAACAACGATTTTGTATCCTTGAATTCCAGGCCATGTGCTTCTGCAACGGCTTCGTACGTTACATAACCGCCAAGTGTATTAATTCCCTTCAACAAGGCTTCGTTGGCAAGGCAGGCTTGTTTATAGCCCTTGTTTGCTATTTGCAGGGCATATGGAACAGTCACGTTTGTTAAGGCAAAGGTTGAAGTTCTCGGTACCGCACCAGGCATATTCGCCACAGCATAATGGACAACACCGTCTTTCACATAGGTTGGATTATCATGGGTGGTGATCCGGTCCGTTGTTTCAAAAATACCGCCTTGGTCGATAGCAATATCGACAACAACACTTCCAGGCCTCATCGATTTTATCATATCTTCCGTTACAAGCTTTGGTGCTTTTGCCCCTGGAATAAGAACAGCGCCGATGACTAAATCTGATTCCTTCACAGCTTCAGCAATATTATAAGGATTGGACATCAACGTCGTTACATCAGACCCAAATATATCATCTAATTGACGAAGACGATCCGGATTTAAATCAATGATGGAAACTTTTGCACCTAACCCAATGGCCATCTTTGCCGCATTGGTTCCGGCTACCCCGCCGCCAATAATCGTTACAGTTCCTCTTTGTACCCCTGGTACACCAGAAAGAAGGATTCCTTTTCCGCCATGAACCTTCTCAAGGAATTGTGCGCCAATTTGAGCTGCCATCCTTCCGGCAACTTCGCTCATCGGCGTCAATAACGGTAAGCTTCTATTCGCTAATTGGACCGTTTCATAGGCAATCCCAACTACTTTATTATCGATTAATGCTTTTGTTAATTCTGGTTCAGGTGCTAAATGTAAATATGTAAATAATATTAATCCATCACGAAAAAAAGAGTATTCGCTTGGAAGTGGTTCTTTAACCTTCATAACCATTTCCATGGACCATGCCTCTTCAGCCGTTGCCGCTAGCTTCGCACCAGCAGTTTGATAATCTTCATCTGAAAAACCTGAGCCAAGTCCTGCTCCCTTTTCAATAAAAACCTTATGGCCAAATTTCGTAATGGTGACCACTCCAGCCGGTGTCATCGCTACACGGTTTTCATTATTCTTAATCTCTTTAGGTACTCCGATCCGCATTCGCTTACCTCCACATATTTATTTTCAAAGTAAACACTTTCATTTTATCAAAACCAAGCTCGATTCCAAAATCTAATGCAAGCATTTTCTAAGATTTGACAAAAGAACCTGCCAATGATAAGGAAGGCTTCTTTACAACTTTTTAACCCAAATCCGTAACTAAATGGTATCACGAAACTACTTTACACATTAAAGAATATGCATAATTGCTAGCAAATTCTTGGGTAAACGCCCTGCATGAACAAAATTTCCAAGACAAATGTCTAAACATCTACCTTCATAAAACGGAAGGACTGTCCGATGGTTAGACAGTCCTTCCGTTTTATGAAATTTAGTGCCTACCCCTCAGTTCCAACATCTTGATCATTGCCTGCTAGTGCCGTTCCCTCACCTATAAAACCACTATTATACGAATTCATAATTTGCTCGCTTACTTCATTTGCTCCTTGTTCATCAAACTCAAACGAGGATTGTTTATTTAAGTCACGCTTTACCATCTGACAAATCTCCCTTCCATTGTAAGTTACCCTAATTATTGTTCGAAAAATTGAAACAATTATACGTTGTTAAATACTGTATAATTAAGGTAAGGAGATGATATTCATGGGACTTAAATATCAAAATATTTTGGTCGCTATTGATGGATCAACAGAGGCAGACCGCGCTTTTAAAAAAGGGATTGAAATTGCAAAAAGAAATAATGCCACACTATTATTAGTCCATGTGATTGATACAAGAACCTTTGCACTAATTGAAGCCTACGACACCGTCATTGGAGACCGAGCAGAAAAGCTGGCAAAAGACATGCTGGAAAATTACCAAAAACAAGCAGTGGATGAAGGACTAACAACAGTACACTTTGAAATTGATTTTGGCTCACCGAAAATAAAAATTCCTCGAGATTTGGCTAAAAAACACAAGATTGATTTAATCATCTGCGGTGCGACAGGAATGAATGTTGTCGAAAGGTTTTTTATCGGCAGTGTTTCTGAACATATTACTCGTTATGCAGCATGTGACGTTCTCGTTGTTCGTACGGAAAAAGACTCTTAAATACGATTTGGCACGCAGCAAGATAGCTGCGTGTTTTTTATTTACTTTTATCGGTTGATTATCCTGACCTTATTAACGATTTATAGTAAAATAAAAAAAAGCATACAGCATGGAGGCAAATAGAATGAGAGACCATTTTTCTTTTGATCAGCGACTAGGTATTCCCCTGCCGGATTTAACGGTGGAATGGGACCATTACAGTAAAGAAACACAGCAGAGCATTCTCTTGTATTGGGAACAAATCCGCGGTTCAATCCCTGATCGAATTTTTGAGCTTGAAGATCAGATTAATCATAAACAAGCACGGCTTTCCAATGAAAGTGATTTCCCCCGCTCCTGTCAACTGAACACGGAAATAGCGGACCTTGCCTCCATCATCAATGATTTATGGTTATGGTACCGTGCGAATCAAACACTATCTGAAAAAGCACATTTGTAAGAAAAGAGAAAACTCCCCATAAAACGGGAGTTTTCTCTATTTTACAAGTCTTTTTTTATTTCTCTGACCACATGGCCAATCTCGGGTAAGATTAGTTTATTCATTGCCAGCTTCACCGCACCGGAAGAACCTGGAACGGAAAACACTGCTTTATTTTTGGCAACACCGGCTATGGCCCTGGAAAGGATGGCCGCAGACCCAATATCCTCTTGATAGCTGAGCATCCTGAACAATTCTCCAAAGCCAACGATTTCTTTTTCAAGCAGGCCTTTAACGGTTTCTATCGTTACATCACGCTTGGCAATCCCTGTGCCCCCATTTGTTAAGATCACATCAATATCCTCGCGGGCGCATCCCTTTAAAATTTCCGTTTGAATCGGGGTAGATTCATCCTTTACAATACAGTAGTCAACAATTCTATGTCCTGCTTGTTCAAGCAGCTCGATTATCAGCTTGCCGCTTTTGTCTGTTTCGATACCTCTTGTGTCGCTGACGGTAATGATTTTACAATTTACCGATTTTGGGGCTTCCATTTTATGTTCATGGGTACTCATACAAAAAACTCCTCTTTTTCTTTAAGGTAGCGAATTTGATAATACTTATGTGCGATATCTGTTACTTTTCTTGTTAACTGATAATTAGCACCGGCACCAATCGCCATGCTGATTAGCGGAATACCTTGAATCACTTTTTTCCGAAACAATGTAATGACCAGCGCTTTTACTAATTGCTGGACTGGCTGCTCTAGCCAGGTGATGTCGATAATTTCCTCTTTTCCTTCATAAAAATAATGCTCACGATTCCCCGCTAATTCATCCATTAATGAGCTCCAGCCCGCTTTTTGGATTCTTGGCGGCAATGTCGCCGTATGGAAAACCTTTAGAGATGTCATCATTTCATAGGGAGTATTCACCTCAACTCCATAGGTCATGGCAATCAATTGGACGGCCCTTAAATTAATGACCGCCATTGCTGGAATATCAGTCCCTAATAGCAGCGCACCGCCTGTCCCCGCCAGTCCCCCCTGGGCAAAAGAATAAAGGCGATGCCTGGAAATTTGCTGCTCTGCTAAATAGTGCAATTGCTCTATATCTAATTGCTTTAAGTCTTCTATTTTTTCTAACCCTTTTTGAAAAATTCGTCCTGACGAAAGAATTCTATCCTTAGCGTCCATTTGGAGCTGCGAGCCTTGAATCATACTATGTAAATGAAACAGCCAGCTGTCAATAACAGCGAAAAACTGCCGTTGCACCTTTTCAGGCAATAAGGAGAAGGAACGGTCCAAATATTTTTCATAGGTTATTTGAAAATCATTTGCCTCGTAATTTAATAAATTCCTTTCCCATTCCTGTATTTCATTCAAGACCTTCGTTTCACGATCCGTCAAAGGCATACAAATCCCCTCCTACATCATGCATCTATTTCCAGTATATCACAAAGAAAAAAAGGCAAAAGCCATTTAATAGTAGCTTTTGCCTTTCTCAATATTAATGAGTAGCAGCGAGACGAACAACGTCGCGGGCTATCATGACTTCTTCATTTGTCGGGATGATGATTACTTTAACTGGTGAGTGAGGATAGTTAATGAATGCTTCCTCGCCTCTTACTTTGTTAAGGGCAGGGTCCCAATAAACACCCATAAATTCAAGGCCTCTTAAGACATTTTCCCTTATCGTATCACTATTTTCACCGATACCGGCTGTGAAAATAATCGCATCAACACCATTCATACGTGAAGCATAGGAACCGATGTATTTATGAATACGGTTAGCGAAGACATCCAAGGCAAGCTGTGCCCGCTCATTTCCCTTTTTCGCTTCGATTTCAATATCCCTTAAGTCGCTTGAGAAGCCGGACATTGCCAGCATGCCGCTTTTTTTATTTAATACATCAAGGACTTCATCCGCTGTTTTATTGGTTTTTTCCATAATATATGGGATCAATGCAGGGTCAATATTTCCTGAACGAGTTCCCATTGTTACTCCTGCAAGCGGGGTAAAGCCCATAGAAGTATCAATGGACATACCGCCTTCAATAGCAGTAATACTTGCACCGTTTCCTAAGTGGCAGGAGATAAGACGAAGCTGTTCAACTGGACGCCCTAACAACTCGGCAGCACGCTGTGAAACATATTTATGGGATGTGCCATGAAAACCATACTTCCGAATGCCATATTTTTCGTAATACTCAAATGGAAGGCTATAAAGGTACGAACTCTGCGGCATGGTTTGATGGAAAGCCGTATCAAAAACCGCGATTGCTGGAACATTAGGAAGTACGCGCATGAACGCCTTAATACCCGTAAGATTTGCTGGGTTATGCAATGGGGCCAGCTCTGATAATTCATCAATTTTGTTTAACACTTTTTCGGTGATGAGCACAGAGTCTGTAAACGTTTCTCCCCCGTGGACAACACGGTGTCCCATTCCAACAATCTCATCAAGTGATTTAATAATCCCCAAAGTTGTTAGTTTATCTAAAAGCATTTTAACAGCGACTTCATGATCAGGAATATCAATGGTTTCTTGGACTTTTTCCCCGTGTACGGAAATAGAAAAAATCGAATCATTCAAGCCAATTCTTTCTATTAACCCTTTTGTAATGACCTCTTCACTTGGCATTTCGAACAACTGAAACTTCAAGGAAGAACTTCCTGCATTAATTGCAATAATTTTTGCCATTTTTGTTTAACGCTCCTTTTATATAACAAAATCGGTTTAAGACGGATTTTGTATAGTACACCATTATTTTGCTCAAACCGCTCTTGATTATTTCCCTCTCATTTAATCATTGTAGATACGACAATTCAAGCGATATTTCGCATGGCAGCGGTTACAGGGTAAATGTAATTATATTCGGATATTTCTTATTTTATAAGAAAAGCGCAAGCGCCCTGGTCAGCGGCGTATGGCCTGGAGCGCTCCAACTGAGATAAAGGAAACACGGAGAGCCGGAGGCGCATTCGTGCTTGACTTATCGTAGGGCGGAGAGCGAAGGACACTAGCCGCTAGGGCGCTGGAGCTAGACAATTCTCAAAGTCGAAAATTATATACTTGCTTATTAAAAAAAGGATGAACCGGATTTCTATCCAGTTTCACCCTTTGTTTTCTTGAAACCACTTTTCCATTTGAATTAAAATTTTATCCATCTCTGTCATGTTTGAGAGGCTCGGTAAATCGACAAGCAATGCCTGTTTTGGCGGCAGCACACCTTCACCCATTTTTTGCAGGATTAAGATACTTTTGGCAGCATTTTTATTTTTAAACATGCTTGTTGGTAATTGCAGCAGTCCTTGAACAATGACATTTTCCTTGAAAAATTCATGCAGCTTTCCTGCTTGCTTACTTTCAAAAAGGCCATTAGGCATAATGAGGAATAAATAGCCACCTGGCGCTGTATGGCGGACACTTTGCTCGATGAACAAGTGATGCGCATAGGAGTGTCCCTCATTTGCCTTTAATTGATAATCTAAGGCCCTTACATCATTCGGGTAAAAGCCAACAGGCAAATCGCCGATCACCGCATCAACAGGGTCAATAAACAGCGGTTCAAGGCTGTCTTGATTAAAAAGCTCAATGGAGTGCTCTTGCAAATTTGCGTTAACATAGGCAAGTTTAATTAATAGGTCATCAATCTCTACTCCGACGGAAGCGACCTTTTTATGTAAGTGGTTTAAAACAGTTGTTAACAAATTCCCTGTTCCAACCGCAGGGTCGAGCAGGCGGAAGGAAGGCTGTTTCATAAATCTTTCAACTAAATAACCAACGAGCATCCCAACGGAATCGGGTGTCATTTGATGATTTGGCTGAACACTTTCTTTCATCCCCTTTAAAATGACCAGCTGGTATGCCTTGCGGATTTCCTCATTCGAAAACTTTTCCAAATGGTGCTGTTCGTATTGTTTCTCAAGCCTTTTTACCGTTAATTCACTTAGCTCATCCTGAAGGACGGAGCCATGAAATAAATTCTCTCCCGTTTCCGCCAATGCCTCAAGATAGGTACAGTTCAATTCCTCTTGTAAAAGTACGGCCGTTTCATTAAATAACGTAAAAAGTTGTTCAACTGGAGAAATTTTCATTGTCTCTCCTCCCCATCATTAAATTCCTTAATCATTTTATACGAAAAGACATGTTTTAAACAAGTTTAAGCATATAAAAAGACCCCGCCAGTGACGAGGTCCCGCAATTGTGGTTTTATTTAGCAGCTTTTGCTGCTTCAAGTGCTGCTTCATAATTAGGGTGATCTGTTGCTTCGCTAACATACTCAACATAGACAACAGTGTCACTTGAATCAACAACAAACACAGCACGAGTCAATAGTCTTAATTCTTGGATGGCAACCCCATATGCTTCTCCAAAAGATAGATCACGATGGTCGGATAACGTTTGAACGTTTTCGATTCCACCCGCAGCACACCAGCGCTTTTGTGCAAATGGAAGATCACAGCTCACTGTCAAGATTTTCACGTTACCCAATGAATTTGCCGATTCATTAAAACGGCGAATTTCCGCATCACATACACCAGTATCCAATGAAGGTACTGAAGTAAGCAGGCGTACTTGCCCCTTCGTGTCATTTAGTGTAACGGCTGATAAGTCATTAGCGAGTGCAGAGAAATTTGGAGCTTTATCCCCTACTTTCACTTCATTTCCTAACAATGTTACTGGTTTTCCCTTAAATGTTACGTTTGCCATAAAAAACATCCTCCTTTGTCGTTTTAAAGCCATCCGAATTTTTCGATCGGCATTTGTTTTTTAATATGTACAGTGTAAATATATCTTTTCGTCCATCTTTTTGCAATTATTTGAACCTTGATTTTAACCATTAAAAAATCAAGAAAAAAAGTTAATCTCCCCATCGGCGGAAGATTAACCTTTTACTTTATAGCTCAAGATCAACTTTTGGCTGCTGTTGCTGCTGGTTCGGCTGCTGGTTGCTCCCATCTTTTTTCGAGAACATTTGCTGAATTTTATCAATTGCCTGTGGCGCGAGCTCTAGGATTTTCTCATACAAATGGGTACTCTCATCTAAATGAAGCATTTTGACACCGTGGGAGTTTACTATTAAGAAGGCGATTGGCGTAATCGAAACACCGCCCCCGCTTCCTCCCCCAAATGGATTTGTTGATTGGGTTTGCCCTTGTGCCTGGCCCTGAGTTTGAGAACCATCAAGTTTAAACTCGCTGCCTCCGGCGGCAAATCCAAAGCCTACCTTTGAAACGGTCAAAATGACACTTCCGTCCGGGGTTTCAACAGGATCCCCAATAATGGTATTAACATCAATCATTTCTTTCAAGCTTTCCATTGCAGTCGTCATCAAACCTTGAATTGGGTGGTCAGACATGGCTGTTTCCTCCTATTTCAAACGGATTTGGGTTTTCCATTTGCAAAATTTGTTTTGCTTTTGAAGCGCGGCCGTCCGCCCTTCCAGAATTTAATCAGTTTTAATCCTGCTAGCATAGCATGCCCGATCCGAAACTGAATAATACATGTAAACCTTGTTTGAATGACCGCTGCTTGAAAATGGGGAGTAACAGATAATTCTGGCATATCTTTTACTTTTAAGTAATGACTGAGAAGCCCAATGATTCCGCCTTTAATTGACCATAATGCGCCCGTTGCCATTCCAGTATGCGCCGCATCGCCAACCCCAATCATCGTCTCCCACTTAAACCTTTTCATGGTGACTTTTCGAAAAAACTTTCTCACAATTACATGCATTCCAAAAACATGTTGGATCAATTCTTTCGTATTTTGTAAGTTAGTCAGTATATTAGCCGGCGTGATTTTGTTGACCTTTTTTTCAGGTGAATCCCCTGATGAACTGCCCATTTGTGTATGACTATTTACAATCACGCTGGGGGAATTATCATCAATTTTTATTAACGGAACATTTAATTTATATCTAATCAATCCGAACCAAACTCTAAATTCCACCTTTAAGTCATCGTTGTCATTATGATGATAATAATTTACTCTAATCGTTACTTTAGTAAAAAGAATTAATAGAAATAAGAACAAAAGAATACATAAGACAAGCAGCAGCCAAAACAATTCTCCCACAACCTTTCAGCGGCTAGTATTTGCTTTTACTACAAAAAATAAACCTATCAACATATGGTTGATAGGTTTATTTCAAACGTATTTCATCGCTCCACATGTATCACAGTGGTATCAGTAAAAAGATCATGTAAGCCTTGTTTTTTAGGTAAAAAAGCAACAATGAGATATCCGACGATTATTGTTGCCGATATGAACCGGCCAATCCATTCACGAAAGAGAATGGTCCCCCAGGTTAATTGATCATTTTTTATATCGATTACTTTTAAGCCAAAGACCATTTTTCCAAGCGTTTGCCTAAAATATTTGGTCATCAGCACGAAGTATAAATAAAAAATAACCGCCGATGCAATGGATATCGGGGCAAATATATTAAATTCTGTTAAAGAAATATCCAGCATTCGAAATAACGGGTTTATTAACAGTCTTTCGATACTACCCACGACAATTAAATCAAGAAGATAGGCCCAAAAGCGCATCCAAAAACCGGCATAGCGAACGGGACAATTCGCCATTCCACTTGTAGAAGAGGCAGCCTCATTTATAGTGCCGCCATAGTTGTCTATGAGAGGGGAACTATTTTCCTTTGCTTCGTTTAAGTTTTCCTGATATTCATTCATTTCCATCAATGGTCCCCCTTACTCAGCATATAAATACATAAGGCGCGGCGAATTGGGCTTAGAAAGGACTTTCATAAGTCCAGCCATTTCATTGTTATCACCCATTAATTTTTTGGCTTGCATTGTAAATAATGAACCAAAACCAAGAGAGTCTGAATAACGGACAACCTTCGCTCCCTTTAGCTTCTCCTGCTTTTTCATTTGACCAATGACGTCATCTAAATAGCCAAAACCATCAATTAATTGTAATTCCTTCGCTTGCCGTCCATCATAAACGCGGCCATCAGCAATCTTCTTGACCTGTTCAACCGTCATGCCCCGTCCCTCAGAAATAACTTTGACAAATCCTTCATACGAATTATTGATCATCGTCTGTAAAATTTGACGTTCTTCTTCGGTCATTTTTCTTGTCGGACTCATAATATCTTTATACTTGCCACTTTTAATGGTAACAAAATCAACACCATATTTATCCGCAAGCCCCTTATAATTGATTCCTTCCATGATCACTCCAAGGCTGCCTGTCATTGTTTCCGGACTGGCATAAATCTTTTTCGCCGCCGTTGAAATATAATATCCTCCTGATGCGGCCATCGATCCCATAGAGATATAGACTGGCTTTTTACTTTTCTTTTGAATTTCTGCAAGCTTATCGTGAATTTCTGCACTCTCGACCACACCGCCGCCTGGAGAATTGACCTTGATAATAATTCCCTTGACGGAATCATCCTCTTTAATATAGTTTAATTTTTTCATAAAATCCTGATGATTGTAGCCTGCGCTTTGCAGAAAGGATCCTGAATCACCCGTGTCTTGAATAACTCCATCAACATCGAGGATAACAATTTTCTTTAATTCGCTCCCTTCCTTAACCACTTCTTCAGTAAATGGCTGGTCAGCAGCGGCCATAAAATCGGTAAAATCAGTTTGGATTCCTTTAAAGGCAAAGGCAGATAAGAAATTAATTAAGACAGATACAAAAAATAACGCTGCTGCAATTCCAAGTGCAGCCCATCTTTTTCCATTCATATGTATTTAGGTCCCCCGTTTCTTCGTTCTAAAATTTACGTCCTGATTTCATATTATTTCAATAAAATGCTAAACTAATTTCAGACTAACATCATTTTACCAAAGATTTATTTCTATATGGATAAAAGTGTTACAATTCTTTTCATCAATTTACAGGGGGGTACATTTTATGGAAACTAGACGTAATATTTATTTTTATCATAAGCGGGATGCAGATATGCTTGCGAAAGCAGCTCCCCTATTTGACGTAGCTGAACGTTATGGTTTTACGATTGTCAAAGATTACCGAAAAGCGAATATTATTGCCAGTATTGGCGACGATGGGACATTCCTCCAAGCAGTTAGACAAACGGGCTTTCGTAATGATTGCTTATACGTGGGCATTTCAATAAATAATAGTTTAAGTATGTATTGTGACTTTCAGATTGATGATCTTTCCAAAATGATTGAGGCCATATCCACGAATGAACATATAGAAGTCCGACGTTATCCAACGATTGAAGTTTCGGTTGATGGTCAGGGTACATTTACATGCTTGAATGAATTCAGTATCCGCTCCGCCATTATTAAAACACTTGTCATTGATGTATTTGTTGACCAGCTCCATTTAGAAACGTTCCGGGGGGATGGATTAATTGTGGCCACACCAACTGGAAGTACCGCCTATAATAAATCGGTTAATGGTTCGATTGTTGACCCTCTCCTCTCCTGCATGCAGGTAAGCGAGGTAGCCTCTGTCAATACGAATCAATACCGGACGCTTGGTGCCTCGATTATTTTAGGCAGTGAACGCACACTGACACTGAAGGTCATATCAGAAGGCAATGATCATCCAACAATGGGCATGGATAATGAAGCATTAAGCATTCGCCATGTGGATAAAATTAACATAAAAATAAGTGAGAGAAAATTAAAAACACTTAAACTAAAGGACAACTCCTTCTGGGAGAAAGTTAAGAGAACTTTTTTGTAAAATAAAAGAGGATGTCCCATAACAAAGTGTCAGACCCCACAACCTCAATCTATAGCTGAACTTCGCTTAAAATCGGCTATAGATTGTGGGTTAAGCGTGAGGTCAGACCCTTTTGGGACATCCCCTTTTATTTACACTGCTCTTTTTTCTTTCCGCCACTTAATATCGGATACTAGCTTTGTTTTTGAAAGTGAATAAATCGTTAATGCCGACCAAATTAACGTAAAGGATAGCAGTTGGATTTTTGAAAAATGTTCATCATAGACAAATACCCCAAGTATCAATGTTAAGGTTGGGGCAATATATTGCAGGAAGCCAAGTAATGAGAGCGGTATTTTCTGCGCTCCTTTTGCAAAATAAAGAAGTGGTATGGCCGTCGCAGCCCCTGCCCCCACCAAAAGCCAATCTGTTCCTAAACTTGCGGTTAAAAAGGAAGTAGATCCTTTAATTAATAGGAAGCACATATAAATTGCCGCTATTGGGGCAACAACGAGTGTCTCTAACGTTAACCCAACCGCCGACTCCACATTAATTAGCTTTTTCGCCAACCCATACAAACCAAAGGAAAGGGCAAGGATAATCGCAATCCAGGGGAACTGCCCATGGGAAATCGAGATAATCAATACTCCAATCGCCGCCAGCACGAAGGATACATATTGGTAAATGTTTAACTTTTCCTTAAGGACAAGCATACCTAATAAAATACTAACAAGTGGATTGATATAATAGCCGAGACTTGCATCAATCATATGGCCGCTATTCACTGCCCAAATATAAACAAACCAATTGACACTTATTAATATCGAGGCAATCGCCAAGGCGTACATCTGTTTTTTATTTTGCGCGAAACCTTTCAACGTTCGGACAAATAAATCCCATTTTTTCGAAAATAAAAGCACAAAAATCATAAAAACAAACGACCAAAAAATGCGGTTGGCGAGAATTTCCTTTGCGTCAACACTGTCTAAAAACTTCCAATAAATCGGCAATAATCCCCACATTATATAGGAAAAGCCGGCATGAATGGCACCTACCTGCGTTTCTGTCTTTTTCATATGTTTTTCCGGTCCCCTATTCTTTCTAGTATCGAAATAATCCTTATTATAACTTAAAATATTGTAAAGAGGGGAGTTTTTTGATTTCCAAAAACAAAAAGCAAACGGTAAGCACCGTCTGCCTTTTGCTTCATAAAATTAACCTTATTTAGCAGACTCAGATTCCTTTTGACGCAGTTCAATCCGACGAATTTTCCCTGACGTTGTTTTTGGAAGCTCTGTTAAATACTCAATCTTTCTTGGATACTTATAAGGGGCAGTAAGTGATTTTACATGTTCCTGCAGGTTCTTTGTTAAGTCCGGATCAGCCGGGTCAATATCTTCTTTTAAGACAACAAATGCCTTGACAATAAAGCCGCGGATTTCATCCGGACTGGCGACCACCGCGCATTCTTTTACAAACGGATGTTTTACAAGTGCATCCTCTACTTCAAAAGGTCCAATCGTATAGCCCGAGCTAATAATAATATCATCGCCGCGGCCTTCAAACCAGAAATAGCCTTCCTCGTCCATTTTTGCTTTATCACCTGTTACATAATAATCACCGCGAAATTGCATCGCCGTTCTTTCCGGGTCTTTATAATAGTTTTTAAATAAGGCCGGGGTTTCTACATGGACGGCGATA
Source organism: Neobacillus soli NBRC 102451 (assembly GCF_001591665.1). Taxonomy (GTDB): domain Bacteria; phylum Bacillota; class Bacilli; order Bacillales; family Cytobacillaceae; genus Neobacillus; species Neobacillus soli. Next base: position 37,544 of record NZ_BCVI01000013.1, on the reverse strand, counting down.
TCACCAACTTCTCCAACCGCACAAACTTGGCCCTCGTCGTTAATAATTTCTACCCTGTTTCCCGGTGTCGGTTTACCCATGGAACCAGGTTTCAACTCCATCCCCTTCGTTACACCAACGAGCAGGGTATTCTCTGTCTGCCCATAGCCGTCACGGACATCGATGTTAAAGTATTTTCTAAAGGTATCAATAACCTCCCGATTAAGCGGTTCCCCTGCTGAAACAGCGCTATGAAGCTCTGGTAATTGATATTGGGCTAAGTTATCGACCTTAGCCATTAGACGATATTCGGTTGGTGTACAGCAAAGCACATTGACATCATATTTTTGAAGCAGGCTCAAAAACTTTTTCGGATCAAACTTTCCGCTGTATACGAGTCCCGTACCGCCTGAGCCTAGCACGGACAGAAACGGACTCCAGATCCATTTTTGCCAGCCAGGGCCTGCTGTTGCCCAAACCGTATCGCCCTCATTAATACAAAGCCATTTGGGCGCTGCCGTTTTTAGATGCGCGAAGGCCCAGCCATGTGTGTGGACCACGCCTTTTGGATTTCCAGTAGTTCCGGAGGTATAGGATAAAAACGCCATATCATCTCTATGTGTATCTGCAAGAGCGAACTCTTCCCCCGCAGTCTTCATTTCCGCATCTAAATGAATCCAGCCCTCTTTGTGTTCCCCAAGCGTCAACTTAACTAGCGGCTGTGTCTCTGTAATATGTTTAAATTGGTCTACATATGGATAATAGCTGATGACTGCTTTCACATCACCGTGTGTAATACGGTACTGCAGGTCTTTTTCCTTTAACATTTCTGAGCTTGGGATGACAATCATTCCGGCTTTTAATGCCGCCAAATAAACGACGTATGCTTCGATGAGGCGCGGCACGATAATTAAAACGACATCGCCTCTTTTTAAACCATTCTGGGCGAAGACATTAGCTGCTTGATTTACTTGCTTCAATAATTTCTCATATGTAATTTGCTTTGTTTCACCCGATTCACTTTCCCATTTTAATGCTACTTTGTTTGGATCCTTAGCAAAATGCTCCACTTCTGAAACCAAGTTATACTTTTCTGGCGCAATTAAATCTTCCCGTTTCATGACTCTCCTGGTTACAAAAATCTATTAAAAACTACTAAAAGTTTTCAAATAGTAACTATTCGCCCCCGAACCAAGAAAAAGGGACCTGCCATGACGATTCTCACGTCACTCCGTCAGGAAAGGAATCTAACCCTTGCCCTGAACCTATTGTCCAAGACTGCCTGCGGTGCTCTGTTAGAGCTGGCAATTGCGAAAGACCATTCCTTCTGTTGGTCAGACTTCCGCAAGGATTTTGTAACCGAGGATTACACCTCCTTTAATTGTAATACCTGGTTCTTTATAAGTAATGTTTTGTGTATGACATTCCATAGTTTCCAACTATGGTTTTCTTTAAAGTCATCAATATTTTTTAACATCATCGCTATAAATTTCCTTCTTTGCTTCCCATTAATTGATTTTTCCCTAGATTCTTCCATCGACCCGAGAATATGAATCAACATTGGTTTCACTAAAGAGCGAAGATGATTTATTAATTCTTTCGGAATTTTTTCCTCAAAATCCAGACCTCTTCTTCCAATAACGAAAGAAGCAGCCTCGTGGACCGAGAGACCATACATTTTGGTATACTTAAATCGGCCAATAACCGACGTATAAGCAGGGTTAACCTTTTTTATTTTGAAACCAAATTTCGTCCCTTTTGAAATAAGAGCATTTTGCAGCTTATTTTTTGCGAAGGAATGGACAAGACGATTAAACCTTTTAACTGTATCATGGTCTTGTTTAAATTTGAGATCTTCTAAAACAAAGGCTCCAACATTCCATTGCAATAAATAGTCAATTATTTCTTTTGCCGTTTCTCCAGCAACGTTGGTCCTTCTGTTGCTTTTCACATACTCCATTTCATGGCAATAGAACGTTCTCGATTCCAAGAAGCAACCTTGCTTTGTTAAAATGGTAACGGTAATTTTGTCAATGTTTACATCGATACCCGCCACAATATCGGAAGTGATTTTTTCACTCCATTTCAGTTCAGAACCAAAGGTTTCAAGGTCATACGTCATGTGAACATAATATTTTTTACCTCTTCGTTTGATTTCAATGGAGTAAACTTGGTATTCCTCCATTGGTTTTCCCGTCGGAGTTTTTCCGACAACGTTTGGCATGACGATATTGATGATTTCTACAAAATATTTATCGGGAATATGGACTCTAAAACGAAGCCTCGGACTATTTTTCTTTCCTTCATTTTTCAGAAGTGGATTAGCCACTTCTATATAAAATTGGTTTTCTGTTTCATCCAACACCATTCTTGTGTTTAGATTTCCTTTTTTTGATTTATCACCACGGGAGTAAAGAGTATTCGCACGAAGTTCTTTCCATTCTTTTAGTGAAATCTTATTGTCCAACCGATCATAAAAGTTTTTCTTGCCTCCGAAAATAACCGTTGGAATGGTTCCTTGTTCTCTGTGAGTCAAAAGGACAGATTCCTTCTCCAGAAGTTTATCTAGACGAGCTTTTAAACCAGCTAAACAAATTTCTACCGGAACTTTCTTTGGCCATTTTTTACCCGTTTGATAATCTTCTATTTTTTGAATTGTTTTTTGAATCTTTCCCTGCACTCCTTCAATGCGAGTAGGCAGCAATTCTATCTGGCTCAAGATGACAGCTTGAGCATGCAAAACCGCATCTTCTGAGTATCGTTTATTCAAACCAAACTTTTGTTGAACGATTTTAATGACATCGCCAGATTTTTCTCCTTCTACTAAACGATTGAAAGAATATCTTATTGCCGAACACCAGGTTCTCATCAAATCATTGAGATGGTCTATTTCTTCGTTTTTATTCACTTCTAACAAACAGATTCGTGTGATTTTCATCGTTACACTCCTCGTATACTGGTTTTATCTTATTATACCGAATATACGTTCGCAAGTACATTAAAAGCTATCGGAGTTTTTTGAATGCTTTAATACAACTTAATAACCTTTTTGAAGCAGTTGTAACCTCCTCAATAATCTTTTAGTTCCATTATACAGAATTTAATAAAAATTTAAAATATGATTAAATCTTTATTTGCTCCTAGAACCTGATGCTAATTATATACCTCTTTTAAAAAAACAAAAACAAAAAAGAGCGGGAGTTACCTCCACGCTCTCTGTAGCCATCGTATTTATTTTTGATTATCGAGAAAATCCGCCGCCTAATTGTTGCTCAGCCATTTGAACTAAACGTTTTGTGATTTCACCACCAACAGAACCGTTAGCGCGTGAAGTAGTGTCTGCTCCAAGATTAACACCAAATTCGTTTGCAATTTCATATTTCATTTGGTCAAGAGCTTGTTCAACACCAGGAACTAATAATTGATTTGAATTGTTGCTTGCCATGTGATATCACCTCCTTGTGAGTATAGAATGTGTAGAACCCCCGTGCTTCATTCTATTTCACAACTGGTAATTGTTCACAAAAAATTAGAATATTACCTTTTTAGAATAATTCATTCAATTCTGTGAGGTTTTTACTGACAGGTTTAATAACAAGCGTTTCTGTCTTTTGGACAGCTTCATCAATCATCGGTTCAAAATCAAAGAAGCTTTCATAGTGCTCCACTTTCTCTCTTTTCGGTTTCGTTTTCGGTGAGGAGGGAACAAAAATGGTACAGCAATCCTCAAAAGGTCTGTTGGAGATTTCAAGTGTATCAATTTCGTTGGCGATTTTCATGATATCTATTTTGTCCATTGTAATCAAAGGACGAATAAGCGGTGTATTTGTCACTTCATTGATTGCATACATACTTTCGAGGGTCTGACTGGCCACTTGCCCGAGGCTTTCCCCGGTAATAATGGCAAGACCTTCATGTTTTTCCCTGATTTTATCCGTGATTCGGAGCATCATTCTCCTTGTTGAGGTCATTGAGTAATTTTCCGGTATTTGTTCTCGGATTGCTTGCTGGATATTTGTAAATGGCACGATGTGCAAGGTCATTTTGCCATATATTTCAGCAAGCTTTTTAGAAAGGTCAATGACCTTTTCTTTTGATCTTTCACTTGTAAAGGGGGGACTAAAAAAATGGACAGCCTCAATTTCTAATCCCCGCTTCATTGCCATATACCCTGCAACAGGGCTGTCAATTCCGCCTGAAAGCATGAGCATGGCTTTACCGCTCGAGCCGACAGGCAGGCCGCCCGCACCGTGAATGGTTTCACAGGATAAATAAACCGCTTCTTTTCTAACCTCAATTCGTAACTCAATATCAGGATTTTTCACATTTACTGTTATTCCTGGAATGTTTTTTAATAAATGTGCCCCAAACGTATGATTGCTTTCATCCGTATCCAGTTCAAAGGTTTTATCGGATCTTTTTGTGGTTACTTTGAAGGTTTGACCTTGACTGTATCGAGAGGTCACTAATTTAAGTGCCGCTTGTTTTAGTGCTTCAATCTCCCTTTCCACTTTAATGGCCGGGCTAAAGGACTGGATTCCAAAGATAGTCTGTAATTTCTCGATAATCTCCTGCCCATTTTCACCATTTAAGAGCACATACATTCGATCACGACTGGCTTCCACTTTAATTTTCGGAAAGGGAGCTAGCGCGATTCTGACACTCTTTCTTAATTTCTCAACAAATTGATTGCGATTCCTGCCTTTTGTTGATATTTCACCGTAGCGAATTAGTATACGATCATAGTCCATTTATTTCATAACCCTTCCTAATTGGTTTGCAGTATCTTCAAAGGCTTTAATAGCGGTCATTGCTTCATCTTCCGTATTATCAAAAGATAGGCTGATCCTGATTGCACTTTCGGCCAGCGCTTCAGGAACACCCATAGCAAGCAGCGTCCTACTTGGTGATTTCTTCTTTGAAGAACAAGCGCTTGTTGTCGAAACAAAGATGCCTTTCTGCTCAAGCGCATGGATAAATACCTCTGATTTAATTCCTTTTATTGAAAAATTAATGATATGTGGTGCAGCGTTGTCAATCGGTGTATGGATTTGAACACCTTCTATACCATTTAACCCCGTTCTTAAGATGCTCTGAATTTTCTTCATTCTTTCCATTTCTCTTTCACTTTTTGCCAATGTCATTCGTAAGGCTTTTGCCATTGCTACGGCGCCGGCCACATTTTCCGTACCACTTCGAACCATCCGTTCTTGATTGCCGCCAGAAAATAATGGCTGAATTCTTGTACCCCCGCGAATAAAAAGGGCACCCGTACCTTTTAAACCATGAAATTTATGGGCGGAAAGGGAGCAAAAATCCACTCTATTTTCGGATAAGGAAAGGGGAACCTTTCCAATCGCTTGAACCGTATCAACATGAAATAAAATGGTTGGATATTTTTTTAACATTTGTCCTATTTCTTTAATCGGCTGAACCGTACCTACTTCATTGTTGACCTGCATAATCGAGATTAGGCTCGTTTCCTTCTTTATCGCCTTTTCGACCGCACCGGCACTAACTCTTCCCTTTTCGTCAACTGGCAGATAGGTTATTTCAAAGCCATCGCGCTCTAGCTGTTCCATTGCGGCCTGAACAGAAGCATGCTCCACACTGGAAGTAATCAAGTGGCGTCCCTTATTTCTATTCAGTAAAGCCGCGCCTTTTATCGCCAGATTGTTACTTTCTGTACCGCCAGATGTAAAATAAAGCTCGGCTGGTTTCACTTTTATAAGCTGAGCTATCTGTTCTCTTGCTTGAGATAAAAGCTTCTCAGCCTGCCCTCCCATACTGTGCAGTGAAGATGGGTTGCCAAAAAATTCACTTGAAACGGTGACAAAAGAATCCAATACTTCTTTATATGGTTTAGTCGTTGCACTATTATCAAAATAAATCATCTTTCTCTCCTCCGAACCACCAACACACTTACAAAAATAAATCTTATCATAAACGGGTTTTTTTAAAAAGAAAAACAAAAAACCGATTCATGCCATTTAGGGCGGTGAATCGGTTCTTTTGTTATTCAGCTTCAGCACTGGCTTTAATTTTCTTCAAGGCTTCCGGGTCAATCCCCTCAAGTGTTGCTGCCACTTGCTCTAATGCCTCTTGGTAATCATACTGTCTGAAGGCCAATTCAGCATCGGACAATCCTTTGGCAACAGTTGGATACTGGCTTTTATAACGGTTCCCATATTGAATCGCTTTCTCAGCCAGCTTAACATTTTCCAACAGTTCAATCGTTGTATTAACAAGTTTGTCAACCGTTAATACCGCAATTTCTAAGTACTGATTTAAGGCAGAAATGTTAAGTGGTTTTTCATCAAGCTGATATTTAACATTTTGAATACTCTCATTTGTATCCTCTAATAAATACTTATAGTCTTCCGGCAAACCAGGGACATTGCTTTTATAAACAAGACGAACGGTCTCCCGAACTTTTTTCTTAAGCTCATTCACTCGTTCTCGTGCTTCAAGCTCATCTTTCCGTAGTGCTTGAAGTTTTAATGCAAAATCTTGCTGCCCTTCGCGGATGATTTCGAGAGCCTCTTTAATAGTACTCAATTCCTCCCCAATCACTGATTGGGCTGTTTCGTTCATTTTTACCTTTTCAATCAGAATATCATATTGTTTATAGATAGCGGTAAGTTCTCTTTCCAGATTCCTTTGTGTTTCAAAGTCACTTTCGGACAACTGATAGCTTTCCTGAACGTGAACGACTTCACTAGAAAGAAGGATATTTTCCTCTTGGGCAGCATCAAGGAGTTCACTGGCTGTCTGTTCATTTTTCATCACATAATGCTTAGCGTGAACTTCTTTTTCAAAAAGATCAAAAAGGATGTCAAGCCTTTCCTTCACTTCCTTTATTCCTTCTTCGGCTTTATCAATTTCGATTGCCTCGATAAGGACTAAATTCTCCGCAAGCTTTTCTTCTAGCCGTTTAATTTCTTTGACTACATTAAGATGATCCAAATAATAAGCCTGTGCAGACATTTCCTGGTAACCAGCTAAACACTCAGAAAGTTGGTTTGGCAGGAGGGATTGACATTCAATTAAAAACTGTGGAATTAAATCCATATGTTTTTTTATTGTTCCAAGCTGACTTTGCATCAATAAAACAATTTCGCGCGCTTCAAGATAATTACCTAGTTCTGTTTTTTCATCAAATTCCTGGAACTTTTGCGCTGTATCATTAAGCAGCAATTCTAGTTGTTTTTCCGCACTGCCAAAGCTGTGACGGTGGGCAAGAAGCATCTTTTTTGATTCTCGATAAAGCTCTTTTAGTTCCTCGATTTCCACTCTGTTTTTTTCCTCGCTGCCTACCAGTTCATGCAACTCTTCTAAAATACTTTTTATTTGAACCTCTGTTTCCTGTAACTTTATATGGATCGCCTGCTGGACCCCTTTGGCTTTATTGAATCTGTACTTATCTATGTACTCTTCTGCATCAAAAAGCATTTCCTCAAGATTAGGAAGCTGTACCGTAACAACATCGTCCCATTGACTCCGCCAGCGTTCGAACAATTCTTCCGTTTGGCCTGTCATATTGAGCTGTTTCACCTTAGACATTTCATCCAGTATTGGCCGATTCATTAAATCGATTTTCCACGCTTCCAATCGGTCCATTTCTTTAAAATACTTTTTCTTTATTAAATATCCCAATACAAATAAGGCTAGTAATAGGATGAAAAATCCAATGAAAAGTTTCACATGTAAGCCCCCTATTTCAAACAACATTGATTCTCAATTAAGTATTTATGATATCTATATTAAAAATCCCTTAGCGTTCTATTCAATGCTCTTATGATACCATGTAAACGACATTTTTTGACTATCTTTTTCAATTTTTTTGTAAAATAAATGAAAACTCGTCGATTGGAGAGTCTGATAGGATGGTTCATGGGGCGTAGTTGAATTTATTCGACATCGGAAAGCAGAAATTCGGCAAAACTTATTAACAAAAAAAAATAGCGAATGCCGCTATTTTAATGCTGCCTCTTTTTTAGATGGCACATCCGTACATAGGGTTTTTTCTATCCATAAATAGATATCTTTTAAATACTTTTGCTCAAAGAATGGTTCACTTGGAAAGATGTACAAAACTTCTCTCATATAATGTGTATTCATAAATGGCATCATTAGCAGCCCTTTTAGTTGAATGATTAAATAGGGAATAGAATGTGGACGGAATTCATTCCATTCAAAGCCCCGTTCAAATATCTTCTGAAAATAGTATTTTTCTTTAAGTGAATAAGTCGACATGATTTCTCTTACCACTTGCGAATCCATCGACATTTCCCGATACACAAAACTGGCAAGCTGATCATTTTCACTTTGAAAATGGAGTAAATCGGCGACAACACGCTTGAGGCAATCTTTTGCACCTTTGTCAATTAGTGCATAGGCTTCTTCCACCTTAGACATGTACTGCTCAAAAAAATACGTAAAGCAATATTCTAACAGACCTGGTTTATTACCGAAATGGTAGGCAATCGTTGCTGTATTCACTTTGGCTAGACTGGCAATATCCCTAATCGACGTCCCTGAATACCCATTGGAATTAAATAACACTATTGCGGCCTTAACAATTGCTTCCTTAGCATTTATTTTCACTTGTTCTCCCCCTTCAGCTATACTTCGTTCTCCCCTTACATAATGATTCTTTGTTATAGCAAGGATTCCTTTAAGAAGATATCGACAAAGTTTGCCCATTTTCTTGTAAATTTGATAAAATAGAATATAAAACTAGATGAAAAAGGGAGAAATAACATGTTTAACGTCGAAATGTACGGTAAAGACCGTGAAAAAAATTATGAGCTAGTCAAAAAACAATTACATGCCCTTTTGCATGGTGAGAAAAATCAAATAGCCAATCTTAGCAATGCTTCGGCACTGCTGAACCAATTTCTCGACCGCGTGAACTGGGTAGGTTTTTATTTAATGGATACGAACGGGGAATTAGTTTTAGGACCATTCCAAGGTCTTCCTGCATGTATTCGCATTCCTCTGGGCAAGGGTGTATGCGGTACGGCCGCCTTGAAAAAGGAATCCGTCCGTGTCGAAGACGTTAATCAATTCCCAGGTCATATCGCATGTGATTCTGCATCACAATCAGAAATTGTCATTCCGCTGTTAAAAGGAGAGCAATTAATTGGTGTATTAGATATTGATTCCCCAGAAACAAACCGCTTTGATGAACTAGATCAAGAAAAGCTAGAAGAATTTGTCGCTGTGCTAATGCAATTTATCTAAAAAAAAAAACTCGCCTTTGGCGAGTTTTTTAGATTTTTTCAAGTGCCTGTTCCAAATCTTGCATAATATCCTCCCACGCTTCTAGGCCAATAGAGAGGCGCAACAAAGTATTTTCAATCCCCATTTTCCTGCGTTCCTCCTCCGGAACCACCGCATGGGTCATTGTTGCTGGGTGCTGTATTAATGTTTCAGCATCACCAAGACTAACAGCGATCTTTATCAATTGTAATTGATTCATAAACCGCCCCGCTGTTTCCTTTGTTCCCTTAATAGTAAAAGAAATTAACCCGCCAGGTTTTTTCATTTGTTTCTCCATAATGGAAAAATCCGAATGTTTAGGGTCTCCAGGATAATACACAGATTCAATTTTTGGATGAGCTTTCAAAAATTCAAACAGCTGACCGGCGTTTTCACAGTGGCGGTCTAAGCGGACTGGCAGTGTTTTTAACCCTCTTAACAACAGCCACGCATCAAAGGGAGAAATAATCCCGCCAATGTCTTTTTGGGTGGTGCGGGAAACCTCTTGCATAAACTCCTTTTTCCCAACTACTAGACCGGCGACAACATCTCCATGCCCGCAAATATATTTTGTGGCACTATGGATGACGACATCACATCCAAGCGAGAGCGGAGTTTGTAAATACGGCGAACAAAAGGTATTATCGACAACAACGGGAATTCCTTTTTCATTAGCTATCCTTGCCACCATTGCCAAATCGACAAGCTTCATCGTTGGGTTTATCGGTGTTTCGATGTAGATACAGGTGGTATTTGGAAGAATTTCATTTTCTAATGTTTCCTTCGAATCCATAAGCGAAAAGTTGTGGCCAATTCCATATTTCTCTTTTAATAACCCCAACAGGCCAAATGTACAGCCATAGACTCCTTGCGAACAAAGGATATGATCGCCCGTTTTTGTTAAGGCTACCAACACGGCACTAACGGCAGCCATCCCGGAGGAAAAGGCTAAGCCTGCCTCTCCTTTCTCAAGGACAGCCATCCTGTCTTCTAGTATTTTTACCGTTGGATTTCCCAAGCGAGAATAAATAAACCCCTCTTCCTTCCCAGCAAACCTATTTTCTCCTTGTTCCGCGCTTGCAAAGGTAAAGGTGGATGTTTGATATAGTGGAGGAACTAAACTCCCTTGATGTTCATCCGAATGATAACCTGAATGAATAACTTCCGTTTCAAAACGCGAATTCTTATTTTTCATTGCGGCGACCCCTCTCTATTTGAAAACGCTCTCAATTGTGATAATAGCATATGATGATGGATTAAATACCACCCATAAAATAATGATTGCCTAGCTGACCCTTATATTGTCTCCCTGGGTAACCACCTTGTCCTTTCCAGTCTCTTTGGCATAATAAAGTGCCTCATCTGCTCGTTTAAATAGGTATTTATAGGAATCTAGGCGATTTTTATGCCAATAAGAAACACCGCAGGAAACCGTAATATGCGGTACAGAGCATTCCGATACCTTTTCAACTAATCTTTTAGCAATAGCCGCTCCTGTGTCTAAAGGTACCCTCGGAAGGTAAATAGCTAGTTCTTCTCCACCCCACCGTGCCCCTACATCATTTCCGCGAATGTTTGCCTTAATTAGATTTGCTACTTGAATAAGAACACCATCTCCAACCTGATGGCCATATGTATCATTTATTCCCTTAAAATTATCAATATCAAGAAGAATAAAGGTACCTTCCTCATCCTCTTTCATTGACCACTGGATTTTTTCATCCAAAAATTTGCGCGAATGAAGCTTTGTCAGATGGTCAGTAATGATCATATTCTCTAATTCTTCCCTTAGCATTGAATTGGTGAGCGCCAGCGAAGAATGATGTAATAGCGACTGAAGCAGCTTAAATGTATCAAATGAAAAGAAATAGGGTTTTTCATGCATGACGATGGTGAAACCTATTAAAAGGTCGCTTTGAATGATCGGAATGGCAATAATGGAATGATAGCTTGTTATACTGTTTATGTTTGGCAGGTTGATATCGCCAATAAACAGCGGTTCTATTTCCTTTTGAATCTTTTCCTTTATATATTCAACATAGATTCGTGCATGTTTTGTGAAGAAGTAGGATGTTGACCCAGGGAGTGCTTTCGCTTTTGCTTGATCATGTGAAAAGAGAAAAAAGCCAATTTCTTGCGCCTCGAAGGAAGCCGTGATTTGTTCAGACATAAACGTCATTGTTTCAGTCAATCTTAGGTTAGAATTTAACCGGTGGGCGGTTTCGTTTATTAATTGCAAATCGGAAATTTCCCGTCTTGACTGTTGATAAAGTTGTGCATTCTCCAATGCACTTCCTGCACTCCCCGCTAATAAAGTAATAAACTCCACTTCATTACCTGGAAATTCCGGGGTATTCGCTGCAATTACCTGCAATACACCATAAACGCCCTGATGACCTTTCAGTGGTGCATAGATGATGGCATGATTGTCAATCAAAGAATTTTCAAATTGAACATCCCCTGATACATAGGCATTTATTGCAGCGATATTTTCACTATCATATTCAAGATCAATAATCGGAAGATCGCTGTGACTATGGGTATCCTGTGAAAGAAGTATGTAATATGAAAAGCCAGGATACACTTCTTTCAGTATGACGAATAATTCACCCAAAAGGGCTTCCACGTCCAGGGATGAATGAAGCGTTTTTGTTATTTGTAATAAGTACTTATACCTATTTACTTGCATTTGTAAATTTCTATCATGATTATCCATTTAGTCTTCACCTTGTCTAATCCCAAAAATATACATCGTAACCTAATTATAGTTAATATTGGTATGCTTTTGGAATAACTTTTTGAATAATTTATTAAATTTTTTTGAAATAGTTTTATTAATGATGGATTAGGATTTACAGAACTTCAAAAATATACTTGACTTAAGGGGAATAAAAATTATATAATACTCTTTGTGTAAAATATTGCAGCCTATGTGAACACTTTAATCGTCTCATTTTGTTCCTCACCTACATGTGATGGTGCATCTTGTAACCCTCTGCTGCTAGGGCGAAGGTGCATGAAAACAAAATGGCTGTCAAAGAGTTTCATAACGGTTTTTATTTTACCAAAATAAAAACACGAAGGAGGAGTCATTCATGGCTCGTTATACTGGCTCTAGCTGGAAAATTTCCCGTCGTCTTGGAATCTCTCTAAGCGGCACAGGTAAAGAATTAGAAAAGCGTCCTTACGCTCCTGGACAACATGGTCCAAACCAACGCAAAAAGCTTTCTGAATATGGTTTGCAATTACAAGAGAAACAAAAACTTCGTAACATTTATGGTGTTACTGAGCGTCAATTCCGCAACCTTTTTGACAAAGCTGGCAAAATGGGCGGAGTCCACGGCGAAAACTTCATGATTCTACTTGAATCACGTCTTGACAATGTTGTTTACCGTTTAGGTCTTGCTCGTACACGTCGTGCTGCTCGTCAATTAGTAAACCATGGTCACATTTTAGTTGATGGTTCTCGCGTAGATATCCCATCATACCGTTTAGCTGCTGGCCAAACAATCAGCCTTCGTGAAAAGTCTCGCAACCTTGATGTTGTGAAGGAATCAATCGAAGTAAATAACTTCGTTCCTGATTTCTTAACTTTCGATGCTGACAAATTAGAAGGTACTTTCACTCGCTTACCAGAGCGTTCTGAATTACCAGCTGAAATTAACGAAACACTTATCGTCGAGTTCTACTCACGTTAATCAGAGTGAAACCCCCATACCATTCGGTATGGGGGTTTTCTTTATTTTTTACCAAGAAAAGGACTCTGAAAAGCTTATCAAAGTCCTTTTTATTTTAGTATTTAATTAATGTGTACTTCTTTTTCCCTCTTCTAATGATGGTAAACTGTCCTTCAATTCGGTCACTCTCTTGTAAGGAATAGGTCGTATCTGTGATTTTCTCGCCGTTGATGGTGACAGCTCCATTGGCAATATCTTCACGGGCCTGCCGTTTGGATGGAGAAATCTTTGCTGCAACAAGTAAATCAACCAAATTCCCTTCTGCATCTTTAACATCAAAAGATGGAACATCCTTAAAGCCCTGCTCGATCTCTGCAGCCGTCAGACTCTTAACATCTCCGCTGAACAAAGCTTGAGAAATTTTAATCGCCTGCTCCAATGACCCCTCACCATGAATCAATCGGGTCATTTCTTCTGCTAACACCTTTTGAGCTTTGCGAAGATGCGGCTCTTCCTGTACAGACATTGCTAATTGGTCAATTTCCTCATGTGATAAGAATGTGAAAAACTTTAAGTATTTGACAACATCAGCATCCGCGGTGTTAATCCAGAACTGGTAGAACTCGTATGGTGTGGTCTTCTCCGGATTAAGCCAAACCGCGCCGCCTTCTGTCTTTCCAAATTTCGTTCCATCTGCTTTCGTAACAAGTGGAATGGTTAATCCAAACGCTTTTGCGCCCTCAGGCTGCATTTTCCGGATTAATTCCAACCCTGAGGTAATGTTCCCCCATTGATCACTGCCTCCAATTTGCAATTTACAACCATGATGTTCATACAAATGATTAAAATCCATTGCCTGTAAAATGGTGTACGTGAATTCAGTAAAAGAGATACCTGTTTCAAGCCTTGATGCAATGGTGTCCTTTGCAAGCATATAATTAACCCCGATATGTTTGCCGATGTCACGTAAAAAAGTAACAATATCCATCGAGCCGGCCCAATCATAGTTATTCACCATTTCAGCGCCATTTTCACCATCAAATTCAAAAATAGCTGCTAATTGTTTTTGGATGCCGGCAACATTTTCCTGTACCTTCTCTAAAGTTTGAAGGTTTCGCTCTTCGCTTTTTCCACTAGGGTCACCAATTAAACCTGTTGCTCCACCAACTAATACGATCGGTCGGTGGCCATGCTGCTGAAATCTCCTTAGTGTTAAAAATGGGACTAAGTGACCGATATGCAAGCTGTCAGCGGTTGGGTCAGCCCCACAGTATAATGAAATTTTCTGGTTACTTAACAGTTCTTTTAATCCTTCTTCATCTGATTGTTGGTAAATAATCCCTCTCCATGCTAAATCCTGTAATAAATCCATGCCAATTCCTCCTTCAAAAAATAAAAACGCCCCTGCACTAATGCAGGGACGTAAAATTACGCGGTACCACCCAGCTTGAGGAAAATTCCTCCAACTCAAAAAATTTAACGGTTAAGACCGTTCTCCGCTACTAATAATATTTTCACAGAGAAAGCTCGAGGATGTAATTCATTCTCCTATATGTATCAGCTTACACCACCGCTGACTCTCTAAAAACAGGGATAGAAGAACTACAGTTGATTCCCTTCAAAGCCTTTTATTAAAATGAATGTATAGCTTTTTTTACCATATTTCAATCCACATGTCAAACAGAACTGGAAATTTCAGAAAAATGTAGATAGTTGTCATTTTTTGTAGCTTCGATATGCTATAATATATGTGATTTTAGATGAGGTGATGCGGTCAATGAATGAAAAATTGCAAGCATGGATAGAAAAGTCAAAATCCATACTTAACTTGTTTACCCAAAGAAAAACGGTAAAAAGTGCACGAATCACATATCAAGTAGTTTGGAACCTGTTTCTCCTTACTCTTACAGTAGTTATTCTTGGTGGATCATTTGCAACAGGTGTAGGTGCCGGCTACTTTGCCTCACTGGTTAAAGATGAACCCGTCCGCTCATACGACAGTATGAAAAAGGATATTTATAATTACACAGAGCCATCAGATTTATATTTTGATGAGAATGTTTATCTTGGCAAACTTCGTTCCGAATTGGAACGAGACGAAGTAAAGCTCGATCATGTATCGGAAAATTTGGTCAATGCTGTTGTCGCGACCGAAGACGAATATTTTTACCAGCATAAAGGTGTTGTTCCGAAAGCCGTCTTCCGGGCTGTCTTTCAGGAAGTTACAAACTCTGCTGTCCAATCAGGCGGCAGTACATTAACACAGCAATTAATAAAAAATCAAATCTTAACAAATGAAGTTTCTTTTCAAAGGAAAGCCAATGAAATCTTACTTGCACTAAGATTAGAGAAATTTTTCGATAAAAAGGAAATTCTTGAAGCATATTTGAATGTTTCAACATTCGGAAGAAATTCATCAGGACGAAACATTGCCGGCGTTCAAGCAGCGGCTAAAGGAATCTTTGGTAAAAATGCAAGTGATGTCACACTACCACAGGCAGCCTTCATTGCCGGCTTGCCTCAAAGTCCGTTTGGGTATACCCCATTTACAAGAGAAGGTACGGTAAAGAATAATCTTGAACCAGGTCTTTTACGGATGAAAACAGTATTAAAACGAATGTATAATGGTGGATATATCAATGAGAGTCAGTATGCCAAGGCATCTGCCTATGACATTACAAAGGATTTTATTCCACCAACTACCAATCCACTTGAGAAATATCCTTGGCTCACAGTTGAAATAGAAAAGCGCTCCATTGAGGCCCTTATCACTGTCTTAGCAAAAAAGGATGGTATATCTGAGAAAGAGCTAAAAAACGATGATAATCTTTACTATAAATACCAAATCTTCGCTAAAAATGCTTTGCGTCAAAATGGATATCAGATCCATACGACCATTAACAAAAAAATATATGACGCGATGCAAAAGGTAAAGAATAATTACCCATATTATGGACCGGATAAAGCTCAGCAAAAGAAGGATCCTGAAACCGGAGAAATGAAAACGGTAATGGAGCCTGCCGAGGTTGGGGCCGAACTAATTGAAAACAAGACCGGGAAAATCATCAGTTTTGTCGCTGGAAGAGATTACAAAAAGCAACAGCTAAATCACGCAACAAGTGCCCTCAGGCCGAACGGTTCAACCATGAAACCGCTTCTCGACTACGGGCCGGCGATTGAGTTAGGGAAAGCCTCTCCGGGAACACCGCTGCCGAATGTTGCATTAAGTCTTGCACCTGGCAGAAGTGACCCCTGGCCGCAAAACTATGACTATCGGTACAGCGGATTGGTTTCAGCAAGGTATGCTATGGCAAAATCCTACAACGTTCCGGCTGTTAAAATTTACACAGAGATCCTTAACCAAAACCCAGCTAAGTATCTTGAAAAAATGGGCTTTACCTCTTTAACAAAAGAAGACTATACAAACCCTTCTACTGCCATCGGTTCGATGACAAACGGGGTAACCATAGAAGAAAACACCAATGCTTTTACTACCTTTTCCAACGGCGGAAAATTTATTGATGCTTATATGATTGATAAAATTGTCGATAAAGACGGAAAGGTCGTCTATCAGCATAAGGTGAAGCCAGTGCACGTCTTCAAGCCGCAAACAGCCTATTTAACGCTGGATATGATGCGTGATGTTATAAAAATGGGGACTGCGTCAGGAATTAGGAGCAAACTGAACTTCAGTGCCGACTGGGCAGGGAAAACAGGGACAGGGAATCAATATGTTGACTCCTGGTTTGTTGCTACTAACCCTAACATCACTTTTGGTCTTTGGAGAGGTTATGATACACCAAAATCTCTGAATACCGGCGGAATGTCTTATAGTCAACGGACTAATACCCTTTGGGCTCAGTTATTGAATGCTGCCTATAAAATTAAACCTGATCTAATTGCTCCAAAGAAGTCATTTAAAATGCCAACAGGAATCGTTAGACGATCCTATTGTGCCGTTTCGGGAATGCTTCCTTCCGCTGCCTGTTCAAAAGCGGGATTAATTGAGAGTGATTATTTTAATGTGAACAATGTACCAACAAAGGTAGATGATAGTTTAATTGAAGGTAAATTTGTCACGGTTGGCGGCAAAAAATATTTAGCCTTAGATTCCACACCAAAAGAGTTTGCCCAGTTCGGACTTATATTAAATCCTGACTTTATCACTCGAATGGTGGGAAGGAACTTTCATAATACGAGTCAGCTTATTCCAGAAAAGGAGCGTTGGGGGAAAATTCTTGTCCCTAACGCAAAAATGATGGATAACGGAAAGATTCCTGATGGCGTCAAATTAAAAGTTACTGGGAATACACTAACATGGTCGACCTCACCAGATAATGATGTAGTCGGTTATCGAATCTATCAGGGCGGGTTATTCTCATCTAAAGTAGGCAGTATTGTCAATGGTTCTAAACGATCCTTTACTGTTGGCAATGGTACCTTCTATGTAACGGCAGTTGATATTGCCGGTAAGGAATCCGCACCATCAAATCTTGTGGACGTCGGTGCTAAAATCACCCCACCTGATACTAAAGATCCAAAGGACCCAAAAGACCCTAAAGATCCAAAAGGTCCAAAAGGTCCAAAAGGTCCAAAAGTCCCGAAAGACCCTAATGTTCCAGCTATACCGTAAATACTAAAAACCGCACCTTTTCCAGTGCGGTTTTTTCTTTGACTAGTTGGCTGCACAGCTAGCATAAGTTGCGAGTTGTGCTGGTGCTCAACAAATATTGAACCACTAAGAATTGTACTACTCTTTGAACTGAATAAAAAGATGCCAAAGCAGGAACAATTAAAAGCAATATTACTCGGTTTCCTGACAGTGTGTTAGTTTTACAAGTTGTAATTAGAATATGTTTCTAATTACAACTTGTAAAGAAACCTTCTGGGTATAGATGGTCATCTTCGACTTCTACATCGGGGTACTGAGTAAAAACTGACTCAAACTCTTCATTTTCGATTAAGTATTCAATAACTTCATAAATTCGCTTTTTGCTGACAATATCTATTAGAACCATATCGCTGGACCAGTAATAAGCTCCATTCATACATTCACCTGTTTTTGCATTCTTTTCTCTCAAACTTTGAATGTTTTTATATGTGAAGAAACTTGCAATCCATTTAGAACGGTCAGAAAAAATTACAATAACCTCAAGGTTGCCATCTTCGATATTCCATTCGCCCTCTGCCCATTCTTCAGCTTCTATCCAAATATGTTTATTTATGTTTTTATTCAATGATTACCCTCCTTAGAGAAAAAGGCTTTCAGTTTACCTTAGAACCTGACTTATCATGGAGAATACTGTTAGCAAAAAAAGCATTATTGGATCTCAAACACTGTAATAAATAATGAATCCCATTATTCATAGACTTCAACTAAAATATTTCTATCTGGAAATCTTTTTTTAAAGCTCATAGACCAAAACAGTTTTAAGATGTTACCAAGAATCTTTGTCTGTTCGTTCTCCTCTTCTTCCACATTAATATTAATGTGGAAGAAGTCTTTTAATTCATATAGGTTCATCATTTTTTCAACACAAACCTTTTCATTTTTGAATTCCAGTTTCCAACTTTCAAATAGTTCTTCATTGTATTTATCTTTTAATAAAAAGTAACCTTCTATCTCGACAATTTCAGGGTAAAAAAATTTCGCAAAGGCTAATGCTGTTTGTAAATCCGCCTTTACATTTACATAATTCCACCAATTAAAATTGTTTGGGTTAGCATTTTTATATTCAATGAACTCTTTAATCATTTCATCTGGAAATAACTCCATAAATAATAACCCCACTTTCAGGAAATTAAGCAATTAGCCTTCAATAATATTCTATTTGTTCAACCTACAACAACAGAATAATTCTCGAACCCAATTTCAAATGTAATCATTTCTGAAACAAAGTTGAGAAAAGATAAATTTTTAGAAGTTGACAACATATTAATAACATTACCTTCTGATAAATCAAGAGATAGTATCTTTCTATTTTCATTCTCAATAATAGAAAATCCCTGACTTATTGAATCTGAACTCTTTAATTGGAGATGCTCAATACTACCCAAATCATCGTTTGGATTTTCGAGTAAGTGTAAGCTGTTAATCATTCTTAAATACTGTACTCCTTCAAAAAGAATAGTAATATTTTCAAAACTTTCTTCTAAACTACTTTTCCTTTTTGCTTTTGGATGCTCGTATGTTATTTTCGCATCTATGTTTAGCGTTAATAAACAACCAATTGGATTATAATTAATACCCGTCAAATAACTATGTTCAAATAAGTACCATTGGAAATTCAGCCTTATCCTCTCCTTTAGTCAAAAAAATTTAGACTTCTTCATTAGCAACATTAATTTTCTTTACCATATTTTCAAGTGTGTTAAATTCAAATTCTCCTGCAAGGAAATATAGTTTTAGCCAATAGCCACTATTTTCTATGTAGGTAGCAAGTGCTTTTCTAATATTTTCTTCTGTAATCTCCTTCACGATTATCATTGGTGGTGCTGCGGGAAGATACTCAAGATTTTCCCTTCCATTAGCGTTTCAAGGTTTTTCGGTGTCGAGACAACAAGCGTATATGTAAAGCCATCATCTAATTCAACAAACACATCTACATTATCATCTTTACTATCTGGAATTTGTGATAATGGGGTTGGAAATTCGATAGTTATAATTCTCACACTTTCACTCCTTACTTCCATAGTTTAAAAACAAAAAAACCTAGACAGCACCCTCACATGATTATGATTAAGTGCAGTCTAAGTTTTTTAAAAATACCTTATATTAATCTTCCATAGTTGAAAGATCACCGGTTGGCAGGTTAAGTTCCCAGGCCTTTAAGACACGGCGCATAATTTTACCGCTTCTTGTTTTTGGCAGTTTGTCGCGGAAATCAATTTCTCTTGGTGCCGCGTGGGCTGCTAGACCCCTTTTTACAAATTGCCTGATTTCCTCTTTTAACTCATCAGTGGCCTCATAGCCGTCACGGAGCGCGATGAAGGCTTTAATGATTTCACCGCGGACAGGGTCAGGTTTTCCAATTACACCAGCTTCAGCTACAGCCGGATGCTCAACAAGCTTGCTTTCCACTTCAAACGGTCCAACGCGCTCGCCTGCTGTCATAATGACATCATCTACGCGGCCTTGGAACCAGAAATAGCCATCTTCATCCATGTAAGCTGAATCCCCTGAAACGTACCAGCCATTCGGCATAAAGTACGATTCAAATTTCTCAGGATTATTCCAAATCATCTGCATCATCGAAGGCCAGCCTTTTTTAATCGCCAGGTTGCCCATGCGGTATGGCGGAAGTTCATTCCCTTGATTATCGACAATCGCTGCTTCGACACCTGGAATTGGTTTACCCATCGAGCCAGGCTTAATGGTCATACAAGGATAGTTACTGATCAGCTGTGCTCCTGTTTCCGTCATCCACCAGTTATCATGAATTCGTTTATTGAATACCTTGGCTCCCCATTTCACAACTTCCGGATTCAATGGCTCGCCGACACTTAACACATGGCGGAGGCTGCTCAAATCGAATTTTTTAACAAGTTCATCTCCGGCTCCCATTAACATCCGGAAAGCTGTCGGGGCGCTATACCAAACCGTTACACCAAAATCTTCAATCATTTGATACCAGGATTCTGGGCTGAAACGGCCGCCGATAATCACGTTGGATGTTCCCGTTAGCCATGGGCCGAAAATACCGTAGGAGGTCCCTGTCACCCAGCCCGGGTCAGCTGTACACCAGTAAACATCATCCTCTTTTAAATCAAGAATCCACCGTGCTGTTTGATATTGCTGAAGCATCGCATTATGTACATGCAAGACGCCTTTAGGTTTACCTGTAGAACCTGACGTATAATGGAGGATAAGTCCATCCGTTCTATCCACCCATTCGATCTTAAGTTCCTTGCTTGCTTCAGCAAATTTAGCTAGAAAGTCAATTTGAGACCCCTTCTCGTCAACATTTTTCCCAATTAGGAAAATATGTTTTAAGGCAGGCAGCTCTTCAACAGGGACACGACTTAGCAATTCAGGTGTCGTAACTAATACCTTAGCCTCACTGTCTTGGAGGCGATCCCTGACGGCCCCTTCCATAAATGCTTCAAACAAAGGACCTACAATTGCTCCAAGCTTAATAGCGCCCAGAACAGTAAAGTAGAGCTCTGGTGAGCGCGGCATAAAAATAAATACACGGTCGCCTTTTTCTACATCACCATAATTCTTTAACACGTTTCCTGCTTTGTTTGAAAGCTCCTTCATTTCCTTAAAGGTATACTTTTCGTCTCTTGAACCATCACGATAGTATAAAGCCACCTTATTCTTTCGGAAGGTTTTCGCGTGACGGTCAATGGCCTCATAGGCCATATTGACAAGGCCTGTTTCACTCCAAGAGAATTCCTTCTCGGCCTCTTTCCAGTCAAACTGTCTGTACGTTTCTTCATAATTATTTAGATTGTGATCCCCTTGTACAACAGGCAGCGCTTCCACTTTCATTTCAATCTCCCCCTCTTGTCTTATTTTAGATTATTATAGTACAAATAATAACTATTCACAATTTTAAAAAATCATTTTTTACAAAATTTTATAAAAGGATTTCTTAATAAAGGCGGTGTGAGCAGAGCTATGCTTAACTCGTTTCATCTCGAAAAATATTCATTTTCGCACCAATTGGACATTCTAATTCGCTTTTGCGCGCTCCGCCCCTTTTCCGTAAAACTGAAAATTTTGTGAAATCTCTTTCTCATGATAGATTTTATGTATAATAGAATTGATACACGAATGATTTTTCCAGGTGGTGGCCAAATGGAACATAAAAAGACATACAATGCAAAACAAGTGAAAACTCCTCATGGAAACGTTATTGTTGAGGGCCCTATTTCTTCAGATAAATTAGCAGGCTATGAATTTCATGAAGACCTGATTGCTTTTCGCCCGCCTGCACAGCAGCATCATGCCTTAATCGGGATTGCAAAGCTTCCGGAAGGCAGAATTATTATTGCTAGAAATCAGAACACAATCGTTGGTTATGTTACTTTTCTTTATCCGGATCCGCTTGAACGATGGTCAGAAGGTAAAATGGATAATTTAATCGAATTAGGGGCGATTGAGGTCATTCCACAATTCAGAGGCTGTGCAGTCGGTAAAAACCTTCTAATTGTATCGATGATGGATGATGCGATGGAGGATTATATTACGATTACGACAGAGTACTATTGGCATTGGGATTTAAAAGGAACCAAATTAAATGTTTGGGATTATCGGAAGGTCATGGAAAAAATGATGAGTGCCGGCGGACTTGAGTGGTACGCAACGGATGACCCTGAAATTTGCTCGCACCCGGCCAATTGTCTGATGGCGAAGATGGGAAAGCGAGTCGATCTTGAGTCCATCCAAAGGTTTGACCGCCTCAGGTTTATGAACAGATTTATGTATTAATTATTTTTCCTGATATTTGCTAAGGATTAGGGGGATTTCCTAATGATAGTAGAAGAAATTATGAAAACAGACGTCGCAGTGCTTTTCCCTTCAAATACGATTGCGGATGCCATGGATGTTATGGAATCAAGAAAAATCCGCCATATTCCGATTATTGATAAAGAGGGGAAGCTAGTTGGCTTGGTCACTGTGGCGAAAATAAGGGAGGCAACGCCTTCTATTTTTCATGCAAATGAACATCCCGAAATTATAAAAAAGCCGCTTGAGACGATTATGGAGAGGAACGTCATCACAGGCCATCCTCTCGATTTTGTGGAAGAGGCAGCCGGCCTTTTCTATGAACACAGAATCAGCTGCATGCCAATCATCAATGATCGAAAATTAGTAGGCATTGTAACAGAGACGGATTTACTGCGAACGATGGTGGAGTTAACGGGTGCTCATCAGCCTGGTTCTCAGATTGAAATAAAGGTTCCCAATCTTGCCGGTAAACTCAGCGATATCACCACTGTTATTAAAAACCGGAATGCTAATATTTTAAGCGTACTCGTTTATCCAGACAAATCGGATCCACTGTATAAAATACTTGTGATTAGGTTGCAGACAATGAATCCGACTGCTCTTATTCAAGATCTAAGACTTGCCGGGCATCATGTATTATGGCCGAATATTCCGGGGATTTCTCTATGAGTGATCGGTGCGCCTTTGTATTTTCAGAAGAACTGCTGAAATATAAATTCAGCAATCATCACCCTTTCAATCAATTCCGGCTTAAACTAACAGTGGACCTGCTAAATAAGATTAACGCCTTAAATCCTGAACAAGTATTCCCACCAAGAATGGCATCCGAAGATGAATTAGCCCTTATCCATGACCGAAACTACATAGAGGCAGTTAAAAAGGCAGGGCAAGGGATGCTTCCGAAGGAAATAGCTGAAAATTATGGATTGGGTACAGAGGACACGCCTGTTTTCCCAAACATGCATGAAGCCAGTTCCCTCTTGGTTGGCGGGACATTAACGGCAGTCGACCAAGTCATGTCAGGGCAGGTCCTGCATGCCTTAAATCTTGGCGGCGGATTGCACCACGGTTTTCGCGGAAAAGCCTCTGGATTTTGCATTTACAATGATAGCTCGGTCGCTATCAAATACCTACAGGAAAAATACAAGGCACGTGTATTATATATTGATACAGATGCCCACCATGGGGATGGTGTCCAATGGTCCTTCTATGATGATCCTAATGTATGCACCCTCTCGATCCATGAAACGGGCAGATATTTATTCCCTGGTACGGGAAACATCAATGAGCGGGGTCAAGGGGCAGGCTATGGGTATTCTTTTAATATCCCAGTCGATGCCTTCACCGAAGATGAATCATTTCTTGAGGCTTACACACAGTCGATTAGAGAGGTAGCAGCTTTTTTTAAACCCGATGTGATTCTTACCCAAAATGGTGCTGATTCGCATTATTATGATCCATTAACACACCTGTCAGCAACCATGAAGATTTATCGCGAAATACCACGGATTGCCCATGAAATTGCTCATCAATACTGTAATGGGAAGTGGATTGCAGTCGGCGGCGGCGGCTATGATATTTGGCGGGTTGTACCAAGGGCATGGGCGCTTATTTGGCTTGAGATGACTGAAAACTCTAATTGTTACGGTGAATTACCAGCTGATTGGGTTGATAGCTGGCAAGAGGAATCTCCTGTTAAATTGCCTCGGGAATGGGACGATCCAGATAACTTATATACTCCAATCCCTAGAAAAGCGGAGATTACAGAAAAGAATTTACTCACGCTGGAAAAAGCACTCTATCCGATTCGGAATCAGCAAAAAAAGGAATCTATGTAAAAAGGGCTGCCGTAATGGCAGCCCTTTCCTATCCAGCTCCTGCGCCTAAGGCGCTGGAGCTTTTCCAATCATTTTGTTGATTGACGGTGTTCAATTCGATGCGGTAGAACGACAATTTGTTGCTCCACTTGTTCTTTGTTCATTAATTTAGTCAGCAAACGCATGGCAACAGCGCCAATATCGTATAACGGTTGAATCACGGTTGTAAGCTGCGGACGCACCATCAGGGACAGCCTTGTGTTGTCTGATGTAATTACCTCAAAGTCTTCAGGAATTTTATAGCCCCTGTCCTCTGCACCATGGACAACTCCGAGTGCCATTTCATCGGCCCCCACAAATATAGCGGTTGGTCTTTCTGAGGCTTCAAGTAATTTTTCAAAAGCCTCAATCCCTGAATCATACGTATAGTCACCCTCGACAACAAGTTCTACATTGTAAGGGATTTCTGCTTCTTGAAGGGCTCTTTGGTACCCTTTTAGCTTCATCTGCGTATTTTTCGGTTCGTGCAGCGGTCCAACAACAAAGGCAATGTTCTTATGACCTTTTTCAATAAATTCCTTCACAGAATCATAAACAGCTTCTTCATAATCAATATTTACGGATGGAATCTTGTTGGAATCTTCAATCGAACCTGCAAGAACAATCGGTACAGGTGACTTTTCAAATTCCTGTACATGTTCAGCCGTAATATTTCCTCCCATGAAAACTAATCCATCTACTTGTTTACCAAGCATGTTATTCAGTAAATGTAACTCTTTGTCTTTATTTTGATCGGAATTACTTAAAATGATATTGTACTTATACATCGTGGCAATGTCTTCGATCCCACGAGCTAATTCAGCAAAAAAGATATTTGAGATATCTGGGATGATTACTCCGACCGTGGTGGTCTTTTTGCTTGCTAATCCTCTTGCCACAGCATTCGGACGGTAGCCTAATCTTTCAATGACTTCTAAAACCTTTTTTCGGGTCACCGGTTTTACGTTCGGATTTCCATTAACAACACGGGAAACGGTAGCCATTGACACATTGGCTTCCCTTGCAACATCATAAATAGTGATATTCACTCTAATACACTCTCCTAAAACGAACATTGTTTTTCTTATTTTACTGCATTTTGATTAAACCTAGTCATATTTGTTTGTGATGAAATAAACAATCTTAAGTATGTATTCAATGATACGACAAGAATAATAAAGCCGCAATTACATTTGTCAACATTTTTCGTAAAGTTTCAGCCTTTTTAAAATGAAAACCTTCTGCATGAAAGGTGCAGAAGGTTTTTTAAGTGGCTAGTTTTAATTAAATCCGAACAAAGTTTGATGCAAGCAACTCATTAAAGAAGGTATCAAACTGGCCAAGATCCATTTGCTGCTTTTGATCTGAAAGGGCCACAGCAGGATCTGGATGCACTTCAGCCATGACTCCGTCCGCACCAATGGCAATGGCAGCCTTCGCACAAGGGAGGAGTAAATCTCTTCTACCTGTCGAGTGAGTAACATCTACCATTACTGGCAAATGTGTTTCTTGTTTTAAAATTGGCACTGCTGAAATATCAAGTGTATTTCTTGTAGCTCGTTCATAGGTTCTAATTCCGCGCTCACAAAGAATAATTTGACCATTTCCTTGAGCCATAATATATTCTGCTGCATTGATGAATTCCTCTATCGTAGCTGCAATCCCTCTTTTTAGCAAAACAGGTTTATTAACAGCACCGGCAGCTTTTAACAGCTCGAAGTTCTGCATATTACGCGCACCAATTTGAATGACATCAATATAATCGATGGCCATTTCAATGTCGGCTGGGTTTACAATCTCACTGATGACAGCCATATCAAATTCATCGGCCACACGTTTTAATATTTTTAATCCTTCTACCCCTAGACCTTGGAAATCATAGGGCGACGTTCTTGGCTTATACGCACCGCCGCGCAATAGCTTCAAGCCTTTTTCTTTCATCGCCTTGGCAACGGTAGCCACCTGTTCATATGATTCAACTGCACACGGCCCAAAGACAAAGTGTGACTTACCATCACCAATATTTTCACCCTTCAATGTCACAATTGTGTTCTCAGGCTTTTTCTTTCTTGAAACTAGTAATGCTTTTTCATGGTCATCTTTTTGTAAATCTAATCCTGCTTTAAAAATCTCTTTAAAGAGATGGTCAATGGTTGAATTCTCAAATGGACCATCATTATGCTCTTTAATAATGTCAAGCATTGTTCTTTCACGGACAGGATCGTAACGGTAAACCCCTTGATTTCCTTTTACCTTTCCAATCTCTTGGACGAGCCCGGCTCTTTCATTAATAAGTCTCAACAATTCCAAGTTTAATTCATCAACGCGTGTTCTTAAATGATCTAATTCATTTTTGCCCATGCTTCGTCCCCGCCCTCTCTTTGCTATTCAGTATTTATTACCATAAATTCTGAGTGCATGTGTTCAAAATCACAAGGTAATGCAAACAATCATAGAATTTGAAATATTTTAACACCTTTTAATAATTAGGATTTATTATAGCGGAAATATTTTCTTTTGTCACCTATTTTTTCTTTAATAATTAAACGCTTTTAAGCACTAAAGCATTCAAATATATATTAAAGCATTGTATGCATTTATTCCAAGAAAGGTGCTATTTTTTCTGCAATAAAAGCAGGAAATGTTAATTAATTTTCAGCTGATGCACTTGCCAACGAACGATTGGTTATTTTCCAGTGAGAAACATTCCAAACCACTTCTCCGTTTGAAAAAAGAAATGCTTGCGGCGATTCGTGTTTAATTTGGAATTTCTCTGCGATTTCGTTTGACAAGGGCCGTGAATCCTGTACAGCTAAGTAATATGTAGGTATGTCCCTATTTTCATTCGCATATTTTTCGTATTCCTTATATGCTGCATGGCTAATTGGACAGGTTAAGCTATGCTTTAAGAAATAAAATTTATTTTCTGTTTTGATTAATTCATCAAATTGTTCAATTGTATCAATTTTTTCTAACATATTATAACCTCCTGAAATAAATAAACGGTGAAGCCATTTTACCACTCCACCGTTTTTATAACAAATAATTGTGATTATGATTAATTAAAGTTTGACTTTACTCTCTTCCTCTTCAAAGGCCTTTTCTGCTTCCTCTAGCTTTTTTCTAATTTCAGAGCTATCTAAATTTCCAGTTTCGATTGATTTCTTCGAATTTGTCGTTTCCTTTGGTTGATGAAGTGAAATATAGGTTGAATCCGATTTCTCTTCACTTTCATCCCGATTTGTTGCGTTTCCCTTTACCTTATTCAATAGCTCTGACGACTTTAGGACTATTCCTTGGGATAGGGAGGAGGTTTTTGACACTAATTCATTGCTTTTATTGATAACATTTTCCCGCATTTCAGTACTTTTTCCCATAATGGAACCCGCTTGATTGCTAACCGTATCCCGAAGCTCTTTTCCCGACTTGGGAGCCAAAAGAAGTGCGGCCACGGCACCAGCTACCCCACCGATTAGTGCTCCAAGAAAAAAATTACTGGAAGATTTCTCAGTTCGCGTTTGATTGGTATCCCGCGATTCGTATTCGCGATTGGTCATCATCATTACCACCTTTGTTTTCTAATGTGATCGAACCCTCTTACCCTCGTTTGAACTTATTTCATTTTTTGTTTGTTTCCTGGTCTGCCACTTATCCTTTAATTCAAGGATAATATTACTCCACTGAACAATTTGTGAGATTTTCTCTTTGCTTTCCTCTACTTCCCTGTCCACTGAGTTTGTAATGTTCTGTAAGGTGCCATTAAATTTTGCAACTGAACTCCCTACATCTTTAACTGCTTCAACCACACTATTTAAGCTTTCAGATTTCTGCTGAATATCATCAGCTAGAGCATTTGTCTTTTGTAAAAGAATCGTGGTTTCTGTTGTCACTCCATCGAGTTGTTTTTCTAATCCGGTTAATGTTTTTGAAACGCTTGTAAGTGTACCTTGAAGAGATTTCAGTGTTGTTGCTAAGAAAATAACAAGCACTAAAAACGCAATGGCTATCAAGGCTACGCTTAAGTATAAAATAATTTCCATTATGCACCCCCACCTTAAACTATCATTATGTATTACCCATTCATTATGGATATAAACCTCGCTAATATCTTATACTACTTCCCTATTTTTGTCTTGTTTTCCTGCCATTTGTTTATAAAAATTTCATCCAGGGCTTTATCTTTCAACTTTCATGCTTCAATCGGGTACAATATAAGCGTACATACTTAAATAGTCGGAGGCGTTAAAATGAAAGATCCACGAATTGAGAAACTGGCGAAAAATTTAATTAACTATTCCGTTCAGCTCCAAAAGGGAGAAAAAGTGTTAATAGAAAACTTCGGCCTGCAGCGTGAACTAGTTACTGCACTTGTTAAAGAAGCTTACATAGCCGGTGGTTATCCATTTGTGCTATTAAAGGACCATCAAGTCGACCGCTCCCTGTTACTAGGCGCCCAGGAGGAGCAATTTAACATGATAGCCGATTTCGAAGCAAATGTGATGAGCAAAATGGATGCATACATAGGATTGCGTTCCGGGGATAACATTAATGAACACGCGGATGTCCCTGATGATAAAATGAAAATCCATGGCAGCACGATTGGCAAAAAGGTTCATCGCGACATCCGTGTTCCGAAAACCAAATGGGTTGTTCTTAGATACCCGACAACCTCGATGGCACAATTAGCAAAAATGAGTACAGAAGCATTTGAAGACTTCTATTTTAATGTTTGTAACTTGGATTACGGAAAAATGGACAAAGCCATGGATAGTCTTAAGGCATTGATGGATCGTACCAACAAGGTTCGGATTACAGGTCCAGGAACAGACCTAAACTTCTCTATTAAAGATATTCCAGCCATAAAGTGTGCAGGCCATTTAAATATTCCTGATGGTGAGGTTTATACTGCCCCTGTTCGTGATTCTGTTAATGGGGTGATTACCTATAACACGCCATCCCCATACCAAGGCTTTACGTTCGAAAATGTGAAACTGACCTTTAGGGATGGAAAAATTGTTGAGGCCGAGTCCAATGACACAAGCCGTATTAATAAAGTCTTTGATACCGATGAAGGAGCGCGTTACGTCGGAGAATTTGCGATTGGCGTCAATCCATATATCCTTAATCCTATGCAGGACATCTTGTTTGATGAAAAAATTGCTGGCAGCTTCCATTTCACTCCCGGACAATGCTATGATGATGCTTTTAATGGAAATCATTCCAATATTCATTGGGATATGGTCAATATCCAACGTCCAGAGTACGGCGGCGGGGAAATTTACTTCGATGATGTGTTAATCCGCAAAGATGGACTGTTCGTCATTCCAGAATTAGAAGGATTAAATCCCGATCATTTAAAATAAATGGAAAGGATGCCAACTCTTGTTGGCATCCTTTCCATTTATTGAATGAATTGTTTTTCGTATGACTCTTGGAATTTTTGAATATCCCCGGCGCCCATAAAAATGATGACGCTGTTGGCATATTCATTTAAGACAGAAGTTTTTTCTTCTGTGATTATTTCAGACCCAGCAATTTTATCCTGTAAGTCCTTAATCGACAGCTTTCCATGATTTTCACGAGCAGACCCAAAAATTTCACACAAATAGGCTTTATCCGCTTCACGTAAACTTTCGGCAAACTCTTCTAAAAATGCTTGTGTACGTGTAAAGGTATGCGGCTGGAACACAGTAACAATCTTTCGATCAGGATATTTTTGTTTAGCTGCATCAATGGTTGCTTTAATTTCGGTTGGATGATGGGCATAATCATCAATTAATATTTGCGTCCCGATTCTTTTCTCTGAGAATCTTCTTTTCACGCCTTGGAACGACGTTAATTGTTCCTTGACTGTTTCCACATTAATTTCTTCATAATGGCACAAACCAATCACCGCAAGGGCATTTAAGACACTATGATCTCCAAAGCTCGGAATCGAAAATGTATCATAGAATGTATTACGAATAAATACATCGAAGCTTGTTCCCACCGTTGTTTTCACTAGATTTTTTGCTTGATAATCATTTTCCTCGCCAAATCCGTAAAACAAGACCGGAACCTTGGCCTGAATTTTTTGAAGCTGGTCGTCATCGCCATGTGCAAATATCCCTTTTTTCACCTGGATGGCCATCTCTTGAAAAGCTGAAAAGACATCTTCAATATTGGCAAAATAATCAGGATGATCAAAATCGATATTGGTCATGATCGCGTAGTCAGGAAAGTAGGATAAAAAGTGCCTTCTATATTCACATGCTTCGAAGACAAAATACTCAGCACCTTCTTCCCCTTTACCTGTACCGTCACCAATTAAAAAGGAAGTAGGTTTTGCTCCAGCAATCACATGTGCAAGGAGGCCAGTTGTTGACGTCTTCCCGTGTGCACCTGTTATCGCGACACTAGTAAAGTTTTGCATAAAATCGCCCAAAAACCGATGGTAACGGATAATAGGAAGCCCAAGCTTCATCGCTTCTTGAATTTCCTCATGGGTATCTGGAAAAGCATTTCCTGCAATAATCGTCATTCCTGGCTTGATATTTTCCTTTTGAAAGGGAAGGATCGTTATCCCTGATTGTTCAAGGGCTATCTGAGTAAAAAAGTGCTTCTCATAATCTGAACCTTGCACCTGAAATTTCATATCGTGAAGAACTTGTGCAAGTGCACTCATTCCTGACCCTTTTATACCTACAAAATGGTAAATAGTCATTGAAAGAACCTCCAACCAACGTCTATCTGTAAAACAGTATATGACATTTGTCTGTATTTGCTAACAAGAAAAGCGGCAGCGCCTTGGTCAGGGGCGACAAGCATAAGACGAGCCGGCGGGAAGGTTGTTCTTTAACCTTCTCGACGGATTGGCTTATGACCTCGAGCCCCTAGGCGCTGGAGCTAGACACTAACATAATTCTAAAGAATATTTTTTAACATAATAAAAACCATTTAATTATTATAACATTATTTATTTATTTATAAAAACTATTTGTGACCATCGCGATTTGAATCCGTCTCGGCCTTTTACTATTTATTATTCGTCCGTGGCTTTAAAGAATACTTTCGATTAATTATTTGCATTCGCATCTTGAAGAGACTCTAAATCCGCCTCTGTAATCAACACTTCACGGGCCTTGCTGCCATTTGCGCTGGTAATATATCCGTTCGTCTCAAGCATATCCATCAATCTAGCCGCGCGGTTATAACCAATTTTAAAGCGACGCTGCAGGCTGGAGGTTGATGCCCCTCCATGGTCAATGATAAATTCGCAGGCCTCATAAAAAAGTTCATCCTCGTCTTCAGTTACCTGAGCCTTTTTTAATAGCTCTTCCTGCTCAAACAAATATTCAGGCTCCCGCTGCTCTCTCACATGGGCTACAACAACATCTATTTCTTCATCAGATACAAATGTTCCCTGCAAGCGAACTGGTTTGGAAGAGCCATTTTCCAAAAATAACATATCACCGCGGCCAAGTAATTTCTCAGCGCCGCTAATATCAATAATCGTGCGCGAATCAACCTGTGAGGAAACCGAAAAGGCAATCCGTGTAGGAATATTTGCTTTAATTAATCCTGTGATGACATCAACTGATGGTCTTTGTGTTGCAACAATTAAATGAATGCCACATGCCCTTGCTTTTTGAGCAATCCTGCAGATTGCCTCTTCCACATCCGCTGGTGACATCATCATTAAATCGGCTAACTCATCAATGACAATGACAATAAACGGCAGCTTATCTGAATACTGCTTATGCTTCATTGCCAGTTCATTAAAACGGTTAATGTCGCGAACGCCAGTGTGGGCGAATAGTTCGTAACGCCTTTCCATTTCATCGACAGCCCATTTTAATGCTGCCGTTGCCGCCTTCACATCCGTAATTACAGGGCTGACGAGGTGTGGAATCCGGTTGTATGGAGCGAGTTCCACCATTTTGGGATCAATCAGCAAAAGCTTTAAATCTTCCGGACTTGCTTTATATAATAAGCTTACTAAAATCGTGTTAATACATACACTCTTCCCCGACCCGGTCGCGCCGGCAATTAATCCGTGCGGCATCTTTTTTAGGTCAGTAACAATTGGATTTCCGGCGATATCAAGGCCAAGCACCGCCGTTAATGGTGAAGTGGAATCTTTAAAAACACTACTCTCAATAATTTCATTAATGAACACTGGCCTTGATTTTTGATTCGGAACTTCTATTCCGATGGTATGTTTTCCCGGGATCGGGGCTTCAATCCGAATATCTCGCGCTGCAAGACTTAATTTAATATCATCGCTTAAGTTGGTTATTTTGTTAACCTTAACACCGGGCTCCGGCTGCACCTCAAACCGCGTAACGGCAGGACCTTGTGCCACATTAACAACACCTGCCCCCACATTAAAGTTTTGCAGGGTCTGGTTTAAAAGCTCCTCTTGTTGTTGTAACCATTCTGTATCCACTGTTTCTGTAATAGGAGGATTTAATAAGCTTGATGTTGGGAGTATATAGTAACCATCATCGGTATTTTTTTCGACTTCGACTTCGACTTCGACTTCGGCTTCCACTTCCTTGACAGGAAAGAGTTCAATTATTTGATTCACCTTTTCTGGAGGGTTGTTCTCAGTTTCAAGAACTTGTTGCGGCACAATTTCTCTTCTTCGCTTCCTTTCTTCCCATTTTTGTTTGTCTTGCTTGAGCATCATCACATTAAAGGGCAAATGGGATTGCTTGGGTGCCGGCGGCTCAGCTTGAGCCTGGACTTCCACTTCTTCCTTTTGAGCAGGATCGATTTTTTCAAGTGGTATGTAATCATCTATTGTCTGAACACTTGCCACCGTTTCAGTGGTAGCATTTTCAACAATTACTTCCTCCACTTCTGGCGAATCAATTTCCACGCTCGTTGTTTCATTATTGAGGACTTCATCGTTTTTAACAGTTGGTGCTGTCAGTACAATTTCAGTTATCGTTTCTTCCTGTGCTGCAAAAGCGTCAGTCTCAATTTCAACCGCTTCGTTTAAAAAATGGCTTAATTCATGCTCCACTACTGTACTCAAATTTGTATTTTGTTGCGGTCGATTAAACCCAAAAACAGGAGATGGAGTTTCTGTTGGCTGAAAGGGACCGTTCCTTCGTGGGGAAGGTTCTTTTTTAATCTTGGGCAATTCCTGTTTGATTGTCGGAACTTCCGTTGGTTCCGTCTCTCTTCTTTTTTCAGGAGGCCTTTCGGTCCTTTTCTTGCGTAATGTTTCTTCAGCTGTCTTTTTTGGCATCTCTCGTGTTTGAAAAAGACGATCAATACCTTTAGGATACTGGTAGGAAACTTTCGTATCTAAATCCTTTATACCTTCATATTTACCTTGAAAGGGAAGACCTTCATGTTTATGTATAAGATAATCATCAAATTCTTCATCATCTTTTTTAAACTTTTGAAAAAGGTTATGGAACCAACTCAAAACTATCACTCTTTCTACTTCTACTTTCATCTATCATTCTATTTTAGCAGTATTTAATATTTTTTCGAGATAATTCTTCAGAATGAGTCAAATTACATTCGGATTGGATAATACCTCCAAAACTAATATAGCCCTCCAAGCAACCATCTATCATGGAAATAAATTCAGAGAACTAACCCTGTCATCTAATAAAGGCGGAGTGAGCAGAGCTAGACCTAACTAAATTCAAGGTGTAAAACCTAATATTCCTCCTAAATTGGATATACTGATTCGCCTTTGGAGCGCTCCCCCCTTTTCCATTAAACATTAATGAAAAAAGATCACTTTTTGAGGTGATCCTTATTCGGGTTATTTATTTTTCCCTAGGATAAAAATTGGTTCAAATTCACCATTTTCATACAAAAATGATAAGGCGGTTATCGGCACATGCCCGTTAGCAAAAAAGCTCATCGCCATTTGTGCTAGGATGTCATACCCCCTGTCATTACGGATATCAGCAATAATTAACACGTCCTGATGCGGGACAGCTACAACCATTGTCCCAGCAATTTTCATCTCGACGTCATGTAAAAATCCCTTATTTAGGATCCGGCTTGCATCATAACCATCATTGGTATTTAGAAAGTAGAAGCTATTGCCGGCAACCTGATCTTCTTTTAATGGCGTTGAAAGCGACCTAACATTAAATAAGGCAATTTCCTTAATTCTGTTCGGTTGCCATCCCTCTTTTTCCATTATACGTGAATCAATTAACCGATATGTATTGCCCATATCATACGCATAATAAATATTTGTTTCCGCCGTGTGTTCATCAATCAAGAACGGCACGCCCTCTTCCGCCTCCTTTGGGAAAGATGTGGAGCGAATTACCGGAAAGATTTTTTTCTCATGATCGGTTAGTTTTACTGTGTCTTCCATGGCACGAAGCCCTTCTTCGACATAATAAACAACCTCATCAATCGCTTTTTCCTTATCAGCATGCCATTTGGCGACAATTCCTGCTAATGAAATGGTAATTCCTTTATTGACCAATTTACTCTCAATCCGAAGCTGATCCTTTTCGCGATCATAAGCAATCGCTCTGTCTTTTCCAGCCAAACGCGTCTCTAATTCTCGCTTCATTTTTATGCTATCCATTTTCATATTAAACCCACCATTTCGAAGTAGCTTTTTTGTTCATTGTACAATAAAAAACCCCCATCTCAAAAGGAGAGAGAGGGTACATGTAAGCTTACTTTAAACCTGTTATAAATGCTTCGATTTCTTCCTGTGTTTTACGGTCTTTACTTACAAAGCGGCCAAGTTCTTTGCCGTCTTCATAAGCGATAAAACTTGGAATTCCATATACGTCAACTTGTTGGCATAAATCAATAAATTGATCACGGTCAACATGAATAAAAGTAAATTCATTAAATTTGGCTTCTATTTCTGGCAGCACTGGTTCGATAAAGCGGCAATCTCCGCACCAGTTTGCTGAAAACATAAGGATTGTTTTTCCATTGTCTCGAAGCTGTTCAAATTGCTCCATTGATTCTAAGTTTTTCAAAACTCAACGCCTCCGTTTGAATTTATCCATTTTGTAACGTTCTTCTCAAATCATAACAGTCCTGCTGCTTTTCAGTCCAATGATATGCACCTTATGGAAAAACTGGGGCCCATTCTATACCTATCGTGCCTAAAATCCGGAAAGATTATTAACTTTATTCTTTTTTTGTCCAATAGGAATATTGTCCGACTAGAAGGTTCATAAGGTGGGTAAACATTTCCATGCGATTAATCACTCCATTTGTAAAAATCCCAACAGCCCCTTCGTGTTTCCTTACATTCTTCATTTTGGCATAATCATCCATGACGGAGCCTAGTTCTTCGCCGTCTCGTAGTCTGGCTGCTACTTCCACCGGAAGAAGAAATCTTGCACCGCCGGCAATAATTGGCTCTGCCTCATTTGTAGCAAGTGCTCCCCAGTTACATAGCAGCAAACCATGGCTCGTTTCATGAACACCGCCTTCAAGACCTATTCCAATATCGCCATTCCCATGTTTTAATGCACCTGCCGCCCGATTGATTGCTCCCCGGATGGTTTCCTCATCAGAAAATGGCTGGTTGCTTACACCGGAAGGAATATCTAATGAAATAAACTCTGCCTCATCCTGGTAAAAGCTGTTTTTTACTGCAGTAATCTTAGCTGGGTTCTTTGAACCGATGATGATTCTCATGAAAACATCTCCTAAAAAATAAAGAAGGCAAAAGTTCGCCCCCTTCGATATAAATTTAGCTATTTGATTTGATGGTATCTACCGTCGTTTGGTCACAAGCTTTGACTAGTTTCACTACCAGTTCTTTTGCGGCAGCGTAATCATCAATATGGACGATCGATGCATGTGTATGAATATAGCGTGAACAAATCCCGATGACGGCACTTGGAACACCCTCATTGGATAAATGGACGCGGCCGGCATCTGTTCCACCCTGGGAGACAAAATATTGGTATGGAATATTGTGTGTTTCCGCCGTATCAAGGACAAATTCTCTCATCCCGCGATGGGTCACCATTGACCGGTCAAGAATGCGAAGCAAGGTTCCTTTGCCTAATTGACCAAATTCATTTTTATCCCCGCTCATATCATTTGCCGGGCTTGCATCAAGCGCAAAAAAGATATCAGGATTAATCATATTGGCCGCAGTTTGTGCCCCTCGCAATCCTACCTCCTCTTGAACGGTTGCACCTGAATAAAGGATGTTAGGCAATGTTTCATTTTTAAGCTCTTGAAGCAGTTCAATCGCAAGTCCGCAGCCATAGCGATTATCCCAAGCCTTCGCTAAAATCTTCTTCGGGTTTGCCATTGGCGTAAAGGGACATATCGGCAGGATTGCCTGACCAGGCTTGATTCCGATTCTTTCTGCGTCCTCGCGGTCATCAGCTCCAATATCAATAAGCATATTTTTCATTTCCATTGGTTTGTTTTTCTTCGATTCATCTAATAGATGTGGTGGAATCGATCCAACGACACCAATAACCGGTCCATTTTTGGTCATCACTTGAACACGCTGTGCAAGAAGAACTTGGCTCCACCATCCGCCCAGCGTTTGAAAACGAAGCATGCCATTATCGGTAATTGCCGTCACCATGAAACCCACTTCATCCATATGTCCAGCAACCATAACGGTCGGGCCGGCTCCATTTCCTTTTTTCACACCAAAAATACTGCCTAATTTATCTTGAATGATTTCATCCGAATATGGAGAAAGTTGCTCTCTCATGAAATTTCTTACTAAATGCTCATTTCCTGGTGCACCGGGAAGCTCTGTTAGCGTTTGAAAAAGATTTAAGGTTTGTTCGTTCATTTTGAGACTCCTTTTTTCCCTGTAGTTTTATGTATATTTTCATTTTACAGAAACTTCGAAGATGATACCAATAATTTAATTCAATATCTGTAATATTATGTTCCTATTATCAAATACGATATACTGATGGAAGATTAAAGTAATCTTTTCCAATTTTGGAGGTGCAATTCAGTGAACTGGAAATCATTTTTCCTTGGAGCAGCGGTCGGGTTAATTGGTGGCTATGTCACAAAAGAGATCATTACCCAAAAAACAAATGTGTCACCTGAAAAAGTTTTGGAGCATGTAAAAAAGCAATTTAAAGAGAATGGGTCAATTAATGGCTCATGGATACATATGGTGGTGGAGCCGTATGAAAAACAACAAATAAATTATCGGGTTTATAAGGGCGGCATCTCTAAAAATAATGACGGTGTAACTGAACAATTTGAATTCATTGCGGATGCTTCAACCGGAACTATTTTGGATTTACGAAGATTAGCAGACGTTTCTTGAAATACCATAATGAGCTGCCCTTTAAGACCATTTTGGGATTTTTCTTTGCA
>NZ_BCVI01000012.1 GCF_001591665.1 Neobacillus soli NBRC 102451 | reverse complement strand
GTCTCGGGCGTTATGAGTCTCTTTGATCGCGCTATTTTCCCTTTTTGGATTTTACAATTAAGAAAGCCGTATCTTAAAATTAGATACGGCTTTCTTTTAGCTTATCTTTCCCTCTTAATGCTTTCCACGATTTGTTTTCCGTCGGCTCCCCATTTGACTGCCCGGTAATAGGCATCGTGATAGAAGGTGAACCAGGCGTTTCTATCTAATCCGTATGGCAGCCATTTTTCCTTTGCCGCGATTGAGTCCATTGGATAATCATCATAGGCCATCACCCATAACACATTTTGATGGGCATGTGTTGCCATTAGGTCTGCCATGTGGATGGAGATTTCACCGCCATCCTCAATGATTAGGATGGAATGTCCATCACTATGGCCGCCGGTATGAATCATCGTCATCGCCCCTAAGTTCCACTTCTCATCGAAAGGAACTACCTGCGTTTCAATGGCTTCCCAGTTTTCTATCCAATATGTATTTTTTGAACGAATATTTGGTTTGCGCATTTCGTCCCATTCGACTTGTGACGCGATAATTTTCGCATTAGGAAAGGTTGATTTATATTGTCCATCCACAAGCTTTGTCAGTCCGCCGGCATGATCAAAGTGTAAATGGGTCATCAAGACATAGTCAATTTCATCTGCCTTCAAGTCTAATTTTCCCAGGGATTCCTCTAACTCCGATTCCCTCGCCACGCCAAAGTTCCTTAATTGTTTTTCTGTTAGTTTCCCTTTTCCAAGCCCAGATTCGACTAATAAATTTTTTCCATCCATCTGGATTAAGATCGGGTCCGTCGGCAATTCAATTTGATTTTTTTCATTGCATGGATATTTCTTCGACCATAACCCTTTTGGAACAACCCCAAACATCGCTCCGCCATCTAAATTCGTGACCCCTCCGGATAACCATGTCAGCGAAACGTCCCCAATCTTTAAAGTCTCCATCAATATTCCTCCTAATCCCTTTTCTATATTTTAGCATTTTCTGATATTTTGGAAAACAAAAAGGACAGCTCATAAATAGAACTGTCCAAAAGACTTAGTTTTGATATTTCACTTCACAGCGATAAATTCGGCTGCCCATTCCTGAGAATTTCTCTTCATATTCGGTCATGATGTTTCCTTCGAAATCACTTTTATGAAGATCGAGGCTCACATATTTTAATAATAATCCGTACTTTGAAAAGCTCATTAAAGAATATTCAAATAAGCCTTGATTGTCCGTTTTAAAATGGATCTCACCGCCATCAACCATAATATCCTCATAAAACGTTAAGAAATCCTTGTAAGTTAGCCTTCTCTTTTCATGACGCGACTTTGGCCACGGATCAGAGAAATTCAAGTATACGCGGTCCACATCATTCTTTGTGAAATATTTTTCTAAATCGCTCGCATTTACATGTAAAAGCCTAAGATTCGGTACATCCGCTTCAATTAAACGGTCTAAAGCAATAACAATCACACTGTCGTATACTTCAATCCCCATATAATTAATCGTCGGATTTGCCTTGGCCATTTCGGTAATAAATTGACCTTTTCCTGTCCCCACCTCAATATGAAGCGGTTGATCATTTTCAAATACCTCATGCCATTTTCCTTTATATTGTTCCGGATTCGCAACAATATATTGGGGATGCTGCTCTATTTTGTCCTTTGCCCAAGGTTTATTTCTAACTCTCATTTATATGACACTCCTAAAAAAATTCTTTTCCAAAACATATCACGCAGTATTTTACCTTACAAGTTAAAAGATATGGAAATTAACATCGTGCATAAACAAAAAAAGAATTCACAACCTAACGATGAATTCCTTTTTACATTCCCACTTGAAAGGGTGTCCTTTGCATGCCATTAAGTCATGATGACCAAGTTACATTACTAACAGATATTTTATCCAATCATCAAACAGATTGCTGTGGTTCCGTTTCAGAATGTGAACAACTGGAACGATTAGTGAAATCCCTGATGGTAAACACGCAGATTGATCAAAATGTTAAAAACATTTTGCAGGATGTTTATCAATACAGCCAGAGCGGTGCCCAAACGGCTGATCTGGACCAGCATATTTTATCCAATCAAGAAAACTTATCTCAATGGGTAAATGATATTGGCCAGTTTTCATAATTAGAGGATTTCTTGTAAAAATTTAACCCATTTATTCATTTCTGTTGAGCTGTTTTTACTTTTATACCACTGAATAGAAGATAAGGTTTGAATGGCGACATACCATTTCATTCGTAACCTTAAATGATTGGTTAGCTTTTTTCCATACTTGCTAAGCCAAGCTTGCCAGTTGTCCTCTGGAATATACCAATAAAGTAGTAATCCTAAGTCAATGGCGGGGTCGGCAATCATCGCCCCGTCCCAATCAATTAAGTACAACTGGTTGTCTTCTGCAAGCAGCCAGTTGTTATGGTTTACATCTCCGTGGCAGACCACTTTCTCTTCACAATGTACATTTGCAGCTTCTTGTCTTAAGAAGCTCAGTGTATTTTGTACCTCTGATAAGGATAAAACCTCTTCATCTAATTTATTTAGGACTTTTTGAAAAATAGTCTCCGGAAGAAATACTGAGTTTTCGATCCGACTAAGCATCCCAAGCATTGGTTCTGAGGTATGAATATTCTTGAGCATCCTTGCTACTAGGTCTTGATCCATCTCGGACGGCTCTAATACACGACCAGAAAGCCATTGCTGTGCTGTTATGACATCTCCATTTTCCAATCGCTTTGTCCACACTAGCTTTGGGACAATACCCTCAGCGGAAAGGACCGCAAGAAATGGAGAGGAATTACGCTTTAAAAACAGCTTTTGATCTTCAAACCTTGCATAAAAGGCTTCTCCTGTTGAGCCTCCAGCAGGGGTTATTTCCCACTCTTGTCCTAATATATGTTCCAAAATTGCTCACCTTCAATTTATGCCGTTCTAATGGGCTTATTCCCCTTATTATTTCAGAGGTATAACCTGCGCTGCTGGAAGGTTTTAATATTAAAAAATCACATCAACAGCTTTTTCTTTTTAAAATAAAAAAAAAGCTATTGAAACCATTCACACAATAGCCATCTTAATAAATTTTATCTCCTATTACCTTTTGTCGTCAAGTAAATCTGCATAAACTATTTTTTCAGCAAAACAATTAGAGAAACGGGTTCAATTGTGACTTCTCCTCTAAGCAAGATTCCCTTGGAAGAAATTCCCGCAAACTCATGATCGGCCAAAATGGTCCATTCGCCGTCAGGAATCGAAATCGGCTTTGCCGTGGAGGCGGGATTTATCAGCAGAATAACCTGATAATCCTCCATGTAAAATCCGTATCCTACTAATGGAGCAGACAGTGGTAAGGGGTAGATATGATTACGTATTTCGGCTGCAGATCTCATTCGGAAACATGGATAGGCTTTGCGAATTTGAATAAGTCCTTTTATATAGTTAATATTTTCTTGGTATTGAATCTTTCGATCCCAATCCAGTTGGTTAATAGCATCCGGAGAACGGTAGCTATTTCCTTCACCTTGTTTTGTACGGAAAAATTCTTGCCCGCCGTGAAGAAAAGGGATTCCTTGTGATAAGAGAACAATTCCAGTGACCAGCCGATGGTATTTTATTCGCAACGCATCTTCCAAATCGGGAAAACATGCAAGGAGTTTATCCCACATCGTATGATTATCATGACATTCTACGTAATTCACTGATTGGAAGGGTTCATTAAATAGCCCAGACTCTTTCTTTTTAAAACCAATACTGCCAGTTATAAGTTCAAAAGCCTCCTCTAGGTAATGTTCATTCCCTAAGGCAAAGCCTTTATCAAATAAATTAAAGGTACTCCCTTTAATCGTATCACGAAATCTATCGTTGAATTGGCCTATTTGCGGCATTTTTGCCTGATTCCCGATTGTTGCTTTTTTATCTAACGGCAGTGGTGTGTTGAGATTCCAGCCCTCACCAATGATAATCGTTCCTTTTGCGAAGCTTTCACATATGTTTCTCACATCATTCATTGTCTCTACATCCAAAATCCCCATTAAATCAAAACGAAACCCATCAATATGATACTCCTCCAGCCAATAGCGAACGGAATCGATGATAAATTTTTTAACCATTTTTCTTTCGGAAGCGATATCATTTCCCACACCGGTTCCGTTCGATGGGAGCCCTACTTCGTTATGCCGGAAATAATAACCAGGGACTATTTTTTCAAAAGGAGAATTTTCACGGATAAAGACATGATTATAAACGACATCCATAATCACCCGGAGTCCAATACTATGAATCTGATCAATCAATTGCTTTAACTCTGTGATTCTGGAATAAGGATTAGAGGGGTTTGTGGAATAACTTCCCTCTGGCGTATTGAAGTGCAGAGGATTATACCCCCAGTTGTAGTCTTTATTGGGGTTTAATTCATCTACACCAGCAAAATCATGAAAGGGGAGGAATTCAATATGAGTAATCCCCAAATCTTTAAGATATGATAATCCCGTCGGCCCGCCGTCTTTCCCTATTGTATTTAACTCTCCCGCACCCAAATAAAGCCCTTTATGGTTTATGCCACTATTGGGGTGAATCGTAAAGTCCCTGATGTGTGTTTCATAAATTATCATGTCAACGGGGTTATCTAGTGGAGGTAAGACGGGGCTTTGCCGATCTGTCTTTTCGAGATTTACGATAACCCCCAGCTCCCCATTAGCCGTTACAGCTTTAACATAAGGATCGACTGCCTCCCGCCATTCTTGATTTACGAGGACAAGAAAACTATAGTGGCATAATTCTAAATCACGGTTAACCGCAACAGACCATATTCCCCTATCCTCACGTTTCAGTTTGACGATTTCGGAAAAACTGCTGTTAGGCTGGCGAAGTTTTAATTTGACACCGGTAGCCGTCGGCGCCCAAAGCTTAAAACAGGTTTTCTCGGTATGAAAGGTCACACCAAGGTCATTCCCGTCATAATAGAATTTTTCATCAAATGCATCCGTTCGAATCACGGCACCTATTTGTAAATCTGTTTTCCCGCCGTGCGCATCAATGATCCAATATTGTCTTCCAAAAGATACATCCACTTCAAGCTGACAAATATATTTCATTTGATTCTCTATTTGGCATTTCCCGATAATTTTTAAAGAATGTTCTTGAAAATCATAAGAAATCGTGAAAGAAGATGACAAACCTTGATGATATGAAAGTGGAAGAAGAATCGTAATGATATTCATTTCATCTAGGTAGGCCAAAAAAATCCGGTCAGCTGCAATCATTCGAGTCCCTCTCTTTCAGCTCAACTTCTTCGTTCCTATGGCTTCTCGCTAACAACTCCAATGCCCTTGCATGTAAATGAATGGCCAATGGTGTGAATCCGATATGCTCCCCATCTGCGTGAACAAATAGTGGTGCCCGTGATTGAATGGAAACGACTCTTCCCTTATAAGTTTTCACTTCTTTGAAATGGATATGCTTTCCCCAAAAAACACTAATAAAAACGAGTAACAGCTTCCATCTTGATAACTGATGGACAACCGTTATATCAAACAGCCCATCATCAGGCACCGCCCCAGGGGCGATTTTCATCCCGCCTCCATAAAAGGGCTGGTTGGAAACAGTAACAAACCATGTTTGTTCAAATATATGCCTTCTCCCGTCAATTGATAAATCAATTGTTGAGGTTTTGTAAGTAAATAGCTTTTTTAATAAAAAATAAACATAAACCAACCTACCCAGCGAAAGTTTATTTAATAATGCCTTTATTTTGGATTGGTTGACTTCATAAGAAATTACGGCATCAAAGCCGGCACCCATGTTATTAATAAAGTAATGATTTGTTTGATCCCCTAACGTAATTTCACCGACATCGACTGATGCTGCTTCACGCTTCATAAGACGGAGAATCATCTTGAGGGCTTCCACGGGGTCAGCTGGAATGTGAAAGCCTCGTGAAAAATCATTCCCCGACCCTCCCGGGATAAAACCAATCGTGATATTCTTTTCTTTTACGATCCCATTGATGACCTCATGGAGCGT
The DNA here is from genome assembly GCF_001591665.1 of Neobacillus soli NBRC 102451. Lineage (GTDB taxonomy): Bacteria > Bacillota > Bacilli > Bacillales > Cytobacillaceae > Neobacillus > Neobacillus soli. Next base: position 64,373 of record NZ_BCVI01000012.1, on the reverse strand, counting down.
TCCATCGCCGCCGACAGCAATAATAATCTTTTGCTCACGATTCTTCTTGGCAATCTGATTCGCAAGGATAGTTGCGTGACTGGGATATTCGGTGAAAAAGGCTAGGTAGGATACCTGTTCCTTCTTTAGTTGAATTTCAACTCTTTCCCATATTTTAAGGCAATAGCCATTTCTAGCTTTTGGATTAATAATAAAGTAAATTTGTTCCATAGAATCAACCTTTTAACTTAAATATTATCGTAAAGGAAATATTGTTTTTGCTTCATATTTTGGTGTTTTGTTAAGGTTTGTTTGATATAAAACCACTTCACTTGCTTCAAATTGGAGCGGTTCCGGCTGCAGCTCTCCCCACAAGCGCTCAAGCATTACTGTTTGAAAAGGTTCATCACCAATCCACTTTCTTGCAAGTGTTATATGAGGGCGGAACGGTCTTGTTTCCAGTTGAAATCCGGCCTTCCCGCACGCTGCAAACACCTTTTTCCTGATTAATTGTAAATGTTCACTTTCCTCCGTGTCCGCCCAAAACACACGGGGTGAATCTTCACTGCCGAAAAAGCCTAGCCGATTGATTCCCAGTGTTAGCGCTTTAGATTCCACGATTACCTCTTTCACATTCTTTTCCGCATCCTCACGTTTTTCAGGTGGAGCGGCACCTAGAAACGCCAATGTTATATGCAGATCTTGATGGTTGACCCAGCGGCTAAACGGGAGAACTTCCTTTATTTTCTCGATATGGTTCCCCATGATTATTTTTGTTTCCTCGGGAATTCTAACAGCAAAGAAATAGTGATTGGAATGATTCATTTATTTTTCAGTCCCTTACCTAATTTTAGTCTATTTTCTCCCAATTGTATCTATTAGTAGACAGACAATTAGTCAATATTTTTTTACAAGCCGCTAAAAAGACGTGTTTGCAGTTGCAGCAAACACGTCTTTTTTCTAGGATTCTTTAAGAGCACCGCACTGTTTCTCAATTTCTTGAACAAACAGTTCCTGCAGTTTTTTCGTCACAGGAGCTGGCATCCCATCCATGACTTTTTTTCCTGCTATTTCAATAATCGGCATGACCTCTGATGTTGTACTTGCAAGAAAAACCTCGTCAGCCTCTTCTAATTCTTCAAGTGAAAATGTCCGTTCTTTGAGGGGAATATTATTTTTCGCACATAGCTGTAAAATGACATCTTTCGTAATTCCCTTTAAGATTAGATGATTGGATGGATGGGTGCTGACAAGGCCATTTTTCACGATAAAGATATTCGATGAACTACCTTCTGTCACATCCTCACCGCGATGCTGGATGGCTTCAAAGCAGCCTTCTTCTGCTGCCTTTTGCTTTGCCAATAAATTACCGAGCAAATTTAAACTTTTAATATCACAGCGCAGCCAGCGGATGTCCTCGGTAAGGATGGTTTTTACACCCGTTTTTAAACTTTCTGCAGGTCTTGGTACTTCTTTCGTATAGGCCACAAAAGTAGGTATGACATCCTCCGTCGGAAAGGCATGATTACGAGGGGCGACTCCCCTCGTAATTTGCATATAGATTATTCCCACCCGAAGATTATTTTTTACAATCAACTCTTCAAGTAAACTGGTTAATTGCTCCGATGAAAAGGGAAAAGAAATACCGATACTGTCCGAACTTTTCACAAACCGATGCAAATGTTCCGTTACGGTAAACATCTTTCCGTTATAGACTCGGATGACCTCATATACCCCATCGCCAAATTGGTAGCCGCGGTCTTCGACATCCACCTTTGCTTCTGAGCGGTCAATAATTTTTCCGTTTAAAATTGCAAATCCCATTCTCCCATGTCTCCTTTTGTTTATTTATTCACTTTTTGCTAATTCGAAGATGGCCTGTGCATAAATGGCGGTTGCTTTTAGCAAATCTTCAATATACATATATTCATCTTTTTGATGGGCGATATCCGGCCTTCCGGGAAATAATGGACCAAACGCCACTCCAGCTTTTAGAGAACGGGCATAGGTCCCTCCCCCAATCGCAAGTAATTCGGCTTTTTCGCCTGTTTGCTCTTCATAAACTTTTTTCAAGGTTTGAATCAAGAACTCTTTTTCGTCGACATGATGCGGCTTTGAGTCTGAGAAGTTTTCAATCGTAAATCCTTCCGTTTCTAAAAGTGCATCTAGTTTTGCCTTTGTATTCTCCATTTTATTGGTGACAGGATACCTGCATGTCATCCCAATTCGTCCACCAGATTCCTTGGAATAGGAAAGCTTTCCAGGGTTAATGGTTAATTCTCCGGAAATATCATCTTCATATGCAATCCCTAAGTTCACCCCACGTGAATCATCAAAGAAATAGCGGGAGGCGAATTGAAAATAAGCTGCGGCTTTAGCATCCAAACTTTGCTTAGAAAGAAACTCCGCCAAAAATAGTCCCGCATTTTTGCCATTCTTCGGTTCCATCCCATGTGCGGAAACACCTTTTACTTCTAAAATTAATTCCCCAGTTTCAACATGATGACCATGTTCCAACTCATACTGCTTCATGAAATTGGTAAATTGCTGGACCATCTCCTCTTGGTTATCCTTAACGTGGACTGAAGATTTCGCATAATCAGGAACCATATTGTATCTTTTTCCGGAGGCAAAGCTTACGACTTCAACGTTTGCTGCTTCTTTATTCTGGACAGATTCTTTCTGAACCATATCAATATCTGCAATCCCTTTTTCGGCATTAATAATCGGGAAATCAGCATCTGGTGCAAATCCTAATGTTGGCATTTCTTCATGCTGGAAATAATGCTCGACACAGCGCCAATTACTCTCTTCATCGGTACCAATAATCATCCGAACACGCTTCTTAAGCGGCAGACCAAGCTCCTTCACAATCTTCATCGCATAATAAGCAGCCATTGTCGGCCCCTTGTCATCCAATGCACCACGGGCAAAAATCTTTCCATCACGAATTTCTGCCCCAAACGGATCGCTTGTCCAGCCATCACCTTCCGGAACGACATCCACATGACAAAGGATTCCAAGAAGCTCTTCTCCGGTACCAAACTCAAGATGACCTGCAAGGTTTCCAACATTCTTTGGCGTAAATCCATCTTTTTCACCAAGCAGCAGCATGTAGTCAAGGGCTTCTTTTACCCCTTTCCCTAGTGGTGCATCAATAGATGTATTCTCCTCGTCTAAGAGGCTTTTAATATGTAATAATCCCTGTGCATCCTTAATGAGATATTCTTTTCTTTTTTCGACCTCATCCATCCAATTAATCGTAGACAATTTGTGTGTACCCCCTGCTATGAGATATTTGTACCCCTTTTACAATATCATTACTGCAAATATCTTAGCAATTTTGCTGTAAAACTTTCATTAGTTTCAATCCTTAACAATTATTCAAAAATTAATTGCGCGTTTTTACTAAAAATTCAAACAATTTATCATAAACCACATATGATAACCCATAACATATAGTATGAGAATGGTATGGGAGGTTAAAACGGCGATTAATTTTTGTAATTCATTGAAAATTTTTTGTAAACTTCATTATTGCGGTAGAAATTCTCAGAAATTGTGGGTACAATAAGGTTAGATGTATGACATCTACGAATTCACAGTAATCATCCATAAAAAGGAGATGGCTGCGCGGAAAAGAAACTACATATTCTTGAAGTTCATACTTCAAACAGGCTGTCGGTAACAGGGTATTGCCATGGGTTTGAAAAAAGGATAGGGAGTGGTTTTGTGAAACCTTCAACTAACCGGATGTTAAACCGCATCAAATGTATCTACATGTTTATCCACAATAACGGCACTGTCACAACGCAGGAACTTGTAGAGGAATTTGGTATCACTCCTCGCACCATACAACGAGATTTAAATGTCTTAGCCTATAATGACTTGGTAATAAGCCCAAGCCGCGGAAAATGGACGATTACACAAAAGAAAGTGAAAATGTCTTCTTAATTCTACAATATAATAATAAGCTTAAAGCAGACACGCGAGACCATCTCGCGTGCCTTTTTTGTTGCTTAAAAATTGCCCCGAAACTATTTGACAGCTTTTGATAATATGTTATATTAATATAAAAAATACTTTAGCGCTTAAAAGCGTCTAAGTGGAATAGAAAAGTGGGTAGAATCATCATGGAGACTAATCAGCAGGAATTAAAAAAAGGGTTATTGCCAAGGCATGTCCAGTTTATTGCCTTAGCAGGTATGATTGGAACAGGGATTTTTAAAGGGAGCTCCGATACGTTAACTATTGCCGGACCAAGTGTTGTTTTTACCTATTTAATTGGCGGTCTATTATTATTTATTGTTATGGCAGCATTAGGGGAAATGGCACTGGCCTTTCCAAACTTTAACGTACAGCATCTAGTAAACAAGGCTTTCGGTTTTCGAGTTTCCTTTATCGTCGGCTGGCTCTATTGGGTCAACTGGATCATCGTTACCGTTGTTGAATTGCTGGCAGCAGGAAGCTTTTTGCAATTTTGGTTTCCGCAAGCACCCCTATGGCTATTAAGCCTCATTTGTGGAGCCGTGATTATCGGGATTAATTTATTCCAAGTAAAGTACTACGGGGAAATGGAATTTTGGTTTGCCGGTATTAAAATTCTTGCCTTGGTTGCTTTTATTATTTTGGGCGTTTTTTTAATCGTTGGTATTCTTCCAAGTTCGATTCAAAGTCCTGTTTCAAACTACACCGGGCATGGCGGATTTTTCCCTCATGGGATTGGCGGAATGTTTAGTGCCTTTTTGGTTGTCATGTTTTCGTATGGAGGCGCTGAATTAATCGGGGTTGCTGTTACAGAGACAAAAGATGCAGAGCGAGTTCTGCCAAAAATTATTAAAGGGGCCGTTTGGCGGGTAGTTATTTTTTACATACTGCCAATCCTTATTATTTGCGGAATCATGCCGTGGAACATGGTCTCCGGTGTTGACAGCCCGTTTGTTCAGGTCTTCAGTACCACAGGGCTTCCTGGTGCAGCACATATTATGAACTTTGTCCTTTTGACAGCGGTACTCTCAGCAGCGAATTCCGGGATTTACGCTACTTCTAGAACATTATTTTCGATGGCTCAAAGCGGTGTTGCCCCTAAAGGTTTGGCAAAGGTTTCTGGTAAAGGGATTCCCTTAATCGGAATAATGATCACGAGTAGTTGTATTTTAATCGGTGTTTTTTTGGCCTATATGACTCCTAATCAAGTCATCAACTATCTGATGACAATCCCTGGCTTTACGGTAATGTTGGTTTGGATTAGCATTTGTGCTGCGCAATTAAAGCTCCGGCCTTATTACAAAGAAAAACCTGCTTTCCAAGTCAAAGGGTTTCCATACACTACTATATTAGCGATTGTCAGCTTAAGTATGATCTTTATCGGCTTCCTGTTAAGTCCAAGTAATTTAATCGGTTCAGCCGTATCTCTTGTTATTGTCGGGGCTTTGATTATTCTCTCATTTGTAGTAAGGACAAATAAGGAGAAAACATCGGCTGCCGAGCCATTGAAGGTGAAGGTAAGGGCGTAGTTAGTTAATCCTCAGGATAATAGAAGAAAATAGTATGCTTTAAAAGGAAAAGTCAGCATTTTGAATGCTGACTTTTTGCCTTTTCTATATTGGTTTATTTCCCCTGTATTTTAAAAGGGATTTTTCTTAGCCTGTCTTCAATATAGCCTGGCTCAGGTAACTTTCACTTATGATCTTTAATGTTTTTCAACTCTAGTTTGTCTCTTCCAAATGGAGCGCCAGGATGTTCAGCAACTGCTTCATCTGACTCAACCAAGAGTTTAAGTGCCACCAGCTTGTTTTCCCAAAACAATTCAAAATATTGGAGCCAATCTTTTAACTCAACCAGTGGGTCTGGCTCAAGCTTGTACCTAGTTTCCCTGCCAACTTTCCGCTCCTTTACCAAGCCTGCATCTGCTAATACACGCAGATGCTTCGATACGGCCGTTCGGCTCATTGGGAAGTGTCCACTGATAACCGTAACAGGCATCTCTTCCTTGCTAAGAAGTTTCAATAACTTTCGGCGTGTCGGATCAGCGATAGCTTGAAAGACATCATGTTTTGCAGAAGATGAGGTCATTTATGCCTCAACAAATTCCTGCAATTTTTTCACAAGGCCAGCCCATCCCTGATTCATGTTGTCGCGAATTGGGGTATGCGGAGCACCAAATTCCGTAACTTTGTTAGCATCCCAGCCACCATGTGTGAGGGTAAATTCAGTTTTTCCATCAAGCTCTTTTAATTCAAAAGTAAGCGTCCAATCTTTTCCCCAATTGAAAGAAAGGCTGTTTGGCGGGTCGACTTTCGTTACTTTACACGGGGACATCCCGAATTGGCCGGCATTTAGATGAAATTCGTGACCTTCAACTGGCTCCATATCATTCGGCATGAACCAAGCTTCTAACCCTTCTGAAGTTGCAACTGCATCCCAAACTTTAGAAATTGGTGCATTGTAAATTACCGTATACTTTATATCCTCTAATGTTGCTTGTGCTTCATTTCCCATTGAAATGCCTCCTTGAATCGTTTAAAATATGAAACCATTTAGTTTCACATTACGACTATATAACACCATTTGGTTGCGCGTCAAGTTTTCTTTTTTAAAATAAAAATGGTGACTTTACATTATGTAAAATCACCGTAAACAGATCATTTCATTCAAGATGGATTATTTATTGGCCGCTAGATAGCAGTGCGTGAGCAATTCCGACAAAGTACTCGGATTCGCGAATAATATGATTTAAAACCACTTTAGCGGTTTGATTACCGCTTACAGCTTGACTATGTGTTTTTATCTGCTCACATAATTGAATAAAAGACTCGCTTTCTTGCAGGCAATAAGTAACAAGCTGTAGCACCTGTTGATACAATTGGTCCGACACTTGCGAACCTGACCGGATGGCAGATTCAATAAAGCGGACAACCTGTTGGTGTGTTTCTCCAAGGGCTTGTTCCCACTTTTTCAAAGCCTCAACAAATTCCTGTTCCAGCCCCGAGACCAGTTCTCTAATAACAACTGTATGCTCTTCTTCCTGATGTTTCCAAAACTCCGCCTCATCCAAAATTCGAAGTGGCATTTGCGGACCGTAATAAAATTGCATGAGCTTCCTCTCCCATTTTCATATTAATTCAATGTATGGGGCAGGCTATGAAAGTATTCAATATTTCGTTTTCAAAGATAAATTGATAGTCCACAGAAGGTTATTTGAAAAAGTAATCTTTATAATAAATAACAGTGACAATTAAACTTACAACCGTGTATAAAGCTGAACCATAAAAGAAAAAAGAAGAATGGAACTTATTCTCATCCTGTTTTACTTTTAAACCTGTTTGCCCTTGAATTTGCCGGTTTGTGTGTTTACTTATTAATCCTCCCGATGAGCTAAAGAAATAGATCAATACAGATGCTATTAATCCCATCATGAAAAAAAGGTCAATAAATTTCATTTGAAATTTAGACGATATTAAGTATGTAATAATTGCGATAATTAATGGTCCGATTAAGAAACTTAAAATTTTTTTCAAAAGAAACTTCCCCCCTTTTTGCTTCTAGTCTCAGGCAAGAAAAATAAATTCCCCGGCCAATAACCTTAACTTCCTGCTCCTCCGCTAGCGGCAGCATTGTTATTTCTTCGTTTCCGAATAGCATTAACTCCCATAACGACGGCGATAAGTTCCTCAGTCGCCAGTTTCCCATTAGAAGTACTTAATTGATAGGCGGGAGACGAAAAGAAGCCGCTCACCTTTTCGAATTTACCAATTTGATTTGATTGCTCATCAAAAATTTCATACAGATGGGAGAATGGCTCTGATTCTATTAGATAAACTCCACGGTTATAAGCATCATATTCATATTTCTTTGAAAAAAGGGTGAACTTCTGTTTAAGGATACCGACTTCTTGATCGCTTGAGTCAGAAATACGCCACTTGTTGCTAAACACCCCAAACTTGCCAGTTATCACTTGATTTCCATCCTTATCTAACACATCAACACTTGAAGAAAAGGCACTCTTTAAATCAAGCTCGCCCACCTTTTCTTTTGAACTATTAAAGATTTCCGTTCTGCCTGCTGAAAAGAAATTATCTTTAAAATAAAGAGACTGCTCATTCATGAATATCCCTCCATAAATTTCCGTTTCTATTAAATACGTTTGCCTTTTGAAAAAGTTCCAAAGTTTTCTTCATTTTAAAAAAATCGATTGGAAAAAATGTTAAAATTAGAACAAAAGGCGCAAGCGCCCGTTTAGCGGCGTATGGACAGGAGCGCTTTGACTGAGATAAAGGAAACACGGAAAGCGGAGCGCATCCGTGCTTGACTTATCGTGGGGAAAAGAGCGAAGTCCGCTGGGCGCTGGAGCTGGATTCAGATAACTATTCAAGTTATCCACACTAATTTATATATAATTTCCTGACAATATTAAAAACAAAACAAAGAGGTTGTTTTATGTTAAACACTCAATATTTAAGAAGTACCAAATTAAATAGAGATGAAGTCCCCTCATTTAAAAAATATCCATTTAATCTCCCGAGTCTGAAGACTTTAGATGAACTATTTTTTCATCCCAATGTTACATTTCTCATCGGTGAAAATGGGATGGGCAAATCTACCTTACTCGAAGCGATTGCGGTTTCCTTAGGCTTTAACCCCGAGGGCGGATCCTATAATTTTAATTTCTCAACCTATGATTCACATTCACCGCTTGGAGACTATCTGAAAGTAATTAAAGGTGTTATAAAGCCGGATGATGGATTTTTTCTGCGTGCGGAAAGTTTTTATAATGTCGCTTCAAACATCGAGGAATTGGACAGGGGAGCCGGTGGTCGGCGAGTCATTGATTCATTTGGCGGTGTTTCCCTACACGAGCAGTCACATGGCGAGGCCTTCTTCGCCACGTTCCTTCATCGTTTTGGTGGAAATGGTCTATACATTTTAGATGAACCAGAAGCCGCCCTTTCGCCATTGCGGCAAATGTCGATGTTAACGAGGATCCATGACTTGGTGAATGAAAATTCACAATTTATTATTGCTACCCATTCGCCTATCATAATGGCTTATCCAGATGCAAAAATCTTTGAATTTACGGAAGCGGGAATAAGGGAAAGTACACTTGAAGAAACAAACCATTATAAGATCATGAAGCAATTTTTTGATGATAAAAATAGAATGCTGCATCATTTGTTAAATGATTAAGAAAAGCGGAAGCGCCCTGGGCAGCGGCGTATGGCCTGGAGCACTCCAACTGAGATAAAGGAAACACGGTGAGCTTCGCTGCCCGATGTTGACTTATCGTAGGGCGGAGAGCGAAGGACACTAGCCGCTAGGGAGCTGGAGATAGACAATTCTCAAGGTTGAAAATTATATACATTCTTACCTTTTAGCACAAAAAGAGCGCAAGACCCGCGCTCTTTTATTAAACAATATTTTTCCCATAAAAGATTTCATCCATCTCTATCTTTAATCTCTCTGTGATTTCAATATGTTCATCCGGAGTCAACTTGTCTTTTGTGTAACCAAATAAGTAGTTATTTAAGTCGAATTCTCGCAGCTTGCATTTTGTGTGGAAAATATGTTCCTGATAAACATTGACGTCAATCATATCGAATAACTCGCCGACATCTTCGGGAATGTAATTCTGAATCGAGTTGATTTCGTGATCGATAAAAAGTTTGTGTCCCGATTTATCTCTTGTAAAACCACGAACACGATAATCGATTGTCATCACGTCGGTTTCAAATGTATGAATTAAATAATGGAGTGCCTTAAGCGGCGAAATTTCTCCGCAGGTGGAGACATCAATATCCGCTCTAAATGTGCTGATTCCTTCATCAGGGTGGAATTCCGGGTAGGTATGAACAGTGATATGGCTCTTATCCAGCTGCATCACCACTGATTCGGGAAGCGGTCCCGGAGATTCCTCGAATGATTCAGAGGGAGCATTTGCCACAGGCCCTTCCGATACCAACAACGTAACACTTGCCCCGGCAGGTTCAAAATCCTGGCTGGCTACATTTAAGACATGGGCACCAATAATATCTGAGACATGCCGTAAAATTTTCTGCAATCTTTCCCCACTGTATTCTTCATCAATATAGTTTAAATAAGCTTCCCGCTCTTCCCTCGTCCGTGTGAAACAAATATCATACATATTAAAGCTTAACGACTTTGTTAAGTTATTAAAGCCGTGTAATTCAATCGCCTGCTCGTGTGTAAGTTTCATGTCTATTCCCCCTTCATAACACCTATATCCTAAAATCTATTTAGGTATTATAGTACCCATTGTTATACCTGGTTACTTATTTTTTCAAAAAGAAAAAGCTGTTTTGCAAGATCATCTGATAAAACTTGAAAAATTTTATAAATTGAGGGAAGAAACAGACAAACTGATGGAATACATTGATGGCAATGTGTTTGTGTCACCTTCACTTTCCACAAAACATCAACGCGTTTTGGGACAATATCAGCAAATGGACGCATTGAAGGAAAAAGGCATCATCAAATCAGAGGTTTTGGAAGGATTTCAAATATCGTTGGAGGATCTTTTTTAATATCTTGATTTAAGGCAAAGTATCGAACTTAAAGATACTTTGTTTTTTTATTTCCCACATATTTCTAGCCTTCTTGTGGAAAATAATTAAAGGTCTTCTATTGAGGTGAAAGGATGAAAAAGCAGTTTTGTTTTTTATTGATTTTTCTATTATTGCTGCCAAGCGGGTTGGTAAAGGCAGAACCACAGAATGATAAGCTAAAGATTGCGTATGTTAAGGACGGCTTTCTCTGGACAAAAATCAATGGGAAAGTGGAAAAAATAACGCAAAAGGCGGCTACCTATAACAATCCTCCCCAATGGTCACACGATGGAAAATGGATTGTCTATCAGGTTGAACCTAAAGAGAAACTCAGTCCGGACATGGAGTATCAAACAGAAATATGGGTGTATAATCTAGAAACGAAAAAACACAACCGGATTACCCTTGATGGGACGAGCCCCAAATGGTCACCTGTCGAGAATATCCTTGCTTTTAAAAGCGGATGGGTCCTTAATGTCTCAAACCTTGATCACTTTAATAATATTGCGTTGGGTGTCGGCGATTATAGCTGGTACCCGGATGGACGTTCATTTATTACAGCATCAAGCGCTGCCATGAGACCAGATGGTTGGACCAATCCAGTTCTTTTTCAAATTGGACTTGAAAAAAATTTAGAGAAAACCACCAGTCTAACCAAAAATGTAAAAAAGCTATATACCATTCCAAATGAACTGAAAAAAGGGAATCTTACCGTGCCAGCAATTAATGTATCAAATTATCAATTTTCTCCAGACGGAAAGTGGGTTTCTTTGGTCGTCAGTCCACCGGGTTCAGGGCCAATGGACAGCAATATGGTCTGCGTAATTTCTGCTGATGGCCAGCATTTTGAGACAATAGATGAGATAAATGGGGAATCTTCAGTAAAATGGGCGTTTCGGCAAAATAGGTTAGGATATATTGCGGGCGGCGGAAGAATTGTCTTAGGGTTTAAAAATAAAGATATGAAAGTAACCGAGCTTCCTGCTTTTACATCGATGAACTTAACTCCCCCAAAATTCGCGGAACTTGGATTCGCTTGGAAGGATGATCATTCTCTGTTTGTTTCAAGAGTCAAAGAAAGCGAATGGTCGAATGACGCCAAGCAGCGGCCGGACCCTTCTTTATTTTTGATAAAAATTGGTGAACAAAAGCAAACACAAATTACTCACCCGCCAAAGGATTATGGTGACTACCAGCCGATTTATCTTGCTTCAGCCAATAAATTAACATGGCTGAGGAAAAAAGATTTGGTAGCCACTCAAAGAGATTTATGGATTTCAGATCAAAATGGGGAAAATGCAACAGTTTGGATAGAAAATGTTGGTTATTATGATTTTTATGATAAAAAACAATAGAATTACAATTGTTTATAATTATTATAATTTAATATTTACTTTTAATTAATATATGATATAATTAATTTAGATAAGAAATTAGGAGGAATGCTCAATGAAACTCGAACAAGTACTCAACCAACAAATCGCTAACTGGAATGTTTTATACACTAAATTACATCGTTTTCATTGGTATGTGAAAGGCCCTCACTTCTTTACTTTACATGCAAAATTTGAAGAGCTATATGAGGAAGCAGCAGCAAACATGGATGAATTAGCAGAACAGCTTTTAGCCAACGGAGGAAAACCAATTTCCACCTTAAAAGAGTATCTTCAATTTGCAACGATTGAAGAAACAACTGAAGCTTTAACTGCAGAGGAAATGGTTCAGGCAATCGTAAATGACTATTCTTTAATCATTGATGAATTAAAATCTGGGGTCCAAGTAGCTGAACAAAACAATGATGATGTTACTAGTGACATGTTCGTAGACTTAATTGGCAAACTTAATAAGCATAACTGGATGTTAAAATCATTTCTTCAAGCTTAATTGAGAAACTGATTCCATAAAAAGGACAAGGCTGATGCTTTGTTCTTTTTTATTGTAATTAATTAACTGAATATTCATCATAAATTCTTGACAACTTTAATATCAAGAATATATATTACTCTTAAGGGTAATTATTTTTCTCTAAAGAGTAAAGGAAGGCGAATACATGGAATATATAAGATTAAATGTTGAGTTTCTGCGTCAACGGGTTCCAAATTTAACAGTTGCTGCTGCTGCTGCTGGACTAAGACCGGCAACGGTATCAAATCTTTGCACAGGGAAGATTCCACTGGCGCGGGCTGAAGTTAGGACTCTCATAGCACTTGCTGACCTTGCCGAGTGTTCTGTGGATGAACTCATCGTTCGTGGGAATGCCGCGGAAATGGTGGAAACAGGAATTAAAGCAATTGATTTATTTGCTCCCTTAACTCGTGGAGGGACAATCGGATTTGTGGCCAGGCCTGGAATGGGCCAGCTTGTCCTATTAGCTGAAATTTTTCACAGAATGAATAGAAATGGCTATCAAACTTTCTTTTTAAAACCAAAGGAAGAAACTGTTGGATTAAGCGATGTCATTAATGAAACTAAATTTGTCTGCCATTCCCGGCTTGATGCCTTTGAAAAAATTCAGCAAATGTCTAAGCTGCCTATTTTTCTAGCTGCTGACCGGCAAACTGTTATAACGGGTGAAATTTATTCCCTGCTTGAGAATCTAAGAGAAAAGGGCATCTCCCCCACTACATTATTAGTAGACTTAATAGGTGAGGCCGTGGATGAACAGGAGCCCTATGGACCCTTGGATACGCTTTGGCAATTTGATGCAGATCTCGTTTCGCGAAAAATATATCCTGCTATCAATCCGCTCTACTCTACCTCGATCCTAATTGAAGGAGCACATCTTGCAAAGGCTCATCTGCAAACACAGCAGCAGGCAAAAAAGTTACTGCGCCGCTATCGAGAGCTAAGATTTCTTGGAATTGACAGAATACCTGCTTCTGATCAGGAAACTTATCATCGTGGATTACGTCTGGAAGCATATTTTTCACAGCCATTTATGATTACGGCATCCTTAATAAAAAAACAAGGCGTCTCCGTGCCGCTTCAAACGACAATTAAGGATGTACAGCGAATTTTAATCGGTGCATTGGATGATGAAGAGGTTGAGTCACTTTCCTACATCGGCAAAATAGGAGGATGAAAATGAAAACTGGGTTTGCTGAAATTAATGGAACAAGTCTTTATTACGAAACCAAAGGTGAGGGTCAACCATTATTAATGGTGCATGGATATCCGCTTGATTCGAGCATGTGGGATGCTCAATTTGAAGAATTCGCAAAGCACTTTCAGGTAATTCGTTTTGATTCTGCTGGTTCCGGTCAATCGAGAGCGCATGATAACGATTTTTCGCTTGTAGACGATATTAAGGGTTTATTAGAGTATTTGGGTGTTCAAAAGGTGCATCTAATCGGTCTTTCTGTTGGCGGCAATCTTAGCATGGATTTCACCTTAGCCAATCCGGAAATGGTGGATAAATTAATTCTTGTCTCAACAGGATTGCTGGGCTGGAGCGAATTCTCTCTAGAAAGACAAGAGTATCAAGCAAAATTAAAGGAATGTCCGCAAAGTGACGGTCTTACAGAGGTGGTAAACCTGATGTGTAAAGCGTGGGCTGCTGGTCCTTTTAGGTCAGTGGATGAATTGAGCCAGGACTTCATTGAAAAATATTCAATCATGCTTAGGACCAATTTGACGAAGGAAAATGGTAAAGGAAAAATGATTTTGCCGGAAACAAAGACGATTGATGTAGCCGAGAACATCAAAGTTCCAACACTCATTGTATCCCCTGATGTCGATTTCCCGGAATTCAGTGCAATTTCCCAATTCCTTCATGAAAAAATTAGAGCATCAAAGATGGCCGTGATTCCTGGAACCGCCCACATGATTAACATGGAAAAGCCTAGTGAATTTAACCGTCTTGTATTGAGCTTTTTAAAATAAGTTATTTCGAAATTCAAATAAATATGTTATGCACAGAATTTGAAAAAGCAGCCAGATTATTGGCTGCTTTTCACTTGATATTCTCTTAATAAGTCAACTTCTTCATCACTTAATTCCCGGTATTCGCCAAGTTCTAGGGTTTCGTCCAAAGGTAACGGACCCATGCTTATCCGCTGCAGGTAAACGACCTTTTTTCCGACTGCCTCGAACATTCTTTTCACTTGATGGAATTTCCCTTCGGTGATGGTCAGCTCAATATCAGAACGAATTCCGGACTTCAATATTTTCAATTCGCCGGGCTTTGTTTCGTAACCGTCATCCAATGTTACGCCATTGGCAAAGGCAGTAACATCTTCTTCCGTCACTTCCCCATCAATGATGGAAAAATATGTCTTCGGCACATGCTTTTTCGGGGAAAGCAACCGATGGGCCAAGGTACCGTCATTAGTAATCAGCAGTAACCCTTCCGTATCCTTGTCCAATCTTCCGACAGGAAACGGCTCATACACTTGATCGCCAAGCTCTAATAAATCAATGACAGTTTCGCAGGAGCTATCCTCTGTCGCTGACAGTACTCCTTGCGGCTTGTTCATCATCAGATAGATGAATTCTTTGTATTCAATAACCTCGCCGTTTAATGTAACGGTTTGTGAAGACGTATCAACATGTTGTTTAGCGTCCTTCACAACTGCGTCATCAACTTTGACAGCACCGCTTTTTAAAAGCTGTTTCACTTCTTTACGGCTGCCGAAACCAAGATTGGCAAGCATTTTATCAATTCTCAAACTGTCCCATCCCCCTTAATAAAAAGATTTTTACAATCGTAATCGTAACTTTTGCTTGATTCGATCTACCCTATCACCGAATAAGCGGTTTACTAGTCCTGATTTCAGGCCTAAGTAGAAATAGATGACCGCACCTACTCCAGCACTTACGAGGATAATCAAGACTGATTGACCCTTGGATGCCGGGGAAAGGAATAATGATAGTAATTTATAGACAATTGCTGTCCCGGCCCACATCATTCCTGCGAATATCACAATCAATAGACTCCTGCGCCAAACAAGCCGGAACCGATAACCGGAAAATGTCTTAATAACAATTAGATTTATCAGAATAGCGGCCGTATAACCAAGTGCTGTTGCGAGAACGGCCCCTCTAGTTTCAAACAGTTTTATTAATGGAATATTCAAAGAAAATTTTATTAATAAACCAACAAGCAAGCTTAGGATTGTAAAGCGCTGTTCATTAATTCCTTGCAAAATGGCCGCTGTAACCGCGTAAAGGGAGAATAAAATCGCAACGGGCGCATAAGCACCTAATACCTGAGTTCCCAGCACGTCATGTTCATAAAACGCTGTGTAGACTGGCTCCGCCAATAAAGATAGACCAAGGGCGGCCGGTAATGTTAAATACAACATGACTTGAAATGTTTGGTTTAATTGATGGTTCATACTATTACGGTCATTCTCAACAAATGCCTTGGTAACACTGGGCACGAGTGTTAAGGAAAAAGCGGTTGCAAGTGAAACAGGAATAATAACGATTTTATGTGACTCAAAATTCAAGATACCAAAAGCAGCTTCCGCCAACTGTCTAGCATTGCCAATTTCGGTCATTGCCCGGTTGAAGGTAATTTGATCAATAAATTGAAATAATGGATTGGCAATCCCGACAAAGACGAACGGGGCTGCGTAAATGAAGATTTCCTTGTAAATTTCTTTTAAAGAGATATTGATTGACCCTTTATCATGTTCTAAAAGCTGATCCAAGTAAGGTTTTCTTTTATACCAATACCAAAATAAAACAACCAGCCCCCCGATTGCCCCGACAAATGCGGCAAAGGTGGCAACACTAACAGCTGAAACAATCGTACCATTCAAATATGTCAGGACAACATAGGCCCCCGCAAGTGTGAATACGATTCGGACGATTTGTTCCACGACCTGTGAAACAGCAGATGGACCCATCGATTGATGTCCCTGGAAATAACCCCGAATTAAACTCATAAATGGAACAACAATTAAAGCAAAACTAACGGCGCGGATGACAGTAATTACATTGGCTAGCTCTTTTTTACCAGGATGACTTAATTGAGCCAGAAGTGGTGCTGCCAAATACATGGCTAAGAATGCAGTAAAGCCAGTCAGGAGCATAACCACTAAACCCGATTTAAACAGCTTTCGGCCAACGGCATATTCTTCAAGCGCATTATATTTTGCAATAAATTTTGAAACGGCAAGCGGCACACCGGCCGTTGCAATACTGATAAAGATTGTATAGGGGACGTACCCGTAGGAATAAAGCTGTGTCCCATGTTTGCCGACGATTTGATAAAACGGAATAACATAAATTAAGCCGATAACCTTTGATAGGATCGTTCCTAAGGTTAGTATAAATGTTCCTCTTAAAAGCTTAGATTGCATATAATCCCTTCCTATTGAAGAAAAATCGTGCACTTCAGCACAAGTAAATTCGACTTTTTTTGCACACTATTAGTAGTTTACAACTTCTTTTCTCCCGATGCCACTAACAACTATGTTATTTTTATGAAAAATCCAGGCGATTTCGTTTTAATTTTACGAGAAATGTTTATAATGGAGTGACGAATGAATATAAAGTTGGTGCAAATATGGATTACGATGTAATTGTTATCGGCGGCGGCCCATCTGGGTTAATGGCTGCGATTGCTGCTGGTGAGAAGGGTGCGAAGGTACTGTTAATTGATAAGGGCGACAAGCTTGGCAGAAAGCTTGCGATTTCCGGAGGCGGACGCTGCAACGTTACCAACCGTCTGCCGATTGAAGAAATTATTAAGCACCTGCCGGGAAACGGCAAGTTTTTATATAGTGCTTTTTCTATTTTTAGCAACGAAGATATTATTAAGTTCTTTGAAAAATTGGGGATTGAATTGAAGGAAGAAGATCATGGGCGGATGTTTCCCGTTTCTAATAAAGCTCAATCGGTCGTAGATGCTTTATTAATTCAATTAGAAAAGCTGCATGTAAGAATTTTTAAAAACAGTCCGGTTGCCAAAGTCATTTACGAAAATGGCCACGTTTCTGCGGTTCTGCTGAAAGATGGTCAACAACTATCGACAAACTCCGTTGTGATTGCCGTTGGCGGAAAATCGGTTCCACATACGGGTTCGACTGGAGATGGCTATGCCTGGGCGGAGCAAGCCGGACATACGATTACTGAGCTATTTCCGACCGAAGTCCCTGTGACGTCTAGTGAACCTTTTATTAAAAATAAATCATTACAAGGTTTATCCTTAAGGGACATTGAGTTAAGTGTTTTAAATCCAAAAGGAAAGCCGATTATCTCGCATCGTATGGATATGATTTTTACCCATTTTGGTCTTAGCGGTCCTGCCGTCCTCCGTTGTAGTCAGTTTGTTGTGAAAGCGATGAAGAAATGGAAGCTAACAGAAGTCACGATGAGTCTCGACTCCCTGCCTGACAAAAAAGAAGAGGAAGTTTTTCAAGAAATTATTAAGCATATAAAAAACGAGCCTAAGAAGAGTATCAAAAATACCTTAAAAGGTCTCGTCCCTGAGCGTTACCTTCTTTTTCTATTAGAATTTAACGGGATTGACCTCTCTGAACAGGGTGGAACGATTTCCAATGAAAAGATTCGCAGTTTTTCCAAGAGCTGCAAGCAATTCCCGATTAAAGTAAATGGGACACTACCACTTGAAAAGGCATTTGTGACCGGCGGCGGCGTGTCTGTTAAAGAAATTGAACCGCAGACGATGGGCTCAAAATTAATGAACGGTCTGTATTTCTGTGGTGAAATTCTCGATGTGCATGGCTACACTGGAGGGTATAATATTACCTCTGCCCTTGTGACTGGCAGGCTTGCCGGAACCAATGCCGCCTTATCTGCAAAAATGAAGGCCTGACGATTTGTCAGGCCTTATAAATTATCATCGCCGAAAAGCAATAAATCTGTTCATCCTCTTCCTCTTCAGGCATTGCTGCCACATTATATTTAATATCGAGCAGGCTTCTTTCATCAATCCCTTTTAAAAAGCGATTCATTTCCTTTTCTAAATCCTTCTCATGCTCTCGATCAAACAGTTTAACCTGTATCACTGGATTCTCCCTCTCTTTTTTACTAATCAGTATTAACCACTTTTCTGAATTTTAAAAATAATACTAGTGAAAAATTAAGATTATTTTAAGGTTGAACTTGTAAACTCCTTTTTAGAAAGATAGTTCTTATTTTGAAAGGAGCAAGGAAATTGGACAAAAAACAACGAATTTCTTGGGGTGTTAGCTTTGGCAGCTTGGCTTTAGTAGCTGGAATGGTCTCCTATCTTGGACTTTCCAATAGCGGTAATGCAAATAATCAAATGTCCTTTAATCAAGGGCAATCGCCTGATAATAATTCAAATCAGCCGTCAGAAGATAGCTTTAACTCACAGCGGGGTTATTGATTGGTACTGATTATCAAGGGGTTGTGGTTGCAGTTATGAATATTGTTCCATTACTTATTATGGGGATTATGCTGCGCAGCAGCTTTCGGCATCACATTAGAGGAGAGGATATAGTGAGTATTAGGTACTTGCATATTCCCCCCATAAATAACCAAGAACTTTTTTGAAAAATACCCTAAAATTAGGTCATAAATGAAAAAGATAATGACCTGAGCAAGGAAAGGACCCTGGCTTTTTAGCCTTTTAGTGAGGTGTTTCACCAAAGTTTGCGGGTGAAAAGGCAAGTGGTCGATAAAATGGGGAAAACGGTTGATAAATTCTAGAAACGGTTGATAAAATGTTCAATTCGGTTGATATATTCTAGGAATCGGTCGATAAATTGTAGAAAGCGGTTGATAAATCCCGAGGCAATCAAAAAGGGGAACTGAAAAGTGGTCCATGGGCAATGAATCCGGTCTAATAGAATACCAGTTCTTCATAATAGGAGGAAAGTGCGACGTAAGTATTCGGGATTTTCCGTAACCTCCAATTAATTTCCATGAATTGTCGTAAGTCACTGAAAATGTGTTGTAAGTCACTGAAAATGTGTTGTAAGTCTCTGGAAATATGTCGTAAGTCACCGAAAATATGTCGTATATGCCCTAAAAGTAAGACGCAATTGGCAGAAAATATGTCCTAATTGCCCATCAATATGTTGCAAATCACAAAAATAATGTCATAAATACAATTTTAAAAAAAGAAAACCGATTCCAAGTGGAATCGGTTATTCTACGTGTTCTGTCTCGCCTGTCCAAGCAAGCATGCCGCCAATCATATTGCGGACCTTATAGCCTTGTTCTTGAAGGTAATAGCCTACGTTTTCACTGCGTCGGCTCGAGCGGCAGATCAAAATATATTCCTTTTCCTTATCAAAGTAATCTAGATTGGCAGGAATATCGCCCATCCGAATATGCTTCGCCCCCGGTATCATCCCGTAAGCTACCTCTTCATCTTCCCTTACATCAACCAGCTCAAGTTTCTCCCCTGCCTTAAGCTTCTTCTCTAATTCTTCCGGTGTAATGATTTCTAATTCTTCCATCCCAATCATCCCTTTCAGAAAAACATCCCCCTTTATTGAACCGGGGGATGCCTATTGTTCTAGTTTGCTACGATATTGACAAGTTTACCCGGAACGGTAATGACCTTGCGAATCGTTTTTCCTTCGATTTGTTCCTTCACATGGTCATCGTCCATCGCGATTCCTTCTAATACTTCTTTGCTTGCATCCGTTGGTACCATGAGCTTAGTCTTTACCTTGCCATTTACTTGGATAACAATTTCAACTTCTGCTTCGACTAGCTTCGATTCATCATATGCAGGCCAAGTTTCATATGCAATTGTACCACCATGGCCTAACTTTTCCCAAAGCTCTTCTGCCACATGCGGGCAAACAGGTGCAAGTAATTTGACGAAGCCTTCGATATAATCCTTTGGAAGAACGGCTGCTTTGTAGGCTTCATTAATGAATACCATCATTTGCGAAATAGCGGTGTTAAATCTTAATCCTTCGTAATCCTCGGTTACCTTTTTCACGGTTTGATGATAAACCCGTTCCAAATCAGACCCTTCTTCGATGGACTGGATTTTTGGAGTTAATGATCCGTCTTCTTCCACTAGTAAACGCCAGATTCTGTCTAGGAAGCGGCGTGAACCATCCAAGCCGTTTTCGGACCAGGCAATCGAGGCATCAAGTGGTCCCATGAACATTTCATATAAGCGTAGTGTATCGGCTCCATGACTGTCAATGATATCATCAGGATTGACAACATTTCCTTTTGATTTACTCATTTTTTCATTGCCTTCGCCTAAAATCATCCCTTGGTTAAACAACTTTTGGAATGGCTCTTTTGTTGAAACAACTCCGATATCATACAAGAACTTATGCCAGAAACGTGCATAAAGCAAGTGTAGTACGGCATGCTCGGCGCCGCCAATGTAGATATCTACCGGAAGCCAATGTTTTAATTTTTCCTGGGAAGCAAGAGCCTGATCATTTTTCGGATCAATATAACGTAAATAGTACCAGCAACTGCCCGCCCATTGCGGCATTGTATTCGTTTCGCGGCGGCCCTTTTTACCAGTTTCCGGATCAACCACGTTTACCCAGTCTACAATATTAGCAAGTGGCGATTCTCCTGTTCCAGATGGTTTGATATCTTTTGTTTTTGGTAACATCAATGGAAGCTGATCATCAGGAACAGCTGTCATCGTGCCATCTTCCCAATGGATAATCGGAATGGGTTCACCCCAATAACGCTGACGGCTGAATAACCAATCACGTAAGCGGAAGGTTACTTTCTTCGTTCCGATCCCTTTCTCTTCAAGCCAGGCAATCATTTTTTGAATGCCTTCCGTCTTATTCAAGCCATTTAAGAAATCAGAGTTGATATGCTTTCCGTCCCCTGTATAGGCTTCCTTCTCGACATCCCCGCCTGCGACAACTGGTATAATCGTTAAATTGAATTCTTTGGCAAACTCG
The DNA here is from genome assembly GCF_001591665.1 of Neobacillus soli NBRC 102451. Classification (GTDB taxonomy): domain Bacteria; phylum Bacillota; class Bacilli; order Bacillales; family Cytobacillaceae; genus Neobacillus; species Neobacillus soli. Next base: position 42,991 of record NZ_BCVI01000012.1, on the reverse strand, counting down.
TAATCGCGCTCATCATGTGCGGGAACAGCCATAATCGCACCAGTTCCGTAGCTTACTAATACATAATCAGCAATCCAGATTGGCATTTTTTCGCCATTGGTGGGATTGATGGCATAAGCACCGGTAAATACGCCTGTTTTCTCTTTCGCAAGATCTGTCCGCTCAAGGTCACTCTTCGTCTTAACCTTATCTAAATAAGCATCGACTGCAGCGCGCTGTTCAGACGTTGTAATTTTATCAACAAAAGAATGTTCAGGGGCAAGTACTGCATACGTTGCACCGAACAGTGTATCCGGACGGGTCGTGAATACGTTGAACGTTTCATCGTGGCCATCGATTTGGAAGGTTACTTCCGCACCTTCAGAGCGCCCAATCCAGTTACGCTGCATTTCCTTCAAGCTTTCTGGCCAATCTAATTCCTCAAGATCTTCAAGTAAACGGTCACCGTAAGCGGTGATTTTTAACATCCATTGCTTCATCGGACGGCGCTCAACCGGATGTCCGCCACGTTCGCTTTTACCGTCGATAACTTCTTCATTAGCCAATACTGTTCCAAGTGCAGGGCACCAGTTCACCGCTACTTCATCAATATAGGCAAGGCCTTTTTCAAAAAGCTTTAAGAAAATCCATTGTGTCCATTTATAATATTCGGGATCTGTTGTATTGACTTCACGGTCCCAATCATAGGAGAATCCAAGCGCTTTAATTTGTCGGCGGAAGGTATCAATATTTTTCTTCGTAAACTCAGCTGGGTCGTTCCCTGTATCCAATGCGTATTGTTCCGCTGGCAGCCCGAAAGCGTCCCAGCCCATTGGATGAAGAACATTATAACCCTGCATCCGCTTTAAGCGGGAAAGAATATCGGTTGCTGTATAGCCTTCAGGGTGTCCAACATGGAGTCCTGCCCCCGACGGATATGGAAACATATCTAAAGCGTAGAATTTTCGTTTATCATATTCTTCACTTGTTTTGAATGTTTTTTCTTCTTCCCATTTCTTTTGCCACTTTGTTTCGATTTGTTGATGGTTAAAGTTCATCGTTTGTTCCTCCTAAAAAAAGTAAAAAATCCCCTCATCCCAAAAAGGGACGAGAGGATTGTATGTATCTTCCCGCGGTACCACCCACATTAGTGCTGTTTGCTTGCACTCGCTTCATTCATCCTTAACGCGGAAAACGGCAAACATTACTGTTCCTTCATGCTTGCAACTCATAGGCGAGTTCATGATCTACCCGGTTGACTTCCACCAGCCGTCAACTCTCTTTGTGCGGGTAAGAACCATTACTACTCCTAATCACTGTTTTTTAATATAAAAGTAATTAAAGTATTACGGTTATTGTATTAAATTTTTCGACGGTATGCAAGTAAACTTGCGCCTAAATTCAGGATGGACAGATTATCTCCCATTTAAACACAAAAAAAGACAATGGAGATATCCCCCACTGTCCTCCCCACGTGGACAAATGTTACATTTGTCCACGGACGGTGCCTGACACCACTTTCGTTTTTATACCTCGATCGTAGACCAAGGTGGTCACAATTGCGATGAGGAATAGTCCAATCAATACGATAAATAGTGCTGACATGCTGTATAGGTCAACAAGCATGCCTCCTAGTAATGGTCCAAGCATCCTCCCGCCTGTTGCGGTGCTGTTAACGATTCCCTGGTAGAAGCCTTCGCGGCCCTTTGGTGCTAAATTAAAGGCCACTGTAGGAACTGCAGGCCAGATGAACATTTCACCAATTGTTAAGATAATCATAGCCACTAGGAAGCCTGTAAATGCACTGACATAGCCAGCAACAATAAATGAAACTATAAAAATTCCGACACCAATTAACATTTGAATTTTTAATGTGGCCGTAAGATGCTTCAGCACACCATTTAAAACCGGTTGACCAACAACAATTAACGCACCGTTGATTGACCATAATAAACTATATTGCGTTAACGAAATGTGGATTTCCTGTGTATAGGTGGCAATTGTTGTTTGCCACTGGACATAGGCCACCCAGCACAGCATATAGCCTGTGCATAGAATCAATAATGCCTGTAGATTTTTTGTGTTTTTAACCATGGGACCTTCTATATCAATCGCAGCTTGTTTTCCCGAACTAGCCGAGATTCCCTTATATCCAAACACAGCTATTAGTAAAAAGATGATATACATGATTGTATTAGCAAGGAAGATTAGCTGAAAGGAGTACGCTGCAACAAGCCCACCAAGGGCTGCCCCCACTGCTACTCCAAGGTTTTGGGCAACATAAATAGCGTTAAAGGCTTTTCGACCGCCTTCTATCCAAACCGAACCTGCCATCGCAAACATCGCTGGAAAAACGATCCCTGAACCAAATCCCATGATAATTTGGAAGACAATGTATTCCGGCCAGCCATGCCAGAACGTTAATCCGACAAGAGCTGCCAGCGTAATACCAATTCCTAAAATGATAGATTTATAGCCGCCTATTTTATCAAAAAGACTGCCGCCGTAAAGATTGCCGATTACACTTGCCCCCGAATTAAGCATCAGGACAACTCCGGCAACCGATAATGATTTTCCTAAATGATCGTGAATATAGATTGTGTTTAAAGGCCATAAAAAAGAAGAGCCTGTTACATTCACTGCCATCCCGATGATTAAAAGCCATAAGGCACGTGGCATGAAAAACGCTCCTTCGCATTAAACTATTTCAATTACCAAAGATTTATTTTATTCCTTTTTCAGGTTGGGTGCAATCCTTTTTGATTTCCTGGACCGATGGGAAATGATTCCGCAGTATGCTAGTCTAATCGGCAGGTTATTTGGCTTCTGGAAAGTGGCCCTGGAAGAGTTGGCCAAAACGCATAATACGGGCTCTTTCCGAAAATTTCTTAATCCTTCTAAGCGGGACGAATAAGAATATAATAGAAGAGTCTATTTTTTAGTACTACTTGATAACAGAGGCGAATGACGCTTTTGGGAGCTATTTTTCATGTAATGGAAAACAAAAAAATCCCTCAACAATTGTTGAGAGATTCGTACTTTTTGGTTTATTGTCCATTTTCTTGATGGAATTTCGATTTGACAGGCTGGCCGCCTGTTTTTTCATAGACCTTTTTTGCTTGTTTCACAAGATCAAAATCCTGCCCAATTTCGAGATCTTGATTATTAATACCATTACGGGTTTTTTGTTCAGGGTTTTGCTGCTTGGATCGTTTTTTCAAAAGGTTTCTCCTCCTCTTATTGCCCTAGAATCATCGCGTTCTGCAACTGCTGAATCTGCAGCCTCATTCGATGGAGTTGTTCCCGTTGCTGCGAATTTGCACTATGTGCCATCTTGGCAATATCCTGGTAGGTTCCTTCAATTTGTTGCAGCGCTTGTGTGAAATTATCGTTATTATATTGCTCTTGAAGGTTGCTTTGTTTGTATTGTTCCTCGGCATATCGAATTGAATCCTCAACCTGCTGCATTAAATTATCCATTGAATCGCGAGTAGCCATTCTTCGATCCCCCTTCATGTTGTTGCCGCATATCTACATTGAAGCAAACAGCTTCATAACTTATTGTGTTCTCCATTCTTTTTCCTATAACATAAAAACTCCTGCCAAATTTTTTTACAGTTGGATATGCTTTTCCCTTCATGATAAAATTTAGGTTATGTATTAAAAACCAAAGGAGATTTTCTGAATGCTTCACACGAAACCTTTCTTATACGCCACAGATGATAAACGATATCATACATGGAATTACCACCTTCGCGGCCAATTTGGCCATAAGGTATTTAAGGTAGCCCTTGATGGCGGCTTTGATTGCCCAAACCGTGATGGTACGGTCGCACATGGCGGCTGCACCTTTTGCAGCGCGTCTGGATCAGGGGATTTTGCCGGCAATCGTGTTGAGACCCTGGAAACACAATTCAACGAAATAAAGGAAAAAATGCACACTAAATGGAAAGATGGCAAATACATGGCCTACTTTCAGGCGTTCACAAATACCCATGCACCTGTTGACGTACTACGTGAAAAATATGAAACCGTACTTAAGCAGGAAGGTGTCGTCGGTTTGTCAATTGCAACCCGTCCTGATTGTCTTCCTGATGATGTCGTTGAATATTTGGCTGAATTAAACGAAAGAACGTATTTATGGGTAGAGTTAGGGCTGCAAACGGTTCACGAACAGACTGCATCACTGATCAATCGGGCCCATGATTTTCAATCCTATCAAGAAGGTGTCAAAAAACTAAGAAAACACGGGATTCGCATTTGCACGCATATTATTAATGGGCTGCCGCTCGAATCCACTGAAATGATGATGGAAACTGCCCGTGAAGTGACTAAATTGGATGTCCAAGGAATTAAGATTCATTTGCTCCATTTGCTAAAAGGCACGCCAATGGTCAAACAGTATGAAAAAGGCATGCTGGAATTTCTTTCGCAAGAAGACTATGTAAAGTTAGTATGCGATCAATTAGAAATTTTACCACCGGAAATGATTGTTCATCGCATTACCGGTGATGGACCGATTGACCTAATGGTCGGCCCAATGTGGAGTGTGAATAAGTGGGAAGTATTAAACTCCATTGATGCGGAACTGAAAAGAAGAGACAGCAGGCAGGGGAAATTTTACAAAGGTAACTAGGTGAAGGAAACATGAAAATGAAGCGGATTCTACCTTTTGCAAATGATTTACTCGAAAAAGCGGTTAAACCCGGAGATATCGCTGTTGATGCAACCATTGGAAATGGGTATGATACTGTGTTTTTAGCAGGACTCGTTGGGGAAAACGGGAGGGTTTACGGCTTCGATGTGCAAGAAGAAGCAATTGCTTCAAGCAAGAAGCGGTTAACCCAGCAGGGCTTGTCGGAGCGGGTGACCATTTTTCACGGAGGGCACGAAAACCTGTCTACATTGATTCCTGCCGATGATCACGGCAAGATAACAGGGGCGATTTTCAACTTAGGCTACCTGCCTGGCAGCGATAAAACCATTGTCACCCGTCCTGAAACAACAATTGCTGCAACAAAGCAGTTATTGGAGATGATGGCACCTGAAGGCATTATCATCCTTGTCATTTACCATGGACACAAAGGCGGTGTTGAGGAACGGGATTCGTTGCTGGGCTATTGTCAGCAAATTGATCAACATACTGCCCATGTACTCCAATATCAATTTATTAATCAGCAAAATCATCCCGCCTTTATCATTGCGATTGAAAAGATCTAAAAAACCAGGGCCAATACCTGGTTTTTTATTTTGCCAGCATTCTTGTGACAAACGCTGGCACAGATTTTTGAAATGACCGATAGGCAAGGCCGTTAAAATAAAAGAAATAGCTGACCCAGCCTCCGGATTTAATGATTCCTTTTGCAAGCTTACGAACATCCTTTTGTTTACGTACCTTCGCATCCGATAAATAAATCCCTAATAAGCCGCGATTAATAAGTTGATGGAACTTTTTATGCGGAAGGTATTCCGTATGCCGGTCGGCCTCGACAACAAAATGCTTTAAGCGCTTAAAAAGTGTTTCTTGACTATCATAGTAGGCACAAAAATTTAAGTCCCCTCCGGCAATATCTTCTTCCTGGTCAATAAAATAATCCAAAAGAATATGTAGACCCTGAATATATGGAAAATAACCTTTACGAATATTGTCAGCATCACTCACCTGAAAATCTTCACGCATCGCATACGAAATTAAACAAAAAATCCCCAATGTCGAACCGGAACAGGCCGAGAACTCAAACCATTCCATCTCAGGAAGATGCTGTTGGTTGCTTTGATACCACGTTTCTAGACGGGGGACCCGCTCCTCCTGAACGACATGCTTATGAATTTGCAATGCACAATAATATTCACAGAGTTCAAGAAGATAACCCTTGATGACATCATAATGCTTTAATTCCCTAAGAACAGAACGGCAGGTTTCCGATAAATCATTTAAGTACCCGCCATCATCTTGATCTTCACGAAGCCGGTAATAGTTTTTCTTCTTAGCATCTATGCTAAGCGCATCTGACATCGATTCATGCAGTGCCGAAAAATCGTCAGGATCCAAAGATGTACTTCGGTCGCAAAGATTATCTAAATAATCGCTGATCGTTTGATAGGCAACGATAAACTTTACCGCTTGTTTATACTCCTCTTTGGCAGTGAGGGCAAGGATAGATCCTCCCTCACAGTGGAACGTCTTATGCTCAATGCTTGCTAAAGCCTGACCTCTTAGCTCTGAATTTGGGATCTGTTCTGCACGGCTTTTCCAATAGGCCAATTCTTGATGGGCAGCTGGAAGTATTTTGCGATAAACCCGGGACATAAGAGTGATTGGCATCATGGAAACAACAACCTTTCTATTTAATAAAAATTTACATATTGTACTTTGAAATTTGTCCAACTTAAGTGACCAGCGACTTGTGGACTTCGAAAAACGGTCGCTTACGCTTTTCTTATACGATATATCCGATTGATTTTAATTGACTATTAACGAAATCCTTGGCGTATTCAAATACCTCTTCCCGCTCCGGTTCATTAAAGATTTCGTGGTAGCACTTCGGCCACACTTTAAATCTTTTTTCTGATAATGGAACGTGATTGAACCACTCCTTGACGGTGTCTTTATTAACAATCTTGTCATCTCCGCCTTGCATGACAAGCATCGGGATATCCTGTGTTTTTCCGATAACCTGGAAGGCTTCTTTCATAGCACTTGCCAGTTCCCGGTACCATCTGACTGAAATTTTTGTGACGTAAAGAGTATCATTCGAATCAGCCTCACGAACTTCATCGTTTCTTGTCGCCATTTGGACAGTCAAGCCGGAGTCCATTCGTAACGATGGAAAAACCACATTTAAAACACGGGAGAGAACATCCAAAATTTTCGAAGGGGATTGAACCAATCCTAAACAAGGGGAAGAAAGAATCACTCCTGCGATATTCAATCTTTCTTCCTGTAAGAGGCGGATTGAAATTAGCCCACCCATACTGTGTCCAAGTAAAAAAACTGGTAAGTCATAACGATAAGCCGCTTGGATCCAATCCTTCACCTCAATGATATATTCATCGAAGGAATCTATATGGCCGCGGTTGGCTCTAGTTGTCATCCCTTGCCCCGGGAGATCAGCCATAATAACATGAAATCCTGAGGAACGCCACATTTCAATCAGCCAGCCATAGCGGCGATGATGCTCCATAGCCCCATGAACCATGACGATGACAGCCTTAGCTTCCCCTTCTGCTTCCCACTTCCACATATTTCTTCCCCCTAGATAGCAATTGTTGAAATTTTTATTCATTTTACTATAAACTTATTGAATGGCAGTTTATTTTTTAAAAAAGTAAACTCATAAAAAGGAGCGAATAAGATGATTTATCCATTTAAAGATAAGTATCCCCTGATTGCTGAGACAGCATTTATTGCCGATTATGTAACGATAACTGGTGATGTGGAAATCGGTGAAGAGTCAAGTGTCTGGTTTAATACGGTGATTAGAGGGGATGTAGCCCCAACCATTATCGGTAATAAAGTAAATATCCAAGACAACTCTATTTTACACCAAAGCCCCAATAACCCGCTAATTTTAGAAGATGAAGTGACCATTGGACATCAAGTGACCCTTCATAGCTGTATCATTAGAAAAAAGGCCTTAATTGGGATGGGGTCCATTATCCTTGATCAAGCCGAAATCGGCGAAGGCGCTTTTATCGGAGCCGGAAGCCTTGTTCCACAAGGAAAGAAAATTCCCCCTAATACTTTAGCATTTGGCAGACCGGCCAAAGTTATTAGAGAATTAACACCAGAAGATATAAAAGATATGGAAAGAATCTCTACAGAATATGCGGAGAAGGCCCAATATTATAAGTCATTGCAATCTTAATTTAATAAAATCATCTAGAAATAAATTTATTGGCTCATTTTATTTGTTTTATGGCTGATTTTTGAGATGATTGGCTCATTTTTAGCGAGTATTGGCTCATTTTCCGTCATTTATGGCCTTTTTAATAAAAGATGGTAAAAAAAGCACCCATCACAATGAATGGGTGCTTCCAAAATTAGTGTTTCATTGTTTGTAATTCTTTTTTAAGAGCAAAATCTCGTTGAAAGGAATAGACATCCTCAACATAAACCTGATGCCAAACCATGAACATCAGCACTGTCCAAATTTTTCGGCTGTTATCAGCCTTGCCTTGGCAATGGTCCTCAAGCAATCGCAATACGTACGTTTTATTGATTAAATGATCCGTATTGCTTTCACGGATTATTTTTTTCGCCCACTCGTTCATTTCATTCTTTAACCAGTGGCGAATCGGCACAGGGAAGCCCAGTTTCTTGCGATCAAGCACATGTGCCGGTACAACGCCTTCCGCTGCTTTACGCAAAATATATTTCGTCGTGCCATGAACCGTTTTCAAGCTGGTTGGAATTTTCGATGCCACCTCAAAGACGGCTTTATCAAGGAAGGGAACGCGAAGCTCCAACGAATGGGCCATCGTTACTCTATCTGCCTTTAATAAGATATCACCGCGCATCCATGTATGAATATCAATATACTGCATCCGGTCAACTGGATCATAACCCTTAGATTCCTCATAGAGCGGCTTCGTAATATCCAAATAGTTTAAGCCTTCATGGTAAACATTTAATAAATCACGTTTTTCTACTTCCGTAAACATTTTTGCATTCCCGATATAGCGCTCTTCCATCGGTGTGACGCCGCGTTCGATAAAGCTTTTACCTCTCATCCCTTCAGGCATGATGTTAGCAATCCATTTTAAGAGTATTTTTCCTACTCTTGGGATTTTATTAAACACCTCTAAGGACTGGGGTTCGTGGTAAATATTATAACCGCCAAACAACTCATCAGCACCTTCACCAGAAAGAACAACCGTTACGTGCTTTCTTGCCTCACGTGCCACAAAATAAAGCGGCACACAGGCTGGATCTGCCAGCGGGTCATCCATATGCCACATGATTTTCGGAATTTCGTTCATATATTCCTGTGGTGTAATCACATAACTAATATTTTCGACGCCAAGCTTATCAGCTGTTTCCTTCGCCACATCAATTTCACTGAAGCCATTGTGTTCAAAGCCAACAGAGAAGGTTTTAATACCCGGGTGATATTCTTTGGCAATCGATGCAATGATGGAAGAGTCAATCCCTCCAGAAAGGAACGAACCAACGGGAACATCACTGCGCATATGCATTTTAACCGAGTCAAAGAGGACATCTTTAATTTCTTTGATAAAATCAGGTTCTGATTTATGGACCGGCGTAAATTGCGCCTTCCAATATTTTTTAATTTCCATGTTAGCGCCAATTTTTTTCGTAAAATAATGACCTGGCTCTAATTTTTTTATTCCCTCTGACATCGTGTATGGTTCAGGAACAAATTGATACGTTAAATAATGCTGCAAGGAATCATAGTTAATCACATCGTTTTCGAGAGCAAGCAAAATACTTTTTTTCTCAGATGCGAAGAAAGTTCGATCCCCATCTTCAAAATAAAAGAATGGTTTGATTCCAAACGGATCACGCGCGCCATAAAGCGTTTGTTCTTGTTTATCCCAAATAACGAATGAAAACATGCCGCGTAATTTATCAACTGCTTTTTCCTTTAAGTGACTGTAAAGAGCGATAATAACCTCAGTATCAGAACTCGTTGCAAACTCCAAGCCTTCTTTAAGAAGCTCTTCGCGCAGCTCTACATAGTTATAAACCTCGCCGTTAAAAATAATCCAGTAACGCTCGTTCTCATACGTTAGGGGCTGATGGCCGCTCTCAATATCAATGATACTCAAGCGCCGGAAACCAAATTGAATATGGTCATCATAATAAAATCCATCATCATCCGGGCCGCGATGGGTGATGATATCGTTCATATTTTTAAATTGCTGTTTTTGTTCATCACTATAGTTTTGTGCTTTGTCGTGTACACAACCTATAAAACCGCACATTATGTACCTCACCTACTCCATTCTAAATATCCTTTATAAGGACGGTTTGCAAAAAAACATACTCACTTATACTACCACTTTTTATTAAAAAAAGGCACTGAGAACATAAGGAAATTTAGTGTTTATTCATTATTTACTTCTATTGACCTACTTAAACATTTTATTCCAATTAATCCTTATTAACGGGGAGTACATCTTTCAAAGTGGTAATTGGACATTAATTTCCATATTCCTGAAGTACATAAATTAAACACATCGGGGTCTGGGTTCTAGTGGAATGGGCTGAAGTAATATACGCAAGAATTCAACCACATTTCAGGGGGGAAAAGTAGCATTCGGCAGACCATTTAACACACCTTCTGAAGGTTCATTTGGGTTTCAAAATAAATCTGCAATCCAGGCAATTGAATCTGATTCCCTCGCGATTGAGCTTAGGGTCTGCCCTAAGCTCTACTATTTTCAAATATTTAGTTCAACTAATTTGACTTCTCCAAAGTTTTATTATTGCATCTATTACAGTACCAACAAAAAGTAGAATTACTCCACCAATAATAAATGCATATTGTCTAACAGTATGTTCAATTATAATATTTTCACATTCTCCAGTACGGCAACCTGAAACCCACGATTGAGTCCACCCATATATTATAAAGATAATTCCAAATAAAAACGCAAGACCGCATAGCCAATTTAAATACTTCAATATAAAAGTTACACCTCCTGAAAAAACAGTTTGTCTGTAATACCAAGCTGTTGAGCGAGTGTTAATTCTCCCTTTCCTTTTGAGTTTATTCCTAAACAAAAGTTATAGTAGGTTCGTAAGATGGTGACAGCCATCTATGCATATTTGCGGCTAAAGTTTGCATAGATGAATTTTTTTCTTTAAAGGGTCCCGTCATTAAAATGGGAGTTACAACGGTAAGCTCACTTTCATAACAGGACCCTAAAAAAAAACTAAAAAAGATTGGCTTTCCAACAATTTTTCATACCCTTTACGAGCAACAAAAACCCGTTATTATTTTACCTTATAGTAAAGAGTGTTATTGAAGGTAAAGTCTTTTGTAAGAGCTGGAGTAGGCACCCCACCATTAATTGAAGTACTTCTCACAAAATATTCCCAACGAACCTTATAACCATTTTCACCTACATTAATGTTTGATGAATCTGTTTGTATTACGCTGCGTGTTTCATAGTAATCATCGGCTGTTACTAAATGGTACAAATACTTATCCCAATCCACGTTAAATTGTTGAGACCTTTTACTTCCTGTATAGTCAAACGAATAATAATTATTATCTTTTTCAGTAAACCTTTTTGTTTCAGGTGGGCTATAGTTAATCGTCATAGGAGTATTTGGTATAGTGTATGACCATGAGAAAAATATGTTGCTTTTCTTCTTATCTGTTTTATTTCCTACAAAAGTAGTAGTAACTGATTTTAAAAATTGTCCTTTATCTGTTGCGGAATAAAATTTTGCACCTAAAATTTCTAAGCTCGATTTGGAATAAGTTTTCTTCTTTCCTTTTCTACCACACTAGTAGAATTATTAATTACCTTTAATTTAGTTGTCCATTGTTCATTGGATGCTGATCTCAGAACAGATTCTGGCCAGTTAAAGAAAATTCCAACATCCATTGTTTCAGTATATTTTGTATCCCAAACGTTAAATGATCTTGTAATTCTCTCGGTATAATTTGTGTTATATACCATGGGTCTTATTATTGCTGCTTTCATTGGTTCACTTTCAAGTACTTCTGTGAACCAGTATGGATGATATGACAAACATAAAGTATCTTCATCATCTTCCGCAGCAACTACTCTATATTTATAAGAAAATTCAATAATATCTTCATTTTCTTTTAAATATATCTTTACATCATTGCTATAAACATAGATACTAACAACCTCATAGAGGCCAAGGGTTTCATTGACGTTTATCAATTCATCATCGCTTATATCAGCTGTTATATCAAAAGGTTGGTCACCAATTTCACCAGTAATATTAAAATTGGTTTCATCTAATGAAAAGTCGTTTGCATTACTCGCTAAACTTTCTGAACTCTCAGAAGATAATGTATCTCCTTCATACTTATTTCCCTGGTGTAAGATTGCTTCTGAAAATAATAGACTTTCATGAAATCTATCTTGCCAATCACCCTTGAATCCCTGCTGTAAGATTGCTTGAGATTTGTTCATTGTTTGTCCTTTAGCATTCGAAATGTTAAAACCAGTAGAGATTAATAGAATTGTTAAAATAGTAAAAAATAATTTCTTCAAAATAACTTCCCCTATTTCTATTTCTGTATTTTATTACCAAACATAGAATATCATTATAATTGGGCATTCTGCAATAATTATTTTTAATTTATTTTATTTTTGCAATATACTGAAAATGGGGTAAATTATAATAATATTGAGATAAATTTTGGATGAGCTACACTTAACTAGACAGATATTTTAGGGCCAAGTAGACTACAGATAATATAGCTGAGGAGAATCTACGATGACTAAAAGAGAGAGAAGAACCTTTTCCGAGGAATTTAAAAATCAAATGGTACAACTATATCCGAATGGCAAACCAAGAAAGGATATATTTCGTGAGTACGATCTGACTCCGTCCTCTTTAGATAAATGGATTGGGCAAAACAAAACTACTGGTTCATTTAAGGAGAAAGGCAACCAAACCCCAGAAGAACTTGAATTGAACAAACTGGGTAAGGAAAATAAGCAACTGTTGATGGAGAACGATATTTTAAAGCAAGCTGCGCTGATACTAGGACGAAAGTATATGTGATCCGGAATAACTGAGACAAATACTCGATATCAGCAATGTGCAAAGTCCTTCAACTACCTAAAGCCACCTAGCCGTCAAAACTATGGAACTTGTAAAATAAAATTTGAATTAAAAAAGCAAGGGAAAATTATCTCAAGACGACGAATCGGCTGGATTATGAACGAACAGGGCCTTGTCACTACCTATACCGTAGCTCAGTTTAAGCCACAAACGAAAACGTGTAATGAATCAGCCCAGGCTAATGAACTGGACCGTGAGTTTAAACAGGACGAGCAGTTAAAGGCAATTGTAAGCGATTTGACATATGTAAGAGTCGATAAAAGATATTAAACGTTCCCTTAGTATGAAAGGTTACCCATATGATAATGCGGTGGCTGAAGCCTAGTTTAAAATCATTAAAACAGAATTTGTAAAAGAGCGTTCTTTTCATTCCTCGGAGAATCTGACACGTGAGTTACAAGATTATCATTGGTTTAATCATCTTCGATTCACGGAACGCTAGACTATTTAAGCCATATTGAATATAGACTTACACACCTTAAAAAGATTGTCTAGTTCGGTGTTGACAATCCAGAAGGGATTGGCAAACAGTCATGCTTCCAGCCCGCGGAGGGCAATCGTTGAATTTACCTTAGCGAAGGAAGGCTACTACCAGAATGTTCCCTACCAATTCAATCATGCAACAGAAGGAGCAGTCGGTGCATCACATTAAGATTATTGGAAAAGTCTTGAAAAGTTAATTTCACTTTATAATAAAAAAGGAGAGTCACATTTACATGCAACTCACCTTTTTATTATCGATTTGCTTGTTCGCGTAATGAATCTGCTTTATCGGTACGCTCCCAAGGAAGGTCCACATCGGTACGGCCGAAGTGACCGTATGCAGCCGTCTGCTTGTAGATTGGACGGCGAAGGTCGAGCATGTTAATGATTCCTGCTGGGCGAAGGTCAAAGTTTTCGCTAACAAGATTAACTAATACTTCTCCACTCACTGTTCCTGTGCCAAATGTGTCAACCGAAATGGAAACAGGTCTAGCCACACCAATAGCATAGGCAAGCTGCACTTCTACTTTATCAGCAAGGCCCGCAGCAACGATGTTTTTAGCGACATAACGAGCTGCATAAGCTGCAGAACGGTCAACCTTTGTTGGATCCTTACCAGAGAAGGCACCGCCGCCATGACGCGCATAGCCGCCGTACGTATCAACAATAATTTTACGACCGGTTAAGCCGGCATCCCCTTGTGGTCCGCCAATAACGAAACGGCCAGTCGGATTAATGAAATATTTTGTGTTTTCATCGATTAGTTCTTTTGGTACAACCGGGTTAATGACATATTCTTTCAGGTTACGTTGAATTTGCTCTAACGTTACCTCTGGATTATGCTGAGTAGAAATAACAATCGTATCAATGCGCACGGGCTTGTCATTTTCATCATACTCCACGGTTACTTGCGTTTTTCCGTCTGGACGAAGGTACTCAAGTACCTTATCTTTACGTACTTCTGTTAATTTACGGGCAAGCTTATGTGCTAAGGATATCGGAAGTGGCATAAGCTCTTTCGTTTCATTGCAGGCATAACCAAACATTAAACCTTGGTCCCCGGCCCCAATGGCTTCGATTTCTTCATCAGACATATGGCCTTCACGTGCTTCAAGTGCCTGATCAACACCCATCGCGATGTCGGGAGACTGTTCGCCAATCGAAGTTAATACAGCACAAGTTTCGGAGTCAAAGCCGTATTTCGCACGATCGTAACCAATCCCTTTAATCGTTTCACGAACAATTTTTGGTATGTCCACGTATGTAGACGTAGTGATTTCGCCAGCAACGAGAACTAATCCGGTAGTTACTGAAGTTTCAGCCGCAACTCGAGCATTAGCATCCTTTGCCAAAATGGCGTCTAATATGGAATCAGAAATTTGGTCACACATCTTATCAGGATGACCTTCAGTGACTGATTCAGAAGTGAACAAACGCACGTTTCTTGACATCTGAATTCCTCCTATAATATGAGATAATCGAGGTTTCATGAAGGTTACAGGAATACTTCGTGAAACTCGTGAATTGATACGGTACTCATTCCCCTTAGTATGAAATAAACAAAGGATTTTTATGATAGACTCTTTTCATAAAAGGACTTATACAAAACAAAAAACCTTACCACTATCGAGGAAAGGTTGTTCCGGGCCTTTCGCTCTTATCGTTCAAGGCGCGAGCCTTGCGTCAGATTAGCACCTTTGCACTTGAAAAAGGACCTATTTTAGGTCATCCTTTTCATATTGCAGGTTGCTGGGTTTCATAGGGCCTGTCCCTCCACCAGCTCAGGATAAGAGAGTATCCGTTCAAAGTAGAATAATACTCCACAATATCGAACAATGTCAATGAATTTTTAAAGATTTTTTCAGAAAAAGCCTTACGAAAAATCTTACGATGATTTTGTTCATTTTTCCATTACTAAATAATTTCCATAACTCAAATGAAATAAAGTGAATAATGAAAAAAGGACAACCTAATTTCATTGAATAGTATAGACTAATGGAATCAATGTGTTATACTATTTATTATCATTTACATTAAAAAACCAAAATAAAGGTAGGGTTCTTTATATGAATTCTGTTCAAATTCCAAATGAATTACAGCAATTGTTAAAAGAAAGCCATGTCCACGTGCAATTATCCGTTCCACAATTAGTTGAAAAAATATTAAGCAGGAACGAAGGAACATTAACCTCAACTGGAGCGGTTCGCGTTTCTACTGGTAAATATACAGGTCGCTCGCCACAGGATAAATTCATTGTCATGGAAGAGTCCACAAAGGATAAAATAGCCTGGGGTCCGACCAATCAAGCAATTTCTGAAGAGGCGTTCACTAACCTATATCATAAAGTCCTTGAGTACTTAAAACAACTAAATGAAATCTACGTATTTAAAGGCTTTGCCGGAGCGGATAAGAAGTCCCAATTGCCCATTCAAGTTGTCAACGAATTGGC
Organism: Neobacillus soli NBRC 102451; assembly: GCF_001591665.1. Taxonomy (GTDB): domain Bacteria; phylum Bacillota; class Bacilli; order Bacillales; family Cytobacillaceae; genus Neobacillus; species Neobacillus soli. The sequence continues at coordinate 27,278 of NZ_BCVI01000012.1, read as the reverse complement.
CTGGCATAATTTATTCGCCCATCAGTTGTTCATTCGCCCTGCTGAGGACGAATTGCTGGGACATGATGCTGGATTTACGGTGATTTCCGCACCTAATTTCAAGGCAGACCCTGAAATCGACGGCACAAATTCAGAAACCTTTATAATCGTCTCCTTTGAACGTAGAATCATCTTAATTGGTGGGACAGAATATGCAGGTGAAATGAAAAAGTCTATTTTCTCGGTGATGAATTATTTGCTGCCTGAAAACAATATTTTCTCCATGCACTGCTCAGCGAATGTTGGCCAGGAAGGGGATGTTGCTTTATTTTTTGGTTTATCCGGAACCGGTAAAACAACTCTGTCTGCTGATCCAAATCGCCGTCTTATTGGTGATGATGAGCATGGCTGGTCATCCAATGGTGTCTTTAATATTGAGGGCGGCTGCTACGCCAAATGCATCAATCTAACGCGTGAAAAAGAGCCACAGATTTTTGATGCGATTCGCTTTGGCACCGTGCTTGAAAATGTAACGATGAATCAGGAATCTAGGATACCAGATTATGATGATGGGACATTGACAGAAAATACCCGAGCAGCTTATCCAATCGATGCGATTGATAATATCATCCTGCCAAGTATTGCCGGTCATCCAAATACGATTGTTTTTCTAACGGCCGATGCCTTCGGTGTATTACCACCAATTTCAAAGCTAACAAAAGAACAGGCGATGTATCACTTTTTAAGCGGGTATACCTCTAAACTTGCTGGAACGGAACGTGGTGTGACATCACCGGAAGCTACCTTCTCAACATGTTTTGGTGCTCCCTTCCTGCCACTTCCTGCCACACGTTATGCTGAAATGCTTGGTGAAAAAATACTTGAACATAACGCAAATGTATTTTTGGTAAATACAGGCTGGACCGGCGGCGAATACGGTGTCGGCAATCGAATGAAGCTTTCCTACACAAGAGCCATGGTTCAGGCCGCCCTTGAAGGCGAACTAAATCATGTAGAATCGGTTAAGGATGAAATCTTCGGCTTAAATATTCCGCTTCATATTGCCGGTGTCCCTGATGATGTCCTTCAGCCAAATAAAACATGGGCAGACCCGCAGGCCTACGAGGAAAAAGCTAAGGAACTTGCCGGGAAGTTCCGTGAGAACTTTAAGAAATTTAGTAATGTAGCTGTGGAAATTGAGGAAAAAGGCGGCCCTCTTGCTTAAATAATCTTGTTAACCAAAAGAGCGATTCCTTTGCGGGATCGCTCTTTTAGATTATTGATCTGTTGGTTTCCGATAACGACCAGATTGGAATATCCCATCACACCTAAACTATATCGACCGGTCGGACTAATTTTTCCTATCTTTGGGCTTTATGAGCCCTCCTTATCGACCGCCAAGCATCTTTTTTCCTGTCTTTGGGCTTTATCAACACTCATTCATCCAAAAGAAAAAGCTGGTATTCAACATCCCCTGCTTAATTCGTTGAATTTAATGATACCAATTGATAGGTTAATGTCGTTGTGTTATTTTGCCACTCCACTTTTTTTATCAATGCCGTTCCACTTGAATCACTATCCATCGTTTTTCTAACATCAATGGGAATCTCGATCGGATAAAGTCTGTATCCTTCTTTTTCTAACAAGAAGACGTTTTCCTCTACCCTCTTCTCTCTTCCTTTTGTTACAATCATCGTGTTTAATTCAAGGGGCATGCCCATAATAAATCCGCTCCTCTGCTTGTATTAACTATATATTACCATCTTTTGCTTTGCTTTTTCATCCAATTTGAGAGATCTTGAACGACTTTTCTATTTACGGCAGGTGGAAAATAATGCGTAAACTCATCAAAATACCAACAATCGACCGGTTTTTCTAATGCCCTTAGCCTTCGTTCCAGCCTGTAGGCGTGCTCCACGGAAACATTATGATCGTTAACACCATGAATAATAAGCACAGGAGCCTCCAGCTTTTCTAACTGAAAAAGGGGTGTTCTATCTTGATAACGTTCAGGATACTTTGCAGGTGTGCCACCAATGACCCTTTTCATCATTTTGCGTAAATCCTTCCGTTCCATATATGTAAGCGACATATCACTGACTCCGCCCCAGGTCACAACAGATACTGCTTCCGGATAGTGGAGCCCCGTCAGCAGCGCCATTACGCCGCCCCGCGAAAAACCAAAGATATGAATATCCCGTACCCTCTGAAGCGATTTTAGCAATAAAAAGGCAGAAAAAGCATCCTCCCGGTCATCCCCGCCAAAATCCTCATTACCCTCCCCGCCTTGGTTTCCACGATAAAAAGGGGCAAAAACAATAAAGCCCTCAGCCGCAAACTGGGCAATCCTTGCCGGCCTGACCTTGCCGACATTTTTAATACCGCCGCGCAGGTAAAGAAACCCATCAAAAGTTCCTTCCCCAATCGGTTCCGCCAGCATTCCCTTCACTCTTAATCCATTGGAGAAATAAGTAATTACCTTCAACTCCACCAATGGATTTGGCGAAGGAAAGCGAGTCATTTCGAGGATTTCTCCACTGTTCTGATTCATCTACAATCTTCCCTTCTACATTTCTCAAAATTTATCGAATAGGCATTCACACATTTCCCTCCTCTTCATAGGATATCTTAGGCAATTAGCCTATTTTTTTACGGTAAAAAGGGAGGTCCCGTTCATGAAAAAATGGTTAAAATTCAGTTTCTCCTTTCTTCTCATTGCTCTACTTATGTTTTCTGTAGCCGCTTGTACCAACGATTCCAATGATAAAACAAAGAAGCTGCAAAAGGTTACAATCGGTGAGGTTACCCGGTCCATTTTCTATGCCCCTCAATACGTTGCCTTAGCAAAAGGATATTTCAAGGCTGAGGGTTTAGACGTTACCTTAACGACGACGGCTGGCGGTGACAAAACGATGACAGCCTTGCTCTCAGGTGGGATTGATGTTGCTTTGGTAGGCTCCGAAACATCCATTTATGTTTACGCCCAAGGGTCTAATGACCCCGTTATCAATTTTGCCCAAGTAACACAAACCGATGGTACATTCCTTGTTGCCAGGGATAAAATTGATAATTTCTCTTGGGATCAATTAAAAGGAAAGACCTTCTTAGGCCAGCGGAAAGGCGGCATGCCGCAAATGGTTGGTGAATTCGTGTTAAAGAAGCATGGCATCGACTCTCATAAAGATTTAACTCTCATTCAAAACATCGATTTTGCTAATATTGCCAATGCCTTCGCCTCCGGAACAGGTGAATTTGTTCAATTATTTGAACCAACAGCCAGTATTTTTGAAAAAGAAGGGAAAGGTCATATTGTTGCTTCATTCGGTAAAGAATCTGGCCATGTTCCCTATACAACCTTTATGACCAAAGAAAGCTATATGAAAGAAAACAAAGCAACGGTTGAAAAATTCACAAGGGCTATTTACAAAGCACAGCAGTGGGTTCAATCCCACAGCGCTGAGGAAATTGCCAAAGCAGTTGCACCGTATTTCCCGGATACAGACCCGGAAATTATGAAAACTGTGGTTGAGCGCTATAAGTCTCAGGGCTCTTTTGCAACAGACCCGATTCTTGATGAAGAAGAGTGGACCAATCTTCAGAACATCATGAAAGAGGCAGGCGAACTTCCAAAAAAAGTAGACCATAAAACGCTCGTAAACACTGAGATTGCTGAAAAGGTCATCAAAAAATAACGAGAAAGGAAGGCCGTTCATATGAGCTTCCTGCAAGTTCTAGATATACATCACACTTATTTCACCAAAACCTCTGCCACCACGGCCCTCTCCGATATAACATTCAAGGTTGAGGAAGGGGAATTAATCTCCCTCCTCGGCCCAAGTGGCTGTGGAAAAACGACCTTGTTATCGATTATTTCTAGTTTGCTCAGACCGACACATGGAACCGTCTTGTTAGAGAATAAACCAATATCTACCTCCAAAAGGCAAATTGGCTATATGCTTCAGCAAGATTATTTGTTTCCTTGGAAAACGATAGAAGAAAATATCCTGATTGGACTGAAATTATCAAAGCAATTAAATGAGAAAACAAAGTCGATTGCTTTAAAACTTTTAAACCAAATCGGATTAAACGGGGTAGAAAAACAGCTGCCAAAGCAATTATCAGGCGGGATGAGGCAGCGGGTAGCCCTCGTCCGAACGCTCGCAACGGAACCAAAACTACTCATGCTTGATGAGCCCTTTTCCGCTCTCGATTATCAAACAAAGCTTAAGCTTGAGGATTTAGTTTCGCTTACCTTAAAGGATTTTGGCAAGACAGCTATTCTTGTTACCCACGATATTGGTGAAGCCATCGCGATGAGTGATCGCATCTTTTTGTTTTCACCAAGTCCTGGCCGGCTCTTTAAAACGTTTCACATTCCAGAAGAACTAAGAAAATTGTCCCCCTTTGAGACAAGGAATCATGAAACATATTCAAAAATCTTTCAAACAATCTGGAAGGAGCTGGAGTCTCTTGAGCCAGAAAAAGAATAGGACGGAGCTCCTTCATCAAACCTATGTTCACTCCTTAAAAATTGAGCGAAGATGGATACGTTCTTATCAAGCCATCATTTTTATTGTCTTTTTCTCGAGCTGGGAACTAGCTAGTCAAAAACAATGGATTGACCCATTACTATTCAGTTCGCCTTCGAAAATATGGCTATTACTTTTAGATAAGCTTCAAGATGGGTCATTAGCCGCAAACATAGGAGTAACCTTAACAGAAACCGTTTTCGGCTTTATTCTTGGTACGTTACTTGGAACGGTATTAGCCGCAATTCTTTGGTGGTCTCCAATGGTATCAAAAATTCTTGACCCCTATCTTGTTATCTTAAATTCGATGCCCAAAGTTGCACTAGGTCCAATTTTAATTGTCGCCTTGGGTCCCGGCTATCCATCAATTATTGCTATGGGTGCGATTATTTCAGTCATCATTACGACCATCGTTGTTTATACCTCATTTAAAGAGGTCGACCCGAATTATTTAAAAGTGCTCCGAACCTTCGGGGCAACGCGCCTACAATGCTTTAAAGAAGCGATCCTGCCTGCAAGTTTTCCGACAATTATTTCTACCTTAAAGGTGAATGTCGGCCTGTCATGGGTCGGTGTCATCGTTGGAGAATTCCTGGTCTCCTCGAAAGGGCTTGGTTACATGATTATTTACGGCTTTCAAGTATTTAACTTCACACTCGTTTTCCTATCACTTTTGGTGATTGCTGTCTTTGCCACCATCATGTACCAGCTCGTTGCACTCTTGGAAAAGAAAATAGTTAAAGAATAGTGGATTGCTTTGATTTCCGCTATTCTTCTGTGTTTAGTTGTTGGTTATGTTTAATATGGTTAATACATTCCTCAACTACTTGGTCCTTCATGATAAAGCTGTAATCAGCCCTCTGCCGGAGCTGCAAAATATCCCCTTTGACGGTAACAGGTCCATTGGTTTCCAAATAGGTGTCGGCAGTCTCTACCCTCTTTACTTTTCCCCAAAAAACAGCCTTTACAAATGGCTGCGTATTATCAAAGACTTTGTAGGCAGCAATATATTTAAGGTCACTAAGGATGGCACCCGTTTCCTCATAAACTTCTCTCCTAGCCGCTTCTTCCAGTGTTTCTGCTGATTCCACTTTGCCTCCAGGGAACTCCAGACCTCTTTGTTTATGATTGGTCAATAACCACTCATCTCCAGATTGGCATATAACCAGGACATGTTTTGCTGCTTCATGAAAGGCCCTTTCGGAAAAAGATAGTTCAACCCTATTCCCGTTACGATCGATAAACTGTATCATATACATACCCGCCTCAATTTTTTTATGCTTTTATTATAAGCGAAAAAAAAGAAAATCCCAGTGTAAGGATTTTCTTAACGTTGTTTTTATTCTTGTATTGGCAATATATTCATACTTTCAATATGAGTTTTAGCTTCTTCATCACCAAGATTATGAAGCATTCCATACACCTGTTGAATGGTGCTATCGTACGCATCATTTGGCTTGTCATGATGATATTCGAGATACGGAATATGCGCTCTAACAAAGGTTTTCATCTCATTTGAATAGTTTTGATTAAATAATTCGCGGAGCTGGGCGACTTCCCCATCATCGGCTAGTATTTTATAGTTCCATGATGAACCTGTCGCACTTTGCGAAATTTCGCCTGTTCCAACATCTACATAATAAGTCTTCTTTTGATTAACCATTATGTCATCCCCTTTTAATCTTTAGTAATCCACAAATAATAAAAATTTATTCTTTTTCATATTTCGACTCATTTTTCAGAAATGAATACGCTATAATATACATACGATCAAAGAAACAGACTTTTCAGTCAATTTACAAAAAGCTTTGATAGGATTATTTTATCTTTATAAGGGAATTGAATAATTAAAAGGAGGTGTAACCAATGAAATTAGTCGATGAATTGTATGAGATGTACCGAAATAAGCTTACAGGTGATGAAGAAGATATTGACATGCTGGCCTTTGCCTTTTTAGAAGAAATGTCACATGAGGACCTGCTAGCTTTAATTCAAGAGATGGATAAACAGGAGCTATACAATTTAATGGGGATTTATTTAATCGAAAGCTTAAAAGGAAAGTTTGCCAAAGAGGAATACGGTCAACATCGCACAAGTACTTATCATCCTAGAAATATTCATTGATTTTACATAATAACATTCAAAAGGAAGCCTGCTTCCTTTTTTCTTTTTGCCAAAATCGAAGCATTAAATAAAATTAAATTGCAAATCATGATACAATATAGCGGTAAAGGAGGAGAAAAATGTACACGGTATTAGTAGTTAGTATTATTATTGTCTTCGTTGTTTTGCTGCTAGCGGTCATTACCACCTCAAAAGCCTACACTATTAAGCATACAATCGACCCAATAGAAAATAATCCTTATAATGACCAGGAAAACAACCAGCAAGAGCAAGAGCAAAAGAAGGCGTAAAAAAATTCCTATTCATACTTTGAATAGGAATTTTTTTATTATTAAGCAAATACCTGTTTTAAGTCTTCTTTACTTTGCTCAAGCCAAAAACGCATTAGACGTTTGGCACCTTCTAAATCATGCAGCTTTGCTTGGCCGCATTGTCGTTCATTTGCCGCGGGAATTTCGACAATTTCAACAGCTTCTTTCATTGTATCCTCAAGAAGATCAATGATTTCCTCCACTGTTGGTTCACCGCTGACAACAAGATAGTAGCCTGTCTGACAGCCCATTGGAGAAATATCAATAATATCGAAGTGATCATACTTCTCGGAATGCTTGCGGAGATTAAAAGCAAGCAAGTGCTCTAATGTATGAATCACATCTGGTTTCATTGCCTGTTTATTAGGCTGGCAAAAACGAATATCATATTTATTAACAATACCGTCACTTCCTACCTTATGGACACCGCAGTGCCTCACATAAGGGGCTTTAACAGCGTTATGATCTAAATCAAAACTTTCAACTGAAGGCATTAATATCACTCCTATTATTTCTTAATCGGATTATACCATAAATTCCGAGTCCCTTCATCCGCTTACACGGAATTAACAATTTAGACGTATTTTTCTATCTATGATATCTTATATATAATTGTGAAAAGGAGATACGTCCATGTTGAAAAAAATCTTTCTAGCTATGATCCGTTTTTATCAAGTCGCCATCTCACCATTAAAACCACCAACCTGCCGCTTTTATCCTACCTGTTCACACTATGGCTTTGAAGCCATTCAACGTTTTGGTGCCTTTAAAGGCGGCTGGCTTACGATAAAACGGATTTCAAAATGCCATCCTTTTCATCCTGGAGGCTTAGATCCTGTACCTGAAAAAGAGAAATATTAATTCTGATAGCCATCCACAACCAGGTCAAGTTTTCCTGTCTTAGGGTCGATGACCAATCCATGAACAGGAACACCCTTTGGCATTAATGGATGATTTTTAATGATGTCGACACTGTGTTCCACACTTTCATTCACATTATCAAAGCCATGAAGCCACTGTTTAATATCTATCCCGGAATATGTAAGTGTTTCAATCGTTTCTTGAGTTATTCCCCGTTCTTTCATACTCTCAATCACTGGCTCCGCTTTTAAGCCGCTCATGCCGCAATCATAATGGGCAATAACCAATACCTCCTGTGCCTGTAATTGATAAACCGCAATCAGAATACTTCTCATCACACTGCCAAAAGGGTGTGAAACGAGGCCGCCGGCATCTTTAATGAGCTTTGCATCACCATTTCCCAGGTTAAGGGCTTTTGGCAATAATTCCAATAATCGTGTATCCATGCAAGTTAGAATGACCATTCGTTTATTAGGGAATTTAGTCGTCTCATACTTTTCATATTCGTGATTTTCTACAAATTTTACATTGTGGTCTAAAATCTCGTTCAATAAGTTGTTCATGTTTATCCACCCTTTCCTTTTAAGCATACATAAAAGACAATCCATTAAACAAATTTTTTACTTGCATTTAGCTGATTTTTTTTGTAAGATACTAATGGAAATCGGAACCGTTCCGTATTATGAACTTATATCTTTTCGGAATTCAAAAAAATTTTCGATAACAAATCGTAATTAATACGATTTATTATAAATTAAAGGAGTCCCTATGAAAAAAATTGTTTTATTCCTTTCTATTTTGTTACCTTTAAGCCTTATTTTATCCGCTTGTTCAAATAGTAATGAGCAATCACACAAAAAAAAGGATCAGCTAACAATCTATACAACCGTATTCCCCCTACAATATTTTGCTGAACAGATTGGCGGAAAATATGTAGACGTAAAAACGATATATCCACCTGGTGCAGATGAACATACATTTGAACCATCCCAAAAAGATATGATGAACTTGGCCGATTCAGACTTATTTTTCTACATCGGTTTAGGACTTGAGGGATTTGTAGAGAAAACAAAAGGAACACTGAAAAACGAAAATGTAACGCTGGTACCCGCTGCCGAGGGGCTTAAGCTCCCAAAAGTCAGCAATCCTCATGATGAAGAAGATGGAGATCATCAGCATAGCGATGTTAACCCGCATGTATGGCTTGATCCGATATATTCAAAGGAAATGGCCGCCGTTATTCGGGATGGATTAGCAAAGAAGATGCCGAAAAACAAAGAACTTTTCAATAAGAATTATCAAAAGCTTGCAGGAGAATTAGATGAACTAAATACGAAATATGAGCAAACCATTACGACTGCGAAGCATAAAAAATTTATCGTTACTCACGCCGCCTTTGGTTATTGGGAACAACGGTATGGAATCGAACAAATCAGCATCTCAGGACTTTCGACGACGAATGAACCGACACAAAAAGAGCTTGAAAAAATCATTTCAATCGCCGACCAAGATGGCTTACACTATATTCTGTTCGAACAAAATGTCCAATCAAAACTAGGCGAAATTGTCCAAAAGGAGATTGGTGCGAGGGCCTTGCCAATTCATAATCTGGCTATTCTATCCAAAGATAATATTAACAATAAAGAAACCTATTTTTCATTAATGAATAAAAATCTCGATACCTTAAAAACAGCCTTAAATAATTAGTCTTGAAATATTTTGGTTTATTGCCAGAACACTACCTTCCCTCCCTGTCACATACAGGCATACCTGCGGCCAAATCATCAAATGCTATAACTGTATTACCGAAACTTTAAGGAGTGATACTTATGGCACAAGATGTCCTGTGTGAAGTAAATAACTGTTCGTATTGGGCTAAAGGCAACAAATGCAGCGCGGATAAAATCTACGTTGTCAGCCACACAGGTGATACGGCTGATACAAGTAAAGAGACCGATTGTCAAACTTTTGAAGCAAGTGATCTATAGATAAATATAAATGGACCAGTAATTCTACTTTACCTGGTCCATTTTTTTATTAAAAGAAAAATGACTTTTTGGAAAGAAGTGTCTCCTGAAGTCTTTTTTCATTTATTTCAAACCCAATCCCTGGGTACTTTGGTACGGTAATTACCCCATTTTCAACCGTCACTTCAGGTGAAATAATGTCTTCATCCCAAAATCGGCTGGATGCGGAGATATCTCCTGGAATCGAAAAACCTGGCAATGATGCGAGAGCAATATTATGGGCGCGGGAAATCCCGAATTCAATCATTCCCCCGCACCAGACCGGAATACCTCTTTCAAAGCAATAATCATGTATTTTTATTGCCTCATGCAGTCCGCCCACCCGGCCCATCTTAATATTTATTACCTGACAGCTTCCTATCTCGATTGCCTTCCGGGCATCATCAAAACTGACGATACTCTCATCCAGGCAAATAGGGGTGCGAATTTCTTTTTGGAGCACAGCATGTTCGATGATATCGTCATGTGCGAGCGGCTGCTCAATCATCAGCAAATTTAATTCATCTAATGCTTTTAATCGGTCTATATCTTTTAATGAATAGGCGGAATTAGCATCAGCCATAATCGGCAGGTCAGGGTAAATCTTGCGAATTTCTGAGAGAAAAGAGTAATCCTGTTTTGGATTAATTTTGACTTTGATTCGTTGATATCCATCCACAAGATAGTTTTCAATTTGCTGCAGCGCTTTCGCTGTTGAATCGGTTGCTACCACCACTCCTGAGGCAATTACAGCCCTTGTGCCGCCAATTATTTTTGACAAGGGCTCTAAATGGCTCTTCGCAAATAAATCCCACAGTGCCGTTTCTATGGCCGCCTTTGCCATATTGTTTCTTTTGATTGATTTAAAAAGGACTGATAACTCCCCAGGGTGTTCAATTGGATGTTTCTGCAGCAATGGGATTAGAAAGTTCTTTAACATATGTAAACAAGTTTCGACCGTTTCTTCCGTGTACCACGGCGTTGAAAAAGCTACCCCCTCGCCAAACCCTGTGAGACCATCCGTGTTGGTAACCTTAACAATAATCCCTTCACGGTCTTTAACAGCACCTAGATGGGTTAGAAACGGGGACTTTAACGGCATTTGAATGACATAGAGCTCAACGGTTGAAATCTTTATCATAATCCTATTACCCCGTCACGAAGTTTTCTACGTAGAAGTTTCTTAGCAGCATTCCTCGGAAGCTTTTCTGTAAAATAAAATTCCTTCGGTACTTTGTATTTTGCGAGCCGTTCCAAGCAAAATTGCTTAAGCTCTTCCACCGAAACAGTAGTACCCTCTCTTTTTACAATAAAAGCAATCGGCACTTGACCCCATTTCACATCATCAAGGCCTGTTACACCTGCATCAGCAACCATGGGATGCGCCAATAGGACCGATTCGACTTCGGCAGGGTAAATGTTTTCTCCACCTGAAATGATCAAGTCAGAGCGACGGTCGAGGACGTATAAAAATCCTTCCCCATCAAGGTAGCCAATATCCCCGGTGTAAAGCCAGCCATTTTGAATCTTTTCAGACGTTGCTTCGGGACGAAATAAATAACCTGCGGTAACATTTGGTCCTTTGACCACAATTTCCCCTGCTTGTCCCGCATCAGCAATACTTCGATTATCTTGTTCAATTCTAATTTCTGATGGAAATAATGGCTTTCCCGCTGAACCAAGTTTGTTCAGACTGTATTCAGGGGAAAGAGTAACAATCTGCGAAGATGTTTCCGTCATTCCATAGGTTTGAAAGACAGGAATGCTTTTCTCCACACACGTTTGTAATAAGGGTAATGGTGCGGGACCTCCACCTAGAAGCATACAGCGGAAATAGTCTGGAAGTCGTCTATCCTCAAGAGTTTCAACTATACCGGTAAGCATAGTTCCAACCACTGACATGATGGTAACGTTTTTTTCTGCAATATCCTCAATCGTCCGTTCCGCATCAAAATGTTCGTGAACCACGATAGGCATCCCATAGATGACACTGCGCATTAAAATAGAGAAACCACTAATGTGGAACAATGGAACGGAACAAAGCCAGCAATCTCCATCAGAAAAACCTAAATTTAATGCTGAACCTACCGAACTCCACCAGTGGTTGCCAAATGTTTGCATGACACCTTTTGGGTTGCCAGTTGTGCCCGACGTATACATGATGGTGCAAATATCAGAAAGACTGATTTCTTCCGCTATTTCCGGGAATTCCGGTTCCAGATTAAAGAGGCTGTCCTTGGTAATTGTTTTCAGAGCTGAAATCTGTTGTTTGATGGCTTGTTCGATTTCAGAAAAAGAGTCTTCAAGAATCAGCAAGTCCGTTGTGGAATCTTTCAATTGCCAAACTAATTCTGCTGGAGTCAAACGATTATTCAAAATAACAGCTTTAACTCCTAAAAGCTGGAGTGCAAACAAAATCACTACCGTATCGATGTGATTTTTTAATAATACACCTACAAATTGATCTTTTTTGACACCAAGGACTTGAAACTGCCCTGCTGCTTTTAGAGAGTAATCATAAAGCTGTTTAAATGTTAGCGTCTGCTCCCGAAAATAAACGGCAGTCCGTTCAGGAGTTAGAAAAGCACGCTTCTTTAAAAAATTGGGCATTGTTTCGTTTAGCATCTTGTCACCTTCTTTTTATATAAAAACAGCCTGATGGAAGCCACCAAGCTGTTTTTTAGACTTGAAAATCAAGGGAAACGCGGGAATTGGCCGAAATCAGGCTTGCGTTTTTCCTTAAAGGAATCACGGCCTTCTTTTGCTTCTTCTGTTGTATAGTAAAGTAGTGTCGCATCACCAGCTAATTGCTGAAGACCGGCTAAGCCGTCCGTATCAGCATTCATTGCCGCCTTCAAGAAACGAAGCGCAGTCGGGCTCTTCTCAAGAATTTCTTCACACCATTGGAGGGTTTCCTCTTCTACTTTTTCAAGAGGAACAACCGTGTTAACTAAGCCCATATCAAGCGCTTCTTGGGCACCGTATTGGCGGCATAAGAACCAAATTTCACGTGCCTTTTTATGGCCAACAATTCTTGCAAGATAGCCAGAGCCATAACCTGCATCAAAACTGCCAACCTTTGGACCTGTTTGTCCAAACACAGCATTATCCGCGGCAATCGTCAAATCACAAACTATATGAAGAACGTGGCCGCCGCCAATCGCATAACCCTTAACCATTGCAATAACTGGCTTTGGAATTACACGAATTAAACGCTGCAGATCAAGAACATTCAAACGAGGGATTTGGTCCTCACCCACATAGCCGCCATGACCGCGAACACTTTGGTCGCCGCCAGAACAAAATGCCTTATCTCCGGCACCAGTTAACACAATAACACCAACATTTGAATCATCACGTGCATATGAGAAAGCGTCAATCAATTCCATAACTGTTCTCGGTGTAAATGCATTATGTACTTGCGGGCGATTAATTGTGATTTTCGCAATTCCGTTATATGTTTCATATAAAATTTCTTCGTATTTACGTCCTGCAATCCATTCTACTGTCAAAATGAAAGCCTCCTTATTTATCTATTAAAAAGTCACTTACTATTGTACCAAACTTTTCTGGTTCTTCCACATGAATTGCATGACCACTATTTTCAATGACAATCCAAGTGGCATTTTTTAGTTCTCTCAACATGTTTTCTGCAATATCACAGAACTTCTTATCTTCGCCACCCGTTAATAATAACACTTCACAGGTTAGCTGTTCCAAAGGGGCTCCCCACCAGGAAGGCTGTGAACCAGTCCCCATTCCAAGTAAACTATAATAGAGACCTGCCGCCGAATTGCTTAACCGTTGATCCCTGATTTTCTTCTTCAACGTGGCAGGCAGACGTTTCATTGTAGAAAAGAGGGGAATCCCCTCCCAATAATCAACGAACGAACTTATCCCTTTTTCATTAATAAATTGAGCAAGTTCCGCGTCCTTCATACGGCGGAGTTCCCTTTCTTTTTCTGTTGAAAGCCCTGGTGATGCACTTTCTAAGATTAAACTTCGCACTCTTTCCGGAAAAAGAAGGGTAAAGGTTAGCGCAAGCCTGCCTCCCATTGAATAACCAAGCAGATGGACCTTATCCACACCCATGACATCAAGAATTCTTTTTAAGTCACTGGCCGCCGATTCTATTTGATAACGATTAATCTGATCAGAGGACTCTGTCTTCCCGTGTCCAATAATATCTGGAACAATCAGCTTGAAATGCTTACCCCAGTTGTCATAGAACGGTAACCAAGTGGAGGCATCTCCAGTAAAACCGTGTAAGAGGACCAGTGGGAATACCCCGTCACCGCACACTTCGACATGATAATGAATCCCGTCAATATTGACAACCATTACCGCAAACCTTTGACAAAATTTGATATTTCCTGGGAAACTGAACGCCAAAATTCGCGGTGCTCATCCCGATTTCCCTCTCTATTTGTCGCCACTTCGAAAACTGTGATCCCTGGATTATCAATGGTCTCATTCATTTCTAAGGCCAAGTGATCCCAATTTTTTATTTTTGTAAATTTCCCATTAAACATCCGAACGGCATGCTCAAATTCAATGTTTAATGGTGTACCGAACAGGAGTTCAAAATTTTTGGGATGCTCGGATTGTGGTAGAAAGGAAAAGATTCCGCCGCCATTATTATTCACAAGAATAATATGAATATCTATATCGTAAAGCTTAGCCGCAATCAAACCATTTAAATCATGGAAGAAGGTTAAGTCCCCAAGGACCAGGTAGACGGATTTAGAATATAGAGCAGCACCCAAAGCAGTCGAAACAGTCCCATCAATGCCATTGGCCCCTCTGTTAGCCATTACCTTAATTTCTTTATCATTGTTTAGGAAAAAGCTATCCAAGTCACGAATCGGCATGCTATTTCCGACAAAAAGGGTGGCTCCTACGGGGAGCATATCGGCTAATTGATAAAACAGCCTGCCTTCACTTAATTCCGTGACATCTCGAACAGGGGTCATATTTTCCTTTGAAAGCTTGTTAACCTTTTTCCAATCCTCTAAAAATCCAGATGAAGGTTTGCTGTCTATAAAGGTCAACAGCTTCTCACAAAATATCGTTTCATTGCAAAAAATCATGTCAGTTGATAGTGCGGCTGGATCGCGCCAGCCTCCGCCCCCATCGACCACAAATTGATCAGCATCAGCATTTTCTTTTAAGAATATTGTTAACGCTTTCGATATCGGCATCGCCCCAAATCGTAAAATAACATCTGGTTTAAGGTAAGATTTGGCGTCTTCATTCCTTAAAAAGGTATCGTAGGATTCAATGATATTTTCCTGACTATGTTTGCCACTTCTTAATTGTGATAATGGATCCGCTAAGATAGGAAAGTCTAATGCCTTTGAAAGAAGCGTCACGGCATCAGCAAATTGCTCATCGGCAATGTTTCCGCACACAATAATGCCTTTTTCTTTCCCACTTATCCTTCCGGCGATCTCTTTCAATTGTATATTATCAATGGTTAAATCCCCGTTATGGATCTTTACATATCCTTTCGGCCGTTCCTGTAGCTGGAAGAGCTCATCATCCAACTTTGGGATGAGCGGTTCACGGAATGGGAAATTCAAATGGACGGGACCTTTTGGGGCTTCAGTAGCAATCGCTGCTGCCCGGGCACATACGGTTCGGGCATAACGAATAATTTCCTGACTATTCTCAGGCAAAGCCATTTCCGCAAACCACTTGACCTGCCGGCCGTATAAATGAATTTGATCAATCGCTTGTGGTGCTCCCACTTCCCGCAGTTCATGGGGCCTGTCTGCCGTCAGGACGATTAATGGGACACGTGCATAGCGTGCTTCGACAATGGCAGGAAAGTAATTCGCCGCTGCCGTTCCTGAAGTACAAAGAATGGCAACAGGCCTGTTAGAGGCCTTAGCAATTCCTAAGGCAAAAAAAGCCGCAGAACGTTCATCCACGTGAATATGGACTTTTAATGTTGGGTGTTCTGCCATTACCATCGCCATCGGGGTAGATCTTGAACCAGGGCTAACCACAACATCGGTTACACCTGAAGATAGAAGTTCTGCAACAAAGGCAGCAATATACGCTGTTAAGGATTCCTGATGATTCATGTTATTCTCCCCCAAGGGCTCGAAGCATAGGTCTAAACTTCAAGCTTGTCTCCAAATATTCACTCTCTGAATCCGAATCGGCAACGATTCCGCATCCAGCAAACAACGATACCTCATCACCCTGGAGAAGCCCAGAGCGAATTGAGACGGCAAATTCACCATTCTGCCGATAATCGACCCAGCCTAATGGCGCAGCATAAAAACCGCGATCAAGTTCTTCCACCTGTCTTATTTTTTCTACAGCCGCATTTTTAGGCAGTCCGCCCAGCGCCGGAGTCGGATGAAGCCTTTCAACCAAGAGCAGCAAGGACGAATCTTTATGGCATTTTCCGATGACTGGTGTATACAGATGCTGAATATCCCTAATCGTCATTAACTGCGGTTTGTCAGGCAAAATAATTTCCTCACATGATTCTTCCAAGGCTTCCTTAATCATTTCCACAACAAACCCGTGTTCAATCAGATTTTTTTGATCATTCAATAATGTTTGACCTAACATCCGATCTTCCTCGGCGGTTTTCCCTCGTGAAATAGAGCCAGCAAGACAAGTAGAAAATACCTCATTACCTTGTTTTTTAACAAGTCTCTCTGGCGATGCCCCAATAAAGCAATCCCCATTCGATTCAAAGGCGAAAATGAAGCTTTCCTGCTGCTGTTTATACAAATTTTCTAGTACATCCTCAGCTTCCACCTGACCGTTAAACTCAAGCCGAAGTTCACGGGCAAGGACAACCTTCTTTAAGGGGCTATCTGTTAATTCTTTCACAACCTCATCGACACTCTTTTTCCACTTTTCAGGTGCAATTTCTCTTGTTTGCAAAAGTGTGGAAGGAGTCACCCGCTTGAAGTCTTTGAGCGAGTTTACTATTTGGTTTCTCTCTTCAATCACCTTCCCTAATAAGGAATAATCATCATTAGGAGTATAAGTGGTATTCGTTGTTAAATAAGTCTTCCCCTTAATGATGCTTAATAAATATTTGGGTAAATGGAATAAAGAATCCGCATATTTAGACCAAAGATCCGTTTTTTCCTTTAAAGGATCAAAGGTAAATCCACCGAATAGGACAGGCCCAATACCAACTTCTGTATATGTATTAAAAATTAGGCTGTCTTTTAAAAAGTCCCCCCACTCATTTTCAACATGAAAAAAGCGGTCAGTAGCCTGATCCGACTGAATTTGTTTAGAAATCCCTAGTCCAATAAGGACGATCTCGTCTGATGGATCCCTCCAGAAAAATCGTTCCCCCCGATAACAATCTTTTCCTGCGTTAAAAAATGATAAAGGATTAATGGTGTCCATTTGATGAACCTCACTAATTAAAATGGGCCGGCCGAGTTCTTTTGCACGTTTTACAGCCAAAAGACCCCTTTCCTTTATTTCTGTTTCTTGAATGGTAACCAAACAAATCCCTCCAAAACAGCCGAAATGACTGTTATCCATTCATACTTAAACCTTTTTTAAGATACTACTCCCATTGTAAAGAAGTCAATAATACTTGTCACTACTAAACCTGTTACCATTCCTTATTATATATCAACTTTTCACCATTTTGGTGAAAACAGCTTTTTCAATTATTTTCATTTTTCCACTAACCATCCAATAATAATCAAGAAGGCATTATCTTCTAGTTTTGAAAGCAAAATTTAATTGACACTATTACTGGAATTTCATACACTTATGGTTGGGCAAGAACCTTAAGTGTATGAAATTAACCTTTACTATAGAGAGAAAAAATTTAAAAAGGGAGAGAAACGTATGCAGCCAGATCTACAGCAAAATTCGAAACCTGTCGTCGAATCAAACCGCGGCTTTCAAGTTTGGTGGAAAATGACCCGTCCCCATACATTAACAGCATCGTTTGTACCTGTATTGCTTGGTACCGCATTGGCTCTTAAAAATGGAAAGATTCATATTAGCCTTTTTATAGCCATGCTTATTGCCAGTATGTTAATTCAAGCAGCAACCAATATGTTTAACGAATACTTCGATTACAAACGCGGGCTTGATACGGAACATTCAGTCGGAATTGGCGGAACAATTGTCCGCGATGGTATCAAACCAAAAACGGTGATCAATCTTGCCTTCGGCTTTTACGGAATTGCCTTATTATTAGGTGTTTATATTTGTGCAAATAGCAGCTGGTGGTTAGCCGTAGTTGGTCTTATTTGTATGGCAGTCGGTTATTTTTATACCGGCGGTCCCTATCCGATTGCTTATACACCATTTGGTGAACTCTTTTCCGGATTTTTTATGGGGATGCTGATTATTTTAATCTCCGTCTTCATCCAAACGGGAACAGTGGATGGCACAAGCATTCTCGTGTCCGTTCCCAGCATGGTTTTGGTTGGTATGATTATGTTATCCAATAACATCCGCGATCTTGATGGTGATAAAGAGAATGGACGTAAAACGGTTGCTATTCTCCTTGGAAAAACAAAGGCCATTTATTTATTAGCTGGAATGTTTACCTTTTCTTACCTTTGGATTTTGGGGCTCATCTTCAGTGAAATTGCGCCATTCTGGACGGCCATCGTGATTCTAAGCGCTCCAAAGGCGATCAAGGCGACAAAAGGATTTATTAAAAATAATGTACCGATTCAAATGGCACCAGCAATGATAGCGACAGCACAAACCAATACGATTTTTGGATTTTTACTAGCCATTGGAATTTTCATCGGACACTTCTTTTCATAAGCAAAAAGCTTCTGCTATAATTTAGCAGAAGCTTTTTTAATTTAGATAAGAAAAATATTGAACTTTGAGAACTGCCTAGCTCCAGCGCCCGCTTTATAATGGTTTAATCCCCCAAATATCATCCGCGTATTCCTTAATGGTACGGTCGCTTGAAAAAAAGCCAGCATGGGCGATATTTATTAAGCTCATTTTCTGCCATCGCAATCGATCTGTGTAGGCCTCTCCAATGGAACGATGGATGTCTGTGTAGGAGGCAAAATCCTTCAAAACAAAATATTGGTCGTTTTCCTCTAACAGGGAATCAAAAATCGGCTCAAATTCGTTTTGAACATCTGGGAAAAATCCGTTGATAAGCTGATCGACCGCCTGGCGAATTCGATAATCATGATGATAATATTCATCGGATTGGTAACCGCCATGCTGATAATAGTTGAGCACTTCGTCTGAATTCAGTCCAAACGTAAATATATTGGCATCCCCGACCAAATCATGAATCTCAATATTTGCTCCATCTAACGTGCCAACAGTTAATGCACCATTGATCATAAATTTCATGTTCCCTGTTCCGGACGCCTCTTTACTCGCTGTAGAAATTTGTTCACTCACATCTGTTGCCGGAAAGATATTTTCCGCGAGAGAAACACGATAGTTCTCAAGAAAGATGACTTTGATTTTGTCCCCTACTTTTGGGTCATTATTTATTTTTTCAGCCACCGTATTAATTAATTTGATAATTTTTTTTGCATAATAATAACCTGGGGAGGCTTTTGCTCCAAAAATAAACACCCTTGGGACCATCGAAAAACATGAATCTTCCTTCACTCGGTTATACAAGTGCATTATATGTAAAACATTCAAGAGCTGCCGCTTATACGCGTGAAGACGCTTCACCTGCACATCAAAAATTGAACCCGTGTCAACTGCTACACCAGTCTTATCGAAAATAATCTTAGCAAGGCGTTGTTTGTTTTCTTTTTTTATTTTAAACAATTGCTCTAAAAACGGGGTATCGTTTTGATAGTTAAGTAACTTGGTCAGATCTGTGGCCGAATGTGTCCAAGCAGATCCAATAGAGTCAGTAATCAGGGCAGATAATTTTGGATTTGCTTTCAACAGCCAACGGCGGTAGGCAATCCCATTCGTTTTATTATTAAATTTCTCTGGAAACAGTTGATAAAAAGGCTTCATTTCCCGCTTCTTTAGAATATCCGTATGCAGCTTAGCTACGCCATTCACACTAAAGCTGCCGACAATAGCCAAATGAGCCATTTTCACATAGTCATCTGCAAGTATGGCTAGTCCCCTTATCCGCTCCCAATTACCCGGAGTCTGCTCCCAAAGCTCTTGGCAAAACCGTTCATTGATTTCTTCGACAATCATATAGATCCTCGGAAGTAACGGGCGGAAAATATGAATCTGCCATTTTTCCAGTGCCTCTGAAAGGGTTGTATGATTTGTATACGAAATGGTATTTTTCGTAATTTGCCATGCCTGCTCCCAATCAAATCCCTCGTCATCAATCAGAATTCTCATCAACTCCGGAATGGCCAGGACAGGATGTGTATCATTAATGTGAATACAAACATGTTCATGCAATTGTTTCAAGCTGGGATACTGTTTTCGATACGTTTTTAAAATGGATTGAATACTGGCTGAGACTAAAAAGTATTGCTGCTTTAGTCTTAGAATCTTGCCCTCATCATGGGTATCGTCGGGGTATAAAAACTCGGAAATCGATTCTGTTTCCCGTTTATATGTTAACAAATCCTGATGAATTGGGAATTGGGAAGGCTCGGCATTCCAGAGTCTTAACGTATTGACAGTTTTTGTCTGATATCCTAGGACTGGCATATCATGAGGTACTGCAGTAACGGTTTCGGCATTCAGATGACGAAAGACGAGACGGCCATTTTCCTGCTTTGCTTCCACCTTACCCCAAAAGGGAATTTTCACGGCACTATCTGTTTTGCGGATTTCCCAAACATTGCCGCTTCGCAGCCATTGCTCCGGCAGCTCAACCTGGTAGCCATCAACAATTTTTTGTTCAAATAAGCCATGCTTATAGCGGATGCCGTGACCATGACCCGGAAGGTTCAAAGATGCAAGCGAGTCTAAAAAACAGGCGGCTAATCTTCCTAAGCCGCCGTTTCCTAAACCCGCATCCGCCTCTAAATCCTCCAGTTCGCTTAAATCAATCCCCAGTTCCTGAAGACCTGATTGCACCATTTCTTCTACACCTAAGTTAATTAAATTTTGCCTTAATAATTTCCCCAATAAATATTCAATTGAGAGATAATAAACCTGCTTTTCCTTTGCCGCTAGATATTTTTCATTTGTGGTAATCCAATCATTACTGACAAATTCGCGAATCATATTGCCAAGGGTTTGATAATGATCCCTCGGCGTGCTTTCCGAAAAACTCCTCCCGCATGACATCTCAAGCCTTTTTAAAAAGGTTTCCTTAAATTCAGATGTACTAGAAAACATGGGTTTCACTCCTTACGATTAGCTCAGCATACAGCTGGTTATAGCTAAATGCGGACTGGGCCCAGCTATAATCCATTTCCATCGCCTGCATGACAATCGATCGCCATGTACTTGGCTTATGATAAAAACGTAGTGCTCTTCGGATGGTATAGAGCATGTCATGGGCATTAAAATGTTCGAAGGAAAAGCCGTTTCCTTCTCCCGTAAATTCATTCCATGTGTTTACCGTATCATTTAAGCCGCCCGTTTCGCGAACAATCGGGATTGCCCCATATTTCATGGCAATTAACTGTCCAAGCCCGCATGGTTCAAAATGCGACGGCATTAAGAACAAGTCCGCCGCTGCATAAAGATTATGGGCCAACTCTTCATTAAAACCGGTATGAACCTTTAACTTCTCCGGATAAATACGGGCAGCATGTCGTAAATGTTCCTCGTACTCGTAATCTCCGGTTCCGAGAATAATTATCTGCAGGTCCTCCTGCAAAATATCACGGAGGACACATTTAACTAAATCAAGTCCCTTTTGCTTTGTCAGCCTAGAAATCATCACAAGCAACGGCGTATCCGAGCTTTGCGGTAAGCCAAATTTTTTTTGAATCTCGCTTTTATTTATTGCCTTTTTTTGAAGATTATCGACTGTATAGGTTTGATAAATCAATGGGTCGGTTGTTGGATTATAAAAGTCTTCATCAATTCCATTTAAAATCCCGATTAGATCCTCGTTTCTTTCCCTTAGAAGACCATCAAGTTTTTCACCGTAAACAGAGGTTTGAATTTCTTCTTTATAGGTCGGGCTTACCGTCGTGATTTTGTCGGCTGCTACTAGGGCGCCCTTCATAAAATTAACATTCCCAAAAAACTCTAAGGAGCCGGAATGAAAGGAATGGTAATCCACTCCTAACAAATCTCCCAACACCTCTTTCGGAAAAACCCCTTGGAACTGGAGATTATGAATCGTAAATACTGTCCGCATTAGCCCATAACCTTTTCGCTTGTAATATTCTGTCCGTAGAAGAAATGGAATCATCGCGGTATGCCAGTCATGACAGTGCAATACATCTGGGAAGAAATCTAGCTGGGTCAGTGCTTCCAATACGGCCCTATTAAAATAAGCAAATCTTTCACCATCGTCAAAATATCCGTATAAATGTTCCCGTTTAAAATAGTATTCATTATCGACAAAATAAAAGGTAACTCCTTGATAATTAAGCTCCTCAATTCCGCAATATTGATTTCTCCAGCCAACCGGAACAGTAAATTCTTTTACTTTTTTCATTTCCCTTTTATAATCCTCTGCAATGGTTCCGTGCTTCGGAAGAATCACCCTGACATCAGTTCCTAGGCTCTTTAATTCTTTTGGAAGGGAACCTGCAACATCGGCAAGCCCCCCTGATTTTGCAAATGGACCACATTCTGAAACGGCAAATAATACTTTCACGAGTTCATCAACGCTCCTTGTTTCGTTCCTTTACGAATCACATACGGGGAAAGGGCTGTTCCAGTTAAATGTGTTCCAGCTTCAACCTTTACATCTTTATCTAAAATAACCGAATCTAAATAGCAATTATCATCAATATGGCACTTTTGCATGATGATACAGTTCTTAATGACTGCACCTTTTCCAATCTTTACACCGCGGGAAACAATACTGTTTTCCACCGTGCCTCCAATAATACAACCATTAGCAATCATGGCATTTTTGACACTCGACCCTTTTACGTATTTCGTAGGCGGTTCATCCTTCACTTTCGTAAGGATCGGCTGTTCTTTTAAAAATAGCCTTTTCCAAACATCAGACTTTAATAAATTCATACTGGTAGAAAAATAGTTTTCAATAGAATCAATCATCACGGCATATCCATCATACTCATAGTGGCAAACGTTATATAGACTATTCAAATCGTTAACAACATCCTTCATACATGTATACCCTGTTTCATTCCTTGTTTCGATGAGCTTTATAAGTAAGGAAGTTTTAATTAAATACATTTCCATGGAGCCTCCACCCGTTTGATGGAGTTCGGTGATATCACAGCCAGAGCTGCTATGCCAATTAAGTATCGGTCTGAAGTTCATATTAAAAACTGTATAACAATTAGAAATGATAGAATACTCTTGTGTACTACGATAAAAAAAGTCTAAATTTACAGCAAAATGCTCAAATGAACCAATTTTATTCTTATCATTATCCACAATCGGGGATGGGAAAAAGAAAAGTCCATCCTGCTTTCGATTTAAATCCCAGTTTTTCCCTGACCCTAAATGATCCATTAGTGAGCGATATTGCATTTTTGGAAAAATAGCCACGCTCCGAATTCCTGAATTCACCATGTTGGATAAGACAAAATCAATAATACGGTACCGTCCCCCAAAAGGCAGTGCTGCAAGTGAGCGATGCGTTAATAAATCTTCCAAATCATCATGGTATGTTGTGGCATCAATGACACCTAAAAGCTTTCTTTTCAATCAGAGTCCCCCCAATAGTATTAAAAAGCAGGATATAACCCGCTTAACATTTCTTCCGTTACTAGAATAATCTCATCATCAAACGAACGAATAACTGTCCCGTCCGGCACTCTCACATCAAATGGAACAATAGCCCTCTCAATCAAACAATTACTGCCAATGACGGCATCCGGCATAATGACCGACTCTTTAATAATCGATCCCTTTCCAATGGTAACCCCTTGAAATAGAACCGAATTATCGACTTCCCCCTCAATCGTACAGCCCTCGTTAATTAGCGACTCTTTAACAATCGCATGAGAAGAAATATATTGTGGCGGCTGATTCGGATTGACAGAATAAATCCTCCATCCATGATCAAATAAGTCTAAATCGCATTCTTCTCTTAATAAATCCATGTTCGCTTCCCATAGGCTTTGGACGGTTCCGACATCTTTCCAATATCCTTTAAATGGATAGGCAAATAATTTCTTATTTTCCTCTAATAGCGCTGGAATTACATCTTTACCAAAATCATGACTAGATTCAGGATTTCTGTCATCCATTTCTAAATATTCCTTAAGTATATTCCAGTTAAAAATATAGATGCCCATCGAAGCAAGATTGTTCTTCGGATTGGCCGGCTTTTCCTCGAATTCTACTATTCTCAAATCTTCATCGGTATTCATGATCCCAAAGCGGCTCGCTTCGACCCATGGCACCTCAATTAAGGAAATTGTCACATCTGCCCTTTTTTCAATATGATACTCGAGCATACTCTCGTAATTCATTTTGTAAATATGATCACCAGACAGGATTAACACATAATCCGGCTGGTATTGTTTGAGATAATTGAGATTTTGATAAATCGCACTGGCCGTTCCTGTATACCACTTTACTTCGGATGATTCCGCATATGGCGGTAAAACAGTTACCCCGCCATCCTTACGGTCAAGGTCCCAGGCACTTCCAATTCCAATATAAGAGTTTAACAGTAATGGCTGGTATTGTGTTAAAACACCGACAGTATCGATGCCGGAATTGGCGCAATTACTTAAGGCAAAATCGATAATTCTGTATTTCCCACCGAAAGGAACAGCTGGTTTCGCAAGATCTCTTGTCAGCGAGTTAAGCCTACTTCCTTTCCCTCCTGCTAACAGCATGGCTACGCACTTTTTCTTTCCCATTTCCTTTTCTCTCCTTTCGTTTTTTAACTTGCCTGATGATTTGAAACCCAAACGGGGGAATGGTTAATTCTATTGAAAATGGCTGGCCATGAAATGGTTCCTCTAAAGCAAAAATAACTTTTTTATTAATCAATCCGGTCCCGCCGTATTCTTTAAGATCACTAGTAAGAATTTCTCGATACTCACCTGGATTTGGAACACCAATCTTGTAGACCGGGTAGCTAACACCAGTAAAGTTTGAAATCACCACCAACGTCTCCCCTTCTTTTTTTCCTTTTCGCATAAAAGAGAAAATTGATTGCTCATTGTTGTTGGCATCAATCCATTCAAATCCATCCTGCAAATGATCCAATTCGTAAAGTGGTTTGGAGCGTTTATACACTTTCATTAATACTTTTACATACGCATTTAATTTTTGGTGCATCTCATAGTCCAGTAAGTTCCAATCAAGCTGTTCCTTATCCTTCCATTCTGAAAACTGACCAAATTCAAAGCCCATAAATAATAACTTTTTTCCAGGGTGGGCAAACATATAACCAAGCAAAAGCCTTAGCTGAGCAAACTTTTCCCAATAGTCCCCTGGCATCTTATCTAGTAGCGATTTTTTCCCATGAACAACTTCATCGTGGGAAAAGGGCAGCATAAAGTTTTCTAAAAAGGTGTATAAAAGAGAAAAGGTGACCTTTGAATGAACCTGC
The DNA here is from genome assembly GCF_001591665.1 of Neobacillus soli NBRC 102451. Taxonomy (GTDB): domain Bacteria; phylum Bacillota; class Bacilli; order Bacillales; family Cytobacillaceae; genus Neobacillus; species Neobacillus soli. Next base: position 1,864 of record NZ_BCVI01000012.1, on the reverse strand, counting down.
GACCTTGCGTAGGACGGGGTTTCCATATATTCAAGCATGTCATTCATCCAGCCCATATTCCATTTGTAATCGAAGCCTAGGCCCCCATAGCAAACCGGGGCTGTTACGTTTGGGAAATCGGTAGAATCCTCACCAATCATTAAAAAGTCTGGCTGATATTCGTGGATTTCCTTATTTAACTTTTTCAAAAACTCAATTCCAAAAGGATTTTCGCGTTTCCTTTCAAATGCATTCGGCCAATAAATGATGTTTGCCACGGCATCCATCCTAAATCCATCAATATGGAAATAGTCCATCCAAAATAGTGCATTGGAAATAAGAAAGCTTTGTACCTCGCCTTTTCCTAAATCAAAATTGGCTGTTCCCCATACGACATTTTCTCTATCATTCTCATGGCTATAGGAATAAAGATGATCTCCATCAAAGCGATAAAGTCCATGCGCATCCTTGCAATAATGACCGGGAACCCAATCAAGAATGACACCGATACCCTGCTGATGAAATTGATCTACAAAATATCTAAAATCATCGGGTGTGCCATACCTGGAAGTTACCGAAAAATAGCCGGTGCCTTGATATCCCCATGAGTCATCGAGCGGGTGCTCGACAAGCGGCAATAATTCAATTTGTGTAAAACCATGCTCCAGTACATAAGGGATAAGCTCAGCAGCCAATTCTTTATAGCTTAAATAATCACCATTTTGTTTCTTTTTCCACGAACCAAGGTGCACTTCATAAATAACCTCCGGCTCAGATAGGGGATTCTTTTTTCCCCTCCGATTCAACCATTGATCGTCCTTCCAGTCATAATTGTTTAATGAATAAACAACGGAGGCCGTATTCGGCCTTAATTCTGAATAAAAAGCGAACGGGTCAGCTTTGAGAAGCTTATCCCCAGATTGTGAGAAAATTTCATACTTATAAAATCTTCCTTCTAGATCTTGATTGACAACAATAATCCATACTCCCTCATCATTAACCTTTTGCAAATCATATCCTTCACCATTCCAGTTATTAAAATCCCCTGCAAGCCTTACCTGCTGGGCATTAGGGGCCCATACGCAAAATCGAGTATATACTTTGTCGGAATTCTTAAAGATATGAGCGCCAAAAAGTTGATGACTTTTAAACAAATTTCCTTCATGAAATAGATGCAGCTGATAATCTGTCGGAAATAATGTATTCACTGCCATGGCTCTCCTCATCCCCAATGAAAATATGTATTTCAAAGACCAATTATAAATCCTATTCGTGAATATTCCTCGAAATACTTTTTTCTCTTTTCTGACAACAACCGATGTTAGATGCTAATTAAGGCTATAAACCAACAGGTTTCGTCATCAATCAACAAAATATCTAACAGTAGTCGACAAAAATATATAAAGTTCTTTATATTATTTTTTTAAAAAGAGCTTTAAAAAATTATTTAATTTTAATTAGAGAGAAGTCTAAAATTCGGAGGAGACGTTGATATGTAAGCGTTGTCATTATTTTAACAAGGGGATAAATACGATTTATTTATATTTCAATATAGTACTTTTTGATAATTTCACCAGCTTTAAGTGGAGTATTTCTACTTTGGCATTCGCTGCTTGCCAAAGCGGCATATTTTAACGAGGAAAAGGAATGCGGGCCGATTTATAAATTTATATACAAAAAAACTGATAACAATTTGTTATCAGTTTTTTTGTATGACCCCTACGGGACTCGAACCCGTGTTACCTCCGTGAAAGGGAGGTGTCTTAACCACTTGACCAAGGGGCCGTTAATTTATGGCGGAGAAGGAGGGATTTGAACCCTCGCGCCGGTCACCCGACCTACACCCTTAGCAGGGGCGCCTCTTCAGCCTCTTGAGTACTTCCCC
>NZ_BCVI01000011.1 GCF_001591665.1 Neobacillus soli NBRC 102451 | reverse complement strand
GAATCTGGCAGCAATGGCGAGAAGGTCACACCCGTTCCCATACCGAACACGGAAGTTAAGCTTCTCAGCGCCGATGGTAATTGGGGCATGCGCCCCTGTGAGAGTAGGACGTTGCCGGGCATACAAAAGACAACCTGAATATAATTTTAGGTTGTCTTTTTGTTATAATAAAATTATTTTAAATTGAAACCAAAATAAATAATTTTAAACTATCCGTGATTAAAAAATAGATTTAGTGTTTAAGTTAATTAAGAGGAAAAAAACCCTTTGTATTTCGTTAAAAAGGAGCAATCAAAATTGGACATGAATCATACGCATAAAGTTAATTTTAAGTTCGAAAACGACAAAGGGGAGCTTGAAGTAAAAGGTGAAATTAGCGGGGAAAGCCAAATTCCATTTTTTGATGATTTAAAGTTTAAAGCGGTCATTGCTTTACTAAATTCCATTGATAAACAAAATTTCAATGATTCCGGGAATAATCAAATATTTAATCTTTATATCGGAGAAATCGAAGAGACGATCAATGAGATGAGAAACTATGATCAATTTCAGGGAAAAAATTAGGAAAGTCCTAATCCTCTTTAGTATGATGAATGCAGTCTTTAAATTGAGGTTGTTTTTTGGTAGTCAAAATGAAGCTCGCTTATGAGCGAGCTTTTATGAAAGGTCTTTATATAAATAATCTACTGGTTACTCTTCGTTAAGCCCTTCAATAGAAACAAGTCTTCTTTCGTCATGGATTCCCCGTTGTGAAACGAACGCCATTCCGGTAGCATCCTCAACGTTTTCAATCCAAACCGGTACACCATGGTAGTGAACAGGGATCTCTTCCTTTGAAGCAAGTATTTCTTTTACCCGATTTAGCTTCATTTTCAGTCACCTCAAAGTTATTTTTCCCGTAAAAACTAACCGTACAAGCATATAGGTAAATTTTTGTTGTTCCTTTTTCTTCCATGGTGATATCGGAGGAAAATGGGATTACGACGGAGAACCTTTCCATTCTAAAAAACGGAAAGGCAATAGCGGTTCGTTGTTCAACATTAAAAGCGATATGTAAGGCTATGGACACTAAACTAAATTATTTTAAACGTGGAATTTTGGCTTATGCGCAAGATCTTGATGAAACTGCCGAATAACAAATAAAACAGATAATTTAAATGAATAAGCCTCTGAGAGAAGCGGATAGTTAGCTGAACGTGATACAATGAATTTGAAAGGCATGTTTAAAAAATGAAGGATTTGCTAATTTAAGGAGGGAATGGAATGTTTACATCAGTAAATGATTTCTTAAACGAATGGAAACAAGAAGCAGCTGTTACCCAAAAAGTGCTGGATGTACTGACGGATGAATCGTTGAATCAGGAGGTTTCTCCAGGATTATACAGCATTGGAAGCCTTGCTTGGCATATTACTGGAGCAGCTTACTACTTTCCTTCACAGGTTGGATTAAAATTTGAGATTCCTGATCTTCAAAAAGAGGCACCGAAATCAGCTGTTGAAATCAGCGAGACCTACAAAATAGTAAGTCAGCGGTTAGCACAATCATTTTCTGAACAGGTTTCAGATGAAAAAATGAACAAAATGGTGAATTTATTTGGAATGGACATGCCGGTTCAAGCTGTTTTCCGTCTGCTAATTCAGCATCAGGCTCATCATCGCGGACAATTGACTGTCCTTATGAGACAAGCTGAATTGAAAGTTCCTGGCGTATATGGTCCTAGCAAAGAAGAATGGGAAGCAATGAATGCTCTAAAGAGCTGAAATCGTTATGATGCAAAAAAAACCGGCGCCTGCCGGTTTTTTTGTACTATCAGAATTATTTCATTTCTTAACTCAGTTAGCTCACTGACTAGGATTAAAGTTGGAATGAATCAGGCAGAAGGAATATCTAAGACTTATTTAATTGGACTACTTTTTAACTGTTCTGAATGAGTATAGCTAAAAAGACTTTGTTTTAAAATGGAAAGAAGTTCACTTGAACTTTACGATGCTTGTGTACTCTGGAGTTTCTGAATAAGCCTTCAATAAACTGTTTGACATGATTTTTTCTTTTTTAACTTCCTTAAAAGGCAAATAAACCCGGATTTCTTTAGAGAGCAGAGAAACTGAAAGCAAAACTGTTTCTAGGTCTGTCCAGTGAGCATGGATGGGTTGGTCATCGGCGAAAGGAAAAGCTTCTGGAAATCCGTTTCGGTAAAAGGGGTGCTCATTTCCTTTTTCAACCCCTGGTTCATTAAGGCAAATATAAAGGGAGAGGTTATCACAAAACTTTAGGATTTTAAGGTGATCCATGACTAGGGCTTCCATTTTCTTATTTCCCTGTATTCCCAATTCCTTAAAAAGGCGCCGAAGTCTATTTCTTTCATTCGCCACAAATTGTTTGGCAGCGAAATGAAAGTCATTCTGGAGGAAGGATATAAAATGCAGACTGCAAAGAAGACTTGCATACTTACATTTTATTTCAACTTCATCAATTCCTTTTTTATAAAAAGCTGCCTTAGACTCTATTGGATAATCTGTAAAAGAGTATGGTTTGTCTTGACTGGTATTCCATAACGGTTCTGAGTCAGCTTCAATCCAGCCGCGATCGTGTTCTCGGATTGCTAAAACCACTTCATCTTTCCAATCCATTCCGAAAAAATAGACATTTTTCCAGTGATGTGCCAAGATCCCTGATAATTTGGCGTGGTCATGCTGTTTTATCATAATAAAACTATCTTCCCGCTCACGTATAATCATCCTCATCATCTCCATCTCTATATTAATAAAAATTTACAGACATCATGAGTTGAGTAAACAAACTGAACTTTTTCTAATTTGGCAATTATTGTCGCACTGTTTCTGTTACTTGGAAAGCTTGCAGACTTTGTTTTTTGACTTTCCGGAAATGGAATAGTTCGTAGAATGTTGGGATGATAATCAGCGTCAAAAGGGTAGACACGATGAGTCCAAAAATGACGACGACAGCGAGTCCCTTTGAAACAAGATTTAAACTCATGGCCGATTCGGGTGTAACTTATGGGAATAACAAACCCAACGAATAATCGGTCAAGCATGGACTGGAAAACATGTTGTCTTACTTCATTGCACAACCAATAATGAGGTGATTCAGCTTAATAAAAGTTTTCATGCACCGATCGAGCCGCCACGGCACAATTGTGCAGAAACTTTGTCGCAATTACTCAGTATCGGTTATCACATAATGGCCATTACATCCATCATTTCAAATCAATTTCAATACATTTTAGTCCTTTGATTTTTAAACATTGAACCAACCAACTAGGGGGCAATCCCGCTTCTCTTACAAATCGCTTACATTTTTAACGTAAATCCAGTTTATTTTTTTGAATAAACTCCTTCATATACATGCGAGTCTGCTTCTCAAGCAAGGCAGCCATTTGTTCTGTCCAGCGATCTTTTCTAACTCCGTTCGTTCTTTGCTGATAATAGTTTGCAATGATCTCATTATAATCATCGAGCTGGTGTAAATTAACTTCCTTGTTTTGTTCATATTCATCTTCGTGATAAACATGTTCAAAAGGTAGTCTTGGTTTTTGACCGGTTACTTTAGCTGGGTATCCAACAGCCAGTCCAAACAATGGGATGACACGGTCTGGAATATGTAAAATCTTTTTAACTTCCTCAAGGTTGTTGCGAATGCCGCCAATATAACAGATACCTAATCCGAGTGATTCGGCTGCAATGGCAGCATTTTGTGCAGCAAGAGCGGTATCAATTAAAGCCACCATAAACTTTTCAGTACTTTCAAGAGATGCTTCCACATTTTTATCTTCCTTCTCACCAAGAAGGGAATGACGATAGAGGTCAGCACAAAATACAAAAAAGTGGCCGTTCTTTTCCACATACTCCTGATTTCCAGCAAGCTCTGCTAATTTCTTCTTTTTAACAGGCTCCTTAACACCGATAATGGAGTATGCCTGAATAAAGCTTGATGTAGCAGCTGCTTGTGCACACGAAACAATCGTCCTAATTTGCTCTTCAGTTAATGGCTTGTCCTCAAAATGGCGGATTGAACGATGGTTTAGGATTGTGCTAATTACATCATTCATCTCGTACACCTCGCTGTTCATCATAATTTTTTGGTTGGAGTGATTATATCAATCAATGCAATCTAATTCAAGAAATGACCATAACCTACTACACTCTAGAAGCGCACTTTCAAAAATGAAGCAGTAAAACTTCTAACTGTCGGAGCGACAGGGATCGCCTAATCAATTAGAAACCGATAGGTTTCCTTACTTAGGAATCTCTGTACTTCAGTGCCGAGTAGTTCAATCAACTCCAAGGGGACTGTATCCATGGTTCCCTCGACTACAAGAATCGTTCCCATGGTCATCTGGGTTAGGTACCTTTGCCTCCAATTGCCGAAAGAAAATCGCAAGCAACATTGATGGGATGGAACAAATGATCATCCCGATAAAAGCGTATCTTGGCTCAATTTCATATAAATATCCACCGAAGAAGGTGAATACCGCTGTGCTCCAGCTTAGTGCCAGTGCTGAATACATCCCTTGTGCATTTGGAATCTGTTCTTGTGGAATATGCTTGGTTAAATACTTCATAAAGGCATAATGGCCCATCGCAAATGAGCAGGCATGCAAGGTTTGCGCGATACAGAAAACAATCATATTTGGAAAGAAAAATATGAGGATCCATCTTACTGTTGAGCCAATTGCCGCTAGTGTCAGTAAAGAGCCTACCGAAAATTTGCGAAAGGTCCGGTCTGCCATTAAAAAGAAAATGATTTCTGCAATCACAGCTATGTTAAGAATCATGCCAATTAAATATTTGGGTGCATGAATGTCTTGTAAAAAAATATAGCCATAGCTGTAATAGGAAGCGTGTGCAGCTTGCAGTAAAATCACAATAACCAGCACGAGGCCAAAGTGTTTGAGACGAAATAATTGCAGCATTCCGCCTTTTTTCTTTTTTGTGGCTTGTGGTTTTTCCATTAAAACAACAGGGGCAGGCAAGACACTAAGAACAATGAATACGAATATGCCAAGTAACAACGCCCATAAGATTACTTTATCCCCAAACGCTCCTGTAAAGACCGTTAACATCATTCCGGATACGACAAAGCCAATGGACCCCCACGATCGGCTCTTCCCGTAATCTCTTAATTGCTGTTTTTGCACAAGGACGCCTGCTGCGCTATCCAATGCCGGCATCAAGATTGGATAAAAGAAATTCAACAGCAAGGTGACTACTAATAAACTTACATAGGAATTAGTTGGAATACTGCAAAGAAGGGAAATGAACGTGCCGATTGCCATCCCACTTAGTAGGGTTCTACTGCTAAATTTCCCCGATAAATAAGGAAATACAAATAATGGAGAAAGGCCGCGGACAACTAGTCCCAAACTCATAATCAAACTAGCTTGTGAAACCGTCATTCCTTTTGTATGAATCATCCACCCTGTCCAATAGGGTAGAAAAACACCCCAGGTGATAAAAAAACTAAAAAATTGTCTGTTCATCCATTGTTGTGATTTCATTCTATACCCCTCCAATGTTTGCATCATATCATGGAGAATCGTACAATAATATGAGATATCTCATATTGCGGAGGAGATTAATGGAAATTTATAAAAATGAGAAAAGGCAGCGCTATTTGGAGGAATATTCGATTGGGTATTTGTTTACTTTTCGGATTGATGAGTTTCTAGAAGTGCATGAATATAAACGTGATGAATGGATTATTCAAGAAGGCACGCGTCCGGATTTCTTATTTTATGTCATTGAAGGAAAAGCGAAAATTTATGTGACGCATCAAAATGGAAAGGTTTCCTTAATTAATTTTATCAACGAGGAAGATTTTTTCGGGGAAATGGAATTATTAAATCCGATTTATTATACGAAGGGAGTTCAAGCCTCTACCAAAACCGTTTGTTTTGCGATTCCTTTTCATCGCTGCCGCGCCAAAATGCTCGAAGATGCTACCTTTCTCCGTGAACTTGCGAAGTTCTTAAGTGTAAAATCCACACAAATGGCGGCAAAATATACGCAAAGTCTCTCCTTCCCGCTAGAAAATCGGCTTGCCGATTTTATTTTGCAAACGGCAGATGGAGAGGTCTATAAGGAGAAACACGTCACCGTATGTGATTTTTTAGGCGTCTCCTACCGCCACTTATTATACGTGTTTGCACAATTTTGCGATAAAGGATATTTGCAAAAGGAAGGACGTCGCTATCGCATCTTACAGCCCAACGAACTAAATGGACTTGCGAGGGTGTTGATGAATGAATGACTCCATAGGGGCGCCATAGATCTCGGTCCGTCCCTGTGGCATTCAGCAATACTGTTTATTATGATAAATTTATACTAATTAATCCTTGACAGCTTGATAGATCTCATTTTATAATTCGTTATATTAAAAAAATGTTATATTTTGTAGAGCGTTGAAAGGAATTTAGTAGTGCTTAGCAATTTTGTCTT
>NZ_BCVI01000010.1 GCF_001591665.1 Neobacillus soli NBRC 102451 | reverse complement strand
AAAGGCATCAGTCTTTATGAAGGGGAAGACGGCAACAAAGTCGTTATTAGAATGAAGTGGTGAGCATATGCTCGCAACTAGGGTGGTACCGCGAAATCTATTCGTCCCTACTGGAATTTTGCCAGTAGGGACTTTTTATTTTGATAAAAAATTTCATAGGATACAAGCATAGAAGGGAATACAGTAGTGCTTAGCATTTTGTCTACAGAGAGCTGATGGTCGGTGTGAATCAGTACAAATGTAAGCATGAATTACACTCCCGGAGTTTCTTTTTCGTAGTAAAGGCAGCAGCCTTTATGAAGGGGAAGACGGCATCATAGTCGTTATTAGAATGAAGTGGTGAGCATATGCTCACAACTAGGGTGGTACCGCGAAGTCTATTCGTCCCTACTGGTTCTTCCAGTAGGGATTTTTTTTATGGAAGGAGGAACAAAGATGAAATGCAGAATTCGTTTACCTTGTTAAAAGAATTCACAACAACATTGAAAAGATAGAAAGGATGTAATCTAGTATGAACGAACTATCAAAATCCACAAAACAGATTCCAGCACATTTGCGACAATTTGTCTCCGAGCAGCACTACGAAGAGTACACACCGATTGATCATGCGGTATGGCGATATGTGATGAGACAAAATCATCATGCCCTAAAGGATACGGCTCATCCGGCATATGTGGAAGGTCTCCGTGGATCAGGGATTGACACAGAGGCTATTCCAAATGTATCAGACATGAACGAGCATCTTTCAAAAATTGGCTGGGGTGCTGCAATTGTAGATGGATTAATTCCAGGTGTTGCCTTTTATGATTTTCAAGCGCATGGTATTTTGCCAATTGCCGTGGCTATTCGAAAAGTAGAAAACATCGAATATACACCGGCACCGGATATTATCCACGAATCCGTAGGTCATGCACCTATCCTATTTGATTCTAAATATGCTTCATACGTCAAACGATTTGGAGAAATTGGTTCAAAGGCATTTGCGACAAAAGCAAAACATGAAGTATTTGAAGCAGTAAGAAATCTTTCGATTGTCATGGAAGGTCGCCATTCCACACCTCAACAAATTGAAGAAGCAAAACGATTGCTAAGCGAAAGGAAAAAAGCGGTAAAAGGGATGTCAGAAGCAGATCAAATCTCGCGGATTTTCTGGTGGACAGTGGAGTACGGCTTAATAGGAACGTTGGAAAACCCGCAAATATACGGGGCCGGACTCTTATCTTCTGTAGGAGAAAGCAAGCATTGCCTGTCTGATAAGGTAGTAAAACTTCCTTTTTCTATTGAGTCTTGTATTCAGACAAGCTACGATGTAACCACGATGCAGCCGCAATTATTTGTTTGCGAGAGCTTTGATCAATTGACAGAGGCTATCGAAGAGTTTGCCAATTCAATGGCATTCCGGAAAGGTGGAACGGAGAGCTTAGATAAGGCGCTTCAATCAGGTAGTACGTCGACATTTGTCCTGAACTCCGGATTACAAATTACAGGAACGATCGAAAAGCTGTTTAAAGATTCAGATGGAGAAGCTATTTACGTGAAAACAGCAGGACCTACAGCTTTGGCTATTAATGATATGGAACTTTCTGGACATTCGAAAACTACTCATTACAGCGGCTTTGGCACTCCAATTGGTTTATTAGAAGGGGACATCTCTCTTGAAGAATGTACCGAGGAAGACCTTCAGACTTTAGGAATTGAAAAAGGTCGTAAATCGACTTTGGCTTTTAAGAGCGGCATTCAAGTAACGGGTAGGGTCTCTACTATAATCCGAAACAACAACAAACTAAATCTCATTTCCTTCGAAAGCTGCAAAGTCAGATTAGGAGATCAAATGTTATTTGAGGAAAAGTGGGGAACGTTCGACATGGCGGTAGGATCAGCCGTTACTTCCGCCTTTCCAGGCGCTGCTGATGCAGAAGGATTCTTCGGTGTAGAAGAAATACCTAAAATGGCTTCAACAGAACCAAGACTGTTAACAGAAATAGAAATTCTGTACCAAACAATCAGAGAAATCCGTGAAAAAGAGTCACTGGATGAAAATAGTATGGTGACTGTTCAAAACGTTCTTCAAGTGTTGAGAAGCACTTATCCAAAAGAATGGCTGCTTCGCTTGGAAATTCTGGAATTGTTCTGTGAGCATTGTGTGCAAACAATGGAAACAGAACAGGTCCATCAAGAATTGCTTCGTCTCAGCACAACAAGAGAACTTCAACGTCTTATCAAAAATGGATTATCGTTACTTCCGATTCAAAAGGAAAGTCAAAGATGTTAACAGCATTGACTCCTTTAGAACTTCAATTGGAAGGTAAAAAACTTCAAAACTGGAAGATAAAAAACGATAAATGGATCGAAAGGAAATATATGTTTAAAGATTACCTGCAAGGAATACAGTTTGTTTCAGAAATCGGCCAAATTGCTGAAGCAAACAAACATCATCCATTTATCAACGTTCAATATAAAGCTGTTATTGTCTCGCTCAGCTCCTGGGCTGCAAAAGGTGTAACAGCTTTAGATATTGATTTAGCAGTCGAATTCGAAAAAGCGTATGAACATGTAAATCATACTATTTCATCCATAAGGTGATTAGTATATCGAAAAAATGATTTTATGTACAGATGACTTAAAGAAGCAAGAGGATGTTTATCTTGCTTCTTTTTGATTTTCCGAGACTGTCACGACCGGATGAAAAGATTCAATACAGTTCTACTTGCCTGAATTGATTAACGGAATTTCAGGGAGTACGGAATTAATTCTTGCAGAAATGTGTCGTTTAAGTCCGAATTATTTAAAAAAGAAGTTGGTATACCGATCAACGGCATCGAGTAGACGAAGCAAAAAAGCTGCTAGCATTAACAAATTTTTCGATTGGAAACCAAGCTTTTTTTACGTATAATTCACGATTTTCGATCGACCCTTTTACAAAACGAAAATTCACGTACTTCTTTAAAATCGTTAGTCTGTCCCTTTTTACACTGGTGCCATAGTAATCATTGATATTATCAAGACCTAGTACTATAAAGGGCGATTGCGTTTATCTATTTTCCAATTCCTATTCGAAGCGCTCCAGTCCATACCCCGTGCAAAGGAAGTGTGCTTTTCTAAAGAATCCGCACCTAACCTCTCACCATACTTGGACAATTACATATGAATAAGTATGGCTATTTGATTATTACTCAGCGGAATAGGACGATTTCTAGAGCATTTCATTCCGAGTTAGAAATGTTTTACCCTTTTTGAGTGCTCAAAAATGTAGGAGGGATATATTGGATAATATTGTTATCGTACCATGGGAAGTGGATGAGCTTACGCATGAATTTTTTATTCCGGATTATATTAATATGCTGGCAGCTGAGGTTTTGAAACATTATAGTTTTCAAGTTAAGAGCATGCAGGTGGTGACAACGAAGCCCGACAAAGGTGGGTCTATATGGAAACTTGAAACGAATGCAGGCCCAAAAAGTTTAAAACTGTTACATCGAAGACCAACTAGAAGTATGTTTAGTCTTGGAGCTCAAAAATACTTGGTCGAAGTTAAGGGAGCAAGAGTTCCAGGAATCGTCCAAACAAAAAATGGACAAGAGTATATTGAGGCAGGCGGGAAATTATGGTTTGTTGCCGAGTGGATTGAACCATTGGCACCGGTAACAAAAGATTTGGAAGGAGCAAAACAGCTTTGTTATGCGCTTGGTGAATTCCACCAGTTAAGCAAGGGGTATATTCCACCAAGTCAAGCGGAAGTTGCTTCAAGATTGGCCAAATGGCCAAAAAGCTATGAAAAAGTCATCACGAAAATGGATTGGTTCCGAAACATTGCAAAAGCGTATAAAGAAATGCCGGCAAGCCAATCAATATTAAATGTGGTTGATAGTTTTCAAGAACAAGCGAGAAAAAGTCTAGCAGACCTTAAGCAATCGAGTTATTTGTCGTTGGTGGAAAAAGGAAATAGTAGTTGGGGGCTCGTACACCAGGACTATGGTTGGTCTAACGGCCAAATGGGACCGAACGGTATGTGGATTATTGATCTGGATGGTGTCGCCTACGACCTGCCAATTCGTGATTTAAGGAAACTAATTTCGGGTACGATGTCCGATTTATTTAATTGGGATGTGACATGGATACGAGAAATGATAAGGGCTTACCACGAGGCAAGTCCACTAACACCTGAACTTTATGAACTATTAATGATCGATTTCTCCCTTCCTAATGAATTTTATAAAAATATTAAAGAAGTCGTATATGAACCGGAGCTATTTTTAAATGAAACAACCACTCAATTAATTCAAACGATCGTCGACACGGATCAATCAAAATGGCCTGCGTTAAATGAAATTCAACATGATTGGAGGAAGTAGGGAAATATGAAGATATTAATGATTTGTACAGAAAAACTTCCTGTGCCTCCTGTTTTAGGAGGAGCCATACAAACGTATATATCCGGAACTCTCCCAATCTTAAGCAAATTTCATGATATTACAGTGATCGGGATTAGTCATCCGTCTCTCCCTGATAAAGAAATAAACAACGGCATTCAATATGTCCGTGTTCCAGGGATAGTATTGGAAATATATCGAGAAGCGGTCGTACGATTTGTTCAAAACAATTCATTTGATCTTATCCACATTTTTAATCGCCCCCGACTTGTCATGCCCATCCGTGGTGCAGCTCCAAACGCAAAAATTACCTTGAGCATGCACAATGATATGTTCAATATCGAAAAAATTGATCCAACAGAAGCAACGGCTGCCTTGAAGGAAGTTTCCAATATTGTAACTGTAAGTGATTATATAGGAAATGTCATCCGTACTCTTTATCCCGATTCTGTCCCTAATATTCGCACCATTTATTCAGGTGTAGATACCGAGCGTTTCCTACCTGGAAACCATCCAGAAATGCGCGAAATTCGAAATTCCATTCGAAAACAACACGGTTTAGAGAATAAAACCGTTCTATTATTTGCCGGAAGACTTTCGGTAAACAAAGGGGTAGATAGGTTAATTCGAGCATTACCCCAGCTTTCTACAAAATTTAAAGATTTAGCTTTAGTAGTTGTAGGAAGTAAATGGTTTAGTCAAGATGAAGTAACGGATTATGTCGCATACATTAAAGCATTGGCAAAAAAACAATCAATACCGGTTGTGGCAACGGGATTCGTTTCTCCAGGTGAAATTCAAAATTGGTTTGGAGCTGCGGATTTATTTGTGTGTACATCCCTTTGGCAAGAACCGCTGGCCCGCGTTCATTATGAAGCAATGGCAGCAGGACTTCCGATAGTTACAACTGCAAGGGGAGGAAACCCGGAAGTAATTATCCAAAATGAGAATGGACTGATTGTAGAAAATCCGGAAAATCCGAGTTGCTTTGCTGAAAAAATTGCAACCATTTTGTCGGATAAATCTCTGATGAAAATAATGGGGATTAGAGGAAGAGAACTGGCAGTTGCGAAATATGAATGGAATCGGGTAGCAAACGAGATTTTAGAAGTTTGGCAACAATCGATAGAAGCGCCGCTTACGAATATCCAACAAAATGATCCAGAATTTATAAATAACCCACAAAATGATTTAGAGCCTAAAAATGCCCAGCAAAATGATCTAGGGTATACGAATATCTTCCAAAATCAGACACTTGATCAGAAAGTGGAGCTCGAAAGCGAATTTTTTAGGCAAGAAAAGAACAATAAGAAAGATAAGAAGAACGATAAGAAAAACAAGAAGAACGATAAGAAAGACAAGGAGTACAATAAGAAAGACAAGAAGAATGATAATAAAGACAAGAAGAAATATAAGAAAGACCAGAAAGACAAGTAAAAGTAAAACGAATAGTATAATGAACAGGGACGGGGGACAGGCTCCTCGTCCCTATTACTTATAGATGGTAGATTCCCTTAGTCCCCAATAATTTGATTGGCATATGGCTGATCGTGGTCCCGGTTCGGGTTAGATAACGGCGGATGAGCGAGTAATCGGATGATTTACTCCACATTACCATCAATATAAGTACGGTTTGATATTTGGGGGAATAGAAAAATTCTGTTATTTTTTCATCTCCTATTTTAAATAAATTTTTATTACTGAAACGTTATCCACATTGACAAAATGGCTACCAAAGGTCAGTTACCTGACTTTTTGGACAGCCCCTCACTAAAGGAATGTGTATAATGTATCAATAACTATTGGCAGAGTTATTCTAAGGTAGGCTCTTCTCGTTGTTTAGCTCCATGAACCAATTTCACTTTTATATCTAGCTTAATGGAATCTTTCGTTAACGGAATTTTTCCATTATGTTCTGCTTGTTTCCAGGCATTTACGTTTTTTCTGTAAAGAACCTCTGATAGTCGATACACATCTGCGTCGAAGTTAAGTCCTTTTGAATACGTTTCCATAATTTGTTTTTTTATTTCCTTTTCTGAATCTGATGCTAAACTAGCAAGATTGACTTTTTTCACTAGGACAAGCATTACAGCTTTTGCTTTGATTTGCACATTAAAATGAATGTCCGAATTTTTTACGACTGGATGTACCTTTACTTTTGACTTTTCAATTACTAGATCAACCAATGGTCCTTCTTTACTTCTTACCTGTAGCACGTCTCGAACAAAATCTTTATTCATCCATCTAAAACCTAAGGAGTGATCGTTTGTTATTTTTCCCTTAAGAGCATCTTTTGTTGTAACAGCAATCCCCTCTGTTTTAATTGCTTCATGTCCTCCTCTATCTGTTACCCAGTTTTTTTTGGAAATGCTTATGAAAGGGATACTAGCCTCGTGTCCAGGCTCGTCCAGCGCGATAAGCAGTTCTCTCATATCGATCGGACGAATAAACGAACTTTGATGGAATGTGGCTTTAGGATCACTTAGCCTTGAGAGGGCAGTAGACATATCAAGAATGGGAGTAGTAACGAATACTTTTGAAAGTGGTTCCTTTGTTGCGTACATAAAAATACGATAGCGTGTCTCCCGATAGCGATCCAACATATCAATCGGTGCTTTGACCCCCACATGCTTTAGCGCATTTTCTGAGAAAACAACATAGGAAAGATGGCCCCAGAAAATCCGTCTTTGGGAACTTTTATAGAGGTTGAAAATTGCTTTATCAAACGTTTTTGCCGAGGCATGGCCGACTTCAACGTTTACTTGAGGTCCTCCGCCTCCGCTGGACTCAGATTTTGCCATCAATCGTAAATTTATTATTTGTAAATAAATGGTATAATGACCATCCTTAAAATCCACTCCCAACCCTTGAGCATATACCATTCGCTCAGATTCATTTGTATCCCAGCAGCCTGCTATTGGGATAACAGCCAGCACGATCAATGTAAGAAACAAGTGTTTTATCAGTTTTCTCCTCATTAGGATTCCCCTTCTTTTCGGGTAGGGTCATTAGGGTTTAGAGAGTTTGCTCTACTGACTTTTTTGGAATCGGGTAAACGAAAAACAGATTTTAAGATATTCATCATATCAAGACGGGTGGCTAAGCCTAAATAAGGAACCCCAAAAATCCGAATTTTAGCAATGTAAATAAGAATAATAAAGATTGAGATAAAAAAACCAAAAAAACCAAAAATAGAAACACAAAAGATGACAAAAAACCGGATTATAGAAACTGTTCCAATTAACCACTGGTTTACTAGTGTAAAGGTAGCAATAGTTGAGCCTGAAATGACAACAAGCATGGCAGGATTTGTTAAACCTGCTCTAATTGCCGCATCTCCGATAATAAGACCGCCTATTACACTGAGTGTTTGTCCGACTGCTGTTGGCAAGCGCAGTCCAGCTTCCCTAAATAATTCAAATATAAGCAGCATCAATAAGGCTTCGAGAGCAGTGGGTAGAGGAACTCCTCTTCTCGATTCTACAATGGTTGCTAAAAGCGTAAGCGGAAGCTGATTCTGATGGAAAGCAGAGAGGGCAACCCAGAAACCCGGAAGGAAAGTTGCTATTAGAATTCCGACAACCCGCATCAATCGCTCAAAGGAGGTAAATGCATAGTTCTGCTCCTTATCCTCGCTGCTCTTTAACAGAAAGAACAGGTTTACTGGTGTTATATAAGCATAAGCAATCCCATCGATTAAAATAATGATTCTGCCATTTAGGAGTGATTGAACGGCAAAGTCTGGTCGTCCCGTATAGGCATGACGTGGAAACAAACCGAATGGGTTTTTATCTATTAATTCTTCTAATTGTGTACCGCTAAAGAGCCCATCGATATCAATAGCAGACAACTTTTCTATGATTTTTTGTAAAATTTCTTTATCAGTAATATCGTCTATATATAGTACAGATACCTTTGTTCTGGTTCGCCTGCCAATTTCCAGCGATTTACTTGCAAGCGAGGTGGTTCTAAGTCGTTTTCGAATTAATGCGGTGTTGATTGAAATGTCTTCAATAAAATTGTCTCGTGGACCTAAGAGACTCACTTCTGTTTTTGTTTCTTCCGGGTTTCGCTGCGGCCGTTCCGAAATGTCAACTAGAAAAATGCTTCCCGGTATATCGAAGTCCAACAGCATTTTTCCGGAAAAAATCTCTGAAACTGCTTCATCTTCATTTTCTAGTAATTTAAGAGAAGGGAGGTGAAGAAAATCGAGAATCTTTTCCATGCTAGGTTCCGCATGTAATGGCGAAAAAAAAGCTTCAAGACGATCGGGAACCGTTTGATAAAGCATATCGTTTCTAACTAACCCTTTACAGTAAATCATCATCACCTTGTGCTGATTGAATTTAAAAGGTTCAAATTTAACATCTTCGTTTTTTTTGAATAACTCCCGAAGAGTTTGTTCGTTTAGATACTTTGATGCTGTTGAAATTTCCTTCTCATTAGGAGTTTTAGTTGTATTCTGAGTCTTTTTCTTAAACATCTTTGTTCGGCCTCCATACTTTTCTTTCAAAGATCGCTGCCAATAGACCGAGGAAAACTGATAGGCCTAAGAAGAACCAAAGTGTAAATGGTAAAATAAACGCAGATAACATTCGCAAGAATTGAAAATCACTGATCGGCAGTAATGATATAGCGATAATTGCAGCTAAAATAATTAACAGAAACCATTTTCGTTTTTGTTTAAATGGAAGGTACTCCCTTATTAGCAGTAAAAGTAATGAAATTCGGATAAATGCACCTGATAGCCATTGGTAGATGGATAAAAAGTCGACGTGTTCAATAAAATTCCCCAGAGAGGCCAGTCCCCATTCCTCGTATGGAGGAAATCGCTGTTTTGATGCTTCAACGGGTCCAAATTCAATCACAGCTCCCATCAGTGGGCCAACTGTTAATAATGTTAAGAAGATTGAAGCTATTATTAAATGGCCAACCCGAATAGGTGTTTCAGTTTTGTGTTGAAGGAACAGAAAGAATATTAATTCCACCATCCCTGAACATTGGTATACCGTCCCTTTTAAAACAGGGCGAAACCCATGTTCGAGAAAGGGCATAAGAAGTGAAAAATTTTTGTATTGAATATTGGTAAACGACACAAAAAAGCCGAGAAGGACAATAAAGAATAAAAGAAAAACATTAACGATACTCAAGGTACGCAGACACGTTCCTGCAAGCATCCAACAAACCAAAGCAAAACAAGCTGCCAACAAAAAAAAGGGGGTCCTCGGTAGGAAAGTAATATTGACCCAAGTAATTGTCTCCCTTAATGTCACTCCGGCAATAATGGTAAGATACAGGATAACAATGAAAAAAATAAAATTTCCTAGCCATTTTCCAGTATATTTTTGCATCCATTTATTCAAGTGCTGCTGCTTTGTTTTTTTATGAATAAAAATTAGAAGAGGAACCCAGAGAAGTACAAAAAAAAGTGAAACAATCACACTTAACCAAGAATCTCTTCCTGCGGTTTGTATCAAAGGTGAAATAATAATGACATGATTCTTTAAGCCAATCGCAGTCATAGATAATAGGATTAATTGAAATACGGTAATCGAATCTGACTTCTTTATAGCTATACCTCCCAAAAAGTATAATAATGGTAATATTATTTGTATTTCACTATTATTTATTCTTGTTATACTTTTTTAGAGGATTCTTGATTAGTGTACTTTTTCTTACGTCATTTTGGATTTGTTTAAATCAAGACTTGCTTACTCATTGAAATATCCAAAACAAAGGGCCATAGACAAATAATTGTCTATGGCCCTTTAATCTATTATACATCGACAAATCATTGTAGAAGAGGCTTCCTTTTGTTCCCAACATAGTCCAACTTATATATTATAAGTACAGTCCAGTGACATAGACTGCTGTGATTGTTTTTGCAATCTCTGTAACAGAACCGTGGTGTTCGTTGCGGATAATTTCCCATAGGTACATTTCATTCGTAAAAAACCAGCCTCGTGCAACAATCTCATGATTTAATTCTGCTCTGGCCAATCCATTTTGTTGTGCATTGGCAACGTCCATTGAAATTCGCTGAATAAATTTTTCCCGAATCGCTTTCCATTTATAATGGAGGCGTCGTTCATTACGCCGTAGCCAACATGCCTGGTGCGGTTCCAAGAACCTCTACCATTGCGCTAACGCTAACAAACGTTACCCTACCATATGCATTACAGATGGCAAACAAAGGTGTATATAAAGCAATCGCTGAAAACGAAGCATTAAAACTGGGAGTAAACGCAGCAAATGGTGAAATTACGTTTGAAGCAGTTGCTAAAGACCTTGGTTACGACTATGTAAGAGTCGAAAATGCTTTAGAAAAAGAATTGGTGGTTTAATAAAGACATATTTAAAAAATAATAATGCAATCACACAGTGCCCGCTCGGAGGTTTTATCGACCACAATTGGCACTCTGAGCTCTTTACAGTGTTCTATAATCCATTTTGAAGCAAGAGAACGAGTTTGCTTCTTTTTTATGAAAAATGAGTTTTGGTCACAGGTCTTTTCACAAAAAGCGAAAATTAATGTGCATGTAATTTAAGTATCTGTAAATACTCCGCACGGGGAGAGGTAATTTTTGTGCCGGTTCTCCCCCGACCTTTTGTGATGAAACCATGGATTTCGAGGGTATCAAATCGGCGTCGAACTTGTTGTGGGGAGAGATAATGACCATTTTCCCTGCTAGCCATTGAAATAAATTGACGACTGGTGGGCTTGCCATTATCATTACAGTCCTTGATGGCCTCTAACATAAATAGATATTCATCTATTTCTAATAAACTCGCAGGTATTGGATAGTCTTGTTCATTAGATAGGCTGCTTTTTTGAAAGCGGTCCTGCGGAATGTCCTTCCATTCGATTTTGTTCCCGTCACAGATCGTGAGCATATAGTCAATGGTACTTTTTAATTCACGAACATTGCCTAACCATTCCTGTTTTTGAAGCTGTTCTGGCAGGTCTTGTCCAACTTTTACCCATTTCCCGCTTTTGGTAATAAAGTGTTTTACTAATAAAGGGATGTCCGCTATTCGTGCTCGAAGTGGCGGAAGAGAAAGGGTAAGAACATTCAAACGGTAAAACAAATCAGACCGAAACGTGCCTTCTTGTGATTTCAGTTGAATATTTTTATTCGTTGCCGCGATGACCCGGACATACATTTATCGGAATTACTTTTCTCCCGCCGATTCGGCGCAATTCCTTTTCCTGAAGAACCCTTAATAAATGGGATTGGACGGTTAAACTAATATCGCCAATTTCATCTAAAAATATCGTTCCATTATCAACTAATTCAAATAATCCTTTTTTTCCACCTTTTTGTGCTCCTGTAAAAGTCCCCTCCTCGTACCCGAATAATTCACTTTCAAGCAAATTTTCCGTTAAAGCACTGTAGTTTATCGCGATAAAGGGGTCCGTTTTTTCTCATTGAATGAAGATGGATAGAATGTGCGAATAATTCTTTACCCGTACCCGTTTCCCCTTGAATTAAACTAGGATGCTGTGAAAGAGCAAGTTTTTTGGCAATTTGTTTACTTTCATTGAGTAAAGGGTGTTCACCAACAATATCATCAAAATCATAATTTGCGTAAAATCCCTTGTTTCTTAGTTCCCGCTGTGCCATTTTTTCGACTTCAAACGCCTGATTAATGCTTTTAAATGTCGCTACGATCGTATTTTCTGTTTCCATATGATGACGGAGAATAACAAGATCGACACCGTATATTGTAAAAAATTTACTTTCTTCATTACTACTAAGGATAAAATCGATAATTTCCTGTTGAACGATGACCTCATCTAATGGTTTATTAATGGCATCGATTACAGGAAAATGAAATAGAGCCTTTAAGCAACGGTTAAAAACGGTGACCTTCTGGTGTTGATTAATGGCTAAAATGCCGTCATCGCGAGTGTCCAACATTTTGAATATGTTGGTTCAACTGTTTTGCATTTTGTTCCGCAATTGATAGTTTCCGTTGTAAATCAATAATGTTACGAATACATTTCTGAAATTAATGACGAGACTTTTTCGCCCAAACAGAAATATTCGACTACTTTTAATATAGTTGCCATATCAAACAAGCGAACGCCAATGTCGATAACCCTTTTAATGGACGGAGGACAAAGATTGGGCTCACCGGGAGATATAGCGATATCAATATTTTTATAAAAACTCTGTTCCTTTTGGAGCGCAAGTATTAAAAAAGGTGCTACCTGAAGATTTAATAGATAATGAGGCAACAACAGCGGAGGCCCTTTGGTTTGATATGGAGGATGAGAAGAAAGGAACTGGGTTCCGATTTACTTTTAGAAAAACAGATAAAACAGAAGGTTTTGGGGAAGAATTGATAAGGTCGGATCTTACTCTGCCTTAAATGTTCAGATGGATGTTTAACCAATTTCGATTAAAATTTCCATAGATAAATAGCATACTAGGACTCTAATCATGGATTAGGATCTTTTTTTAAAACGCTGTTTTCGCATAGATTGTTGCTTTCTTTACCAGGGGACCAAGGGGACGGTTGCTGTGGATGATAATAACTTCATCAAAAGCCATGAGAACCGTCCGAGACTGCTGATAAAGTAATTACTTTAAGAGAATAACCTGTTTTTTATCCGTATATAGTAAAAACAAAATACTGATTATCTATATATAGTAGTCAGTTTGTATCTATTCCACATAAAAAGGACTTTATCACTGGTCCCGAACCGTCCCTGTGGAGTCCCTGTGGAGTCTTTGCTTCAAAAATATACAGTTGCAACAAGGGTTTCACGCCTCTTTCATTGAATATGTGTGTAAGGATATTTTTTAAAATCAACAAAAACCCTTGCACTTTAAGGTCTGGGTTATTTATTTGCAAATAATTTTTATTGAACGATATTAGCAGTTTAAAAAGTGAAAAATCTTAGCGAGAGGTGGATATTATTGAAGGCAGATGCTGTTTTTGAAGGTGGCGGGGTCAGGGGAATTGCCTTTATTGGAGCGGTTCAAGCCATGGAAGAGGAAAAAGTAGAATGGCAAAGACTGGCTGGAACATCAGCGGGAGCCGTAATAGCTGCTCTTTTGGCAAGTGGCTATAAAAGCTATGAAATTAGAGACCGGATGAGCAATATCAATTTCTCAAAGCTTCGAGGCAGGACGATTCTGAATCGAATACCCATTTTCGGAATCCTTTTAGAACTTATGATTCATCTTGGAATTTATAAAAACGATTTTTTGGAAACATGGATGGATTCACTTCTTTCAGAAAAAGGCATTAAGACATTTGCAGATCTTCCAGATGGAAAGCTGAAGATTATTGCTTCTGATGTTTCGAATGGCCAAATGCTAATTTTGCCAGATGATTTGGAACGCTATGGGATGACCCCTGCTGATTTGAAAGTTTCAACTGCCGTTATGATGAGTGCCTCTTTACCATTTTTCTTCCGTCCGGTTATTTGGAAATCAAAGGACCACAACAAATCCTATATTTTAGATGGCGGACTACTTAGCAATTTTCCAATATGGATATTTGATACAGACAACCCTCGTTTTCCAACCTTTGGCTTCCATTTTGTGAAAGAGGAAGTGAATATAGATGCGGTTATACCCACGCCAATCCACCTTTTCAAAAATATATTTAAAACGATGCTTCAAGCCCATGATTTACGATATATGAACGAAGAAACGATTGAACGCACGATTCAAATTCCGACTGGCCACATTAACGCAACTGATTTTGTACTAAACGAGGATGAAACTGATTTTCTCTATAAATCAGGCTATACTTCTGCAAAAGAATTTTTGTCGAATTGGGATTTTGGACAATATAAAGAAAAACGAATGCAACGAGTAAAGAATAAGAGGTGCAAGAATGAAACAAGATGAGCCGCTACAATGGCTCATCTTGTTTTTAATGTTTAGATAAAGTCCGATTACATGACCTTGAGCCACGTATTGCCGCCAGGAAGCCTGTTCCATCAATGAGGTTGGAAAAACCGTAAACGAGGTTTACAATCTATTCATATACTTTACTCTTTTTTAACAAGGCTGTTACCTGATTAACATACAGTTTTGGTAGAGTACTAACAGATAGACCTGTCCTAAACTAAACAAAAACTGCTACCATAGAAAGGTGAATCAGGAATGAGAAAAAGAAACAGCCTTGGTCCAAAGCGTATACTATCGACCTCACTTGCGTTAACGCTACTGTCAGCACCACTCTTTTCATCGCAAGCAAACGCAGCAGGCAATCAAAAGCAAAATAATAACCCTGGCGCGGAAAACGTTCGTTCTGATAAACAAGACAAAGCTTTGAAAGACCTTGTAAACTTACGACTCATGGAAACGACAGATATCCATACAAACCTACTACCCTATGATTATTATAAGGATGCTCCATATGAGAAGGTTGGGCTAGCGAAAACAGCTACTCTAGTAAAACAAGCTCGAAAAGAAGTAAAGAATAGTGTTTTAGTAGACAACGGGGACTTAATCCAAGGCACTCCGCTTGGCACATATAAGGCGAAAATAGACCCATTGAAAAAGGGAGAAGACCATCCTGCCATTAAGGCGATGAACCAAATGGGTTACGATATGGCTACACTTGGGAACCACGAATTCAATTATGGACTAGATTTCCTAGATGAAACCTATGATGATGCAAACTTCCCGGTGATAAATGCTAACGTGTATATTGATGACCATGATGATAATCCAAATAATGATAAAAATAAATTCACACCCTACCGAATTGTTAAGAAAAATGTCATCGATGAGAGCGGGAAGAAGCATAATATTAAAATTGGTTATATTGGATTCGCCCCTCCGCAAATTACCGAGTGGGATCAAGCCCACCTTGAAGGTAAGGTGATCGCCAAAGATATTGAGGAAACCGCAAAGAAATTCATCCCTGAGATGAGACAAAAGGGAGCAGATTTAATCATTGCAATGACTCATTCCGGTTTCAGCGGTGATAAGGCCAACACGGAAGATGTAACCTATTCTTTAAGTGAAGTCCCTGGAATTGACGCGATCACATTTTCGCATACACATAAGCTGTTCCCTGCTAAATCGGAGGCAGCTCTTGATGGATTATTTTTAGGCGCAGATAAAAAGCCATTACCAGGAGTGGATAATGCCAAAGGAACGATAAATGGTGTGCCAGCTGTACAAGCAGGCTATGGCGGCGGCTCTTTAGGCCTAATTGATTTGCAGATTAAAAAGGAAACAGGGAAATGGTCCGTAGTGAACTCTCAATCGTCTACCCGTGAGACCTATAAGGACGTTAAAGATTCTGTTACTGGTCAGACAAAAACAGTGAGCACGGTAGAACCTGATAAAACCATTTCAAAGCTTTTACAAGCTGATCATGATGCCACGATCAACTATGTGAATACCCCAATTGGTAAAACAACGGACGATATTCACAGTTATTTTTCATTAGTTCAGGATGATCCATCAATTCAAGTCGTAACGAATGCCCAAAAATGGTACGTTGAAAAATACATTGCCCAAAGTAAACCGGAGTTTAAAGATTTACCGATTCTTTCGGTTGGTGCGCCTTTCAAGGCTGGCCGCAATGGAGTAGACGAATATACCGATATTAAAAAAGGTGATTTAACGATCCGCAGTGCGGGTGATTTATATCTGTATGACAACACGTTAAAAGCCATTAAGGTGAAAGGTTCAGTCGTGAAGGAATGGATTGAAATGACGGCAGGCAAGTTCAATCAAATTGATCCGGCAAAAACGGAAGAACAAGCACTGTTAAATCCAGCCTTCCCTGTCTTTAACTTTGATGTTATTGACGGCGTGAACTATCAAATCGATGTGACGAAACCTGCAAAATACGATTCAACTGGAAAATTGATCAATCCAGATTCAAGCCGTGTCATCAATCTTACTTACAAAGGTCAACCAGTCGATCTTAATCAGGACTTTATTGTTGTGACCAACAACTACCGTGCCGGCGGCGGTGGGAACTTCCCAGGTGTTAAAGGCAGCGACCTAGTGGTTGACTCCGCTGATGAAAACCGTCAAATTTTAATGGACTATATTTCGGAGACAAAAGAGATCGTTCCTACTGCTGATAACAATTGGTCGATTGCCCCAATTGAAGGCGATGTAAATGTTACATTTACGACATCTCCAAAAGCAGAAGCTTATATTAAGCAAGACAGCAATATCACTTATACAAATCAAACAGATGATCAAGGCTTTGGAATCTTTAAGTTAAATTTAAGTCCAATAAAAGTCCAATTACTAGGCTTAAACGATTTACATGGCCAGCTTGATACGGATACGAAGGTTGGAACGGAATTGGCCGGTAATATGAAGTACACAGCGGCCGCGATGAAACAACGGAAAGCAACAAACCCGAACACACTTTTAGTTCATGCAGGGGATATGATCGGCGGAAGCCCGCTTATTTCCGCTCTTTTCCAGGATGAACCGACTGTAGAAGTCATGAATGCCATGAAGTTTGATGTTGGGACACTTGGTAACCATGAATTTGATGAAGGAATGGATGAATTGCAGCGGATGATTCATGGCGGCGACCATCCAAAAGGAAATCCTGGTTATAAGGGAATGGACTTCCCTGTTGTAGCAGCAAATGTTTTTGATAAATCAACAGGTAAATTAATTACGGAACCGTATGCTATTAAAGAAATCGGCGGCAAGAAAATGGGATTCATCGGTGTCGTAACGCAAGAAACGCCAAGCATGATCGTGTCTAAAGGGAATGAAAATCTGCAAATTACCGATGAAGCAGAAGCCATCAACAAATACACGGCTGAATTAAAGAATCAAGGCATTGAAGCGATTGTGGTTCTTGCCCATAACCCAACCACACAGACAGGTGACAGTGCTACATTTGATGCTTCAAAAATTGCTGAGCAAGTAGATGATGAGGTAGATGTCATTTTCGCTGCTCACAACCATGTTGGTGTGAATAAAGTAGTAGATAACAAGTTGATTGTTCAGGCATACTCTTACGGCTCCGCTTTTTCTGATGTGGATGTAACGCTTGACCCAGTAACTGGGGACATTGTTGATAAGCAAGCAGAGATTGTAACGGTACTCCAAAAAGATTACACGCCAGATCCAGAAGTAACAGCGATCATGAAGAAGTATGAAGATAAAATCGCACCGATAAAAGCCCAAGAAGTTGGGGAGTCTAAAACCACTTTAGATAAAGGATACCCTAGCGCGGCAACAGGTGATTTTGCACTAGGCAACTTGATTGCAGATGGTATGAAAGCCGAAATGAATGCTGATTTTGCCTTAATGAATGGCGGCGGTGTCCGGGCCAATCTTAATGCAGGTACTGTCACGTTCGGAGACCTTTTCTCCATTCAGCCTTTCGGTAATGTGTTAAATAAAGTGAAGCTTAGCGGTGCAGATTTGAAAATGGTGTTAAATAACCAAATTTCAGAGATTACTGCAACAAACGGAACCAAATCATATAATCTCGACTTTCATGTGGCTGGTTTTAAATACACATGGG
Source organism: Neobacillus soli NBRC 102451 (assembly GCF_001591665.1). Lineage (GTDB taxonomy): Bacteria > Bacillota > Bacilli > Bacillales > Cytobacillaceae > Neobacillus > Neobacillus soli. The sequence continues at coordinate 4,449 of NZ_BCVI01000010.1, read as the reverse complement.
ATGGAAATACAGGCAAAGTCGTAGATATCTTCTTGTCAGATGGCCAGAGGATTGATAAGAATAAAGAATACACTGTTGTTGTAAACAACTATATGTATGGAAATGCTAAATACGGTATTAATGATCTTGCAACTGATTTAGAGGTTGGTCCTGAAGATTTACAGGGTACATTAAACTTTGTCAAAACACTTCCGAAACCATTCGAATATAAAGCAGAAGAACGCATTAAACAATTAGTCCCATTAGCTATAGCACAATAACTTTATTACATGAAAAAACGGCTTGATTTAGAATCCTAAATCAAGCCGTTTTTTATTAATGAGGATTTTTGAAGCTTTTTATTGTTTTTCCATCTCAACGATTAACACATGTGATGTTTCATTTGCGTGCAGTGTGATATCTTCTTCGGGACATTGGGGTCAGTCCCTCACGCAATTAATAAACAATAAAAGAGGAACCCAGAGAAGTACAAAAAAAGTGAAACAATCACACTTAACCAAGAATCTCTTCCTGCGGTTTGTATCAAAGGTGAAATAATAATGACATGATTCTTTAAGCCAATCGCAGTCATAGATAATAGGATTAATTGAAATACGGTAATCGAATCTGACTTCTTTATAGCCATACATCCTAAAAAGTATAATAATGGTAATATTATTTGTATTTCACTAATATTTATCCTTGTTATATTTTTTTAGAGGATTCTTGAGTATATCTCACTGCTTTGTTGGTTTTGTTGCATAGTTAGATACAACAAGTACTATTGGTTCTGAGCTTTTTCATACTCTACCTTCCATTTTGGAACAAAAGAAAATAGTGGAGGGACGGTGGAGTCAGGCAGAAAGCCTGACTTTTCCGATTCTTAAAGGGAGAATGGAAGGGCTGGCGAGTAAAATGGGGAATATGACGAGTTAATAGAACAAACTGACGAGTAAATCCACCATTTTGAGAGTAAATTATTCAAAATGACGTTATGTGTTTATAGGTAAAACAATAACAGCACCATGTAAATTTTTCACATGGTGCCTGACACCCTATAATGTTTTATAAAACAAGGGAACTCCTACTCTTCAAGTTGGAAAGCATGGCTGAAATGGATTTTTCCATTCTCATCCCGGATTTCCACTGTAGCTTGCTTATTTGCCGGATCTACCTGGAACACACCGAAGTTGAAAAAATCACCTTCCGCATACATGCTCTCTGGGCCAAAGGTGGGATCCAATGTACCAGGATTTATTTTTACTGCCCCAATCGGACCGCTGATCAGCTCATGATAATCGGTTTTGCCGTCTTGATTGGCATCATATTTGATGACTTGGGCAAAATGGACATCGGTCGTGACGAAAAATACGTTCTTAATTCCTTTTTCCACGATAAAATCAGAGATTTTTTTGAACTCGTTCTCATACCCGGTCGGATCATTTGGGTTAACTTGATTTCCATTTGCCCATCCATCCCTGGCATTTGCTTTTCCGGTTGGAACAGAGATTGGGACAGAAGTAGCTACAAGTTTAACCTTAGCATCTGACTCGAGAAGCTGCTGCTCAAGCCATTTCAACTGTTCTTCGCCGAGCATTGTTTTATCCGGACCATCCGCTTTGGTGTTCGAATCACGGTAACCGCGGTTGTTAAGTATCATCATATCAACGGTATTACCCCAAGAATATTTGTTGTAAAGCTTGTCCGCTGAACTGCGTTCCCCCGAAATTGGCCAATAATCTTTGAATGCACGTAAACCGGTCGGAGTTAACGATTCAGATGGGCCTGAAAAGTCATTGGTTACTTCATGGTCATCCCAGATAGAAAAGGTAGCAGTTTTTTGTAAAAGACTGCGTAATCCCGGATCTGTTCGGTTCTCCTTATATTTCGCCCAAAAATCCTGTACAGTTTCGGATGGAGGATTAGGTACAGCCGGTGTCTTATTATCAGCATAAATGGTATCTCCGCTGAACAGGAAGAAGTCCGGATTTAAGGCTGACATTGCCTGAAAAGTTTTATATGGTGGAATCTCTCCCTGACCGCCAGTATCTCCGCCCCAAACCATTGTCATTGGTTTTAGACTGTTTTGTTCTGGTGCTGTTTTGAATGAACCGTTCACGGTATATTTGCTTGAAACAGTATGTGCGCGATAATAATAGGTAGTATCAGGCTTTAATCCGTTGACAGGTACGTTTACTGTAAAATCATGCAATGCATCTGCATGACTGGTTTTGACGATGGCACGGTGTTTAAAGCTGGGGTCCGAAGAAACCTCAAATTGAATATTGGCAGGTCCGTTTGCACGTGCCCATAGTACGGCTGAAGAATCGGTTACATCCCCGCTCGCTACACCATGTGAAATAAACGGCTTATTCAGTAAATCCGCTAACAGGTCAGGGTTATTCGTGAATTCTCCATCAACACCAAGTGAAAGAAGTGCTGCCAAATCGTCCTGTGAATTGACCGTCCATGGATGGACAAGAAGTTGATTCTGATGTGCGGCATCCATAAATGTTGGGACAACAAGTTCTTTACTAGGGCCTACTCCGGCTGCGTAGTCAGAGATGCGCTTGAATTCCTGATAGACAACCTTCCCTTTCAGCATAGCGGCCGTGTAAAGTTGAATCAGCTTTACGTTTGGCGCCATGGTTTTCAATTTGCGAAGGCTTTCCTCACTGAATGATTCGAGAATAAGATGCTTGTCATTCAACACATTCGTTTTTTTCAGGATATCAATCAATTTTTCTTCCATTCCAGGGTAGACATTGGGTGCTTTTGTTTCCATATAAAGGCCAACTTTTCCATTTCCTTTTTGTTTAACAAATTTAATCGCTTCCTCTAGTGTTGGTACGGGCTGTCCGACATATTCTTTTTTCGCCAGGTTCGGAAATTTTGCATTAAACCATGAACCTGCATCGAGACGTTTAATTTCATCCAGTGTAAAATCTTTCACACGCCATGGTGCCCGATCTGGATATAGTTCCATTGCATTTGTCGTTCTTTCAAGCGTTTCATCGTGCAAGGCAATCAAGTGGCCATCCTTCGTCATTTGTAGATCGAATTCCACATAATCTGCTTTCATTTGCATTGCCTGCTTATAGGCTGTCAGAGTATGCTCCGGGCCGTATGCAGATGCACCGCGATGGGCAATGACTGCAACATCAGACGTAATTGGACGTAAGCTAGATTGTCCATTGTCAGTAATTATCCCCTTTTCCGGGGCAGCTAAAACGGCCCAAGGAACAGCAGAAGTTACAGTAAGAGATAGACAAGCAAGACCAGCAATCAAACTTTTTTTCATTTTCAATCATCTCCTATATGGTTTGTGTCTGTCACAAATAAAGTTATAGGAGAATTGTAAAGATAGATTTAATAGAATATTAATATTTGGTAAAAACAGAAAAAATAGTAAATTATTATTATAAATTAATAGGCTGATAGGAGTATTTGCGTGATAAATTGCCTACTCACAATGAAGCGAAGGACGGTTCTTTTGCTTTTGGGAGATTTTAGAAGTAAGAAAACCACCCACCCCTCTGTTTTCTTTGAAAAAAGGAGACATTGGGGTCAGTCCCCCACGCAAATTAAAGAGTTAATGGGGCGGAGGGGGGGGGCTGAACCCATTATCTTAGGAAATTCGCTGGCTGTAAATGGGAGACACGATCTTGTAATGATGTACATCAAGTCATTAAAAGATATTTGTGTATTTATTGAAAGTGGTGCAAAGATTATGATTGATAACGGATGGATGGAAACAGATGGCAGTTTCACAAAAGAAATGTTAGCAGATACAAAAAAATCTGGAATGATTATTGATGACAAATTATTCAAACGTTTGAAGATGAAACAGGACAATCTTTGGAAAGGGGTACCTACGGTACCGGACTATCAGGAAATTTCGGATCATCACGAAGCCAAAGAAGTTATGAAAAACTATTTAGAAACAGTCATTGATCATGTAGAGGAGAAGACATCCGTTAAAAAACAAAGAACGGGTGAAACCATTCAAAAAGCAAAAGAAATATTAGATGACCCTAAGTTTATTAATCAAAAAGGAATACGCTCAATTATAGATGAAGATGCAAGAGTCGGACGCAAAAGTAAAACACAGGATTTTTTTGGCTACAAAACAGAATTTGTCATGAGACAGACGAACCGTATTATTACTTCCGTTAGAACAGCGAATGGTTCCTACTGCTTGCTGAAACCGAATCCATGGCATCAGCTAATGACTTCCATAAAATTGTCTTAACCATTCATTAAACTGGATGACCCGATAGATGGAAAGGATATTATGGTAATTGGAAAGCGAAAGCCATACTTAAATTCATCTAAAGATATTGATAAGCTACAAAAGTATGAAGAACAGTTTAAAGCGTTTCAAAAGAAATACGAAATAAGTTCAAATCTCCCTTATTAAACTCCCATAAAAATAAATTTTTTCAAGGATTGAAAAATGACAATACTAAA
>NZ_BCVI01000009.1 GCF_001591665.1 Neobacillus soli NBRC 102451 | reverse complement strand
ATGGTCAGTATCAGTATTGACACTTCCTACTCATTTTCATTCTCTGTGGTGCAGCACTGATTTTATGCTGCATGGATGGCTAACGGGGTGTAAAAGTTAAAGATTAAAGCTGTCATTGAAGCAGCTTTTCTTATTTGATTAACGGGGGAGGGAGAAATTCCCTGCCGCTCAGTATTTTAGGACGGGTGCGACAATTCTGTAAAGATAAACAATATCTTACAGGTTGTATATTATCTTATGGAGTAAGTTTCCAGTGAGTAAAGAAGAAAGATAAAACGGTGGTAAAAATCATAAAAAGGGCTTTTAGAATCCCTTTAATTTCTTTATCAAAAGAAAGTAGAATAATTCACATTATAGGGCGACACACATTATTCAAATATCAAATTCTTTTCGAAGCTGGATCATATATGAAATGTCTACCCCTAATAGATCCGCTAATTCTTTTTCATTCGCTTTTGGGTGCTTGTTCCGCAATCGTTTAAGCATTTTCTTTTGAGATTTCCGCTCTGCTTTCTGCACCGAATTTTCTTCTTTAGCTTTTGGTTCACTTTGACGGGTGGTTAATACAGATACTACCTCGCTTAACGAATCAATTTTTTCTTGGGACTCTCCAATCAATGATTCTTTATTTTCATTGGTAGGTTTCATTTCGTCTATTTGTTTATGAAGTTTTGCATTTTCCTTTTTGCTATTTTCTAGACTTACAGCAAATGACGTAATTACTTGTTCTTTGGTGCCAATAACTTCTTTTAGATGTTTAAGCTGCATTTCTTGCTCGGCTACTAGACTTCTTAACTCCCCAATCAATGTATGATTATTTTCACTTATTTTTCTCTTTTCGTCTACTTGCTTTTGAAGTGTTTCTATTTGCTTTTGAAGTATTTCTCTTTGCATTTGGAATTCTGCTATTTCTTTATTGCTATTATCAAGGCTTGCAGTAAGTGAACCTATATCTTCTTTCTTGTTTGCTAATTCCTCTTTTAAATAAATTTCTTGTTTAACCATGTTAGCCACTAGCTTATTAATACGAGTCGTATGGGCTACAAGTTCTGATGGGTCTTGATCATCATTACCTGTGACTACGGTTTCCATTCCTAACTCCTCCTTTTGGTTAAATATTCAAGTCAAAAATAATAATCATAATTTCAAATCGATCACGAGAATCTTTGACATTATTGCAATAATATATGACGGTAAGAATAATATTGAATGGACAAGTGTCTGAATTCAATAATTAATTATATAAAGAAGTTAATTCAACCTCTAATCCAATTTAGGTTACAAAGGATCGTAGCAAATGATGGGATAGAATCATTCCTCAAATTTCCCTATCGCTTAAGTATTAAAGCTTAAAAGGTATTGATTATATAAAGGTTGTTATTGCTAACATTTGCGTTTCTTAAATAAAGAGGAACGCTCTTTTTGGCTAATGGAAACAAATTATTAAAATCTCAACAAAATACAAATTTTGAGGGAGAATTTATCGGGGCATGCTTGTCCTCTTTGCTTTTTCAAAAGCAAAGAGGAACAAAATTAAGAGCCAAATAGATGTGCATTATAAGAAATGAGAAAAGTCCAAAAGAAGGGATATTTAGCACTAAGCGAGAGGCGTTTGCATGTAATGCAGACGCTTTTTTTTGAAAAGTTATTTTAGCAAATTATTGATTTTTACTACTATATGATGTTTGTCCAATCCACTTTTGTCTTCAGAAATATAATATATAGAAGGTTTTTTCCTTCGAAAAATCAAAAAGGTGGTGGAAAATATGGGATATGGATACGGCGGAGGCTATGGAGGCAGCAGCTTTGTATTAATCGTTGTATTGTTCATTCTCCTTATCATTGTAGGAGCTTCATTTATGGGAGGCTACTAAGTTGCAATTAACAAAGGGACAGGCTTAGTTCGGCTGTCCCTTTGTTAATTGCAACTGTTACTATCCGTCATTGGCTAAATAATTGATTTTTTTTAACAGTATGATTTTTGTCCAAACCCTCCTTGTATTATAACGTATACATAGAGAGAAAGGGCTTTCTAAAACCCATCATAATTTATCTTATGAGAGGAAGGAGAAGTTGGTGGAGGAGAATGATCATAAAGAAAAACAAAACCTAAATGGTGAAATCGACCCTTTTTCAAGATTCCTGTTTGGAAACAGAAACCATAGAGAAACTTACGAAGTAGCTGAAAATAATTCTCAAGAACAAAAAGAAAGCTCATCGTTTTCCCATAACAGATCTGATCGGTTCGATGATTGGTTTTTTGATGCTAGGAAAACAGAAAAGAAAGGTACTTCAAGTAATCAAAATCAGATAGAAAACCTGCTTCACAACGTGGATAGTGGATTGCTTATAGAGACGATCGAAATGTTTATCGAAACTTCTAAACAATATAAACCATTTTTTAAGGGTATCCCCCTTTTCTTAAATCAATTTATTAAAAAATTTAAATCCAAATGAAATAAAGGATTTTATCAAATTCCGTTTCTAATTCGCTGAAAGGCTTATTTTTTATGATATGAATACACCAATTACAATTAATGCGAAAAAAGCTGCCCGACTTGTAATCAGAGATGACACAACATTAACCCAATCCGCAACTACCAAACAATTCAAATCCACTTAAACCAATAAGGGCATCAAGATAGTAAAACCCCTGAAGACAACTTCAGGGGTACAAACATTTTGAAGGTAAAAGCAGACCATGTGGGGATCAATCAATTAACATCCACAGCAATGTTAGAATCCAAAATGGTGGTGGAAAGGATAGCCTCCATATCCAAAATGGTGGTGGAAAGGATAACCTCCATAAAAGCCGCCATATCCATGGTGGAAAGGATAACCTCCATAAAAGCTGCCATATCCCATGCCATAAGGATACCCTCCGTAATAGCCACCATATCCCATTCCGCTACCGAAGAATTGTCTTTCCATTTTTTATATCTCCTCCTCAAATTGATTCAAAGATAGTGTATGCGTCCCTATATGAAGAAGGATGGGTATTTATCTATTTGTAAAAGTATTTTTTAATTCTGGTGCCACGTTCCGATTGAAAAAATTATTTAACAATCGAGCGCAATTCTGAAAAGAATGGTCCCTTTTTTAGCAATCGGGCCATCTTGTTAAACAAGTTCGAAGAAATTAATGGTAAAATAATGAAGGATTTTAAATTGGTATGTGCAAGACAGGTTATAATATTATAAACAGGAAAAGCCATATAAGGAATTTTTTCGATTAAAAGTCATCTTCCAGAAAAGGGCCATTTTTTTTAGCATCTTATGATAAGTTAGTTATGAAATAATAATTCAGAAGGTATTGAAATATTTTACTTTTATAGTTTGGGGAGAAAAAATTTTTAAAAGGTGAAAAAATGATAGAAAAAATTAAAGCCACTACCAGAAAGGGTCGCATTTGGAATAGGCTTAACAAAGCCTCTTAAAACAGTTATTAATGTCTAAGAACTATAGATATGGTCTCATTCATAAACTATTGTATCAATTCCTAAAGGTGTTCAATATGAGAAACATGAGGGAGATACAAATTCAACCTATATTCGGGCAAGCATGGACAGGAAGACATGTTGTCTTTCTTCACTGTAAAACAATATTCAGCTGATAAATCTGTATAAAAATTATCACGCTCCGATTGAGCCGCCACGTCACAATTGTGTTGAAACTTTATCGCAATTACTAAGTATTGGTTACCAAATCAATGCGGCCATTACACCAATCTCATCAAATCATATTCAATACATTTTAGTACTTTGATTTTGTAAATTAAGACAAACCGAACCAAGAAACAAGTTAAAACGGCATTACTTCCAATAAAGGGGGACTTATTTCAATCATTCATGTTATCGTTGTTAGAAATTGCTTTTATAAAAAAAGCATGCCATGACTTTTGTCAGTTTGGCACGCCATTTTAATAATCATCATTCTATTTCGCAAATACGTGATTACCGATTGTCTCTACTTTTTCACGTGAGCGAATCCAATCATCTGTTGCAATTTCAGGGTTATAGAAAAAAATTGAATCAGTTATAGTATCTTCTCTTTTTAGAGCCTCTTCTATTGCTTGAGTTGACTCTTCTGATGCCGGTTTATTAATTTCACCATTTTGAACAGGTGAAAAGGCATAAGCATCACCGACTACTTCATTAATCACTTCTGTCACCGTATCAGGAAACTGAGGGGATTCCACTCGATTTAACACGACTGTTGCAACGGCTACTTTTCCTTCATACGGCTCGCCTTTTGCCTCCGCTTCAACTAATCTGGCAAATAAGTCTTTTTCTTTATCTGAAATAGAAATAGTAGGTGTTGGAATCTCTTCAACTGGAGCTTCAACTTCAGGTTCATTTGGTTGAGCCGATTTTTCTTCAGCATCTTTCAAATCATTAGTAGTCTCAGCTGCAGGTTTTGATGGCTCTGCTAGTAAATCAACTGCTTTTGCAGCTACATATATCGCCGGTTTTGCTAATTGGATGGATATGCTCTGTGGTTGTAAGATTTTTCCTGTAGAAATATCTTGTTTTACCACTTTATTCACAATGGTTAAACTATTTTGTATTTCATGTACCGGAAGGCTGTGTTCATTTTGATTGAAAGATTCGGTGATCGCCTTCGCAGTATTAATGTGTATCCCAAAGGCAATTGTAGCTACACAAGCTACAACAAATGATTTATAAGAATTCCTCATGCTGTGTGCTACCTCCTGTAAAATTCCCATGATATCACCTTATCATGGCTTATACTTCATTTACAGAACGATAGCGTTACAATTCATTTTATTTTGATGAACAGCATTACATAAAGGGAAGGTTTATGACAATACTCCTAAGTAAATGTCATAAACTAGGAAATAATGCGAAGTGGAGGAATAAATTACTAAAATATTTGTCATTTTTAAAGGGACCATGGTGACTTTTTTCTTATATTGTTCGAACGAGACAGGTTGTGACATTTATTCAGTAAGAATTCAATATAGGGTTAATAGATGGAGGTAGCTACTTTAAGGAGGTTTTAATTTTGTCAGAGGACAAAAATATGAATCATTCAAATGAACAAGATGTGGAACGTGAAACGTAGACAACACGCCAGGGGCATCCTGTGTTGGATAATCAAAATATACGAACTATAGGTAATCGTGGGCCAGCTACACTTGAGAATTATCACTCCATTGGAGAGATTTCCCATTTTTATTGGGAAGAGGTACCAGAGCGTGTTGTACATGCCCGTGGATCCGGGCTTTTGCTATTCGAAACATACGGAAAGGTGGGAGATGAACCGGTAGAAAAGTATACATGTGCGAATGTATTTTCAGGTGCTGGGAAGCGTACACCGTTAATGGTTCGTTTCTCCACAGTGGCAGGAGGAAAGGATTCGCCAGAAACGGCACGCGACCCACGTGACATTGAGGTAAAAATGTATACGGAGGATGGAAACTGGGATCTTGTTGGGAACAACTTGAAAATTTTCTTTATTCGTGATGCGATGAAATTCCCTGATATGATATGCCAGTGGGTCGTATGGTGCTAGATCGCAATCCAGTGGAATTCCATGCGGAGATTGAGCAAGCGCCTTTGGTACAGGGGTTCTTGTCGATGGAATGGACTTTTCAGATGATAAAATGCTACAAGGGCGTACGTTCTCTTACTCCGATACACAGCGCTATCGTGTAGGTCCAAATTATCTACAATTGCCAGTGAACGCACCAAAAGCACCTGTTCGTACAAATCAGTGTCGTGCTCAAATGGATTTACGTGATCCGAGAGAAATCGGGGAACATCCTCATATTAACTACGAGCCATCAATGCTTGGAGGTTTAGAGGAAGCAAGTATAGAAGGTCGTGCACCACACCAACAAACGAATAATGGTGCAGTAATGAGTGCACCTATTGATCGACCTAACAACTATAGTCAAGCGGATCACACCTACCGAAGCTTTGAAGACTGGGAGCGTGATGAATTAATTAAAAACCTATCCGAGGCTCTTGGGGTATGTGATAAAAAAATCCAAGATGCCATGATTGAACATTTTACAAAAGCAGATGAAGACTATGGGCGTCGTGTGAAGGAAGGCATCGAAATGAAAATGAAATAATTAGATGGCACGGAGAAAGAAAACAAGGTTCCAGGACGTGAATCTGGTCAATCGAAATATGGTCAACGTTCAATAGAAGCGAACGAAGCAACCAAAGATGCCGTGAAGAAAAGCCACGAAGCCGATCCTTATTAATTAAGAAGTATGAATACAAGGGGTTGTCCAGAAGTTTGTAAAAACTTACTACTGGAAGCCTTTTTATTTTTCCTCAATTTCAGCCATTTCCACGGACGGACGTCGAGCTTGGGCGATAGAAATAGCAGGGGTATTTCGGATATAAAAGATGATTGGAGGCTTTTTAGTAATTATCTTTTTCTCAACACCCCCTTTTTCACCAGATTTACAAGTGTTCCTTACTAAAAACCATCGGAACCGTCCCCATGGTCATTACTAAATTCAAATTTCAGAAAAATATAATTAGTAGGTTGTTTTTTTTAATAAAGTATAATAAAATAACCTACAATACCAACTAAACCACTATGAATATATTGGTTTGAAATAAAGGGGGCTGTGATGTGTCAACGGATGTGATTGAAGTAACCGATGTAGAGAAGAAATTTGTAAATGGAAAGGAATCACTTCATGTACTTGATCAGGTTTCTTATCGGGTCAAGAAGGGGGAAATTGTCACATTACTTGGAAAAAGCGGCTGTGGAAAGAGTACTCTATTAAACATGGTGGCTGGTTTCGAAAAGGCAGATGGAGGAACGGTGATTCTTGATGGTCATGAGGTGAAACGTCCTTCAAGAAAATGTATTATGTTGTTTCAGCAAATCAATCTTTTGCCTTGGCGTACGGTTCTAAAAAATGTGGAACTAGGGCTAGAAGGAGAAAAAATTCCGGGAGTGGAAAAAAACAAACGGATTATGGACGCGTTAAAGCTTGTTGGACTTGAAAATTACCTTCATCAATTTCCGCATGAATTGTCAGGTGGAATGCAGCAGCGTGTTGCTATTGCAAGAGCTCTCGCGATGCAGCCAGATGTCATCTTGATGGACGAACCATTTGCTGCACTTGATACGTTTAATCGCTATTTCTTACAGGATGAACTTCTTCGTATTCAGGAAAAATTGAAGACGACTATTTTAATGGTGACACATGATATAGATGAAGCCGTCTATTTATCTGACAGAATACTAATTATGAGTTCTCACCCGGGAAGAATTTTTAAGGATATGCCGATTAAACTTGCCAAGCCGAGAGACCGTGCTGGGGAAGATTTTCATCAATACCGTAAACGGATATTAGAAGAGTTCGAACTTAGCGGTAATCACCAAGAACCTGAATACATTATTTAAGGAGAAATGAGCGTTGAGGAAAAACAAAAAATGGATGTTCCCACTATTAACCGCTGTTATTATGTTGTTTATTTCGGCGTGCGGACAGCGGGCAGGGCAAACCCTGGATAAACCAACGATTAAAATTGGTTACCTTCCCATCACACATGCCGGACCACTTTACTTGGATGCCCATGTTCACGGTGGCCAATTCAAGAGTTACAACATTGAGTTGGTTAAATTTAACTCCTGGCCCGATTTAATGGATGCTTTAAATACTGGACGTGTAGATGGTGCCTCTGTCTTAATTGAACTTGCGATGAAAGCAGTGGAAAAGGGAATTGATTTAAAAGCAGTGGCACTCGGTCATAAGGATGGAAATGTATTAATTTCATCAAAAGAGATTAATGAAGTAAAAGACCTTAAGAATAAAACATTTGCGATCCCACATAAATATTCCACTCATAATCTCTTATTATATGAAACATTGAAAAAAGAAGGAATGAACTATAATGATGTCAATGTAGTGGAGATGCCACCGGCTGAAATGCCTGCTGCGTTGGCTGGAAATCGAATTTCGGGTTATGTGGTGGCAGAACCGTTTGGTGCCCAAGCGGTTGTGTTGAATAAAGGACATGTCCTTCACTCTTCGGATGACATTTGGCCAAATTCCTATTGCTGTGTACTCGTTTTCCATAACGATTTTATTCAAGGTAACCGGACTGCCATTCAATCTATGGTAAGCCAGTATATAAAATCTGGAGAACTTGCAAACCAGAAGGATCCCGCTTTATATGAATCATTCGAGCATTACATGAAAGTAGACAAGAAGGTTCTTGATTTATCGCTTGAATGGATTTCGTTTGATGGATTACGCATAGAAAAAAAGGAATATGATAAGCTTCGCAATCTCGTCTTGGAGATGAAGCTGATGGAAGACCCACCATTATATGAAGAATTTGTGGATAATACATTTATGAATAAAGCGATGTGACAAGTGATGAAATTAGGAAAAAAACTGTTGAATTTTTTAATAGGGATGGTCATTCTGGTGATCATTTGGCAACTGGTGAAATGGGTTGGCGGTTATCCTGAAGCCCTGCTTCCCTCTCCGTTAAGTGTGGGGAAAGCTATTATTGCTCTAATTGTTGAGGGGACCTTATTCGAGCATTTACAAGTGAGTCTTGGCAGGTTTCTTGCAGGCTATTTCTTAGCTGTTATTCCCGCTATTCTTCTCGGAATGATTTTAGGAAGATTGCCGAAAGTGTGGCAAGTTTTTGACCCGATTGTGCAAGTGCTAAGGCCGGTATCTCCTGTTGCGTGGTCGCCGTTTATCGTACTTTGGTTTGGAATCGGAAACATGCCAGCGATTGTTATCATTTTCATAGCTGCCTTCTTTCCAGTCTTATTAACGACAGTAGCAGGAGTCAAAAAGATTGATCGATCCTATTTGAAAATTGCCGAAAACCTTGAAATTAGGAATCTGAAGTTGATGGTTACATTCATTTTTCCAGCTGCCTTCCCATCGATTGTAAGCGGCTTGCGTCTTGCTGTGGGGACGGGGTGGATTTTCCTTGTAGCAGGAGAAATGGTTGGAGCCCAGTCAGGCCTTGGCTTTTTAATCGTTGATTCAAGAAATACGTTAAATCTCGATTACGTTCTAGCAGGGATCATTTTTATCGGTGTGAGCGGATTTCTATTGGATCGTTTAATTGGCTTATTTGAAGGATGGGTGGGCAAGCATTGGGGAATGACTGCTCGTACGTGAAAAAGGCTGGAGATTATTAATCTCCTGCCTTTTTCAGCTCTTCTTGGACGGCGACTACTTCAACATGTTTCACAATATCACCGGTTTTTTTATTATAATAAGAGATTTCAACCTCATCACCTGTTTCGGAATCAATCAGTTTTTTATAACATTTCTGTAGATGACTGCTGCCCCAGATAATCAATGCATTGAAGACATGTTCTAATTCCTCACCGCTTTTTGTTAATTGGTACCGATAGCGTGGAGGGTGCACAGAATAGAGTTCTGCCGAAATAAGTCCTTCTTCTTCTAAATTTTTCAGCCGCTCTGATAAAAGATTGGATGAAATTCCAGGTAAAGCCTTTTTCATTTCGTTAAACAATGTTTGGCCGTTTAATATTTCATGGACAATTAATAAAGTCCAGCGATCCCCAATGATATTAAGTGATTGGGCAATATTACAGGGTATATCATATCTAGTTTTCATTTGAAAAATCCCTTCCATGTTTTTATCTATTTTATCATAAAATATTAAAAATTAATAAAGTTGATTTTTTGAACTAAGTATAATAAAATAACCTTATTGAATGACAATTAAAATTTTTCAAAAAGCGAGGGAATTAGAATGGCACTTTATTTAGTTGAATCATCATTAAAGGAAGTTGTGTCAACAAAGGAAGAATTGAATCAAAAGGTTTCTGCTCTCCAAGCAAAATTGAATGAAAAAAATGCAGCAATAGTTGAAGTACAAGTTTCAAAAGAATTTTCCCGCTCATTCTTTATTATAGAAGGTGAAGATCAAACGGTTGCGACTGAAACACTCAAAGCTGACGGAGTTCCAGTTGAACTTGTTAAAGAAGTTCGTCTTGTTGGAAAAGAGTTAGAGGATGTAAAGAAAAATAATGATGTGGTTAATTATTTAGTAGAATGGAATATTCCAGCAGAAATAACCATGGACCAATACTTAGCCCGCAAAAAGAAAAATTCTGTTCATTATCAAGAAGTTCCAGAAGTGGCATTTTCAAGAACGTATGTTTGTGAAGATATGACAAAATGCCTTTGTTTCTACGATGCTCCTGACGAAGCTGCTGTAAAGCGCGCTCGCGAGGCAGTGCAAACTCCAATCGATTCTATTACGGAACTTGCAGGAAAATAATAAAGTAGTAGGTAAGCGGCTAAAAACCATCAACGTGGTTTTTAGCCTCTTTTTCTAATAAAATGTATAAAGTTTGACTTCGAGAAATGCCCAGCCCCAGGCGCCTTACGCTTTTCGTATGGAATCTCGTAATCTGAAAATTTTAAAAAGATGGTTGATTTTTTGAACAAAGTATAATAATATAACTCTATAACCAACTAATCTAATTGGAATTAAATGATTTAAGGACATTCTGAAGGCGGGAAGTGACAGCATGGAAATGGGGATTTTAAGTCAATCATCTACGCTTGAAAAGTTAATTAAGGATGAATTGAAGCCATACGTAAAACAAATTGATACAGATGCCTATTACGCGGAACGATTTTTAATAAAACTTGGGGAAGCCGGATTGTTTTCCTCTGTAAATAAGTCACAAAAGGAATATCTTTTAGATGAGATGTTCGTAGTCCAAGAAACAGCTAAGGTTTGTATGACCACTGCTTTTTGTCTCTGGTGCCATCTAGCTGCGTTAACCTATGTCCGTCAGACAAAGAATGAAAAATTGAAAAATAAAATGTTGCTATCTCTTGAAAAAGGGGAGATCTTAGCTGGAACAGGTTTATCTAACCCGATGAAATATTTTGCAGGGTTGGAAAAACTTTATTTGAAGGCGAAACCCGTAATAGGCGGTTATCTGATCTCTGGCGTATTGCCCTCTGTCTCCAACCTTGGCAGTGATCACTGGTTTGGATGCATTGCAGGTGTAAATGAGGGCAAACAAATCATGTGTTTTGTTCCTTGTAACGCTGATGGTTTAAAAATGAAGGAAAAGGTAGATTATCTCGGAATCAATGGAAGTGCCACCTATGCATGTTCCTTTCAAGATGTATTTGTTCCAGATGAGTGGGTTTTGTCAGAAAATGCAAAGGAATACGTTGAAGAGATTCGCCTGGCGTTTATCTCCTATCAAATCCCGCTTGGACTTGGTGTGACCCAGGCTTCGATTTCTTCCATTGAAAAAGTGTGTCAAAAACAAAATGGCTGTAACCAGTTTTTGAATAAGCAACCTGAAGAATTACGTGGAGCAGAGGAGAAGATCCAGCAAAAATTACAATCCCTATATAACGGTGAAATTATAAACTTCAAAGAGATTGCCCGTGTACGACTTGAAACGGCCTATTTAACTTTAGAAGCAGTCCAATCAAGTATGCTGCACAACGGCAGTGCCGGTTATGTAAAGGATAGTGCACCATCTCGAAGACTGCGTGAGGCTTATTTCTTTGCTAACTTGACACCAACAGTGAAACACTTAGAGAAAGTCCTGAATGGATAAATATACTATTTTCCCCCATACTGATATGGGACTGATCATGGGGGATTTTTTTCAAAATCATTTCGAAAGGTGGGAGAGTATTGAAACTTTACAGTTCAATTCTTGACTTAATTGGGAAAACTCCGATTGTAAAATTGAATAAATTACCTGACCCAACTGGGGGGAAAGTATACATAAAATTGGAATCATTTAACCCAGGCGGCAGTGTGAAAGACCGTGCTGCCATTAATATGATTGAAAGTGCAGAGAATGAGGGGAAATTAATTCCGGGAAAAAGTACCGTAATCGAGCCGACTTCCGGTAATACGGGTATCGGAATCGCCATGGTATGTGCAGTGAAAGGGTATCGTTGTATTATTACGATGCCTGATAATGCGACTGCAGAGCGTGTGAAGATTTTAAAAGCATATGGAGCAGAAGTATACCTAACTCCAGCAAGATTGCGAATGAATGGGGCGATTGATGAAGCAAACCGATTAGCTGAAACCATTTCAGATTGTTTTATTCCCATGCAATTTGAGAATCCTGCAAATGCCGATGCACATCGCGAAACAACGGCAGTTGAAATTCTTGAAGCTTTCGAAGGGAAATTGGATGCACTTGTGTTAACTGCAGGAACAGGAGGAACGGTAACTGGAGTTGGGGAAGAGCTAAAAAAGCAGATTCCAAACTTGAAAATTTATGTAGTGGAACCGTTTGGATCCCCTGTTCTTTCAGGTGGTGAGCCTGGACCTCATAAAATCCCAGGAACAGGTCCCGGTTTTATTCCTAAGATTTTAAATCGTGATATTTATGATGAAATTTTGCATATTAAGGATGAAGATGCCCAGGTAACGGCACGCCGGCTTGCTTCAGTGGAAGGGATCTTTGTAGGCGCATCTGGATCTTCTTCGGCCCATTTCGCTGTCGAGATCGCAAAAAGTCTGCCATCTTCAGCTAGAGTTCTTTGTATAGCTCCAGACACGGGAGAACGGTATCTGTCTTCGGACTTATTTCTAAGTTGAGTCCAGAGTCCATGGTGATGTTTCATGTGGTCGGTACTAACCTCACTAAAAACCACAAGACCGTCCCAAATTTCATTCTTGTATTAAGCATATTTACTGCATTTTTTATATCGTAAAAGTATGATAAAAGGGTTCACTAAAATGCGGAGGTCGAGAATTATGAATCCAAAATATACACCATTATTCCAGCCAATTAACTTGCGCAGCGGAATTCAATTAGATAATCGTGTTGTTATGGCACCGATGACCAATTGGTCTTCAAATCTAGACGGTACAGTTTCAGATGAGGAAGTAGCTTACTATAGCCGCCGTTCAAATGGAGTCGGAATGGTTGTTACAGCATGTACATATGTCACAGCTAACGGAAAAGGATTTCATGGTGAATTTGGAAGCAATCGTGATGACCTGATTCCAAGTTTACGCCGACTAGCTTCTGCCATTAAAGAACAAGGAGCGAAAGCAGTCCTGCAAATTTTCCATGGCGGCAGGATGTGTCCGCCAGAGTTAGTTCCAAATGGAGAAATTGTTAGTGCTAGTGCTGTTCCGGCAGAACAAGGTACAGTATCCCATCAAGTTCCCCGCGCTTTGAGTGAGGTAGAAATTCAATCCATTATTCGTGATTTTGGCGAGTCTACCCGGAGAGCGATTGAAGCTGGATTTGATGGGGTTGAATTACATGGAGCGAATGGCTATTTAATTCAGCAGTTCTTTTCACCACATTCCAACCGACGTGAAGATCAGTACGGCGGAAGTTTGGAAAAAAGATTATCCTTTCCAATTGCCGTTATAGATGAAGTGAAAAAGGTAGTAGCTGAAAATGCGAAACAACCATTCCTTGTTGGATATAGATTCTCACCAGAGGAACCTGAAACACCCGGAATTACCATGGCAGATACTCTTGCCTTAGTGGATATTTTGGCTAGTAAAGAGCTTGATTACCTTCATGTTTCGGTAACGGAGTTCTGGTCAACGCCAAGACGCGGTGTGGAAGATACCCGATCTCGCCTTGAAATTATTCAGGAGAGAGTGGGGGATCTTGTTCCAGTGATTGGTGTAGGCTCCATTTACACAGCAGACGATGCTTTAAAAGCGATTCAAACTGGCGTTTCAATGATTGCAATCGGACGAGAGCTAATTATTGACCCTGATTGGGTTGAAAAGGTTAGACAAGGAAAAGAGTCTGAAATTGAAACAAAACTAAAGAAAGACGCTCAATCTCGTCTTGTTGTGCCAGATCCTCTTTGGCAAGCGATTGTCAACAGACCTGGATGGTTTCCAATGGAAAAATAAGAAAAGCGGAAGCGCCCTGCTCAGCGGCGTATGGCCTAGAGCGC
>NZ_BCVI01000008.1 GCF_001591665.1 Neobacillus soli NBRC 102451 | reverse complement strand
GCCGCTAGGGCGCTGAAGCTGGACAATTCTCAAAGTCGAAATTTAATTTCTTATCGCATTAAAAAGGCATAAAACTCCCAAATTGAAGCTAGTGTTTCAATTTGGGAGTTTTTTTCTTTTGCACATCTATGTGCCCATAATCTGTATAGGGATGTTTTTGAATTGAACTTCTTATTTCATTAAATGGCGC
Source organism: Neobacillus soli NBRC 102451 (assembly GCF_001591665.1). Taxonomy (GTDB): domain Bacteria; phylum Bacillota; class Bacilli; order Bacillales; family Cytobacillaceae; genus Neobacillus; species Neobacillus soli. Next base: position 6,538 of record NZ_BCVI01000008.1, on the reverse strand, counting down.
TTTAATTATACAGTGCTACGGCTAATTCTATAAGCTTGCATTCATTTTTAATTCAATTCCCACTTTACAGATAGGGATTGTATGGTTATAATAAAGTTAATAAATTTTTCCAAGAATAAAAATGTTAATCGGATTTCTGGAACTTCTTAAAGATCGTGTTCAAAAGGAACAGATGGGATTTGTTGAAGGAAAGGCAAAGAATATAAATATTGAAGGAGTGTATCTTATGAGAAACGACATTGAAAAAAAGAGACAAAAACTTGTAAATAAACTAATTTTTCTTAATGTCTATAACAAAGATGACAAACAACTTTATGAATTGTCACTTTCAAAATTAGAATATGAATATAAGAAATTTAAATTACTAAATCATCCACATGGTGAGTTTGGTTCTATACAATGGATATAAAGCTTATTAGGCGTAATAAATCAAAGGAGATTTAATGCATGCTTTCAAAATATTGATGGAATAAGAGTAGGTAGTAACAAAAAAAACGCTGAATGTTATCAGCGTCAGCTTGTTGAAAAAATCTGCTTTTAAGTTCATGACCGTACTCTTGGCTTTGTAGGATCACAGTCGGGACAGAAAGTTTAATCGAAATGTCAGTGTATTTTCCATTTATTGATTAGAAACTTTTTCAAGAACACGTGGTGTGGACTGAACGGCAAGTTTGTCTAGCAGTTTGGTGCTGTCTACATTTAATCCCTTCAAAGTAACCATTACTCCATTTTGCTGATACTTAAGGACAATTTTATCAATCGCACCGATTGCAGAGTCATCCCAAAGGTGGGCATTGGAGAAATCAATCACAATTTCAGGTATTTCTTCTTTAAAATCAAACTGATTGACAAAATCTGTAACAGACGCAAAGAACAGCTGTCCTGATACCAGATAAATCTTTTTATTTGAATCTTTTCTCGCAATCGTTTGAATCTCCACTTTTGAAATTTTAGAGGCAAAGAAAATGGCACTCAAGATTACCCCTATGAAAACTCCAATCGATAAATTATCCGTTGCTACGACAGTCACGACTGTCACAACCATAACCACTGTTTCCGATTTAGGCATAATCGGCAGTTTCTTCAATGATGACCAATCAAACGTACCAATACACACCATGAACATGACAGCTATTAAGGCAGCCATCGGAATTTTAACAAGAACATCATTTAGGGCAACAATAAGGATCAATAAAAATACAGCAGCCCAAAAGGTGGAAAGTCTTCCACGTCCGCCCGATTTAACATTGATTCCGGATTGACCAATCATGGCGCAGCCAGCCATACCGCCAAATAATCCTGAAACAATGTTGGCAATCCCTTGACCACGCGCCTCTTTATTTTTGTCACTCCCCGTGTCCGTCAAATCATCGACAATTTGAGCGGTTAAGAGAGATTCTATCAAGCCAACAACAGCGATTCCAAGTGAATAAGGAAAAATGATTCTTAGTGTTTCTAGACTAATAGGGACATTGGGAATAAAAAATGAAGGCAAGGACTGACTTAAATGTCCTAAGTCTCCGACTGTATTTACGTGAGCTCCCGTTGCCACTGAAATAATCGTGATGATAATAATGGCGACAAGTGGGGAAGGAATAGCCTTGGTTATCCGAGGGAAAAGGTAAATGATTGCTAATCCTCCCGCAACCATTGCGTACATCCCCCATGATTGCCCTTTAAAATGGGTTAGCTGCGCCATAAAGATTAATATTGCCAATGAATTAACAAAACCCACCATAACCGAACGTGGAATAAATTTCATTAAGTGAGCTACATTCAGCGAACCAAAAATAATTTGAATCATCCCAGTCAGGATGGTGGCGGCCAATAAATACTGTAATCCATGATCTTTCACTAACCCGCCCATTAATAAGGCGGTTGCTCCAGTAGCTGCTGAAATCATCGCAGGTCTGCCACCGACAAAGGCAATGACAAGGGCAATACAGAAGGAGGCATACAAACCAACCATGGGATTCACGCCCGCAATAATTGAAAAGGCAATGGCTTCTGGAATCAATGCTAAAGCAACAACAGTTCCTGAAAGGATATCTCCTTTTATATTTCCGAACCATTCATATTTAATAGTATCGACATTCAACTAGTTACACCTCATTTATTTATATTATTTTTGACTTTCAACTCTCATGAAAGTCGGGTCCGTTTTTACCACTTGAAAGTATAACTCAATGTGACAATTTTGTGAAATACGATGAAAACGCTATTATCGGTAAAATACTCTTATATCATTCGTTATACTACTATTTCAAATAAGGTTTCTTAAAGTTTGCTAGTTTGAGAGCCGTCTTTTGTATTTTTAGCTGAATTTTGTATCTATATATTCATTCATTTCTTGTTTAGCAGTAGATAACTCGCAGTTTAGGGAAGTGTGAAGTGGTTTTTAAAAAGGTACAAAAATTTTGTTTTCAAAGTAGTTTTATATTGTAGCCAATATCATAAGATGGAAAAGATGAAATCAATAAATGGAGGAATGATATGAAAGCCATTGTATGCACTAAATATGGTTCGCCCGATGTCTTGGAGCTGCGTGAGGTAGAAAAACCAACTCCAAAGGACAATGAAATACTGGTAAAAGTTCATGCGACAACCGTAGCATCAGGGGACATTAGGGTTCGGGGTTTCAATAGTCCGATCTTATTATGGATCCCGATGCGTCTTGTCTTGGGTCTGAGAAAACCAAGAAAATCAATATTGGGCGTGGAGTTAGCTGGGGAGATCACGGAGATTGGGAAGAATGTAAAAAAATTTAAAATAGGCGATCAAGTTTTCGCCCTAACTGGGATGAATTTTGGTGCGTATGCCGAGTACGCATGTTTATCTGAAGACGGGGCAGTGGCAATAAAACCTACAAACCTGACCTATGAGGAAGCCGCTGCCGTTTCTTTTGGGGGAACTTCAGCACTGCATTTTCTTAGAAAAGCAAAGATCCAGGACGGACAAAAAGTGCTTATTTATGGAGCCTCCGGCGCGGTAGGGACTTCCGCAGTGCAGCTTGCCAAATACTATGGGGCAGAGGTTACTGGGGTATGCAGTGCCACAAATTTTGAATTGGTGAAATCGCTGGGAGCCGATAAGGTCATTGATTATACGAAAGAGGATTTTTCGAAAAGAGAAGAGCGTTATGATATCATCTTTGATGCGGTTGGGAAAAGTTCGAAAGTAAATGCCCAGAAAGTGCTAACTTCAAACGGGATATTTGTGTCGGTTGAAGGGCAGGGGATAGCAAAGGTCCGGAGTGAAGATTTAATTTTCCTCAAAGAGCTATGTGAGACGGGAAAGATCAAATCAGTCATTGATCAACACTATCCGCTCGAGCAAATTCCCGAGGCTCATAGATATGTTGAAAAAGGGCATAAAAAGGGAAATGTAGTCATAATCTTGGTTCATACTAACAAAACCTAGCAAAACTGACTACTGCCTATTGAATGGAATCTAGTGCCATTCTACAAAACAAGCTGCTGAATACCTACAAAATGTCAGTTTTAGTGTTTGGGGAGTTCTTCCTATCATTTCTAACTAGTTCATGGTTTATCAACATAGTTCTACATTATGCCTCCTATTTTTATAGTAGAAAGGTAATTGATAACGTCGATTTTTGTTTCTTTTTGTAAAATCATTGAAGTTTACTAAACTATTAAATTCGATGATAATCAATTGGAAACGTTTACAACCTTTTTAAAAAATAGGAGGGATTTAATGAGTAAGAAAAAAGTGATGTCAGTTTTATTAACGGCAGGACTAGTTCTAAGCGTCAATGCAGCATACGCACAAGGACCAGGTGGGGCCCCAAACTCAAATGCAGCCTCAGCGTTTGACAACAAAATTATCAAAAAAATTAGTGCAGACAACATGTATAACACGATTGCCCTATTGTCAAAGGAGCCACGGACGGCAGGTACCCCGGGGGAACTAAAGGGAGCACAGTACATAAAAGGACAGTTTGAGAAGTATGGGTATGAAACGGAACTGCAGCCTTTTGCTTTCCATGATGTGGTGAGAACCAATGTAAGTGGAGTTTTAGAGATTGGCGGTCAAGATCTAAAGCCATACGTATTTTCCGGATCATTTAGTGGTGAAGTAACGGCGGAAGTGGTGAACGCGGGAAGAGCAATCGCCGGTACCGTCCCGGATGCGGTGAAAGGGAAGATTGCCCTTGTTGAGCGCGGCGATAACACATTCGTTGACAAGGTGAAAAACGTATTAGCAAAAGGTGCAGTCGGCGTAATTTTATATAATAACACCGGAACCGCTAATAATGTGGGGATTGCGGACCCAGGACAAAATATCCCGGCTGTAACGATAACAAAGGCCCAGGGTGCTGCCCTAGTAGAGCAGCTAAAAAGTGGCCCGGTAACAGCGCAATTAAAAGTAACAGGCTCAGGGTATAAAGAAGGAACTTCCTACAACGTTATCGCCAAAATGAAACCAAATAAAAACAAAGATACCGGCCAGATTGTTATGGTCGGGGCGCACCATGATTCTGTTCCAGGTGGTCCAGGGGCAAATGATGATGCTTCTGGTGTATCTGCAGTGCTAGAGCTTGCCAGAGTCATGGCAAATATGCCAATTGATACGGAACTTCGTTTCGTGACTTTTGGTTCCGAGGAAAAAGGTCTGTTAGGATCTTATCATTATGCAAGTACATTAAGTGCTACAGAAGCGGATAAAATTGTAGCCCACTTCCAAATGGACATGATTGGAAGTAAGGATGCCGGCGGTGATAACAAAGCAAACGGATTAATCATGTATACGATTGATGGCAAGAAAAATTTAGTCACTGATCTTGGTTCCGCTGCTGGTGTAAGAACAGCAATGGGTGAAGCCATTCCGTATGGCCAGTTGGGACGCAGTGACCATCAGCCATTCCATGAACTAGGAATTCCGGCGGCGTTATTCATCCATTCACCACTAGAGGAATGGTATCATAAACCAACAGACACGATTGATAAAATTGATAAAAATAAGCTTCAAGAAACCGCGGAAATCGTCGGCGCTGCCGTCTATCAAATCGCTCGGCCTGACACCCCAGCACTACAGCACTCAAGGGTTGCTCCACAACCGGTCGATTATGATTTCGAAAATCGTCCACCAGGAGCTTAATAAATTTCACAAAAAATGGCGGAAGAGATGTATCCGCCATTTTTTTATTTTTTGGCTCTGTTAAAGATAGTTGTTGATATTTGATACCTATTCGAATTCTTGATATTATGAACACGAGAACGGACATTCGGAGGGGTCAAGGAAAGCAAAGCGTTCAGCAACTTGTTAGAGTATATCTACAAATTACCACAAACCATTTAATGGGTAAATGCTATGCGTACCTGCATCATCTGTTGGTGGTCGTTTAATCAACGAAATGAGGGGAACTCGCATCAAAGAGGGATTTGAGTGTCCTAATTGTTCATCAGAACACAAACAATATCTGAATGATAACGGGAGGAAGAGTTATGTCAAATAACCTAAAACAGAGAAGAATAATTTTAGATTTAGCAGTTACTTTAGATGGTTTTATTGAAGGGAAAAATGGAGAAGTTGATTGGTGCATCATGAACTCTGAGATGGAGTTTATTAATTTCTTACACCAAATTGATACTATATTATATGGAAGAAAAAGCTACGATTTATGGGGACAATTTACTCCAGAAGCTATTGATGGTACTGAAAAAGAAATTTGGGAATTAGTTCATAGTAAAGAAAAATATGTGTTTTCCAAAACTCAAAAGGAGACCGATAATAAAGCAATATTCATAAATGATAATATTCTTGAAGAAGTATTAAAACTAAAGAATAAGCCTGGTAAAGACATCTGGCTATATGGCGGAGCAAGTCTTATTACTACTTTTATCAATTTAGGGATTGTTGATGAATTTAGATTATCTATTCACCCTGTTATTTTGGGAGAAGGAAAACCGTTGTTTATTGATATAAAACAGAGGTTGAGTTTAAAAATGGTTAATACAAGAACGTTCTCTTCTGGTGTTGTGCAACTAATCTATCATTGGGATGGCAATTAATAAGATTGTTAATTAATCGAACGTGTCCTAACCATTACTAATCTTTTGGATTGGTTTGAAAAGCTGAAAATAACTTTTGATAATCTTGAACTGGAATTTGAAGGCCGGGAATCCAGTCAAGAAGCCATGAAACGAATAGTAGAAGTGGTGGAGGAAGTTTTTAATGGAAATTTACTGTCCTTACTATCTAAAGTATTATAATAAGGATTTCGGATTTGAGGATTGGCAAAATCTTTGCAACCCTGATGTATTTCTTTTGAAAAATGAATGTACTAAGGTAACTTCTGAGCGATTATGGATTGGGTAAGTATCGGGGGGACCACTATTTAACTAACGTACAGTTTCATGAGATACTTTTCCGGCTGCCGTATACTTGGTGGCTTTTTCTTATTGAAATAAATTAGCCTTATTTTAAGAAAAGGTTTATGTGACCGAAATCGGGTGTAAAGAGAGAAAAAAGTCACGTAGAAAGAGTCTTTATTACCCGTGAGACCACCATTTTCCTC
>NZ_BCVI01000007.1 GCF_001591665.1 Neobacillus soli NBRC 102451 | reverse complement strand
ATTACGGTAAATGAAACCGCCTTCCATTGCCCGAAGGTCCTCGATTTTCCTCGTTACGGTAAATGAAACCACACTCCATTACCCGCGTGTCCACCATTTTCGACTTCAGGGTAAATGAAACGGTCGTCCCCATAGTCAAAGCCACATATTAATCTTTTGTTGCTCCAAACAGCAGCAACTTATCCACAACAATAATCCTATTTTTCTATTTTAGAAGACTTTTTCCAAAAATATTAAGAAATTCTTAAGAAATTCTCTAAATGAATGTTAAGATTTTCCGTTTACTATTAAGATAATGATAGAGCTACTAGAAAGTAGGGGGAAGATGGAGAATTACTTTGTGCTGGTTGTTGATGATGAAAAGGAAATACGGGACGCCATTGAGATTTATTTAAAAAATGAAGGAGTTACCGTGTTAAAAGCCAAGGATGGGATCGAAGCATTAGAGATAATAAATGAACACCCGGTCCATCTGATTATTTTAGATATTATGATGCCGAGGCTGGATGGCATTTCTGCTACATATAAGATTCGTGAACAGAAAAACATACCGATTATTATTTTAAGTGCAAAAAGTGAAGATACCGATAAGATACTAGGTCTACAAGTGGGAGCGGATGATTATGTAACAAAACCGTTCAATCCGATGGAGCTCGTGGCCCGCGTGAAATCTCAGCTGAGAAGGTATGTCACCTTTGGTACGTTTGAAGGCATAAAAAAAGTAATTAATTTAAATGGTCTCACATTAGATCAATCGGCCAAAGAAGTGACGGTCCATAGCGAGCCGGTGAAGCTTACGCCAATTGAATATAAAATCGTGGAACTGCTGATGACAAATCCCGGCCGGGTATTTTCAATCAACGAAATCTATGAAAAGGTATGGAAAGAGCCTTGCTATAACGCAGAAAATACAGTAGCGGTCCACATCCGAAAAATTCGTGAAAAAATTGAAATTGATGCGAAAAATCCAAGATATTTAAAGGTGGTGTGGGGCATTGGCTACAAAATGGAAAAGTAGAATCTTGATTTGCGTCTGGGCTTTCTTATTTATGGTTGGCCTAAGCGGGCTACTAACTCTTTTCACCCATGGCAGTGATTACGTTTATCGTGACTATTTTAAAACAACAGGCTTCCTAAGCAAGCTCGATGAGTTCACTGGGTATGTAAGCACGTTCGAGCTAAATCAAATAACATTGGAGGAAGCAAAAAAGACGATTAAGGTTACGGATGACGAGATTGATGATTATCGGAATCAATATGGTAACTACCCGGAAGAAACCCAAAACACCAAGGTGCAGTATGAAGAAAAAATACAGAAAGCCATGGATGAAGACAATACAGTGGTGGCGAATGCTCTATCAACTGAATTGAATTTGAAAATAGAGGAAATTGAGAAAAATTATCAGGACGATGAGTACGTCAGGGCGAAGGTCATAAAGGAAAAAGAAAAGAAATTAGAAGAATATTATAATAGAAGAGACATGTATAATTCTACTTATAAGGAATCGTTTCTTTATTATTTTAAGAGCAATGAAACAGGTAAAGTCTATACAAATATGAAAGACTCAGAAGAAGTTACGATTAACTCCAAAGATATGCTGTATGTACAAAATATGACCATCTCAAGAGACGATGCGATTCATTACAGTTTTCAAGGATACGAAGAACTCGCGGATTCTCTTCTTCCCACGACGACTGGGAGATTGGAAGGAAAAATTGCTGTTCCAAAGCACCTCTCTACATCAAGTCCTATCATAGAGGATTACAATTTCTATCAGAATGCGCAAATGATTTTATGGGTCTATTCCGCGGCTGGAATACTCGCTCTTATTCTATGCTTCTTTATTTCCAAAAAGATGGAGATCCCAGCAGACGTGGAAAAATGGAGGCCTTATTATAAAAAGGTTCCCATTGATGTAAGAACAATTTTATTCATCATTTCAGGAATTGGACTCCTTCTCGCATTGATGATTGTTAATAACGAATTTCTTAACATAATTGATAATCCAATTACTTTTGGCTTGGATATAGGAATCAGTCTGATTGTTGGAACGTTTTTTTTAACTCTTACTTTTGTACAGTATAAACTCCTTGCTGGAGAAAAAAAGGATTGGGCAAATTTTAAAAAGCAATGGGAAAAAGCATTCTTGAATATAGCTGGAAAGAAAATACGTGCGCTTTTTCATAAAACTAAGGAAAGCTTAACAGTGGCATTTTTGCATCAAAGTACAGGCACGCAATTGTTTATTCTTTTAGCCATTGTATTTGGTCTGGGGTTAGGCGCCATGAGTGTTATCATCCACCCAATTTTAATTTTCTTTTATCTACTGCTTCTAGCGGTCATTGGGATTCCAATGGTGATGATTTTGATCAATAAAATCGGTTATTTTAACAGAATCGTTGAAAAAACAAATGAGTTGGCTGCGGGTAAGCTGGGAGAGAACCTGCAGGTGGCAGGAAATTCGGTTCTCACCGTGCTTGCTGACAACATCAATGTATTAAAACAGGGAGTTAAAACCTCACAGAACGAGCAGGCGAAGAGTGAACGGCTTAAGACAGAGCTAATTACAAATGTAAGCCATGATTTGCGGACACCGCTAACTTCAATCATTACGTATACCGAGTTATTAAAAACAGAAGACGTGTCAAGTGAGGACAGGGCCGCCTATCTTGAGATTATTGATCGGAAATCAAAGCGGTTAAAGGTGTTAATTGAGGACTTATTTGAAGTGTCAAAAATGGCCAGCGGCAATATGGAATTGACGAAGGATCGAGTGGACCTTGTCCAGCTATTGCAGCAAGCACTGGCCGAATATGATGAAACGATAACCGAATCCAGTCTGCAGTTCCGAGTTTCAAACACTGAGAAGCCCGTTTATGCCTTTGTTGATGGCCAAAAGCTATGGCGTGTCTTTGATAACCTAATCGGAAATATCCTTAAATACTCACTGGAACACTCTCGCGTCTATATTACTATATCCACACTGAACGACCAGGCGGTGATTACGTTTAAGAATGTTTCAAAATATGAATTAAATGACAATAATGATGAACTGTTTGAAAGGTTCAAACGCGGAGATACATCACGGCATACGGAAGGCTCCGGGCTGGGACTTGCCATTGCACAATCCATCATAGACCTTCATGAAGGCAGCCTTGAAATTGAAACGGATGGCGATTTGTTTAAAGTAAATATTTCTCTAAGGCTAGTGGAGTAAGGGTATGGATAGGGGAGAAGAATGGTGAGTGAAATTGATTTTACGGAACTATATAGAATGTTTTATAAACGGCTTTTTCATATTAGTTATTCGATTACAAGAGATTTGCAGTTGGCAGAGGATGTCGTTCAAGAAACGTTTATAAAAGCTTTGAAAAAAATAGAAACGATTGAAGAGGAGTCGAAGGTGGGTGCTTGGCTATCTGTGATTGCAACTAGAACGGCGATTGATTTTGTTCGTATTGAAAGGAAAAAGAAAGGGATCCTGATGGAAAAGGAAATGCTTGAATGTCTAGGAAAAGTAATGGAGCAAAACGTGGAAGAGGAAGTGGAAACAGGAGATTTAGTGGAGCAAGTTCATTGTGCCATTAGGAAACTAACGATGGAATATCAGGACGTGCTCCTACTCAAGCTCGGACACGGATTAAAAGAAAAGGAAATTGCCCATGTCCTTGATTTAAATCCTTGCACGGTTAAAACAAGGATATACAGAGCAAGGAAAAAACTTAAACTACTATTTCTTGATCAGATTGGTGCTTAGCCTTAGCGAATAATGAGGGTTTTCGAATTTTAAGATTAGCTGCCATTTCCTGGCGGCTTTTTTTTGAACTAATAGCAGGTGTAGTAAATTAATCTAATCCCTTCTTTTCCGTTCTTATCTAAAAAATATTGAAATTATCCAAGAAAACATTCCAACCCACAAAAGTATAATAATTGTCCCTGCAACCCAATTTTTCTTTTTTAACATGCTTGATTTCTCAGCAACTTCACTACACTCCTGAATTACATCTTTAGGAATCAATTTCAATACTAAAGTAATTCCTAATGGTATAAGGATAATATCATCCAAATAACCAAGCACTGGAATAAAATCAGGAATTAAATCAATTGGACTAAATGCGTATGCTACAATAATGATCGCTAACAATTTAACATATAAAGGTGTATTTGGATGTTTGTAGGCTTCAACTAAAATAAATAGATCCTGTTTTATTTTTTTAGCTTTTGTCTTTAACTTAGCTGGTGTTTCTCCCAATTTTTTCATCCTCCTAAAAGCATTTTTTCTTTTTTTTAATAAAAGTGAACTTATTTTTATCAGCACTAATGGCAGATTTTTAGCTATAATAAAATTGACTGATTAGAAAGACAAAAAGCAAAGTCTGCATTAAGAAAAAGAAAGAAGCTTATTTTATGAGCTACATAAATATAATTATGCTATGAACAGAAAAAAATTTAGCAGATTCTTAACTGAATTAAACTTTTTAGTTTAAGAGGAGAATTATGTTGTTTTTTGTTTTATGCGTGGCTGAATTAGTGGAAAAACTCGCGACGGGTAGGATTCATCGATTTAAAAAATGGAAAACAACATGAAGCATTCTACAAAAATAAAGGGGAGATATTGTTGTGAATCAAAGTAAAATCAAAATTACCCAGTATTACCCCATGTACGCTGTGCAAACAGTGGAAATGTGGCGAGATAGTAAGGAACAGGCGATTGGTCAGAAAGAAATTCACAGCTTTGAAAATCACGTTTATTTTTTAAATCATCTATTACCCGAACAGTTTCAAATAGACTTAGCATTACTTGATGAAAAAGTAGTTGGAATGATTGCCTATAATGAAAGGGAAATAAGCCAACTCTATATTCATATAGATTATCAAGGAATCGGTATAGGCCAAACATTACTAGATAAAGTTAAGGCCCAATCAAGTGGGAGATTAACATTATCCACATTTGAAGTAAATGAAAACGCACAACGATTTTATGAAAGGCATGGATTCGGAATCATTGGAAGAGGACATGAAAATGAAGAAAATTTACCTGATATTCAATATGAATGGATATCCGAATAAATTAATGTACTCGTGTGCTTTTATTCAATTTATGGGAGAAGGAGAGGGTTTAAAATAGAGCAGATAGACTTGTTAAAAGACAAGGGAATCCTTGTTATTGAATTGAAAGACAAAGGAAAAGAGCTTCGGAACCAGTGGGAAGAAGCATTCGCCAAGCACCTTAGTATATCCGAAAAAAGAAAAATTTATTTTCATCAGCACTTATGGCATGTTTTTAGCTATGATAAAGCTTGTTATATTTTTTATCAAAACAATGAAAATACATTATTGCTTGAAAACGCTAGAGGTTTAAAAGCGGACGACATATTAAATGAAATTGATGGATATTTAACTGATGTTTATGTGGTGGATAAAGATTTCTCATGGACATATATCCATACTCATGAATTTTTTCTTGGACCCTATTTCATTCAGCAAGTGGAGGTATAGTAATTTTAATTTTATTATATAAATTTTCTTATGGAATCCCATTTGCTGGCCCCATTTTTAAAAAAACAAAAGGAATATATCACCAATCAGCACCAAAATACTTCCTCATATCAATAGTACATGTCACATAGTATTTTTTGTTATAAATGTTGCCCGAATCAATAAAAATGGGTAATTCAAATTTCTCATCCTTTTTTTCAAAAACAAGTAAGCCATCGGGACCTTTTTCAAAACTTACATTAGGATCTTCTCTTTTGCCTTTATTTATTAAATCAGCTAGCTCTTTTATTTTCTCTTTATCCCTAAGTTCCGAAACTTTTTCATATTTATTATCTTCCATAACGTACAAAGTTATTTTCTCATAGTCTTGGTCAACTATTTTTGTAGCATCACAGGAAACGAGAAATGAAAATGAAAAAATAATGAGCGAAAATAGACTTATGTTTTTATTCAATTTCCTTCGCCTCCCTTTTATAATATTATAGCGTGTGGATATCGCTCCCGGAACAAAAAGGCAATAAATTAAGCAGATTTTTTGAGTTTTTACATAAAAATTACACGTCTAAAACAATAGGGTGATGAATGATGAGAAATTTAATGGGTCTAATTTTATTATTAATGTTAACTTTAGTTGGCTGTGGTTTAGAAACCAAAACGTTACCTGAATTTTATGAGGGAGACTTTGGTCATGTGACGAAGATAGCGATTGTAGACGGGAGTACTGGGTACAAAAAAACAATTACAGACCATGTTGTTATCAATGAATTTTTAGCTCAAATTAAAGAAATAAAGTTTATTCCGCAAGAAAATCAAGAAGCAAGAAGCGGCTGGCGCTATTCCATTAATCTTTTCCAAGATGGCAAAGAACCCTTTCAATTCACACTAACGCAGGTAAATGACGATTACTATTATACCGAACCGGATATTCACCCAATTGTTGATGATTTTTATAAAAACCTTGATGTTCAGGAGGAGAACTTGTAAATGAGTTAAAGGTCTCCATAAAAGCGTTTTTTGTGTGATAGAAAACCGGTAAACTGAAATATCTAAATTACCTTTCCTTGATGGTGTCTAGCATAATTAAACAATTTTAAAAGATCACAAAAAGGGTAAGAGGTGACCAAATGAAAGAATATAGGTATACAAGGACTTTAAGCGTTATCGTAGGCTTGTTGACTATTTTTGCAGCAATAGGATTCGGTATCCTGTCTTTCATTGGAATGGCTTTATCAAAAGCATTAAATACAGGAAATGAAAATTCCACAACTGACAGTTCACCCCTGATCATTCTAATGATCCTTTTTCTTATAGGTTTAATCACTGTAATTGGCTCCTTCAAGCTCAAAATTAAAGCAATGAAAATTTTTTATACTGGATTTTGCTTAGTGCTTGGAATTGGTTTGGTGATCACTTTTTTTATTTCTTATGGGGCACTGGGAGCTAAAAATGAAATTTTCCTATTATGTATTGGAATTATTTATTTATGTCTAAGTTATTTAACAATGAGAAAAAAATAGTTTTAAATTCAAGACTAACTAATCATAAAGAAGGTGATTTTTTGTTATTTGAAAATGGATATATTAAAGTGCGCCAATTGCAGCCTGAAGACAAGCATTTACTTGTTAAATGGCTTTCGAACCCTTCCGTTCTAGAATTTTATGAAGGGCGGGACAATTCCTTTGATTTGGAAAAAGTAAATAAGAAGTTTTATCATCGGGAGAATGGTATTGTTAGATGTGTGATCGAGTATGAAGGGGTAAGTATCGGATACATACAGATTTATCAGGTAAATGAGACAACAAGTTCAATAGACAATTATGATGAAGAAGAAACGACTTTTGGTATGAACCAGTTCATTGGCGAAACCGAATATTGGAACAGAGGAATTGGGACATTACTTGTAAAGTCAATGTTGGAGTATTTAATTGAGAAGAAACAAGCGACTCGGGTGATTATGGATTCTCAAACAACAAATTTACGGGCAATATCATGTTATGAAAAGTGCGGATTTAAAAAGATTCGATTACTCCCGAATCACGAGTTCCACGAAGGAAAATATCGTGATTGTTGGCTAATTGAATATAAAAAATCATCTTTATGAAACTACTTTTCTGGGGGGAATGATGGATATGGTAAAAATACGAAATGTAAAAATGGAAGATTTATCTGAACTTGTAGTCATCGAGCAGCTTTGCTTTACAAAAGAAGAGGCAGCGACCAAGAAAGCGTTTGAAAAGCGCATTCAAGTCATTCCGGAAAGTTTCTTTGTAGCTGAGGAAGAGGGCGAGATTATCGGTTTGGTCAATGGGCCCGTCATTGAAAAAGCATATATAACAGACGACCTCTTTAGTGATTTAAAGGCAAATCCGGCATCTGGCGGTCATCAAAGTATTTTAGGATTAGCGGTGTCACCGCATTTTCAAAAACGAGGCGTGGCATCCGCGTTACTTTTACAAATTGAAAAAGAAGCGAAGGCAAAAGGCCGTGAAACGATTACACTTACTTGTAAGGCGGACTTAATTCGGTTCTATGAAAATCATGGCTACCTAAACAAAGGTGTGTCAACCTCTGAACATGGCGGGGTTATTTGGTACAATATGATTAAGAACTTGCAATGAATTAATTCAAAGAGTGTAATGTAATATACTATGTAAAAAGGGGGAGATTCCATGATATTGGAAGCCGTGATGCTTCAGGTTAAGCAAGGGATGGAAGAGGAATATGAGGAAGCCTTTCGCCTGGCCTCAGGAATTATTTCTTCAATGAAAGGATATATATCTCACGACTTACAGCGTTGTATGGAAGTGAATGGGAAATATTTATTTGTGGTGAAGTGGGAAACATTAGAAGATCATACAGTTGGGTTTAGACAATCAAACGAGTATCAAGAATGGAAAAAGCAATTACATCATTTTTATGATCCATTTCCGACCGTTGAACATTTTGAAAAAGTGGGTCTATCATAAGGACATTATTCATTCGAAAAAAATTGAAAAGCCGAGAACTTTCATTGAAAAGCAAGAGCAAACTTGATTGCTCTTGCTTTATCTTTTTTATAATTAAAGACTAAAAAACGCATGGACGCCCTCAGGCTTTAATAAATTCCCGATATAGAAGGACCCGAAGATGCCATAAACAGCGCTAACTTCATCAAATCTTGTTTCATAGATTAATTTCTTAAATTGAAGGGCATCATCACAAAATAGGGAAACTCCCCATTCAAAGTCATCAAAGCCGACAGAACCGGTTACAATTCGTCTTACCTGTTCGGAATAGGGCTTTCCGGTACCAATATGTTCGAACATTAATCTTTTTCGGTCTTCCATCGGCAGCATAAACCAGTTTGTTTTCTCCCCTCGCAGCTTGCTCATTGGGTAAAAACAGATATATTCCGCTTTTGGAATGGTTGGGTAGAGTTTAGCTCTCATTGCAGGGTCTTCCAACGGATTTGCTGCCATCTGCGAATAGCTGCTTTTTTCTATTACAGACACATAAGAAAAGGCAGGTTTGGTAAAATCAGCAAGGGCTGTTTTATTGAATTCCGTTTTCACTTCAATGAGTTCTTTCATGGTTGGTCTTAGTACCATAAACATGATGTCTGCTTTGTTCCCGGCAATTGTATACACCGTATGACTGCCATTCTGTTCTGTCTCAACTGATTCCCATTTATGTAATAACGATTTAAATTCATAAAGGGCATGTTCCCGTTCAGTTTCAGTGGCTAATTTCCACTTTGTCCAATCAAACAGTCGAAAATCATGTAAGCAATACCAGCCTTCAATTGTTTTCATCGCCTGGTTCATCATTATCACTCCAAATGATAGTTATTTTTAATTATCTCCCATATAAATGATAATTATTTTCATTGATGAATGTTGTGATAAATATCACACAAACTTAAGGAATTGTAAATAAAAGCATTGAAGCTATCCGGAAGAACCTTGCCATGCTAAGACTAATCGAAGAGATAACATCTATCAGAGGAGTCAAATGTGTATCCAGTACTAAGGTGGAATGGTCAGTATGGGGGAAATAAAGAATACCTGCTGAGGTGGTTGGAAAGACTACAATTGTGCTTCAGGAAAGGTGGCACTGGGAATGAATAAATTTACTTATACACTAAGGAGGGCAACAATGGGAATTTTAAGTGGAAATCCTAAGGAAGAGCCTTTGCACTACGGTGAGGTTTTTGATCTTTGGGCCTCATTATTAGCAGGCAATGGTATGATCGCAGGTTATCAAACCATGATCAACCATGCAGGAGACGATGATTTAAAAAAGTTATTAGCAGAAGCCGTTGAGTTATGCCAGCAGGAAAAGAAACAAGTGGAAGAAATATTAAAGGAGAATGGGGTCGGTTTACCGCCAGCAGCACCGGAGCCGCCGCAAGCATGTTTGGAGGATATCCCGGTTGGGGCTAGAACTCCTGACCCAGCAATCGCTGCAACACTTTCGGTTGATATCGCAGCTGGATTAGTAGCATTTAGTCAAGCGATGGGTAAATCAATCAGGGAAGATGTAGCCATGATGTATGGACAATTTCATTTGCAAAAAGCGGCACTCGGATTAAAGGTTCTTCGATTAAATAAGGAAAAAGGCTGGCTTGTTCCTCCCCCATTGCATTTAAATAAGTCTGGTGATTGTTAACAGTTATCAAATCGGGTTAAGTTATTCCCACCTGATTCTAGGAGAACACGGTTAGAAAAATAACCGTGTTCTCTGTATTTGACTTACTAAGTGGCTGTTGACGAGCTGCGAAACGAATAACTTAACTTAATTTGTTTTATCATTGAATTAATTAAGGGGAAATCTAATGAAGATTCGATTTGGGTATGTGGCGACCGCAGTAGGCTTATGGGATGCAAGTCCATCAAAAACCGTAACTTTTACACGGTTTTCAGCTCTTCCTAAAAACGAGCGAATGGAAAAGCTTCAATCTGTAACTGCCCAAAATTTACATCATACGAAAAGAATTTTGTATTATAATATTGCGCACGAAATAGAATTATATCGTTTTTCAAGCTCGCTGGTTCCTTTAGCCACCCATCCGGAAGTGATGTGGGATTTTGTGACTCCCTTCAAATCCGAATGGGAAGAACTTGGGCACTTAATACAACAATTTAAGCTCCGTCCAAGCTTTCACCCAAACCAATTTACCCTTTTCACAAGCCCCCGAGAAGAAGTGACCATGAATGCCGTGAAAGATATGGAATACCATTTTACGATGCTTGAAGCGATGAACGCGCTGGAAAGGGGAATTATTAATATTCATATTGGAGGAGCTTATGGGGATAAAGCTTCGTCCGTAAACCGTTTCCATCAAAATTTAAAAAAGCTACCAAACAAAATTAAAATGCATATGACCCTTGAAAATGATGATAAGACCTATGATGTTGAGGAAACTCTTATTACTTGTGAAAAAGAGAATATCCCGATGATACTGGATTATCATCACTATATGGCAAATAAAGGCGAGGTTGATCTTCCACTTTATTTATCACGCATATTTAATAGCTGGAGTCATTTGAATACTGTACCAAAAGTCCACATTTCTTCGCCAAAGTCAGATCAAGCTTATCGTTCCCATGCAGATTTTGTTTCTTTAAACTTCATCCACCCTTTTTTGAAAATAGCAAAGGAACTTAATCAAGACTTTGACATTATGATTGAAGCCAAGCAGAAGAATCTTGCCATGCAAAGACTTGTAGAGGAAATAGCATCAATCCGGGGAGTAAAACGTCTATCAAGCGCTACGGTGGAATGGTAAGTGTGGAGGGAAGACCTGGAAAACATTGATGGCTCTTCTTTTCGATGAAAAATACTAATGATAAGAAGAGCCAATGAGGGAGGGTAATGGATAGAAACAAATTAATAACTGTATTTTCCCGTCAATTTTCCAACGTCAGTTCTTCTGGTGGTTCTCCATTTAGATTTAAAATACGGACAGTTTCTGGTTGGATTTGAAGAAACACGTAGTTCGGATCATCAGGACCGTCAAACCATTTCTTAAAAGATTCGTCCCAGAATTGATCTTTCAAAGTCTGTAAATCAGTCATGGTAGACGTGCCTGAAATTTCAACATAAGCATCACTTTGTCCTTTCTCTTCATAACCTAACAAAACAGATACGAAGGGATTATGTTCGATTTCATCTATTTTCTCCGTATCCCGTTTCGTCGGTGTGTAGAGTGTTAAGTCATCATTATAAAAGGTCATATACCGTGCATGGGGCTTATTATTTTCAACCGATGAAAGGATTCCTGTTCTGTGATTAGAGATTATGTTAACAACCTTTTCTTTTAAAGTTAGTTTGCTCATTGATATTTCTCCTTTACTAGTTTTTATTAATTTTCCACTAATCTAGTGGAAATAACCTAAAAAGTTTTACTAATATATTTCTACATAAAAAAGGAGTGGTTCATGGTGGCTGAAAGCAATGTAGTTAAAACACTATTACAAAGTATAGTTCACGAGTATAGATTGTCATATGTAAACTTTTTCCTACGTAAAAAAGCACCTGATAGAGATTTTTTTCATATGCTTTTTTAGTTATTGAACATTCATAAATGATGGTTAGAATATTTCACTTTACCCAGGAAAGAATAAAAATGGTGTGTTAGACACACCAACTAACTACGATGTGGGGGAAATTACCGATGAATATTCGTGAAGGCTTAATTCCAACTGCATTAGGCACAGCTGTTACTGCGACAGGTTATGCATTGAAGCAAAAGCGCGGTACGAATAAAATGGTTGCAAATACTGTGTTTGGTTTCGGTTTAGCGCACGTAGTATTAGGTGTAATTGACCTTGTTGAACACCGCCGTTAGAACCGCAGGCGAGTACGATTAGTACTCGTCTTTATTTTTCATACATTTAAGATGAAATTTCCTATGTTTTAGCATTAAACCGAATTTATAGTAAAAGATAAAAAAAGGAGGTGAAGAACCATGAGAATGATACACAGAATTGCCTTAATTTTAGTTATAATAGGTGCAATTAATTGGGGATTAATTGGTTTTTTTCAATACGATTTAGTTGCTGCCATATTTGGTGGACAAGGGTCCGTTGTGTCAAGAGTAATCTACTCTCTTGTTGGCATAAGTGGACTGATTTGTGTGAGTCTTTTATTTGCACCTATGCGAAAAGAGGTGCATGAAGAAAATAGACAAAGCACCGGGAACTTTAATTATGCTACAGAGTTCGGTGAGGAAACAGATTTATCTAAATTGAAGAAGGATTAAAAAAACACTCAGGATGACACAGTCATCCTGAGTGTTTTTTAGTAATTAGGTAAAATATCATGTATTCTAAGTTATGCATTTTATGAATGTGTCAATTTCAGGTGCTTTTTATTAGTTATCTAACACTTTATTATGAACTTAATAAACCATTAATCGAGCCCAAAACTCGCTCAAGTGTTTCCTCACCAGCTTTTTCCCAGCGACTCTTATCTCTAATACTCCCATCTTTATCCAATGGTTCTTGAAATTGAGCAAGCCCTGTTGTGGCGGTCAATAATGAGTTTTCATCATAATCTAATCCGGTATTTACAACATGTTTAATGACAAATGGGGTTCCAAACTGAATATAGGCATTTGAATGATCTAGTTCTCCATCCAAAACATAAATAGGGACTCTTAAATAAATAGATTCCCCGCCTTCACGCCATAATAAAGCATCAAATTTACCGCGATCATAGTCAAAATTACTGCAAAAACTACATCCATAAGAATCAAATACACTTCTAACTATACCAAAATTAGCTCTTTTTCCTTCAATCGCTGATTGTAATTTGATCATTCACCATTCACTCCTAATAAGTATGTTTGTTACTATTTTTAACCAACCAATGAATAAAATACCTTCTTTAAGTGCGATTATTTATAAAAAAGAGAAATTGGTATGTAAAAGAATTTCTATTTTCCAGGACCCGAATAACTTCACCAATTTTACAAATCCTAAGGGACATAGGAGGTGATTCCATTGCCAAAACTACAAAATAATAATGAAAGACAATTAGATCAATCCGCTACTCAACCTGGTTCAGGCTCAAAATATCATGAAAAACATGCCGGAAATGTAACAGGTTACGGAGAGATGGATGAAAATGCAAAAACACTAACAAATACAACGAAAGATTCATCTTTAACATAATATTTCCATAATATACCGTTTTTTCATGATGAAATTATTTTTTGAAAGATAATAAGGACGGTGATGCTAGTGGAATTAACTAATGATTATAATCAATACAATCCCGGGGATGTTGTCTACGTTTTTTATCGAAACCCACATACACAGGATGTTGCAAATGTCCAGGCGGCAGCAGTAGTCAATAATCCGGAGAATCCCGGTGAATTGGCCATATTCCTTTATGAGACGTATTATCCTTTAACAAATGAAATGGCTGTTTATTCAAGTGAGGCTGATGCAATGAAGGTCTACCAGGAGTATTTTGGGTATGAATAGAATGGGGTACTGACATGAATAAACCGTTTACTCCTCAACTTGTATATTTTGAACCAAAAGCGTTGGATTACCCGCTTGGGGTAGAGCTAAAAGAAAAATTTGAAAAAATGGATGTGGAAATTCGCTATACCACCTCACATAATCAAATAAGAAACCTTCCAGGTGACAATGATTTTCAAAGGTACAGGATTGCAAAGTCTACACTGGTTGTGGGCATTCGTAAAACCCTTAAGTTTGATACATCAAAGCCTTCAGCAGAATATGCAATTCCGTTTGCAACGGGCTGTATGGGACATTGTCATTATTGTTATTTGCAAACGACGATGGGAACGAAGCCTTACATTCGTACATACGTAAATGTGAACGATATTTTGGAAGCTGCTGACCAATATATGGAGGAACGTGCACCGGAAATCACAAGATTTGAAGCATCTTGTACATCTGATATTGTCGGAATCGATCATTTGACACATACCTTAAAGCGGGCGATTGAACACTTCGGGAATTCTGAGCTTGGAAAGCTGCGCTTTGTCACTAAATTTCATCACGTTGATCATTTACTCGATGCGAAACATAATGGAAAAACGAGATTCAGATTTAGTGTAAATGCCGATTATGTCATAAAGAATTTTGAACCGGGTACCTCACCTTTAGCTAAAAGAATCGAGGCCGCTGGGAAAGTGGCTAGGGCGGGATATCCGCTGGGATTTATCGTGGCACCGATCTACCTGCATGAAGGGTGGCAGGATGGCTACTATCATATGTTTGAGCGCCTCGATGATGAATTACCGATGGAAGCGCGGAAGGATATTACATTTGAGTTTATTCAACACCGGTTCACTAAACCAGCTAAAAGGGTAATTGAAAAAAATTACCCTATGACGAAATTAGAATTAGATGAGTCGGCAAGAAGATATAAATGGGGGAAATACGGAATAGGCAAATATATTTATCAAAAAGAGGAAGAAGAGGATATAAAAAGTCATCTTTATTCCTATATGGAAAAGTTTTTTCCCCATGCTAAATTGGAATACTTCACGTAAAAGTTTCCTAAGGGAATTAAAAGTGGGGTTGAAAGAATTGGAAAAGGCCAGGGGTATTCATCCTGGCTTTAGTTGATAGTGCACCCCTGCATAGCATTATTTTTTTGGGAAAAAAGCTTGTATATCATTAGATAAAATGGACGGTTCCGCCAGATACCAATAGTAAGTGTGGCCATCAAAGAGCAGATCAAACTTGTAGGCAACTGGATCCACGGTGTACAGGACCATGTAATAATAATCAGGGTCACCTTTTTCCGTGTTTGGCTCGAAGTTTGGGGATTCTTTACTATCTTTTAAAATCTGAAGGAAATGGGAAATTTGTTCAGGATTTTTTATTTCCGCTATTCGTTCGGGGGCTTCTGATGTATATGCTGGATAAATTTCAACTCTATTTACTTTTTCGATTGGCATGTTTTTAAATTGCCATTTGTACCCTGAATCATCTCTTGAATAGTATATTGCGTAGCCATTAATGGCCCGGAAAGATTTTACAGCGATTAAATTAGGGGACCCTTTTATGGTAAAAAAGTTTGTTCCTTTTTCATGGAAGGCAGCATCTCCATTTTTAATTTTATAATCGGTATCCGTGATATTATCGGCTACTTTAAAGTTGACCTCGCCAAGTTTTTCGCCAATGTATTTTTCATCGGCTAAAGCCCCAGTATAAATCCCATCATACATTTTTCCATTCCACTTAATGAAATCTATCCAATCAATGACTGTTTGATGATTTAATGTGCCTGTTTGACAGCCTGTTAAGATCATCATTAGTAAAATGAACAAGCTCGATATTTTCCTCATCGCACCCACCCGCCTCTAATATCATTGACGAATTTTTTATACTTTTGTTTCGGTTGTATATACATAAATGCTAAGTAATTATAGTTTTCAGGTGAATTTTGGACTTTATTAATAAAATATCTTTAAAGTGACTATACGTATGTCCCGGTGTCCGAAGCCGGATGGATTAATTAATTACCCAATCCCATGAAATTGACTACTTTATTTGGGCAGACAACCAATGACAAATGGAAACATGTTTTTAATTAACATATTTATTTTATTGACAACCAATAAACTTTATTTTAATGTGTTGATGAATAAGCAAACAAATTTATTATATGTTTATAACTTCGTGATATTAATGGGAGGTGTTTGTAGGAATGGAGCTTTCGGAACTTTTTTGGAATGCTTCGATTGAAGGGCTTAAACAGGGATTTATGGAGGAATCTGATTTTTATACATGCCTTTTGTGCGGTGAAAAAGTGGAGAAGGGGATTATTTACCCGCACGATGGGATTCTTTATGAGGCCGAAAGGTTTATGAAGATTCATATTGAAAATACCCATGATTCGGTTTTTGGTTATCTAATTGGACTTAATAAAAAATTCACTGGGCTGACTGACCATCAGAATCATCTCCTTCGTTTATTTTATCAAGGTAAAAATGATGCAGAAGTGCAAATGATAACCGGGATAGGCAGTGCCTCGACAATTAGGCATCACCGGTTTGCCCTTAAGGAGAAGGAACGGCAGGCGAAAACATTCTTGACAATCATGGAACTTTTAAAAGAAAAAGACAAACATGCTCCAATATTTATACCAGTTCCTAAAACAGCTAAGATGCTAGATGAGCGATACAATATTACCCAAGTGGAACGAGCGGAAATTGTGAAGAAATACTTTCCTGATGGAATGGGAGGAAGGCTAAGGAAGTTCCCGTTGAAAGAGAAGCAAAAGCTTGTGGTCTTAAGCGAGATTGTCAAGCATTTAAATAGAGAGAGAACGTATGATGAAAAGGATTTAAATCAAGCTTTGATGCCCTTTCATGATGATTATGCATTAATAAGAAGGTATTTGATTGAATATGGATTTTTAGACCGAATGCCGGATGGAAGCGAATACTGGTTGAAAAAGTAAATTTTAGAATGGTGGGTATTAAAATGGACCGAAAAAAAGAACTGAAGCAGTTATATAAAGAAACACCGATTGAAGCGGGGATTTATCAAATCAAAAACACGAAAAATCACAAGATCTTTATTGGAAGTACGAAGAATTTGAAAACGTTAAATGGGTTGAAATTCATGCTTGATACAGGCGGGAATAGAAATAAGGAGCTTCAAGAAGAATGGCTGGAATATGGTAAGGATGCCTTTGAAATTGAAGTACTAGAAATCCTTAAAAAGAAGGAAACGGGATATTTTGATGAGAAAGAAGAACTGCGAAAGCTTGAGGAAAAATGGCTAGATCAGGTTCAGCCATATGGAGACCATGGCTATCATCAAAAAAATGATTGATTTGATGGTATGTCCTAATATGCCCAAGAAAGGAGCCCTAAGTAATGCCACATACCCCTGATGATGCAAGAGCTTTAGAAAGACAGCCGACATGGTTACAAAGTTATATTGATTCACCAGAAAAGCAGCGGCAGTTATATCGACGGACGTTAATCATTGTTGTTATTTCACAAATATTTGGCGGTGCCGGACTAGCGGCCGGTGTAACTGTTGGGGCACTTCTTGCACAAGATATGCTGGGTACAGATAGTTTTGCCGGGGTACCGGTTGCGTTGATCACTTTGGGTTCTGCTATAGCTGCATTACTTGTAGGGCGGCTCTCCCAACGGTTTGGACGGCGTGCAGGACTCGCAGCAGGATTTTTGACAGGTGGTATTGGCGGAGTCGGAGTAGTCATTTCAGCCGTAACTAATAATATTATCCTTCTTTTTGCTTCCCTATTAATCTATGGAGCTGGAACGGCAACCAACTTGCAAGCACGATATGCGGGGACAGACCTGGCAAATGCTAGACAGCGGGCAACAGCAATCAGTATCGCCATGGTATCAACTACCTTGGGGGCGGTCGCAGGTCCCAACTTAGTTGCGGTAATGGGCAGATTCGCACTAAAAATTGGAGTCCCAGCTCTAGCAGGTCCATTCATTCTGGCAGCTGCGGCCTTCATCCTTGCTGGTTTGGTACTACTAGTATTACTTCGCCCGGATCCTCTCGTTGTGGCGAAAGCCATTGCATATGTGCAAAGAGCGGGTGTGGGTAATGTTATAAAAGAGAAATCTGGCAAACTCACGATAAATAAGCGTGGAATTGTTGTTGGGGTCACAATCATGGTCTTAACTCAGATTGTTATGGTTTCAATCATGACAATGACACCTGTACACATGAGGCATCATGGATTTGGCTTAAAAGAGGTTGGCCTGGTAATAGGCTTCCATATTGGTGCCATGTACCTGCCATCCCTCGTAACCGGTTTCCTCGCAGATAAGTTTGGTCGAACGACAATGGCTATCGTTTCAGGTGCCATTCTCCTTGCTGCGGGTGTTCTAGCTGCTGTTGCCCCTGCTGACTCTTTGTTAGTCCTTATCATTGCTCTCGCTTTGCTCGGTCTTGGTTGGAACTTTGGCTTTATTAGCGGTACAGCGCTCATCGTGGATGCAACGAACCTGTCGAATCGGGCAAAGACACAAGGATCTGTTGATGTCTTGATTGCTTTGGCAGGGGCATCGGGTGGAGCACTTTCTGGTATGGTCGTAGCTCATTCCAGTTATACAGCACTTTCACTTGCAGGAGGAGTCCTTTCACTGCTGCTTATCCCAGTCGTAGTCTGGTCCCGGGGTAATCAAATTGATGACTGACAGGCGCTTCAGTGCATCCCTTTCCCTTAAATTTGGAGGTATACCTCTATAGTTTAGGGGATTTTTTGGTTCGTATTAACAGAGGCAATATACTTATTTAAAGTAGGATGACTAAAGGGAAATAACTCTCACCAAGGAAACTAGTGAAATGTCCTTAATGAGGGTTATTAAGAACAAAACTCACCAAGGAAACTAGCAAAATGTCTTTAATAAGGGTTATTAAGGACACAACTCACCAAGGAAGCTAGCAAAATGTCTTTAATGAGGGTTATTAAGGACAAAACTCGCCAAGGAAACTAGCAAAATGTCTTTAATAAAAGCCCATAAAATTGATTAATATCTGATATGCACGCTGTGAATTTGGTATTGAAAAACATGCGAAATAACAGGTCATTATACTTAATGATTCTCTTATTCCACCCACTTCGTTTCGATAATCGAATATTTCGGAAATGAAAATAAATGAACATTATGCTATTATTAACAAACAAAAGAAAAAATGATTATAGGAAAAGATATAGATTATCAATTCTTTGATCAATCATTTGGGAGATGGAACAGCGTGCTAAGGTGGAAACGTAATTTATGGGTACTTTGGATTGGGGTCTTTTTTACAGCAGCGAGCTTTTCCATGGTTATTCCCTTTTTGCCAATTTTCCTTCTGCAAATTGGTGTGAACGAACATACGGAGTTGTGGTCAGGCCTATTATTTAGTTCGGCTTTTTTTGCCGGAGCGATTGCCTCGCCGTTTTGGGGGAGAATGGCCGATAAATATGGCAGAAAACCGATGATTGTTCGGGCAGGATTTGCCCTCTTTATTATCTATACGTTAATGGCTTTTGTTACGAATCCCTATCAAATATTAGGATTACGACTCATGCAGGGATTATTAAGTGGATTTATTCCTGGTGCAATCGCTCTGATTGGTACTAATACGCCCAGTAATAAGGTGGGCTATGCACTTTCTTTGATATCTTCCGCGTCGGCATCAGGCGGGATCCTTGGACCCTTATTGGGCGGTGGGATTGCTCACCTTGTTGGGAATCGATGGGCATTTGCCAGTGCAGGCATCATCGTTTTCTTCTCGACCCTCCTGATTATTTTTTGGGTAATCGAGGAAAATTTTACGCCGAGCAAGGAAAAGGGCTCTGTTAAAAATGACTTTAAAATTGCACTCAACAATCGTCCGTTCATGCTTGTCCTTATTCTCACGGTCGTAACTAGTTGTTCGGTCATGACGATTGAACCAGTGCTTCCTTTATATATCGTGAAACTGGGTGGTTCTACTGATAAGGCTTCCTTATTAGCCGGTGTTGTGTTCTCGCTTCCCGGAATCGCAAGTGCCTTATTTGCTCCTGTTTGGGGGAAGTGGGCTGACAAAGTAGGATTCCAACGCGTTCTATTTATTGGGTTATTAGGTGGCGGCCTTGGAACATTAGCGCAAATTCTGTTCAGTCAAATTTGGGGATTTTCGATGATCCGCTTTGTGTTTGGAATATTCTTCTGTGCGGTTTACCCGGCTTTAAATGGTCTTGTAGTCAAGTCAACCCCGGATGACTTCCGCGGCAGGGCATTTAGTTTGAACCAAACGGCCAACCAAATCGGCGGGATGACAGGTCCGATGATTGGAGGCTTCCTTGGTGGGATTTTCCCCATCCAAAGTGTATTTATTGTGACTGGGGTGCTACTTTTGGTAGCAACTGGCATGGCGTATTGGAATGCGAATGATTTAAACAGTGCTAGGAAGAGAAAGGTTTCACCTGTAAAGTAGAGCATCCTATATTACCGCTCAGTTACAGGTTGTTCCAAAGGTACATTGAAGAAAAAATAATTTATCCTTTAGAATAAGACAAGATGTGGAAAACATAGATTTATTAACGGACTTTAATTTATAAAAGTAAAGCTATAACACTTGAAAAATGACGAACCTATTATTATTTGGATTCCTTTTCCTTATTTGTTAATGAGCTTCCACAAAGGGGCTGGCATTTTTGAAAAGAAATAAAAATATGCCTCTAATCACTTTTTTGTCTGTTGTTTTATTCCTATATCTAATTGTGAATGCTTTTCGCCACATTACCATTTACATTGTATATAGCACAGGTGTCGGTCCATTTATCGTTATTGGATTAATCATTTTAGCTATTTGTGCTCTATTTTTCAAGGGATTATAAAGTTATGAAGATAATGGGGGTGACTGTAATAGTCACTCTATATTAAAAAGAAAATACCTAATAATTCGGTATACATGGTAAAATAGTACTGTAATTACATATAGTGGGGGTATTTAATGTGATCAATGATATTGTTTGGGGAAGTCCAGGTAGTTTATTCTGTTTAGGATTCTTTTTTGCGGGTTTGGGAGTTTTCATTAAGTTGTCGAGAATGCCGAAAAAATAATCATTAATGCACATTACCGATGAAAAAAAATTAGTTAAAGAATGGCTGCATATCGGCCATTCTTTTTTGATAAGAAATGAAATTTAATAGTTTCTTGGAGGGAGTAACAACCGACATGCAGCGGATCACATTTATGATTAAGCAATTCTTAAATGAGCCTTGGTGGTTTAAAATACTAATTTCTACAACTTTGCTTATTTCGATTATTTTCAGCAGTTCATTTTTCTCGAATCAAGCTTATTTTCGAAGTATTTCCAAATTTGCTGCAGCTATTTTCTTTTGTGCGTATGGTATTAAATTTCGAAGGAATCTTGTAACAATGATCATTCTCCTTACTGCCGCCATTCTGTGTATTTATCTATCTTGGCTTGCGTTTTAAGAAGGTTTTCATTCATATATTCATGAACCTTACATACATTTAGATTAGGATGACCAAACACCGATAAGTGAAATCATCATAAGAGGACAAGCCAGGGCAAGGGAAGTAAATAAACCATTTAAAGGGGAGAAAGGAAGACGAATGGAGTTCCTACAGGAAATATTCAATAGTTATAGTACTTTTTTTTCATTAGAGGCTTTTGAAAAAGTATTTTCTAATCCCGCCAGCTGGGGAGTCATTGGTACACTTATTATTCTTGAGGGATTATTATCCGCCGATAACGCCATTGTTTTAGCGGTTATGGTGAAACACCTGCCGAAAGATCAGCGAAAGAAAGCATTATTCTATGGGATTTTTGGTGCTTATTTTTTTCGTATCGTAGCGATTGGTTTAGGGGTTTCCATCATAAATATTGCATGGATAAAAATTGTCTGCGGTCACTATCTGCTCTGGATCGTTTTTCAAAACTTTATTAAGAAAAATGAAGAAGAAGACGAGGTCCAAAATAAAAAAGTCAGTTTTTGGCGAACTGTTTTGACAGTTGAGTTAATGGACATCGCCTTTAGCTTTGATAGTGTGATTGCAGCATTCGGTGTATCAAATCAAGTATGGGTATTATTTTTAGGTGGTGTGCTTGGAATCTTAATGATGCGCGGAGCAGCTCAATTATTCCTGGCATTAATTGAAAAGGTACCAGAATTTGAAACAACTGCCTTTGTCTTAATTGCCAGTATTGGTATAAAAATGATTACTGCCGCATTCGGATTCCGTTTGGATGATTTCATATTCTTTAGTATCCTAATCGCAATCTTTTTGGGTACATTCATCGTGCATTCCATTAGGAAAAATTATGGTGATCGAACAACCATTTAAAATCTTTAAAAAGCCAAAGGTCAAAAATGTTAACGGCTTCCGTTACGTTTCACAAACAAAAAAATGTAAATGACTATTAAATTAATTTTATAGTCATTTTTTTGTTATATAGAAACTGTACTACAACATCAAACCTTACAGAAATCGCAGACCTAATCAGAACATGCTACAGGCGCTTGAATCGAGTCAATGAAAAACTAAGTAAAGAGGGCATTATTAACGTAAAAAGAATCCCTTTTAATAGTAGATTTACATAAACTGCGCCAAAGGGCGGATGGAAACATTTTTGAATGAGAGGAAAATCACACTGCTTTTTAATATCATTGAATTCTTTCAAAGTTTTTTTACAATTATACATTGTTATACGATGTGCATTGTTATACAATGTTACTAGTAATATTTGGAGGGTACGATATGGATAGAGAGTTGCTAAAAGGCAGTATTGAGATCTTATTACTTTCCTTATTGGTGGAAGTAGATTGTTATGGTTATGAAATGACGAAGAAATTACGCGTGTTGAGCGATGAAGCCTACCATATGAACGAGGGAACGCTGTATCCGGCGTTAAAAAGGTTAAAAAATAAAGGCTGTGTTACATCGTACTGGAGTCAAGAGCTGGATGGGAACAGAAGGAAATATTATTCCATTACTGAAGATGGGCGCAAGATTCTTACAGAAAAATTGAATAACTGGAAACAAATCAATCAGTTAATTGACAAGACATTGGAGGGTTTTTCATGAAAGAAATTGAACGCTATATAAAAGAAATCGTCTCTGATTTGCCCATGAACGATGATGAAAAAGCAGATTTTGAAGAAGAGCTTTATGCTCACTTTCATGAACATGTCAACGACCTGATGGTAAAGGGGAATACAAAGGATGAAGCGATTCTTCAGGCAATGGAATCGTTTGGTAATGAAAAAAATTTGAATTGGGAAATGAAAAAAGCAATATTCCCTTTTTACAAAGTGGTTCGATATTTGTGGAATGTAGTTTTTGTCACCGCTTTTTTATGCCTTGTTTCTTATTCGGTAACGGAATATTATCATCCTGAGTTCGTAAATGCTTTACCTATGGATAGTGTGATTATGGGTTTCTTTATAGTAGCATTTATTGTGGGTGCTGCCGAGGTTATCTTTGAAGCCATTAATGATCAATTTAAATCGAAATGGCTTTCAAATCCATGGCTTTTCTTTTTAGTTCCATCTCTGCTTTTTGGTGGAATCCAGACATTTTCGCTAGTTGAAAATCCGGAACAGTACCAGGAAGGATTTTGGCTGGATTTATATGCCGTTCCGATTGGGGCATTTGTGCATCTCATCTCTAGACAGCTCTTTACTCTCATTTTTGTTCGGAATAGAAGGGACTATAAGGAAAATAAGGTGGTCTAGTCTCTTTTATCCATTTTAATATTTTATGAAACAAATGGGTGAAACATATTAAAACGGTCAATGAAAATGTTTCATTGACCCAAAAGAGAAATAATGGGCCTCCATGGTAAATGGAAGAGCCTTTCATTGACCGAAAAGAGTAAAATAGAGTCTCCATGGTAAATGGAAGTTGGTTTCATTGACCCAAAAGATAAATAATGGGCCACCATTGTAAATGGAAGAGCCTTTCATTTACCGAAAAGAGAAAAATTGGACCTCCACGGTAAATGAAAGGGCATTTCATTGACTGAAAAGATGTTCAGCTTTAAGTTGGTGCCTGACACCATTCTTATTTACAATGCATTTCCGCTTCCACCAGATCCCATGGAACAGAGTAGCCCAGTCCTTTCGAACAGAAGATCGAAGATGAGGTATATTCCGGATCAGCAGCTTTATTGTATTGAATCCTTTCAACGACCTGGACTTGATTATGACACGGATAATAGCCACCGACTATGAGATTTAAGATGCCTTTTCCTTGTGTGATCGAGGCGAATTCAGGACCATAGTTCATGAAGGTTGCCACTGGGACTTTACCGGTTAAAATGACTTTATTTCCTTCCGTAATTGGCGCATCGAAGCTGCCGTGCGCATTTTGGATATCTGTCAGCACTTTTCCCATATAGTCCAAATCCATCTTGATCTTAAAATCATAGAACGGTTCAAGCACGATGTTAGCAGCTTTTTCTAAGCCCTGCCGTAATGCACGGTAGGAGGCCTCTCTAAAATCGCCGCCAGAGGTATGTTTAATATGGGCCCGTCCTGTTATTAACGTGATTTTCATATCCGTAATAGGGGAGCCTGTTAGTATCCCATGATGATTCCTCTCAAAAAGGTGGGTTCGGATTACGTTCTGCGTTCCGATCGATAGGTGATCCGTATGGCAGACACTCTCAAAAGTAATACCGCTATTTCTAGGGGCTGGCTCTAACTTTAGATGAATCTCCGCGTAATGCCCTAACGGTTCAAAATGACCATAACCAATTACATCCGTATCAAGGGTTTCTTTATAAAGAATTTCCGGTTCAGCAAATGAGATATCAAAATGAAAGCGGTCCTTTACGATTTGTTTGAGAACTTCAAGCTGGATGATTCCCATGACATGAATATGAATCTCCTGTGATCGTTCTTCCCAGGTTACATTTAAAGAGGGATCTTCGGCGTCCAGCATTTTAAAATATCGTAAGACTTCTTTTACATTCATGGATGAATCAAAAATCACTCTGGACTTTAGTGCCGAGACCATTTCGTAGGCGGCCTTTTCCTTTAATGTTCCTAAGCCATCACCAGCTGAAGCGGAGGACAATCCTGTAACAGCAAAAATATCACCAGATCCTGCTTGATCAACCAGTTTAAATTTAGTGCCGTTATATAAACGGATTTGGGTGATTTTTTCGGATAAGCTGTTTTCATCCTCGCCGTAACTAATTTCTTCGCGTACCTTTAATGTCCCGCTTTGAGCTTTGATAAAAGTAATTCTCGTCCCTTTTTCATCATAGCGAATTTTATAAACGCGGCCAGAAAAAGTGCCTTCACTTACATAGTCCGTCGTCGTTAACAGGTCTATTTTTTCCAAAAAGCTGCCGACACCAATATCTTGTAATGCTGAGCCACTTACTGAAAGAAAAATTTGTTTTTCCCTTACCAGCTTTTTCAACGTTTCTAACCAAAGCCCAGGTTCATAACCAGTATCTATGTATTTTTCCAAAACGGATTCGTCCCGCTCTGCAATAAATTCGATAAGTTCTTCGCTCATTTCGCCCTTCTCTAGCGTATTGGTCATATCAAAAACATCTGATGTTAAATTGCCTCTGATTTCGTCCACGACTTTACCTGTATCAGCACCGGTCCGATCGATTTTGTTGATAAAGAAAAAGGCGGGGACATGATGTTGTTGGAGGAGCC
The DNA here is from genome assembly GCF_001591665.1 of Neobacillus soli NBRC 102451. Classification (GTDB taxonomy): domain Bacteria; phylum Bacillota; class Bacilli; order Bacillales; family Cytobacillaceae; genus Neobacillus; species Neobacillus soli. The sequence goes on along the minus strand of NZ_BCVI01000007.1, from coordinate 57,363 downwards.
TCCAAACGGTTTCGGTATGTCCTTCAATCCCTTCAACAGCACTTATGATGATAATCGCGTAATCCATCACTTGAATTGCCCGTTCCATTTCTGGAGAAAAGTCGACATGCCCCGGGGTATCGATTAAATAATAATTGGAATTGTTAAAAGATAACTGCGCTTGGTCGGCAAATACGGTAATGCCTCTTTGTTTTTCAATGTCATGCGTATCGAGAAAGGTATCCTGATGGTCGACACGGCCCCTTTGCTTAATCGTTTTCGTATGGAAAAGCAGTTGTTCCGCCAATGTGGTTTTGCCGGCATCCACATGGGCAAACATGCCAATCGTTTTCTTCATGCTGCCACCTCTAAATTTTTTTGCCATTCTTAAAGAATATTATACCAAAAGAAAATACAATCGAAGATGTATAAAATAATGCTATCAATTAGTTAGGTTAACTTAGAACTATAAGCGTCCTAGGAGAAAGGAATTAATGTATAAAAGTGAGTATTAATTAAAAATTTGGATCATTTTGAAGTCCTCTTGAAGAAATCATGTGATGTTTATGTTAAAATAAACAAAAAACAACGAGGCAGATTATCATTAAGTCATTGATTGGGAGTGAAAAAATGAAGCAAAGGTCCAATTCATTTACGTTAGCAAGCGTAATCGTTACCTTTTTCGTTACACTATTTTTTATCGTTGGTTATACCTCGTTAACAACACACTTTGCCATTATGGATTCATCAAATGCCTGTTACGAAGCAAACGGCTTTCCCAAAGTAAGTAAGGACTTTTTTGGATTTAATTGGTCTTTGTCATGTAATAAATAATTTCGGGTATTGAACCATTCGGACATTTGTTGCAGCCCATATATACTAACCTTTTAACTGTTTCATTTCTGAAACGGTTTTTTGTGTTTGGTTGTTTTCGTTGGCATAATAAATGAATCGTTATGATAATTAACCCGTGCATTTTAGTTGAGTCTCCTATTTTAATAGTCTAAAGTATTAATAAGAAAGTGGAGGTGGTCCGTCTTGAAGAAACTTATTGTTCTCTTAATTGGTGTATATGCACTATTCTACCTATCGCAAAAAGACATGCTCCCTTCAATAGCACAAATAAAAAGTTTACTGAACTTGAACTTAGAAAATTCCCAATTAACGGAGCAGCCAAACCAGGAAGTAATTATTCCTTCACAACCGGAAACGAATCAACCAACAGCAACTGAACAAAAAATTGAGCCTTCCGTACCGGCTTCGACGGTTGGAAACTATCAACCAACGAAAATCCAAACCTATCAGGTCACGGTTGTAAACGGGAAGTTAGTCATAACAGGAAAAGCAACCCCCTATGGAGAATTCAACAAGGCTGATGGAGTGATTTTATATATTCAAGAAGCGCGCGCCGATAAGAAGGCAACGATCAAGGTTCCTTTTACCAATGGAAAAATAGATTATGAATATCCACTTCATTATAGTGTGGGAGACGTTATTATTAATGTGGATGAATATTACAAGGGAATAGCGGATGATCCTGATAAGGTCTTAGGCTATGCCAAATATCATTTAACTGACGGCGACCCTTTTTTATTGCCAAGTTTTATGATTCAAAGCAATGACCCTGCTATTACGGCGCTTGCCCAAAATATAACCAATGGAAAACAAACGGATACAGACAAATCGCGGGCTATTTTCGAGTGGGTGGCAAAGAATATTGCCTACAACGCCCCGTTGGTTAATGCTGCCAATCCGCCTACGTATTCTGCCGTTCAAACCTATCAAACTCGCAATGTGCTGTGTACAGGCTATGCTCATTTAAGTGCTGCCCTGCACCGTGCGGTCGGAATTAAAGCAAAAGTGGCGTACGGGGAAAATCATGCCTGGAATGAAATCATGTTAAATGGGGTGTGGCGGTCAGAAGACCCGACCTTTGGTTCAGGATATATCAACGCTAACACCCGTAAATTTGTCCGCAGCTACCAGCCCGCTTATTTTTCCAAAACAGATAAACATAAGGAAGGGGAGTACCCTTGGTAACTTGACTTGTCATTTATCCCTCATGTCGTGGAATGCCAATCTTAACAGAAACTGCTGTTTTCTATTGATATATTTTTAAGGACGTCTGCTAATAGGCGTCCTTTTTCGCAACTATGGCAAAGTACTCGTAAGAAAGTATATTAAGGTTAAGATGACGAGGATTACTAAAATAGTAATTACTACTTTTTTCAAGGCTCAAACCTCCACAATTGTTATGTTTTTATTCTATTAATCCAAAATACTATTTTATTCTACATGGTAATTCCGGTTTGTAGATAACGATTATTCAATTAACTGATTGCCTAAGGAAGATGTATACTATAGATATATTTAACAATTTGGAGGAATTAACATGTTTAGTAACTTAGGTGGATCATTGTTTGCTTCAGAGGGTGGTTTAATTATTTTTACTTTTTTACCAATTATTTTATATTTAGTGCTTACTGGTTTTGGCATTTATTTCGTTGTTAAGGTAATTTTGTTCATGAAAGCAAAATTAAAATTAGACCAAGAGAGAAATGAAAAGATTGGTGAATTAATTAAGGTGGTTAGTCAAGGTAAAAGGGAAGAATAATATTAACAATCCCTAAAACGGCTTGAAAAATAAACGTAAAAAACCGACCGACGCAGTTTCGTTTAATGGATTTGATTGTCGGTCTTATAATGATGGTGGATATTTGGGATAGCTCAGTTCAAAGCGACTGAGTTCTTTTATTTGTATAACAAAAAATACCACTAACCCCTAATATGGTCACCACTAAAGGTGCAGTAAACAACCATTAGAATATTAGCAGCTGTTGACCTTTTATCAACAGTTTGAAAATAAATAGCACTTTTTGTCAATCTGAACAATACAATGTAAAAAATAGGGGTGATCTACATTGTCTTGGCTAATCATTTTGGCGTTCGCTGTATCGTCAAGTATCGATAATTTAGGAGTAGGGCTTTCATATGGGATTAGAAAAATACGAATGGGGTTAGGTGCCAATTTATTGATTGGGTTGATTTGTTTTCTAATGAGTATCACGGGGATCTCGTTTGGACTTTGGCTGTCAAAAATTCTTCCCGGAATGTTCCCGGTGATCATTGGAGCGTTTTTCCTATTTATTATTGGAATTAGGGTTATTCTATTGGGTGCCCCTCGTAAAAAAGGGACATTGGCCGTAAGCACGGATAATACTCCACATCAATCTCCAAGCATAAAAGAGGTACTAAGGAATCCTGAGGAGGCCGATGTTGATAACTCTGGTGAAATTGGTTGGGGGGAGGCTGCGATTCTTGGGGTAGCATTATCGGCAAATGCGCTTACTAATGGATTAGGTGCTGGCTTACTTGGGTTATCACCGTTAGCTATTTCTCTTACTGCTGCAATAGGTAGTATTATCAGTGTTTGGGCAGGCGTGAAGCTAGGTGACAAATTATCTGCAGTACGGATTGGCTCGTATACACTTGGAGACTTTGGAACAATAATCAGTGGCATTATCATATTAGTGATTGCTATTTTAGCATTTTTTAAGTTTTAACAATATAAAGATCTTTTGTTGACAAAGTGTCAACGTTGGGGTATATTTCTCAAGGATACAACTTTCCGAATACTCTTCGTTTTTATTAGTTTAATAGATTTTCATATTAGAATGGTTATATTGATTTGGTATAACTGTAAAATTTTCATTGCAGAAAGGGAAGTTTGGTATGTCTGAAATGCGAAATTCTAACAAACTCGGTTCACTATTAAAAGAATTATTGAAGGAACAATCCTTATCGATGAGGAAACTTAGCGAACTTACTGAGATCGATACCGCTACCATCTCACGGATCATAAACAATAAACGAAAAGCAAATCCAGAGCATTTACAAAAATTTGCTGATTGTCTTAATGTTCCTGTCGCAGACCTGTTTGTAGCCGCGGGATATTCCATTGATCAGAGGCCGGAAAACCAGCATTCTGATATTCATTCGTCTATTGACAGCATTCAAAACATCCTCGAATCCTCTGACTTATATAATAATAAATTCACGATTGAAAGCGTGGAACAGCAATTAACTAATTATCAACAATATTCCCAGACAGAAGAGGGGAAAGATACCATTCTTAAGAGCTTTGGGGATAAACTGATGAAAGTTGGCAGCATTGGTCCTTTTATTAATCATTTGAAGGATTTGTTTGATCGGTTTCGTTTAAAAAGAGGTACTCCGGTTGAACTCGCGATTATTGGGAGCGCATTGATTTATTTTATTACTTCGGTCGATGTGATTCCTGATTACATTTTTCCGATTGGTTATTTGGACGATGCCATCGCAGTAAACCTTGTATTAAATTTGCTATCGACAAAAGCTGGAAACTAAACATAAAAAGGACTTTGACAGGTGATAATTTAAATGAAAAAAAGAGACAAAACAAACACAAAACCAAAATGGCTAAGAAACCTTCTTTTGATCATTCTTTTATTAGTCGTAACAGTAGTCTTTTATTGTATTTATCAATTTAAAAGTGGATTGTCAGAAGCGAGTAATGGTAAGTATAAGGATGATCAAGAAACGTATGCAGACTTCCAAGGTGCTGAGCCGCAATTTGGGGAGATTAATATTTTGTTAATGGGAAGTGACTCACGGGGTGAGAAGCATTCACGTTCTGATACGTTAATGATCGCCCATTATAACCAAAACACTCATAATATGAAGATTGCATCCATTATGAGGGATACGTATGTGGATATTCCTGGTCATGGTAAGCAAAAGATAAATGCTGCTTTTGCATTTGGCGGTCCTGAATTGGTTAGGGAAACGATAAAGGAAAATTTTGATGTGGATATTAATTATTATGCGATTGTCGATTTTGAAGGATTTTCAAAAATAGTTGACATCGTTGCTCCCGACGGTATTGAGGTCAATATTCCATACAAGATGTCCTATGGAATTGGGATGACACTGAAGCCAGGCAAACAAATATTACATGGGGATCAATTGTTAGGCTATGTTCGTTTTCGCCATGATCGCCTAAGTGATTTTGGACGGGTGAATCGACAGCAAGAAGTGGTGTCAAAGGTTAAGAATCAAGCGATCAGTGTTCAAAACATCTTGAATCTTCCAAAAGTCCTTGGCGTTGCAGACCCTTACATTGATACCAATGTCGATGCGAAAACAATTCTATCGATTGGTAAAGGGTTAATCGCGGGAAAATCTAAACAAATGGAGAGCATTAGAATACCCATTGAAAATTCATACGAGGATGAAACTGTTAACGTAGGCGCTGTACTCAAGATTGATTTCGAGAAAAACAAGCAAGCATTAAAAGACTTTATAGCCCCATCTGGTGATGAAAGTAAGACGAATGAATAAGGCAGGAGCATTGACCATTAGAAGGAAATATAGAAAATGAATTGTGTAAAATGGAGACAAGAAGATTTTTTTATAAAGGCACAGTATGGTGGAGAAAATGAACACAGAAACAAATATTTTTCGAAGATTAGATGGTCTAATCATGTTAATTTTGCTGGCATTTTTTATCATAAGTTTAGTATTTATTTACAGTAGTCAGCAAACGGGTCAGTATGGAGCACAGAATTTTGCCTTAAAACAAGGAATTAATTATTTTATAGGTTTCGCCCTTTTAATCTGTGTAGCCAAGCTAGATGTTGAACAAATTGAACGACTGGCATGGCCTTTCTATATTGCCTTATTTAGTATTATTGTATTGTTGCGATTTTCGCCGACCTCGATTGCACCGGTGATCCTTGGGGCCAAAAGATGGTTTAGTATCCCAATTTTGGGGTCAATTCAGCCATCCGAGTATTTTAAAATTGCATTGATTATTTTAGTGGCTAGGTTAATTTCTAAACATAATTCTATTAATATAGTAAGAACTATGACAACAGATATACTCCTTGTTGGAAAAATACTACTGGTAACGATTCCGCCTTCTTTGTTTGTCTATCAGCAGCCAGACACGGGCATGGTTTTTCTCTATTTTATCGCGATTGGAAGCATGCTTTATTTATCTGGATTAAATAGGAAGTTGGTTGCTGTTTTTATCCTTGTTCCAATCCTAATCGGCGGCGTGCTCGTTTATTTGTTTTTATACCAGCCAGATATTATTTATAAACAGTTAATTCCATTATTAAAGCCCCATCAGCAGGAGCGGATTATTGGTTGGTTGGATCCTTCGGGAAACAGCGATCAGTCCTATCAAACCAATAAATCTCTGTTAGCAGTTGGTAGCGGGGAATTGTTAGGAAAAGGGATAATGAATGGTGATGTATATATTCCTGAAAAACATACAGATTTTATTTTTTCAACAGTAGCGGAAGAGGGAGGATTTCTATTTGCTGGATTCGTCATTCTATTATTTCTTTTGCTCGTCTATAGGATTATTAGAATAGGGCAAAGCTCAGAAACTCCGTTTGGGACATATATCTGCGCAGGAATAACATTTAGCCTGTCCATCCAAATTTTCCAAAATATCGGAATGGTTGTTGGCTTAATGCCCGTTAAAGGTATTGCCCTTCCGTTTTTAACCTATGGCGGAAGTTCATTGTTTTCCAATATGATAATCATGGGAATTATATTATCAATCAGAAAAACATTTGGTCTATATATGTTTGCGAATAAAAATCCGTTATCTTTTTTCTGACAGGTTCACTTTAGAGGTGCAAAACGATAAATCACAAATCAAATCATTAAATAAATTGCAATCAAAAAACTGAGCATAGAAAATTTCTTATGCTCAGTTTCCAATTTTGTTTGAGGTTTTTTTCATTTGTTTCATAACAAGTTCCTCTGTTTTCCCTTCCCATTGAATCTTCGACTTAATTTTGCTAGGAAGAGGAGGGGTACAACTGCCGCCACATGTTATAGAAATCCAAAATTCTTCTTGCTTTTCAAGATCCCCTTCTCCTGCGTTTAAAACTAAATTGCTTCCAGGCTCATCATAAATCTCGTAGTTAAAAATCGGTGGTCTTTTACCAGTACCAATATAAGAAATTTTATATTGTCTTTCTGAATCGTTTTCAACATCTAATTGAATGCGCCAATGTTCACTTTTTCCTTCATAATATTGTTTTTTAAATTCGTTTATATTCTCTTTACAAGCAACTAATAGAATCATAAATGATAGACATCCTACTAATAAAAACCATTTTTTTATCATTAAATCCCCCTTTTGTAAAATGAATTTCTTATTTATTCCTTCCTAACTAACTTAAGCAAACAGTTGGTGTATATTTATGTTAATTTTACCACATAAATGCATTTACTTTTATTTAGCATTTTACTATATCTTGACCACTTTAAATTACTCGCGGAAAGCTCCTCCGACAACCTTCTGTGATTTTTCATCTACAAGTTTGCTGAAATGAGTAATACAGGGAAAAGACGTTTATCGTTTCTGGATCGATACCTAAATCTGTGGATTTTTCTTGCGATAGCAGTAGGAATCGGCTTGGGATTCGCTTTCCAGGCTTTTTAGGCTGACAGGTGGCGCCAAGGTAGGAGTAGGCTACTCCTCGAGGTTTTAATTAATTGTAAACTTTTTATTTTATGAGCGACTATTTATCATTAATGAGTGTATTACTTACGAATGTTTTTTTAGTTAATGGTGCATGATGGAGAATAGTATGGAAGGTGGCCGAAAGGAATAAGGGATGTAGATGGATATCCTATTATCATTTATTAAGATATTGATGGTAAGTTTGGTGGAATTGTTTTATTTATTCGGTGTTATTATGGCTGTTGGTTTGATCTTAGGCGTTTTTGAAAGGTATTCAAATACCTTTTTAGTTCGAGCGTTTGGATCACGCGGCGTGCTTGTGACTGCATGGATTGGTACACCTATACATGAAATCGGACATCTTATTCAGTGTTTCATCTGGGGACATCGGGTAACGAAGGTAAAGTTATTGCAGTTGAGGAGCCCTGATGGCGTGCTTGGATATGTGGAACACCAATATAATCCGAATAGCATTTATCAGCAGGTGGGAAATTTTTTTATCGGGATAGGACCTATTTTTAGCGGCATTGGATCGTTAGTTTTGGGAATGTATCTCTTGGTGCCTCAATCCTACACAGCCTTTCAAGCTCAAATTCAGCAACATATTACCATTGAAAAGCTGGATAAAAGTGTTTTAAAAACAGTTGGTAGTGCTGGTTTTGCCATTAGCAAGAGTCTCTTTACTTTCGAAAATCTCATTAATCCGCTATTTTGGATTTTTTTAGTAGTGGCAATTAGTATTTCTTCTCACATCGCTTTAAGCAAAGCTGATATCCATGGGTCTGCGAAAGGGCTATTGATGATATTTTTCGTGCTTGTTTTGTTTAATGTGATTGCTAGTCTCCTCAATTGGGATAGCTATCAGATGATTGTTAAAATTGCCGAGTACAATATATATGTGTTGGCATTTTCAAGTATTGCCTTGCTCTTTTCATTTTTGACACTGGTGTTTAGCTTTCTTTTTTATAAAATGAAAAGCTAATAATACAAACAACGGCAAAATGGTGTACTTGCCGCTGTTTGTATTATTAGTTAGCACCCAAGAATTCCGGTTAATAAGCGATTTGAAATTTTTTTGTCTTGAAGCTAACATATTTCTGCAAAAGAAAGTGGAAAAATTTAAATGATTATATTAGGAAATAAGCTGCAAAATAAGAGGGGAAAAAAATAAATTTATGGAGGGTTTTACATGCCGAAGAATAAGCAAACGCCTTCACCAGAAGTCAATCAAAAGAAATTACTTGACGATAAGGTCGAAGCGCTGCGAAAAAACAACTTTGAGGATGGACATGTTCGGAAAGTTACTCAAAATGGGGCACAAGGACAATAAAAGAGAGAAAGGTGAATCCCCAATTTTTCACTGCATTAATTTTAGGAGTTGTCGAAACTGGCAGCTCCTTTTTGGGTTGTTAGGAAAATCGTTTAGGATACTTTTTTTCGTCTTGTCAGGATGGCCAACTCATAAAATAAGAAAAACGCCATTTCTGGCGTTAGGAATATTGATCGGCATCGTTTTGGTCATTGTTGTTGACCATATCTTTTGCTTCTTGAGCAATTTTATCAAACTTTTCATTTACCCTGTTCATAATTTCTTCGTTGTCAATTCCAGTGCTTTGATTATTATTTTTCTCCATTTTGTTCACCTCCATATTTATAGTTTGTTAAATTGGATTGAATTATTACTTTATTATTGGGCTAAAAATCCTAATTCGTAAATGAGTTTTCCCTTTTAACAATGATCTGAAAAACAGGGTTTTTTTGAGTGGCTGTCGAATTTAGTCAAGTATAGAAGAAACAATCAATTAAAAGGGGAAATTATTATGCATGAAGAGGGATACATTGAAGTAACAGGGGGTAGGGTTTCATATCAAAAATTTGATAATAACACTGGAGGGACCCCGGTAATTATTTTACACGGCGGGCCCGGCTCGTCCTGCTATTCGCTTCAAGGACTTAAAGAGCTTGCAAAGGACCGACCTGTTATTTTTTACGATCAACTAGGATGTGGAAAATCAGACAGGCCGGCGGACAAGTCTCTTTGGAGGCTTGAACGGTTTGTTGAGGAATTAGCTCAAGTGCGACAGGCTCTTAACCTTGATGAAGTACATATTCTTGGTCATTCTTGGGGGACGACGCTTGCGGCTACTTATTGTTTGACCAAACCCAGCGGCGTGAAAAGTGTCATTTTTTCAAGTCCATGCCTTAGCGCGCCATTATGGGAAAAGGATCAGAAACTCAACCTTAAAAAACTTCCAATCGAGGTTCAAGCTACAATTACTCGATGTGAAGAAAGTGGAACAACGGATACCAGAGAATTTAAAGAGGCAACCGAGGTATTTAATAAAAACTTTGTTTGCCGCCTGGATCCTTTTCCAGAATGGTTAAAACAAGGGTCCCAGTTTAAAAATCCGGAAGTCTACAATATTATGTGGGGACCTTCGGAGTTTACCGTCTTGGGCAATCTTAAGGAATTTGACTGTACCTTACGATTAAAAGAAATTGAATGCCCAACACTCTATACTTGTGGGCGTTATGATGAGGCCACTCCGGAAACAACACAGTATTACAGCAGTCTAACACCTGATTCGAAATTCCTTGTATTTGAGAATAGTGCCCATATGCCATACTTGGAGGAGCCGAAAGGGTATTTACATGTAATAGGAAATTATTTGAAAGAAATCGATTCCTATTAATCCCGAAGGATAATAGCCTCTAGATTAAACACGTAACCAGTAAAAAATCACCCGTGAATTTAATGGTCACGGGTGGTTTATTGATTAATCTAGAGGTCCCATCAATTGTTAACAACAATGGGGATACATTGGATAGCAGCAAGGGTTATAAACTGGAGGACAGCACGGGTTATAAATCGGCGGGCAGCATGGGTTATACATAGGGTAACAACAATCCTGATAATTTGGGTAACATTGTTGTTGCGGGTAAACTTGTGGTGCGATATAAGGCATATTCGGAAGAGCATTCGGTAATGCATTAGGCATGGCATTAGGCATAGCATTAGGCATAGCATTTGGACTAGCAATCGGTTGGTATGGCATTAAATTGGAACTACCAAAGGGCTTATTCTCCATTCTCATCTCTCATCTCTCCTCACGATTTTTTTATTACAGGATAGTGTATGTGTCCAATTTGTTGGGGGTATAGACATTCCCCCAACAAATTGCCTAATATTATCAGTCTTAATTTTCACCACTTTTACAGGACGTTTCCACTTGAAATGGAGATGTCCTTTTTCTTTTGGGAAAATTTGTAGTCATCCGACTTTAATATCAGAAGTTACGAACATATGACTATATCGTGGGATTGAAAATACTAGGAATATTTAACCAATTTCCAAAATGTAGAAGTGTATCTTTAAAAATAAATCGTAAGGTGGCAATTATTTGTAAATTGATTAGGTGGTTCGCACTTGTCAACCATACCTTGGACATATTTACTAATTTTCCCAACAACAACTTTCCTCCTAACTTTTGAAACTGCCATTTTTAATAACAGGTTTCGACACAAACCCAAGCTATTAATCGCTATTTTTAAAGTAGCACCTAGTTTTGGACATATAGTGTGCGAAAGAAAGGAGGGTAGTAGATTCAGTGGTTAAGGAAAATACTTAGGGGGTAAGAGGATGAAAAGAAAGAAGAAACGATTATTATCCACTCTATTAACCGCCATCCTAGTGTTGCCATTGCTCGTGCAGCCGCAAATGAATGCGAACGCTGCAACGAAAGGGGTAAGTACTTCAGCAAAAGACTCGCTGCCAACTCCAAAACAAAAAGTAACAAAATCGCTCTACAACCAATTTGATGACCAAGATCAAGTGACCTTCCTGATCAAAATGAAAGAACAAGTGGATTCCGCAAAAGTTGCCAAGGGAGCGGAAGAAAAAGCCAAACTTCAAAAGGCGACCCCAGCGAAAGCGAAATCATTGAAACGAAATACGATTGTTTCTGAGTTAAAAGCAACGGCAAAGGAAACACAATCTGACGTGTTAGCGTTTTTACTGGAACAAGAAAAGGCTGGCAAGGCCAAGGATGTTCACTCCTACTACATCGTGAATGCGATTGCCGTTACTGCTACCCAAGAGGTTATGGAAAAAGCAGCAGCCTTCCAAGAGGTTGAAAAAATCCTACCGAACGAAACAAGACAATTATTCGTTCCAGAAAAATCGGCTGCAACAGCTGTTCAAGAACCGGCAGCCAAAACGACAGCGGTTGAATGGAATATTGACCGTGTAGGGGCTCCGGCAGTTTGGGAAATGGGAATTGATGGCAGCGGAGTTGTGATTGGCTCGATTGATACCGGAGTCCAATGGAACCATCCGGCATTAAAGGAAAAATATCGCGGCTATAATGCCGCGACAGGTCAAGCGGATAATACCTATAGCTGGTTTGACGCTGTACGAGGGCAAGTTGTACCATATGATGATCAAGGACATGGAACACATACTACCGGGACAATGGTAGGTTCAGAGCCAAATGGTTCCAATATTATTGGTGTCGCACCTGGTGCGAAGTGGATTGCTGTAAAGGCATTTACGGCAGCCGGGGGCACGGACGCAGATTTATTAGAAGCGGGTGAATGGATGATCGCCCCAGGTGGAAATCCTGACAAGGCACCAGATGTCATCAATAATTCATGGGGCGGAGGTCCTGGACTTGATGAATGGTATCGTCCAATGGTTCGGGCCTGGAGAGCAGCAGAAATCTTCCCTGAATTCTCTGCAGGAAATACGACCTTAAGTAATCCAGGAGGTCCTGGATCTGTTGCCAATCCGGCTAACTATCCGGAGTCTTTTGCAACAGGAGCTACTGATATTAACAACAAACTTGGAAGCTTTTCCTTGCTTGGACCATCTCCATATGGGGAAATCAAACCTGAACTTGCGGCACCTGGTGTAAATATTCGTTCTTCCGTCCCTGGCGGCAGCTATGAAGGCGGATGGAATGGGACATCGATGGCTGGACCGCATGTTTCAGCAGCGATTGCCTTGTTGAAACAAGCAAATGCAAGTTTAACAGTTGAAGACTTAGAAAGAATCTTACAAACTTCTGCCATTCCCTTAACAGACAGCAAATATCCGGAATCACCAAATAACGGATATGGGTCGGGGTTATTAAATGTCTACGATGCAGTCTCTTCTGTTATTTCCGGTTTAGGAAAACTGAAGGGTCAGGTAACGAAAGAAGGAGACGACAGTGAAGCACCGGTGTTAACGCATTCCCAACCTGCCACGGTTTTTGCAGGAATGCCGCTAACGTTAGAAGCCTCAGCTGCCGATAATATTAGTGTAACAGAAGTATCTATGCAATATCAAAAGCAAGATGGTTCATGGACAACGGTTGCCGCAGAGCGGATTAGCGGTAACTATAAAAATGGAACGTACCGTGTGAATATACCTGGTGAAGAGATTTCCGGCACGACTTTCGTCTATAAGTGGAAAGCACGTGATTTCGGCGGCAACGAAACAGTGAGTGAGCATTCGATCACCGTTCTTCCAGGAATTACAGTCGGCTATGTGCAGGATTTTGAAAGTAATCCTGACGGCTGGACTTCCTATGGGGCTAATGATTCATGGCAGTGGGGTAAACCAACCAGCGGCCCAAGCGCAGCTTTCTCCGGTGAAAAAGTCTATGCGACCAATCTTGGCGGAAATTACGCGAACAGTGCAAACGCGTCCTTACAGATGCCGCCAATTGATTTACCGGAAGGAACCAGCTACCTGCAATTCAAGCAATGGTACCAACTTGAAAGAAACTATGATTTCGGTCATGTGTATGTTTCAACAGATGCTGTTAACTGGGTTCAAAAGCTACGCGTCAATGATGTGTCAAATGGCTGGATTGACGGTCAAGTAGATTTAAGTGAATATGCAGGACAGAGAATTTACATTGCCTTTAATCTAAAAACAGATGGCAGTGTGCCGAAGCTTGGCTGGTATTTAGATGATGTTCGTTTAACGAATTCACCACTTCCAACCGCTCAAAATTCAAGTTTTGGGGTCGAGCCTGAAAAAGAAGATCCTTCGTCCAATGTTGGAATGAAGGAAAAGGTCAATCCTGATAAATTCACGCTGATGATGCCTAAGATGAAAAAAGAGGCCGCTAGTGAAAAGGGCAACACTCCAATGCAATTACCTATGCTGGCACAAGTAACGGTTGTGGAATCCGGCCGTTCGGTAAACACCAATCCTGCAAATGGTAGCTTTGAGTTTACGCATGCAACAGGAACGTTTACGGTTGTTGCCGAAAGCTATGGCTATCAATCACAAACAAAAACCGTTACGATTGAGCGAGATGGGGAAACAGCAGCGAACTTCACTCTTCAGGAATTAGCAAAGGGTACTGTTTCGGGAACAATTAAGAACCAAGCATCAGGACAACCGGTTGCTGGGGCGACTGTATACGTCATCGAAGATGCTGCCGTTCAGCCTGTCCAAACGGACAATAACGGGCATTTTACCATCACTGCCTATGAAGGGGACTACACGCTTAAAGTAATTGCTCCACATTATTATAGTCAAGATGCAACGATTAAACTTAAAGGAAATATCGTTAAAAATTTCGATATCAAACCTTTCATTGGTTTCCCAAGTGAAATCGGCTATGACGATGGGACAGCTGAAAACGCGCGTGCCTTCTACGATGCTGGAAATGGCTGGGCTGTAAAAATGTCACTGGCAAAAGGGCATAAAAAGGCATTAGTCACAGGCGGCTTGTTCCGCTTCTGGGATACGGAATGGCCTGTTCCAGGTGGGACTGCCTTCAAAGTAGCTGTTTATGATGCAACAGGGGCTGACGGTGCACCTGGTAAAAAACTTGCCGGTCCTATTGATGCGACAGCACTTCGAAATGGTCAGTGGACACAGGTAGATTTGAGCAGCCATGGAATTCTAGTCGAAGGTGATTTCTATTTGGTCTATCTCCAAGCTGCAGTAAATACAAGTTCACCTGGCCTGGCAACCGATGAGAATGGGACAAATGCGAAACGAAGCTGGCAGTTTGTTGGCGGTGCATGGACACCATCACCGGAGGAAGAAGGTAACTATATGATTCGGGCCATAGTTGATTACGAAGTTACAGCACCGACCATCACCTCTCCTGTTGAGGGAGCATTCACGAACGTTGAAACGGTAAACGTAAAAGGTGAAGCGGCACCCACGACAAAGGTTCATATTTTTAACAAAGGCGAAGAAGTGGCAACCGTTGATACAAAGAATGATGGCACCTATGCAGTTGATGTGAAACTCAAAAAGGGTGAAAACCAATTAACGGCAAAAGCGTCTACATCGCAAGGGATGACGGATGCATCTGCACCTGTAACTATCACTTTTGATGCCGAAGCGCCGGAGTTAACGATTGGGTCGCCAACTGATGGCAGTAAAATGAATAAAGAAACTGTCACCGTTACTGGGACTGTTAAGGATGCTTATTTAGATTTCGTCCTTGTCAACGGAACAACCGCAAAGGTTGAAAATGGCATCTATTCTGCGAGAATTATGCTTGATGAAGGGATCAACCAAATCAAGGTAGCCGCCAAAGATAAAGCAGGAAACACGACGGAAAAGTCAGTGAAAATCGACGTGAAATACAAAGCACCATTGATTAAAAATGTAAAACCAGCTGAGGATAAGGAATTGAAGAAAGGCGAAAGTGTAAAGATTGAGTTCACAAGTGAACCGGGCTTGAAAACATCTTTCTTCATTCATATGCCGCTGACACAAACGAAATCAGTACAAGTGGCGAACGCGACAGAACTTCCGATGATGGAGGTTTCACCTGGATACTATGTCGGCTATTACACAGCTACGAAGGACATGAATGCCGCCGGTGCCGTCATTGAGGTGAAGGCTGTGGATTCCTATGGCAATGAATCAAGACAAACAGCTGACGGAAAATTGTATATAAATGAGAAGATAAAGAAGCCGAAGAAATAAGGACCGTTAGCATCATTAAAAAGGAGCCCTTCCACTATGTGTGGCAGGGCTCCTTTTTAATATTGAGTAATACTATCCGGTTTTTGAGAGATATATGGAATCTTTAAAGGAAAATAAAGAATCTTGTCGAATTATTAAAAGGTAAATATGCTTATGTAAGAGGGAAAATAATGAATAAATTAGGACAAATTGTTTTAGTGTTAATATCGATACTATTTACCACTTACCAAAAGATTGTGGATCATCACCCTTTTTTTACGTTGGACTTTATTATTTTTACCCTAATTGCTTGGGTGGTTGGCTGGCAATATGATAAGGCGCGCTTTTATGAAAAAAAATCACGTGCAAGTGAAGACAGCTATAAACAACTGCTCGATTCATTGCCTGAACCGGTTTATATCAGCCGGGATCACAAGATTCTTTATCTAAATCATGCTGCTGCCTGCATGATTGGTGCTGCGAATAAAATGGATATTGTTGGTAAAAGTATATTTGATTTTATTATTCCGGAGTATGAGGACCGTTTACTAGAACGATTTAAGCAGATAAAGAAAGAGAAACGACCTGTAAATACAATCGAATACAAAGCAAAACGATTGGATGGTTCGACGTTTTTCTTTGAAGTCTCCTCCCTGTTTATCCTTTTCGGTGGAAACGAGGCGGTACTGTCAATTGGAAAGGATATTACTGTTCGGAAGGAACATACGGAACGGCTGATTCAAAAGTCTGAAAAACTGGCATTGTTAGGTCAAATGGCAGCAGGAATTGCCCATGAAATCCGTAATCCACTCACATCGATAAAAGGTTTTATTCAGTTATTAAGGTCCAATCAGCGAAAAGAGGAATACTTTGAAATTGTATTATCTGAACTTGATCGAATCAATACGATTGTAGGCGAATTTCTAGTTCTTTCCAAACCGACCGCTGTAGTTTTTAGGGAACAAGATATAAAAGTATTAATAAAAGATGTAGTTACTTTAATTAATACCCAGTCTATTTTGAATAATGTGCAGATTTTTGTGGAATTGGACAGGGATTTGCCTATGATCAGCTGCGAAGAAAATCAGTTAAAGCAAGTATTTCTAAACCTGCTTAAGAACGCAATCGAGGCCATGCCGATGGGCGGAAATATTGATGTTATGGTAAAGGAAAAAGAAGAAGGGAAAATTTCTATTCAGATTATTGATCAGGGTGTAGGAATTCCGAAAGAGCGAATTTCTACACTGGGGGAACCATTCTATACTACAAAGGAAAAAGGAACCGGTCTCGGCCTGATGACATGTTATAAAATTATCGAAAGTCATAAAGGTGAGTTAACAATACAAAGTAAGGAAAATGAAGGAACGACAATTGAAGTCATTCTACCAACGATTACCCAGCCGTTATTGAAAAGGGAGTTAAGCCATTCTTAAACAGATGGTTTCGTTTTAAATGGAAAATGGTACATCTTTAACAAAAAAGGGCAGATTGCTGCCCTCTTTTGCGTTCTTTTACAAAAAAATATCTAATTAAATTGATAGTTTGTTATAATAGTTGATGTGTCAAAAAAATCTTGTAAATAAAAGGAATATTATTCAAAAGGGTTAGTACTTAGGAGGCTTTTATGGGGAAGAATAGATATGTGTTTTGGGGTCTTGTGATCACGACTTTGATTTCGGCACTTGATGCCAATATTATGCAAACAGCGAGTCCAACGATTGTAAAACAACTCGGCGGAATGGAGTTTTTTGCCTGGATTTTTGTGGTTTATATGTTAGCAAGTACTGTTACAGTTCCGCTATACGGAAAGTTATCTGATATGTATGGACGGAAAAAATTATTAATGATTGCCGTTGCTATTTTTACGATAGGTTCCATCCTCTGTGGAATCGCGAATTCAATGGTTATGCTGATTATTTATAGAGGGATCCAAGGTTTAGGTGCAGGAGGGATGATTCCACTTTCGATGATTATCGTCGGAGATTTGTTTACGATTGAAAAACGCGGGAAAATCCAAGCCGTGTTTAGCAGTATATGGGCAATATCTTCGATTGTTGGCCCTGTATTGGGTTCCTTTTTTGTTGAGACTCTGACATGGAGATGGATTTTCTTCATCAATATTCCTATTGGCATTGTTACGGTGCTTTGTTTGATTCCATACAAGGAAAATACACTATTTAAAAAGAGCCATATCGACTATAAAGGTTTCTTCCTGTTCGGGATTTCGATAACGCTGTTATTGTTAGCTACAAACATGAGCAATGCTTTTCTGTACGTCATCCTTGGAACTATTGGTTTAATTGTCTTTGTTTTAGTTGAAAGGAAAGAAGCGCATCCGTTTTTGCCGGTTTCCCTATTTCAAAACAAAGGAATTCTAAGGACAAACCTGTTTATGTTATTTTATTGTTTGTCCTTTTTCGGAACCTCAAACTTTATTCCGTTGTTTCTCCAAGAAGGAAAGCAGATGAGTATTTATAAAAGCGGACTCATCCTGCTAAGTATTGCTATTGGCTGGATGTTTGGAAGTACTCCGGCAGGGAAGTGGATCATTCGCTTTGGTTACAAAATCCTCTTTATTATTGGCAGTTTCATTACGACCATTTCAGGACTAGGACTATATCTTTTCATTAATGATATCTCCTATGTCGGTTTGTTTCTTATCTTAACTGTGCAGGGAGTTTCGTTCGGTCTGTTGTTTGCGGTTGGAACGATTGCATCTCAGGAGTTTGCCGAATCCCATATTAAAGGGATGTCTACCTCGCTTCAGATTTTCCTAAGAAACATAGGGACATCGATCGGGGTTACCATCATGGGTCTGCTCATCAATCATGCCGTCAATATTAACATTGGCATGAAAAATGTTTTCCTTTATGCTCTTTGTTTAAGTTTCGTCACGATTGTGTTAAGTTTTCTTATCCCTGCTAAAACCGGTGAGCTGAGTGAGAGTTAACCAAATGGTAAGTAGGGGAGCTAGGAAGAGTTCATTTTACTTACCTATAAAAATATTATGTAAACTAGTTTATATATAATCGATTAATGAAAAGGGTCACTCATTAGAGTGGCCCTTTCGCTATTCTATTAAGATTACTGAATTAAAAGATGAATTATTAATAAGCCATGCAAATTGATGAAGCGATTTGAGAATACTAATTTTAACAATGGTTCTCAAAGAAAGAGGTTTGAAGAATTGGGTAAGATGAGTAATTCGCCAACGTTATTTATGGTTGTAAAAAAGGCATTAGAAATTAATAAGAATCCTTTTCCATGGACAAAAGCAATTAGCGCTGGTTTTTGTGCTGCGATTCCGGCCTTTATTGGGTTGCTTACCGGAAATTTAGCCTATGGAATGCAGGCAGGGATTGGGGGCTTTACCTATCTCTATGTATTTAATGAGCCCTATGCACAGCGGGCGAAAAAGCTTTTTTGGGTGATGATTGGGCTGAGCTTATCGGTTGGTATAGGAACGATGCTTGCTCCGTATTCATGGTTATTTGCATTTATGGTTGGAGTGATTGGGGCAGTAGCGACATTTATTTTTGGAGCGCTAAAAATTCCAGGTCCAGCAGCGGTATTTTTTGTTTTATGTATTTCGATGACCTCGGGAATGCCGATTGATCCAACCCTTGCTCCTTTAAGGGCGGGTCTTGTATTATTGGGCGGACTGCTTTCATGGGTAATTGGGATGGCTGGTTGGCTTTTTAATCCTCATGCACCTGAAATGAGGGCAGTAAAAAAAGTATATGTTGAACTGGCCAGCTTTTTGGACGCAATTGGTACGGAAGACTATAATCAAGCAAGGCATCGAACCGTGATGCAGATGAAGACAACGGATGATATTCTGTTGGCAGGCCATATTTCATGGCGAACTACGGATGTATATAACCGATTACTTTTGTTAAATCATCATGCCAATGACATCTTTTTACATGTTATCGAACATTTTTCTGAACAAAGCGGCCAGTTGCCGCCGGAATTAGGGACAGCTGTCAGGGGGATTGTCGATTCAATCGATGATAAAAAAACCACGCTTCCTAGAATTCGCCAGCCAGAAGAAAGGAATGAAGACATCGACCGATTGTTTCGCAAAATCTTTGATGCCGATGCCATCCTGAATGAGCCTGTTTCAAAAATCAATCAACAAATTAACATCTTTAAACGCCCGTTAAGTACTATATTTGGCGGGGCCTTTGATAAAAACTCAATTGTATTTCTTTCTGCCATTCGCTATGGAGCCATCCTTACGATTGCAGCGATTGTTGCTTATTCATTTGATTTTTACCGATCCTTTTGGATTCCCTTATCCTGTGCGGCAGTCATGCTGGGCTCTACCATCATGTCTACCTTTCATCGAGCCATTCAAAGAACGTTAGGGACAATAATTGGAATTCTGGCTGCGAGTATCATTTTGTCAGCAAAGCCCCAAGGTATTCTTATTGTGTTCATTATCTTTGCACTGACCACATTAACCGAGCTTTATATTGTAAGGAATTATGCGCTTGCAGCGATGTTCATCACTCCCAATGCCCTATTAATCGCCGAAAGCTCGACACACTTACATAAGTTGTCCTTTTTCGCTACTGCAAGAATCATAGATGTGTTAATTGGCTGCTTTATAGGGTTACTGGGTACTTATTTAACAGGAAGAAGGTCAGCTTCAAGTAGGCTCCCACATGCCATGGCTAAAACCATTCGCAGCCAGATGCAATATTTACAGGTGTTATTTTCTGAGCAAAGAAATGGCTTTTCTTTTGAAAAGATCCCAGCGCAAAGTAAAATGCACACAAATTTTGATAATTTGAAAATTATCTATACAACCGCACTAGGGGAAATCCCAAACAATAAATTTACTTTAGGGGATCTTTGGCCCGCAATCTTTTCGATGGAACAGTTGCGGTTTCATCTTGATGCTTGTTTAAAAATTAAGGACCGGGCAATCCTTCCAGATGAAAGCCTCGCCCAGTTATTATTGGTGTTTGAATCAATGGCAAGCGCTTTAGAACATAAACAAGCTGTTGTGAGAAAGAAGATACCTGAAATAACGGGATTCTCAAAAATTCAACAAGAAATCGCAGACCTGCAAAATGCTTTGAGGGAAAAACATTTCAACAAGTCGTAAAATAAGAACAGAACCCATAACCTTCAAGAGTGTTAGAGTTAGGCGAATATCAGGTTCGTAAGTAAATTTTTGACAAAAATAATGGAGCATTGTCTAATACTACAAAAACACGATTATTGACTCAGTTTAATCAGTTATTTTTTCTATAATAGGGACATGAACAAGATATGAGTTAACCGTTATGAACTACAAGAAGGTATCTGTGAATCGAGGCAATTTTTTATCAAATACTATGCTGTAGGAATGATAACTTTTCGAAACAGAAAACGGTTAGCATAAGTATAAATAGGGGGTTCACCATGGAAACAGGTTATAAAGGGACAAATAAAATGATTACCGGAATTGTGTTCGGTGTGATTACGTTTTGGCTATTTGCTCAGGCAATGGTTAACGTCGTTCCAGCCGTTCAAAAAGATTTAGGTATTTCATTAGGAATGCTGAATGTAGCTATTAGTTTGACCGCATTATTTTCAGGAATCTTTATCGTGGCAGCAGGAGGATTAGCAGATAAAGTCGGTCGAAAGAAAATCACCAATATCGGGTTGATTTTAAGTATCATTGGTTCACTCTGCTTGGTATTTGCCAATGGTTCTGTTTTACTCATCATTGGCCGTGTGATTCAAGGTCTTTCCGCAGCATGTATTATGCCTGCAACAATAGCTTTAGTGAAAGAGTATTTTGAAGGAGCTGAACGTCAGCGCGCTTTAAGCTATTGGTCAATCGGTTCTTGGGGTGGTTCAGGTGTTTGTTCCTTTGCCGGCGGTGCGATTGCCACTTATATGGGTTGGAGATGGATTTTTGTCTTTTCGATTGTTTTTGCGGTCCTGGCAATGCTGTTGATTAAGGATACACCTGAAAGCAAAGGGGAACAAACAGTTTCAGCAAAATTTGATGTGAGTGGTTTTATCACCTTTATTATTACGATGCTTGCGTTAAACTTAGTGATCACACGGGGTGGAGATTTCGGCTGGACAAGCTCATTAACATTAATTCTTATCGCCATGACGATTATTGGGGCAATTGTCTTCTTTAATATTGAAAAACGAAAAGCAGCAAGCTTCATTGATTTTGGCTTATTTAAAAATAAACCCTATACAGGTGCAACGATTTCCAACTTCTTATTAAACGCTATCGCCGGAACCCTTGTAGTAGCTAATACCTATGTACAGGTGGGCAGAGGATTTACTGCTTTTCAATCAGGTATGTTATCTCTTGGATATTTAGTTGCAGTATTAGCCATGATTCGTGTGGGTGAGAAAATTTTACAAAAAGTAGGGGCAAAAGCTCCGATGATTTGGGGTGCGGTGATCACTACTGTTGGAGTAGCGATTATGGGATTAACCTTCTTACCTGGATTTACATATACAGTTGTCGTGTTTATTGGGTTTGCCTTATTCGGACTTGGACTCGGAATTTATGCAACTCCGTCAACAGATACGGCTGTTTCCAATGCACCTTCGAATAAAGTGGGCGAAGCTTCGGGACTTTATAAAATGGCAAGCTCGCTTGGAGGATCATTTGGTGTTGCGATATCTGCAGCTGTTTATGCTGCAATTGAATCAGTGGGAAGTATTGAAGCTGCTGCAACAGGTGGGGTTATTACGAATGTAATCTTTGGTATTCTGTTCTTGCTTTCAATCATTGCGATGGTTCCGGGGAATGCTGGTAAGAAAAAAGGAAAAAATCCATCACCATCACCAAGACCGGTAACAGAGTAATCGAGTGGAAGTTGTCAATAAGTGCTTGCTAATAGCAGCACTTATGATAGAAGTTCGATGCTTGGGAGGCATTACGATGCGAAATCAATTAATGGAAATGTTAGAAGCACGAAAAGAGGAAATGATTCAGATTCGTCGTTATTTACATGAACATCCTGAATTGTCCTTTAAAGAAGAAAAAACAGCGCAATATATTGCTGATTTTTACAATGGTAAGGATGTCGAGGTCCAAAGAAATGTGGGTAATGGTAACGGGTTGATCGTGACGATACAAGGTGGAAAGCCAGGAAAAACGATAGCGCTTCGCGCCGATTTTGATGCGTTGCCTATTGTTGAAGAAACTGATGTGCCATTCAAATCGAAAAATGAAGGTGTTATGCACGCTTGCGGTCATGATGCCCATACAGCCTACTTACTGATTCTTGCGGATTGTCTAATCCAATTGAAATCCTCACTTGCAGGTACCATTAAAATTATTCATCAGCACGCTGAGGAGGCACCTCCTGGGGGTGCAAAAAGTATTGTTGAATCCGGAGTACTTGATAATGTCGATCACATTTTTGGCATTCATATTTTTCCAACACATCCAGCAGGGTATGTTGGATATCACAGTGGGTATTCACTTGCCGGAAGATCGTTTTTTAAATTGGGAATCCAAGGTGTGGGCGGTCATGGTTCCTCGCCACATTTGGCCAATGATGCAATTGTCGCCGCTTCCTATTTTGTCACGGCTGTTCAAACAGTCATCAGCCGCCGAATCAATCCGTTTGAACATGGTGTTATTACCATTGGCTCTTTCGACGGAAAAGGGACCTTCAATGTGATTAAAGATCGAGTGGAGCTTGAAGGTGATGTGCGCTACATGACGGTTGAAACACAGCAGTTAATTGCGAACGAAATACATCGGATTGTCAAGGGAATTGAAGTGGAATTTGATGTTCAATGCGAGCTTTCCTATACGGCTGATTATCCGCCATTATACAATGATCCGAAAGTTACAGCTGATGTCGTTGCAAGTCTAAAGAGCATGAATGATCCGGATATTAAGGAAGTTGGTGAATACCCAATGCTTTCCGGTTCTGAAGATTTTGCTTACTATCTTAAAAAAATACCTGGCTGTTTCTTTTTCATTGGCTGTAAACCAAAAGGGGGAGAAACTGCTTATTTCAATCATCATCCCAAATTTGATATTGATGAAGATTGTCTCCTTGTTGCAGCTAAATCTGTTGGACAGATCGTTTGTAGCTATTATGGGTTGAAGTAGTTTTTTTTAGAAAGGATGGTCATAACTATGAAAAAAAAACAATTAATGGAAATGTTAGAAGCGCGTAAAGAAGAAATGGTTGAAATTCGCCGCTATTTACATGAACACCCGGAGTTGTCTTTTAAAGAAGAGAAAACGGCTCAATATATCATCGATTTTTATCAAGGCAAGGATGTTGAAATTCAAACGGATGTTGGAAATGGCTTTGGAATTGTTGTGACAATCAATGGAGGAAAACCGGGGAAAACGATTGCTTTACGTGCTGATTTCGATGCCCTTCCTATTTTGGAAGAAACGGATCTTCCATATAAATCGAAGACCGAAGGGGTCATGCATGCGTGTGGTCATGATGGACATACCGCCTATTTATTAGTTCTTGCAGATTGTCTCATTCAATTAAAGGATTCTTTGCCTGGTACGATAAAAATTATTCACCAACATGCTGAAGAGGTACCGCCGGGTGGAGCAAAAAGTATTGTCGAGTCAGGCCTTCTTGATGATGTGGAAAATATTTTTGGTATTCACCTATTGCCATTGAATCCAGCGGGAAATGTAGGTTATCATAGCGGCTTTTCCTTTGCAGGCAGATCCTTCTTTAAATTAACCGTTCAAGGTATCGGAGGGCATGGATCATCCCCTCATTTAGCGAACGATTCCATTGTCGCCGCCGCTCATTTTGTCACAGCCATTCAGACTGTCGTCAGCCGCCGCTTAAATCCGTTTGATATGGGGGTTATTACGATTGGCTCCTTTGACGGAAAAGGAACCTTCAATGTCATTAAAGACAAGGTTGAGCTTGAAGGGGATATACGTTATATGTCACCTGAAGCAAAAAAAATAATTGAAACAGAAGTTCACCGAATTGCCAAAGGGGTTGAAGTGGAATTCGGGGTTCAATGTGAGCTTTCCTATGAGTCTGATTATCCACCACTATACAACGACCCAAGTATGACAGCTTTAGTAAAGGAAAGTTTAGAAAGTGCCAATCAACCAGAAATACAGGAAGTCGAGGAGTATCCCATGATGTCGCCATCCGATGACTTTGCCTACTATTTAGAAAAAATCCCCGGCTGCTACTTCTACATCGGCTGTACGCCAAAAGGGGTAGAAAAGCCATATTTCAACCATCATCCGAAATTCGATATCGACGAAGATGCCCTAATCGTCGCAGCAAAATCAGTCGGCTGTGTCGTTTGCGGGTACTATGGTTTAGAATAAAAACTCAGGTGTCAGGCACCATGTGAATTTCCACATGGTGCCTGACACCTTTTTCTCTTAATTTGGTAATTTTTTGTAGGTTAATTTTATGATGATTTCCTCGTGCTGCGGGTATTTGTGTAAAAGTTCGTCCTGTGTAAACAATTCAAAGTCTTGGAATTCAAATCCTGGGGACACCATGCAGCCAACTAAAGAGTAGGTGTCTTTCTCCATAACCGACGACCCGAAGATGGAATTCTTCGGTACTAGTGCTTGTGGAACTTCACCGTTTACTAAATTCATGCCTAACTTCATTTCCTCGTATTCACCATTTTCATGAATAATATGGACGGTTAATGGGCTGCCACCATGGAAATACCACAATTCATCCGATTTCAATCGATGAAAATGGGAAATATCATCTGATGTTAATAGAAAATAAATGCTGGTATAAAGGCGTCTCTGTCCCTTAAAATTCACACTTACCTCACTGTCGGAAATTTGTTCCTTAGAGCCATATGTACTTTTGTAATATCCGCCTTCCGGATGTGGAATAAGCCCAAGAGTAGTAATTAATGATTGTATTTCCTTTTTGTTCATGGCAAAAATCCTTTCACTTAATCAGTAATTGTTATTTGGAGTAGGAAGAAAAATCCCTTCTTATCATACGTCACCTAATTAGATTAATCAAAGATGGAAGATGTGATATTTATAGTTTACTATAAATGTTTTATGTTAACTGACTAAGATCTCAGCGGTTCATTAATAGTTTCCAGATTTTACTCATTATTTTTTTCATCCTTTCATTTACAGCGTTCGGTTCATATACTGATTGAAATGTAATTTCGAGGTGAGATAATGGATTTTAAAATCACAAAGACAAAAATGATTGAAGCGGAAACCTTGTTGAAAATCCAAAAAGAGGCATTTCAAGCCGATTTGAAAAAGTATAAGGATTATGACACAAGTCCTGCTGCTGAACCATTAGAATTTTTTAAGTATAAAATCAACCATTCTTTTCATTACACGATATTTATTGGCGGGAAAATTGCCGGCGGGATCTGTATCGTAAAAATAAAGGAAACCCATTACCGTTTGTTTCGAATTTTTCTTAGCGCCAATATTCAAAATCGAGGTTTAGGCAGCAAAATCCTTACTCAATTAGAAAGGAAATTCCCACATGTCAAGGAGTGGAGTTTAGACACTCCAAAGGATAATGTTCGAAATCGCCATTTTTACGAAAAATTAGGCTATAAAAAAATTGGGGAACAAAAAGTGAATGAACGACTTGTCCTTATTGAATACGTAAAAAAGATTACCTAATATCTTTGTAGAGAGAATGGAAAACCACTCCAATTTGGGTGGTTTTTACAAGTTGTTTACTTGAACTCGGGGCTCTTTTTCTCATTTTGGTCAATGAACGGACGTGGTGTCAGGCACCATATTTAATGTAAGCGCTTTATAATTAACAAAATAGTTAAAATAGTCAAAAAACATTGACGTTCCACTTTCCCCGTGTTACCCTTATTTTTATAAATTAAACAAGAATCTATGACGAGAAGAGTAGGGTATCCCTTGTTGCACAGAGAGTCGACGGTTGCTGAAAGTCGATGACAGGAATATCTGAAAATCATCTCTGAGATGTATAGCTGAACAGTACAGGTAAGCTATACCGGAAAAGTCCGCCGTTACAATGGAACACGTACAGTAAATGGTACGTTGATCGAGAGCCGCAGTTTCTATTTTAAAATTGCGGAAGTAGGGTGGTATCGCGAGCTAACTCGTCCCTATTCCTTATGGGGCGGGTTTTTTGTTGTTTAAAATTTATGTTTTTTATGGAAAACAAAATAATTGGAGGGAATTAAGATGAATCAACAGGTCGATAAAAAAGCGGTAAACGTGGAGGATATTATCATTGCCAGCCACACCATTAAGGAGGTCATATCGCCAACTCCCCTTCAATACAATCACATCTTGTCAGAACGTTATGGCTGTCATGTCTATTTAAAGCGGGAAGATTTGCAGAGTGTTCGCTCATTTAAAATTCGCGGTGCTTACAATCGCATCAAAAAATTAAACGAAGAAGAGCTGGAGAATGGAATTATTTGTGCAAGTGCCGGAAACCATGCGCAAGGTGTCGCCTATTCCTGCCACCTTTTAAACATCAATGGAAAAATTTTCATGCCTAACACAACACCAAAGCAAAAAGTGAATCAAGTTAAATTTTGGGGCAAGGAGAATGTAGAGATTGTTTTAACAGGAGACACATTTGACGATGCCTATGAAAAAGCACGGGCATGCAGTCAAGAAGAAAATCGGACATTTATCCACCCTTTTGATGATCCCGATGTGATTGCCGGTCAAGGGACAGTTGCCGTAGAACTCCTCAATGACTGCCCTGAAAAAATCGATTATCTGTTTGCGGCTATCGGCGGCGGCGGACTTCTTTCTGGAGTAGGTACTTATTTACGGCACTATTCACCAACAACGCAATTAATTGGCGTCGAGCCTCAAGGTGCAGCAGGTATGAAGGAATCAATTTTAAAAGGAGCAGTGACATCGCTGCAGCAAATTGACCCGTTCGTTGATGGTGCCGCAGTAAAAACGGTCGGCACAATGACCTTTGATATCTGTAAGGAGATTGTTGATGATATTTTAGTCGTTCCGGAAGGAAAAGTTTGTACCACCCTTTTGAGTCTTTACAATGAAAATGCCATTGTCGTCGAACCGACTGGAGCATTATCCATTGCAGCCTTGGATACATATGCCGATGAAATAAGAGGAAAAACGGTGGTCTGTATCGTCAGCGGCGGCAATAATGATATAGGTCGGATGCAGGAAATTAAAGAGCGCTCGAAACTTTATGAAGGACTGCAGCATTATTTTATTGTTCAGTTCCCGCAGCGTCCAGGCGCCCTACGTGAGTTTTTAGACGATGTACTCGGGCCAAATGACGATATCAGCCACTTTGAATATACGAAAAAGAATAATCGAGAAACCGGACCAGCCCTAGTGGGGATTGAACTAAAGGATAAAGAGGATTATTCCCCATTGATTGAACGGATAAAGAAGAAGGGTTTTGTATACCGGGAAGTGAATAATGATAGCACTTTGTTTCAAATGCTCGTATAAATCGAAATATTTTGAGGACGAACGCTAATGGTTTCGTCCTCTTGTTCTTGATATTTCATGATTTTTCTTCATTACTATGAAAATACATCAGGACAACTATCTTTTTCACTTAACAAATGATTCAATTAAGGTATAATATTATACGTAAATGAAAGCAACGTATCGACCACATAATTATTATAATAAAAAATGTTGACGGATCAGCGTATTTCATTATAATAATTTTGTGACGATTCAAAGTGGAAAGAGAGTGTTGATAATGGGCCGGAAGTGGAACAATATTAAGGAAAAGAAAGCGTCAAAGGATGCAAATACGAGTCGTATCTATGCGAAATTTGGAGTGGAAATCTATGTAGCTGCTAAGCAGGGTGAACCAGACCCAGTATCAAATGGAGCCTTAAAATTCGTACTTGAGCGCGCAAAAACCTACAATGTCCCGAAACACATTATTGACCGTGCAATCGAAAAGGCTAAAGGCGGATCAGAAGAAAGCTATGTTGAACTACGTTATGAAGGATTCGGACCAAATGGATCGATGGTGATCGTTGATGCCCTTACCAATAACGTGAATCGTACGGCCTCAGATGTGCGTGCTGCCTTCGGCAAAAATGGCGGGAACATGGGAGTAAGTGGATCCGTAGCCTATATGTTTGATGCTACGGCTGTCATCGGTGTGGAAGGAAAAACAGCAGACGAAGTCCTTGAACTATTAATGGAAGCAGATGTAGACGTACGTGACATTATAGAAGAGGAAGAATCGGTCATTGTTTATGCGGAACCGGATCAGTTCCATGCCGTCCAAGAAGCATTCAATAATGCAGGCATTACTGAATTTACAGTTGCTGAACTAACCATGCTTGCACAAAATGACATCACACTTCCTGAAGACGGACAAGCTAAATTTGAAAAAATGATTGATGTATTAGAAGATTTAGAAGATGTCCAGCAAGTGTACCACAACGTGGATTTAGGTGAATAAATACGAAAGCAGACCTTCCTTGAAAGGTCTGCTTTCATTTTTTTATTGGTGGTGTCAGGCACCATAACCTTCACTAGCTCTTACTGACCTACTTAGTACTCTTTGGAATATACTGAAAAATTTCTCCTGTTTCAAAACTATCTACCAGCCGATTTAGCCATTTGTAATAGTCGATGGCGGATGTAAGTTTTTCAATATCTAGCTTCGCTTCCGCTTTGACCATATGATTCACATTTTCATCATCTAAAAGCATTTGTAATTCATAGAGAGATTTCTCCATTGCCGTCATATTAATGGTTACTCCTGTTCTCCATTTGATTGTAAAAAAATCTGCAAAGGTTTGATACCAATCAGGCTCAGCTTGATATAGATCTTTCCTGACACCCTTTTTCCAAACCTTCCCCACCATTTTTAAATCAACCAAATTGCGGACAGAGGTACTCATACTCGTCTTGCTCATTCCGAGCTCTTCTTTCATTTCATCTAGTGTCAAAGGACTTTCTTGGAAATACAACGCCCCATATAAGCGGCCTATGGATTCCGTAACCCCATATAAATTCATATTTTTAGAAATGGCATCTATCACTCGTTCACGGGCTTTTTCTAACTGTTGTTCACCATTCATTTTGCTATCACACCTATCTTGTAAATGTGTCCTTTATAAGATTATCATGTTTTTTATAAAAGTAAAGGAGGCACATGGGTAGGATTCGGAAGCATTTGCGAGCAATTTTATGAATATTGTGCGTTCGCTACGTACAGTTTTTTCTGTACAAAGTTTACGGCTGAATATGCCCAATTACCAACATTGCCCACTTCATCCAATACAAACTACAATAGGGGAGTCCTGCCTAAACGGAAAAACTATTGAGGTGAATAAATGAATAACGAGTATAAAATTAAGGTTAAAAACGTAACAAAAATCTTTGGAAAATCAAAAAAAGCAATTCAACTTCTATCGGAAGGAGAAAGTAAGCAGGTAATTCTGAAGAAAACAGGGGCAACGGTTGGTGTAAGTCAAGTTAACTTTGAAGTTAAGGCCGGTGAAATTTTCGTGATTATGGGCTTATCGGGAAGTGGAAAGTCAACCTTAGTCCGCTTGCTGAATCGTCTAATTGAACCGACTGCTGGTGAAGTGTTCATTGACGGTATGGATGTTGTCAAAATGAATAAAGAGCAGCTAAGGAATGTCCGCCGCAAAAAGATAAGCATGGTTTTCCAAAAATTCGCTCTGCTCCCACATCGAACCATCCTGGAAAATGTAGAGTATGGTTTAGAGGTACAAGGGATTCCAAAAGAAACACGCAAGAATAAAGCGATGGGGGCCTTAAACCTTGTCGGACTTGAAGGCTATGAACATCAATATCCCCAGCAATTAAGTGGAGGGATGCAGCAAAGAGTAGGGCTGGCAAGGGCTTTGGCTAATGACTCCGATATTTTACTCATGGATGAAGCCTTCAGCGCTTTGGACCCATTAATCCGAAAAGATATGCAGGATGAGTTACTTGATCTTCAGTCTACGATGCAAAAAACGATTGTATTTATTACCCATGATTTAGATGAAGCCCTCCGAATTGGCGATCGAATTGCCTTGATGAAAGATGGCGTGATTGTCCAAATTGGAACTCCTGAAGAGATTCTAATGAATCCTTCAAACGACTATGTTGAGAGATTCGTAGAGGATGTGGACTTATCCAAGGTTTTAACTGCCGGGCATGTGATGAAACGGGCTGAGGCCGTCTCAGTCGATAAGGGCCCAAGGGTTGCTCTTCAAATGATGAGAGAGCTAGGAATTTCGAGTATTTATGTCGTTGATAAAAAGAAAACCTTGCTCGGGGCTATCACGGCTTCAGAGGCAAAAGAGGCCCTCGATCGTAATGAGGGATTAGCGGCAATTTTACAAGCGGATGTTACGACCGTTAGACCGGATACTTTTTTAACCGATTTATTTGAAAAAGTTTCAACAGCCGCCATTCCGGTAGCTGTCGTGGATGAAAATAATAGATTAAAAGGAATTCTCGTAAGGGGAGCTGTAATTGGGGCATTGGCGGGTAACAATGATGCTATAAACCATTTAGGTGGAATGGCAAACGCCGAGGTCGCTGCGGCCCAGCCAAACAGGGAGGTGAAAATCACATGGAACAATGGTTCCCAAAAATACCAATAGCCGATTGGATGGATGCATTTGTCAATTGGCTTACGGTTAACTTAGAAGCTGCTTTTGATGGAGTAACAACTGTTTTAGAGACTTTAGTTGAAGGAATGGTCGCTGGATTTAGCTATATTCCCATCTATGTATTTATTATTCTATTCACTCTGCTTGCCTGGAAGGTGGCGAATAAGGGTATTGCACTTTTTACCTTAATTGGTTTATTTTTGGTTGCAAATCTTGGTTACTGGGAGCCTATGCTTGAGACGCTTGCGCTCGTATTAGCTGCAGTCTTTATATCGATTGTATTAGGAATTCCAATGGGAATCTGGGCTTCACAGAAGCAGACGGTTAAGCAAATCGTCGTGCCGATTTTAGATTTCATGCAAACCATGCCTGCCTTTGTTTACTTAATTCCTGCGATTTTCTTTTTTAATATTGGCGTTGTCCCAGGGGTTGTGGCGTCTGTTATTTTTTCAATGCCACCAACGATTCGCTTAACGATTCTCGGAATCCAGCAAGTACCTGCAGATATTATTGAAGCCACTGAAGCCTTTGGTTCGACCACTAGTCAACGTTTGCTAAAGGTGCAATTACCACTTGCGATGCCTACAATAATGGCTGGTATCAATCAAAGCATCATGCTCGCCCTTTCGATGGTTGTGATCGCATCGATGGTCGGTGCACCTGGTCTTGGGGCCGATGTGTATCGGGCTGTTACGCAAATACAAATTGGTAAAGGCTTTGAGGCAGGACTGGCCATTGTAGTAATAGCGATTATTCTTGATCGAATTACCCAAAACTTTGGAAAAAGAAAAAAACAAGGGGGAACTGCTTAATGATGAAAAAATGGATGTTCATTTTATTGGCAGCATTACTGACAATAGGGCTAGCGGCATGCGGCTCAGATAAAACAAGTAATAGTAAAGAAAAAGGAAATTCTGTCGGTGAAAGTGTTGACTATAAAATCATCGGGATTGATCCTGGCGCTGGACTGATGAAGGCCTCCGCTAAAGTCGTTGAGGAATATGATTTAAAGGATTGGACACTTGTCGAAGGATCGAGTGCAGCGATGACGGCAGCACTAAAAAAAGCGTATGAAAAGAAAAAACCTGTTATTGTTACTGGATGGACTCCCCATTGGATGTTCGCGAAATTTGATTTGAAATACTTAGAAGATCCGAAAGGCGTTTACGGAAAGGATGAAAACATTCATACGATTGCTAGGAATGGCTTAAAGGATGATCTTCCTGATGCATATAAAGTTTTTGAACAATTTGTTTGGACCCCCGATGATATGGGCGTTGTCATGAATAGTATCGTAAATGGAGAAGACCCTAAAGAGGCTGCAGCTAAGTGGGTCAATGAAAATGCTGAAAAGATTGCTAAATGGACGGACGGAGCTAAGAAAGTATCTGGTGACAAGATCAAGATTGGTTATGTCGCCTGGGATAGCGAAATTGCCAGTTCGAATGTAATCGGTAAAGTGTTAACCGACTTAGGCTATAAAGTAACCCTTGTTCAAATAGAAGCAGGCCCGATGTGGACAGGAGTTGCTGACGGCAGCTTAGATGCATCCGTTGCAGCTTGGTTACCTTCAACCCATGAGGACTACTACAAAAAATATAAAGGTAAATTTGAAGATTTAGGTGCGAACCTGGAAGGAACAAAACTTGGCCTAGTAGTACCGGCCTATATGGATATTGATTCGATTGAAGATTTGAAATAATAGCCTCAAGAAAATGGATGGTGCCAGTGGCACCATCCATTTTCTTAAGTACATGAAAAGGGGCTATGTGAGCGAAACGGCGATTGAATCGGTGTCAGGCACCATCAATTTTTGGGATGATCACCGTTTCACGGCCGATAAAATAAAGATGGTGGCAATAATTGCAAAGGAACCAATCCATTCCGCGGGGCCAAAGGAAACATGGAGCCAGGCAACGGCTAAAAAGGCGGCTGATAACGGCTCAACACAAGCGAGGAGACTCGCTTCAGATGCCCGAATGTATTTCATGCTTTCCATATAACAAAAAAAGGCAATCAAGGTACCAAATATAACAACAAACACAACTGCTAAAAAAGACGTTACGCTCCAATACCCCTGAAACTGCCAGGGCGGATGAATCAAGCTAAAGCCAATTCCGCCAATCGTCATCCCCCAGCCAACAGTTAGCAGTGACCCCCATTTAGACAGTAAAACACCTGGATAGAGGGTATAAAAAGCGAGCGCAAAAGCAGAAAGAATTCCCCAGATAAAGGCTGGGCCTGAAATAGAAAGAGAATGGATATTTCCCTTCGTTACAAGTAAAAATGTTCCGAAAAGTGCGAAGGCAATTGCAATCACTTCGTGTTTTGCAGGCCAAAATTTCGCCCGGAAACACAAATAACAGGCGATAATTACTGGTGCCAGGTATTGTAAGACAGTTGCCGTGGCGGCATTTCCGTGTTCGATGGCGGCGAAATATGTATATTGAACACCAAACATACCAACAATCCCAAAAATGATAAGACGTACAACATCCTGTTTATTTTTCCAAATGCTCCAAATGTTTTGTTTCCCTATTGTATGTGAAAACAATAATAAACCAATTCCTGAGAAAATCAGCCGGGTAACAACCAGCCAGTTTGTACTGAAGCCTTGTTGATGAAATAAGTATTGGGCCACCGTTCCGGAAACTCCCCAAAAAGTAGCCGCGATCAGCACTAAAATAATTCCTTTTGTCCTTTGGAAGGACATGACTGCACCTTGCGAATTCAATTACATCCCTCCAAAACGAAACAATCCCAAAATCTTAAAATATGAATATAACCAAGATTATAACACTATTTTGTTAGTTGGTTTTGAAGTTATTTTTAAAATAAATAGGGATTTGCTTATTTTGAAGGAATTTGAATGACAATAAGAGAATAAGGAAACCAAAAGGGTGAACATGAGAGGAGATGACTATTGATGGCTGAAAAGAAAGATGGTCATGTGAATTGGATGGATCAAGTTTCGAGTGATTACAATTTAGATGAGGAAATGAAAAAACACCCGGGATTCGGCAAACCACTGCCATCCCGGATACTTTCAGGTGATTCCTATTCCAGTTTCGTCAATACAGCCCGGGAAGCAGGATACTTGCCACCATTTGCAGCTTTGCAAAAGGAGATAAAACAAGAACTTGCTAAGGCATCAAAATTAAAAGAAGAAGCTACTAAGGAAACGGAGTTAAATAGATTGATAGATGAAATTAATAAGAAAATCCAGCAGTACAACACGTGCTGCCCGCCAATGATGCAGCGGGGCAGGATTAGTCTTAAGGGAATTGAACAGCAATGTAAAATTTGGGAATAAGGTGTTGTTATCGTTAGTACAGGGGAATTAATTGATAGGAAGGGTACTCATGGTTGCTATTGCTTTATTATCGCTGTGCTAGCAAAGTGTTTTGAGTTTGCTAGTAATACATACGAATGAATTTTCTTCGAGTAGCTAACCTAAAAAATTCAATAAATAATAGAGAGGTTGAAATTCTATGTGGATG
Organism: Neobacillus soli NBRC 102451; assembly: GCF_001591665.1. Lineage (GTDB taxonomy): Bacteria > Bacillota > Bacilli > Bacillales > Cytobacillaceae > Neobacillus > Neobacillus soli. The sequence goes on along the minus strand of NZ_BCVI01000007.1, from coordinate 22,850 downwards.
AATTTTATTAATAAAATCTCACCAGACTACTATTTTAAAAACCCCGCTACAAAATCGGAACTAAATGAAATCAAAGAACAGCTTAACGTTGAGCTTCCCATTGATTTGATTAACCTCTTTAGTGAAACGAACGGGGTATTCGATGAATTTAACAGCCCGCTAATATGGTCGACTAAACAAATCATCAGAGACAACTTATCGCTGAGAAAGGATAGGGATTTCAAAGATTTGTATATGCCTTTTGATCATTTACTGTTCTTTTCTGATGCTGGAAATGGGGATTTATTCGGTTTGGCGATATTAAATGGGGTCATTCAAAAAGAGGATGTATTTGTTTGGGACCATGAATGTGATAGTCGCAGGTGGATTGCGTCTTCGTTAGAGGATTTTATTGAGGGATGGGTTACATCTAGAATTGGTGTTTAGGAAGCTAGTTTCATTTTACAATTCATCTCTTCGCTTTTTCCCTTTAAAGTATGTTAATATTCTCGGTAATACCGATAGGGAAAGGATGAATAAGGTGTCATTAGAAAGTGTAAAAACCCATTTTAAACAATGGAATCGTGATATGGACGTAATGGAATTTCAAACATCGAGTGCTACAGTGCATCAAGCTGCCGACACAATTGGTGTCATCCCAGCACGTATTGCCAAGACCTTATCCTTTAGGGGAGCAGAGGAAACAGCCATCTTGATTGTCGCTGCCGGTGATGCAAAGATTGATAACAAGAAGTTTCGGCAAAAATTTGGCTTCAAGGCACGGATGCTCACGCCTGATGAGGTGCTTGAACAAACGGGACATGCCATTGGCGGTGTTTGCCCTTTTGGCCTAAAAAATAATCTTGAGGTTTACCTCGATGTTTCCATGAAACGGTTCGAGACACTATACCCAGCTTGTGGCAGCAGCAATTCCGCCATTGAATTATCAAAGGATGAATTATTCCAATTTTCATTTGCTAGGGAATGGATAGATGTTTGCAAAGGTTGGGAGGAAGGCGAAAAGCCTACAAAAGTAATGCAACAGATCGAAGGATAAACGTAAAAAGGCTAGAGATTCTTTTCTTTAATAGAAAGGTTCTTTAGCCCTTTTTATTAAATTACCTATTCTTTTTTCATTGGTTCCAAAAGCGTGAGCGTAAAACTCCACTGCTTCGCGACAATTTCCATTAAAATTAAGATCATCAGACATATTCAATTCCCCTTTGCATCAAAATTTTAATCATGTGTAATCGTAGGTGGTATACAAACCATATTCCGGACCTAGATTTATATAAATAAATTTGTAACTGGGTGAATATAATTACTATAATGCTTATTTTGAATTTTTCATTCATTATCATGGAAAGAAGGTATTAGATGATGAAATTCAAAATACATCGGTGTAATTGTCGGAAGATATGGTCCGTTCAAAACAGAAAAACAAGGTTTACAGCATGTACAATTCTTCTTTATGGTAAGTGGAATACTGAATTAAAACCCGAAAGGAAAAGTAATCCAAAAGGATTTGTGACCGCAAATGGAAAAGATGATGTGATAATTAATCCTACTATCGAATTAGTGGAGCAGTTTGAAAAAGTAGCAAAGCTGATTTATGACAAACAGAACATTTATTTCAATGTGAAACAGGGGGAAAATTTATTTTTTGCGGAAGATGGAACCTGTTATATTTTAAAAAAACTAAACACTGATTAATTAGGTGGATTAACCAGGTCAAGATTACACAAACTATATTTTAGTGGAACTGTGGTTTTACTAATAAGAGGTGGAAAATTGGAGGCAGTCATTTATGACGGAGGACGGTAAGAAAGAATCGGTCAATATCATTTCTAATGATGCCATACGTGGCAAGCCCTATCTAGATATTGACCGTGTCATTAATGAAGGTACATCAAGTGGCTCCGCTCATTTACGAGATGAGAGCACAAAAATTTCGGAATAAACTTAGAAAGAACCCACAACCATCTAATAGGTGGTTGTGAGTTCTTTTAATGACTCTTTTTCTAAAGGTCCTTATCTCGGTGTTAACGGTTTAACGGATATGGCGGGGGAGTATGTTGTTGTGATACAGTCCTCTAATTGATTAGAACTTAGTAATCCTAAATTAAGGGCAGCTTTAATTTTTGTATCGTCAGGTTTTTTTACTACCTGAAGTAAATCATTCAACTGTAATTCCTCTAGCCTTTTAACGGTTACTTCCTCATTATATTTTTCTGTTTTTCGAATTTGCCGTTGCAGCTTGTAGCCGCTAATCATTATTTCCCCTTTATGATTTGAACCCACTAAATTGTTAAAATAAGTTTGAAAAAGATCTTTTAATTCATTCATTTCAATTTCAATTTCTTTTTTCTGCTTATTTAGCTCGTAATACCTGACCAACATCTCACCTGTTATCAAGGACTGATTGTTTTTTAACAAAATCCTCGCCTCCCTACGAACGTATATTCCATTTTATGCTTTCTATCTGAAAAAATGACTGTTTTAGATAATCGACCAAAGGAATATATTTTTTTCTCTTGGTGTCAGGCACCATGGAAAGAAAAAACATTTGCTTTCTGGATTAGAAAATGGCAAGCTTATTATGATTAAAAACTCTACTGGAAAGAACGTTATAGGTGATTAACATGATTGAGATTAAATCTTCAAAGCTAAGTGATGGGGAATTTAATAGAGGGGTATTTGCGACACAAGATATTGCAAAAGGTGAGTTAATTCATGAAGCGCCGGTTATTGCTTATCCCAATGAGGAACATGTTCATATAGAAAAAACGTTATTAGCTGATTACGCATTCGAATATGGTATCAACCACACGGCATTTGTTTTAGGCTATGGTATGTTATTTAACCATTCGTATCAGCCCAATGCCACGTATGAAATTAATTTTCCAAATCATACGTTTGACTTCTACGCTTACAAGGATATTAAAGCAGGAGAAGAGATCCTCATCAATTATAATGGCGATGAAGATGACAACGAACCACTTTGGTTTAATAAAGATGAAAATGGCAATTCCGAAAATGAATAAATAAGAATGAGGATAGATGAAAGCAGTTTTTAATGCTTGATCTATCCTTTTTTCATGGAAATATAGAGGGCAATTACCTATTGATTTTTTCGTTTGGAAAGGATTTTTATATCTTTTTAAAAACTTCTTGGAGATGTAGGTCGTCTAAGATATAGCAAGGGGGGGGGGGGCCAATTGTGGACGAATTAACAGCAGAAGTGATAGAAACAGTGGATAAGGAAGAACTAATAGACGAAATTATGGATAGATATGGGCAGGAAATCCTGCAGCTTGTTTATTCCTATGTCAAAAATAAAGGGCTTGCTGAGGATTTAACGCAGGAGATCTTTATCAAGTGCTATAAAGCCCTTCATACATAGAGTGGCAAATCTAAGTTACGAACTTGGTTGTGGCGCATTGCTATTAATCATTGTAAGGATTACCTGAAAAGCTGGTATAACAAGAACGTCGTCATTACGGATGAAGAACCGGCAAACAACATAACGAAAAAAGAAATGGTCGAGCAGGTTGTGATCCAAAAAGAGGCAGATGATGAATTAATTTCAGCCATCATGACACTGCCAATTAAATACAGAGAAGTGATCTATCTCTTTTATTATGAGGAATTGCCGATTAAAGAAATTTCCGTGTTAACCGAAACGGGTGATAACACGGTGAAAACAAGGCTGAAACGCGCCAAAGAACTTCTGAAAGAACGATTGGAGGAATAAGGCATGGAAGACCGTTTAAAAAATTTAAAAAAGTCATTGGATCGAACTACTTTTTCGGAATTAAACTTTACTGCGGAGCATCGTAAAAAAATACACGATAAGATTAATAAGCAAGACGAAACGGAGGAAGATATCCTTCTAGCCGTCATGCAGATCCTTACCCAAGAAAAAACCGGCTTCGAATTAGCCAAACTCATAAGGGGGCGAGGTATTCAAAAATTCGAAGACAACGAAGGATTTTTATATACTTTAATACATCGTTTGGAACAGACCGGGTGTTTACAATCAAAATGGGACCTAGAGTCGGGGGCTAAATATTATCAGTTAACTGATAAAGGAAGAAAAATATTGCAAAAGGCCGAAAAAAGTCATCCGAAAAAACGTTGGGCATTAAAGGAATTATTGGAGGGTTGAGGCGGGCGTGGAAAATAAAAAAGATCTTTTTTTAAATGAGGTCACCAATCAAATTAAAGCGAAGGAAGCAAAGAAATATGTGGCTGATGAATTAGGCTATCATTTAAAAGAGGCCAAGAATTTGTGGATGGAGAAAGGATTAACGGAAATAGAGGCAGAGAATAAGGCAGTTGAGCAGATGGGGAGCCCTACCATGTTAGGGAAACAACTGAATAAGCTCCATAAGCCAAAAATAGATTGGCTGCTGCTAGTCCTGTTGGTCACGACTTTTGGTCTCGGATTTTTACCGATGTTTTCGCTTGGCTATATGAATGAGACACCTTTTTTAATCAATAAAACCATTACTGTCCTACTTGGTGGTGCGGCAGCTTTGGGAATCATGTTACTGGATTATCGAAAATGGAAGAATCTTGGATGGTTATTCTACACAGCGGGGTTGCTCATTCTCATCGGTATAAGAGTTTTTTCAAATACCTCAATAAATGGAGTTCCGCTGCTAAAAATACCATCTATTATTACAATTGAAAGCTCAATGGCTTTACCATTCTTTTTCCTAGCCTGGGGAAACATTTTTCAATAACGAAAGGTTGAAGGTTTGGGAGTTTGTCCTTTTGTTTTTAATTCCTTTCTTTTTATTCTTTACAGCACAAAACATTCCAACTACATTCATCTACACGGTGATGGTATTTGTGATGCTTTGGTGGAGCAAATTTAGCCGAAAAATAATAATGTTAGTTTCAGGTTTAACAGGAGGTTTACTCCTGGCTTTAGGAATTATCACTCTTCAGAATCAGGTTTATCAAAGAGAAAGACTACTGGCATTATTAAACCCTGAAAAGTATTCAAATGGAGCGGGATTCATGGTATTGCGAATAAAAGAAATAATGTCAAAAGCGGGCTGGTTTGGTAACCCTAGGGATCAAGAATTTATCCCGGACGCTCAAACAAATTTTGTCTTTGTAACCTTTACCTACTACTATGGCTGGCTTTTGGCCATTGGACTTGTTTTCATACTCTCACTATTTGCTGCAAGAATCATTGTTGTCAAATCTAAAACAAACGATTTATATGGAAGACTTCTACTAATTGGTGCGGTTGCACTTTATACGGTTCAGCTTGTATGCAATATTTGCATGGCATTTGGTTTTTTTCCACCAACCGCGATGTCCTTGCCATTTATAAGCTATGGATTGATGCCTACCATATTTAATGCCATTTTAATCGGTGTTGTGTTAAGCGTATACCGTCGTAAGGATTTTGTTTCAACTCGCTTTAGCTAGGAATGAACCTGCCTCGTTCTTCGAAAGAGCAATACAAAACTTGGTAAAGCCTTATTAAAGAAGAACCTTAAAGAAGGAGATTTGGTTTTCTTTAATACGAATGGTAAAGATGTATCGTTTGTAGGGATTTATCTTGGAAATAACAAATTTATTACTGTCTCAGTCAGCAAAGGTGTTTCCATCCAACCATTAGATACAAAATATTGGAAAGATCGTTATGTTGGCGCGAAAAGAGTCCTGAAGGAATAACCATTGAATTATCATTAATAGTAACGAGCTTGGAGGCCACTTCTAAGCTCTTTTTTGTGTTTGTAAAAGGAATATTATGTAAAAACTAGCAGGTGGAACGTCTAATTACGAAAAAAATTTTTTGGAGTGATTGAATGACGAAGCAAGAGGTAATCAAACTTTTAGTGTTAATTGAATCAGTATATTCTTCCTGTTTAACAAGGGGCGAAACAGTGCTCCATTGGTTCAAATTTTGCCAGGAATTAGATTATAAAAAAGTGATGGGCAATCTTCAAAATCATATTAGAAATAGTCCTTATCCGCCTACAATCGCAGAAATTGCCGTATTTAAAACAGATAGGAATGCTTTATCTGAAGAATTAGAAACGTGGATTTTGGAAAGGAGTGGAATTGAACAAGATAGCGGAAATGAAATCCGCAGACCAATATCAGCATGGATGTGTGAGTATATTCCAAGAAAATTAACTCAAAGCTGAGAACATCCAGAAAGGTGCAATTTTTTAAGAAACTTTTGTCTCGAGATGTGCTTACCCTAGTCCATATTTTTTTAAAACGTTCCTTCTCCCAATTTGTATAGATAAAATAGGACATCTGCCCATGCCTTTTCTATCTTTCAACATAGTCTAGACTGTAACCTATATAAAGGAGAGATGCTCAAATGAACGATATGAGACAATTTATGGGAGGATTCCCGGGCGGCATGGGAGGATATCCAGGCATGAGTGGTTATGGAGGCATGGGAGGATACCCAGGCATGAGTGGCTATGGAGGCATGGGAGGATACCCAGGCATGGGTGGTTATGGAGGCATGGGAGGATTCCCAGGCATGGGCGGTTATGGAGGTATGGGAGGATACCCAGGCATGGGTGGTTATGGAGGCATGGGAGGATTCCCAGGCCATGGCGGTTATGGCGGTTGGGATGGCTACCATGGTCACGGTGGCTATGGGGGCTGGGGAGGATATCCAGGTCATGATGGACATGGAGGCTGGGGAGGATACCCAGGTCATGATGGACACGGAGGCATGGGAGGATTCCCGGGCCATGATGGACATGGAGGCATGGGAGGATTCCCGGGTCAACATGGTATGTAAGCATAAGAAAACCCTCCAATAAATTTTTATAATAAAAAAATGTTTCATCCAAAATAAAAAGATTATATTGTGGGATGCCCAATCTGAATTCGGCAACAATGAAAGGCCTTGATAAATTTCAAGGCTCTTTTCAATTGAACATTTTGTTTAAACTAATAAAGGAATTAACCGAAACTTAAAGAATATAAAATAGAGATACTGTGTTTTTATATTGTGTTGATGAAAAGCCTGAATGGGGGGAATAAAATGTATGTTGCATTAATGATTTTGGTTGGATTAGCCTTAATCATTTCATTCCTTCAATTTTTACTAAATCGGAAATGGACACTGATCTATACTGCGATTGGATATGAAAACTATTTTGGTGTGATTGGAAAGTTAAAAAAGGCAGGTGTTAAATATAAAAGCAAAACTCCCATGAATTTCAGAGTCGACGCTCGTTTTAAAGATAATACACAGTATGATATTTACGTTAAAAAGGAAGACGAGCATTTTGCCAATAAAGCATTGCAAGCAGCTAACCAATGATTAGGTTTAATATGTTGAATGAAAAGGGATAAAAATTCATGATTGGGGGATTCAAAAATGATTATCCAAAGAGCTACGATTAATGATCTTGATTCGTTAATTGAACTGTTTGATTTGTATCGAGTTTTTTATGAACAAACGTCTGATATGGAAGCGGCAAGGGAGTTTTTGAAGGCCAGATTAATTAATGAGGAGTCCGTAGTTTTTTTCGCTAAAGAGGGGAATCATCCACTTGGCTTTGTCCAGCTTTTTCCATCGTTTTCATCTGTCAGTATGAAGCGATCATGGGTATTAAACGATTTGTATGTCAAAGAACAGACCCGCGGAAAAGGAATAGGAGAGGAATTAATAAAAACAGCGATTGATTTTGCTAAGGAAACAGGAGCAAAAGGAGTTTTGCTTGAGACAACTAAGGAAAACAAAACCGCTCAAAGACTCTATGAAAAAATTGGTTTTATCAGAGAATCGAATTATTTTTATTACTTTTCCATTTGAAAAAGGAGAGGTTGTCTCAGAAGGGGATTTCTTGGGACATTCTCTTTTATTTTTCTTCGGTTGACTTAAAATGAGAGATTGTTTCTTTATCACAAATAACGAAAAGCTGGGCATCCTCGGGAATAAGCTTGTCTAATTTTTGGTTTATGTAAAGGTCGCCTCTGTCTGCAACAAGAGTTGCGCCTTTATTCAGAAGGTCTAAAAAGGCATCACGGTATGTTTTCCATTCCTCTTGTTTTGGAATCTCATACATGGCCTCTCCATATTGAATGGTCATTAACTCAGAATACATATGGGTTACGCCATGCGAAAATAAAGATCGTACTGCTGCATGAGAAATCATTTCTTGGGTAGGGATAAATTCATCGACCTTGACATGCTTGAATAAGGGGATATGCTTTTGATTGATCACCTCGGCAGTGACATGGATAGACTTTTTGAATTTTTCTTCAATCGATGTGATTGCTGTTGCGACTAATAATGTTTTCCCATCAACAAGAAGTGGATCCTTTGTCGCATAGTTGTCCTGCGTGATTTGATCTGCAAAAATGATGACTCCCTTAGCCGTCGGTAAATTTGCATCTAAGAGTGTTTCTTCGTCCGTTGCATCGCCGCGAACATAAAACAGCCGCTCCTCCATCAAAGGGGCTTTTTCCAAAACATCGATGATAACAATATCAATCTTTTTGTCGGATCTTAATATTTCTTCGATCGCTAATTTCGATTTTGCATTCCATCCAACCAGAATGATATGATTTTTGCCCGTATATTTCATTTTGCCCCCCACTTTAAGTTTATCAATCAAATAGGCAGAATTGATTACCTTTCCAATAAAAACACTAACAAGACCAATTCCTGTGATATAAAGAATGATTGTATATACTTTGCCAAGATCTGTAACCGGTGTATAATCGCCAAACCCAACCGTTGCAAGTGTGGTAAGTACCCAATAGATAGAGGTAATATATGATTCGAAAGTGTGCGGCTCAATCAAATAAACAACAAATGCCGCGATTAATATGTATAAAATAAAAAACGGTAAAAAGATTTTATTCCGAAGTTTAATCAGGTAATAGAGCAGTTTTTTCAGTGTCATTCCCACCAGTTACTTGTCCCGCCTTTTTAAGTTATAGAATAACCTTATATTTTCCCAAATTTGACAAATAATTAGCGCAAAAGGAATTTTCGTTTTGTTTAACAGCGACAATTGAAATTCTTTCATTTTATTATCAATAAATCTGCTAATTTAAAATATTGTATAGTTAGGGGGGATGATATTTCTTGAAAAATTTAGTGCTCACCAATGATGTATTAAATGGAAAAGTATATATGATCGAAATGCAAGGTGGTGAGATTAGCTCCTTTCGTGTCTTAAACGAGACACCCACGCATTATATTCTTTCTTATTCAACAAATGAAACAGTAGAAGTATTTGAAAAAGAAAAAAATGAGGTCATCGGCATTTTTGAAGTTCGCGAATGGTGGGATTCCAAGGGGAAGAAATGATTATAAAAAAATAGCTGGAGAAATCCAGCTATTTTTAAAGGATACTATTTTTCACAATGGAGGTATCACTAATGTCAGAATCTAAAATAGAGGAGATGGGGATAATTATAGGTACAAAATCACCATTTTGCTCGCCATAACCTTGGTTTCGTTTATAGGATACGAAGTGGTCAATCAACTGGTTGGGTCCCATATTCAATACCGATCCATGGTCAATAGCATTGACTTTTAGCCCTCCAAGATTGACAATCATCGGTGCGAAGATCAAATGGATCACTCCTTGTAATAAATCCCAGCTTCTTTAAATAACGCTGTTTTTCGCGGTATTGCTGTCAGCTACGTCAGGATCAACTACCCATGAAATGGGGATGTTAACAGGTGATAAATCACCATTTTGTTCCCCAACTCCTTGGTTTCTCTTATAGGAAACGAACTGATCAATAAATTGATTGGGTCCCAAATTAATGAAGGCGGAATTATCCACTGAATTTACCTTAAATCCCAAGAAATTGATGGCCATCGGTGCGATATTCAACAAAATCACTCCTATGCGCTTTTTAGTTTGTACGATAAAAATTAGTATTTTTTCAAATGTTTTTTATTAAATGGTATTTTTTATCGTTGGTGAATCGATTTCATCGTCATCGAATGTAATGCCAATGGGAAAAGTGATTGTAGAAAAGTCAGCCAATTGTTGTCCAAACCCTTGATTCTTTTTGGCGCGGACATTTTTTCCCTTTACAAAATTTGATCCCAAGAAAATAGCACTTTTATGTTCACAGCTGTTTATTTTCAGATTGCCAATATTGACTACAGTGGGGATAAAAAACATCCTATTTCTCCTTTCTTCGTCCCGATTCGCTTAAATCTTTGCGTATTCTTATAATATATTCTTTGAAAATGATAATAAGACCAAATTGTTGGAAGGATACATCGTGTGTGGAAATCCACAAAAAAAAGAAAGTGGTGGAAACCACTTTCGAAGAAGGAAAACTTTTATGGGTTAGTACATCATATGAACGAGCTTGTACGTGCATGTAGTGAACATGTCCATTTTTAAAAGATTTTCTAAAAAAGGGCGCTAACAAATCTTTTGAATAAGCTGAACGTTGTTATTCTTGGGTGAATTGACTAAGGAAGATACTTCATATGTCTCCATTAAATTTTCATCGAAGGGGACAAGTAATTGATTTAGTTGATTCGTGTCAGAAATGGTTGGATCTAGCCAAGCTTTTTCATCCTCATGTTTCAAAATAACCGGCATCCGGTCATGAATATCTTCCATTAATGCATTTGGTCCGGTTGTGATCACAGAACAAGTGTAAAGAGTTTTTCCCTCCGGAGATTTCCAGCCTTCCCAAATGCCCGCCATCGCAAACAATTCATCAGATTTTAGTTTAATGCGCATCGGGGTTTTGGTTTTGTCCTCATGGCGTTTCCATTCATAGAAGCTGTCGGCGATGATTAAGCAGCGCTTCTTTTTGAAGGCATTTCGAAAGCTTGGTTTTTCAGCAAGGGTCTCGGCCCGGGCATTAATCATCTTATTGGCAATGGACTTATCCTTTGCCCATGGCGGTATTAAGCCCCATTTTAAAAAGCCCATCCGGTTGGATTTCCCATCATTAATAATGGCTAATACCGCCTGTGAGGGGGCAATATTGTAGCTGGGAGAATAATTTTCTTCCTCAAGGAACGATTGAATATCGAAACGATCAATGATTTCTTCAAATGTGGCAGTTAGTGTGAATCGGCCGCACATATATTTTCACCTCACCAATTGGTTAGGTTTATTGTAGCAAAATTCAACAACAAAAGCTTTTTCTATTAGAACTAATCATGGAGGGTATACCCTATAATGAGTTGGCGAGCAGGAAGAAAATAATGAGGAAGACTTTGTTGAAAAAAATGAAAGTAATCTAGATTTAATTTTACGAAACAGATAGATAGAAATGCCATACCATGCTAACCGCAAAAAGAGCCGGATTTTCATCTGGCTCAGTAGTCCAATTATTAGGATATAACCCCATCTTCTAAGTTTCTCCATAGGTGATGGGCTTCTCTAGCAATATGTTCTAATAAATCCGGCGGTGAGGTTGTAACGATTGCACATTTTTTGATGAGGTCGTCTAATTCTAATTTAAATGCTTCTAAGCTCTTCGCTTCTTTTATAATCGTATTTTTGAAATGTGCTAAAGCTGGTAGCATTTCATTTCGCGGTTTGCGTATCATTGTTTTAAATGCGGTTGCCTGCATTAATAGCCGCTCAAATTTTTGCATCATATTTGTTACTTCAAAATTCACTTCATAATTCGATACATCCGAATAATGACGTATATAGCCCAGATGATCTGCCATTTGCCGTAACCAAAAGACGGTTTCGTGTATGGTTGCATCTGCCGGTGTAACGTGTCCGCCACTCTCCATCAGTTTATAGATCTTTTGGGACTCCTCAGCTTCCCGGACCATGTGGTCAAGAAGTGACACCGGTGTTGAAATAATCACATCACAATGTAAGGATTTATCCATTGTGTAGGCAATTAAACTGTGAAATTCCCGCGAAGCATGCTGGGCCTCATTGATTAAAGTACCCAGATCCCCTTGTTTCGCCTCTGCCTTTCTCCATATCACTCCCAGGCGCTGAATATTGTTCTGATTTGCACGGGCCAGCTCCAATTCGTGATGGCTTATTTCCCTATCAAAAAATCGACCATGATCATAATCATTCCGCAGCCAAAACGCGATGATCCCGTAGGCATCTCTTTCGTACTTATCTGTATAACCCATAACTCCCACCTCTATCCCTAATAGTGATTTCCCTTCTGCTTCCATAGGTGTAATTCCTTTATTTATTCAACTGATTCATCTAGATTTTACCCATAAATCACCAATAGATTGTATGCGCCTTGGGCATCTTTTATGTCGGTGGTCGAAATCACGATAAAAACCCTTTGAATATCCATCCAATAGTATAGTCCCTTAGTCCTCGGGGAACTTAATATCATTAAGTTACTTAATGGAGGATTATTAATGATACATAGCAAGCGCAGTGCCAAATCCCGATTGCACTCTGAAGAGGGAAGTTTAGTCGGGATAAATAGGAAACACCTAAAATTAGGTATGATAATGTTCATAATGCTGGCGGGAGGATTTACTAGCCAATCTACAGGAATGGCTATGAGGTCTGATGTTAGAAGTGATATCTTGATTTCCCGAGAAGCTAATACAAATAGCCTGTACCAAAAAATTCAAGCGTACAGTGAGCAGAGTAGAATTGAGCCGATTGATGCAAAAGTCGACAGAATATGGAAGGCTATACCAGGGTACAATGGTCTGGAGGTAAATATAAAAGCCAGTTATAAAAAGATGAAGGCAAGTAATGATTTTGATAAAAACAAGGTCGTATATAAGGAAATATCTCCGAATGTACATTTGGAAGATTTAGAGCCTCAGCCAATCTATCGGGGCAATCCGCAAAAACCAATGGTGGCTCTGTTAATCAATGTCGCCTGGGGTAACGAGTACATCCCGGAAATCCTCAAAATTCTAAATAAACATCAAGTCAAAGCAACGTTTTTCTTTGATGGAAGTTGGGTTGAAAAGAACCCAGAGCTGGCAATCATGATTAATAAAGAAAACCATGAAATTGGCAATCATGCTTATAGTCATCCAGATCTTAAGCAACGCTCAATGACCGATACAATAGAAGAATTGCAAAAAACGAATGACGTAATTAAAGCAACCCTTGGCAAGAAACCGAAGTGGTTTGCACCGCCAAGCGGCAGTTTTAATCAAGGGACGATTAATATAGCTCATCAGCTTAACATGAAAACCATTCTTTGGACGGTCGATACAGTGGATTGGAAAAAACCAGCGCCAGCAGAAATGGTTCGAAGTGTTGTAACAAAGGTAGGTAATGGATCAATGGTCCTAATGCATCCCACAATGCCTGTTGCGGTAGGGCTGAAGGATATGATATCGGAAATAAAAGCAAAGGGCTACCAACTTGGTACAGTAAGTGACCTAATGAGTGAAAAACGGATTTCGCTTAACTAATTTAGAAAAAGGTCAAGAACGAATTGAACGAAAAATTAATAGTATTCCCGCCCAATGCGAAAGGCTCGAAACTTCAATAGATGATAATATAAAACGGTTATCACATATTCAGGAACGACAACAATTGGTTATCGAAACACTTTCAGCTCGTTCCATCCAACAAGAAGCGGCTATTAAGGAATTGAATCTTATTACAAAAAAGTAATTAGCTTGTTAGATCTTATTGTGTCACTGTGTCTTTCGAACCACTTTTGCTCTTTACAGCATTAAATCATTGAATGAATATTTAGAAAATGGTAAAATTAACTTGTTTAAATTCTTCTGAGTTTAGACCTCCTAATTGGGAATTTGGCCTAGACCTCCAAGTTCTCGTTTGAACCTTTGAATCTTATTTCAAAGGTTCTTTTTTCTATTTAAAAAGAATAGGCAATCAAATTTTTTAGGAAATCACTTGGAAAAACAGGTTTTATTTAAGTTGTTAGTCCAAAAATCTGTTTTTCCATTCCGGTAATGGGAGCATGCAGCTTTCTTTTTTTCCAAACCATTTATAACGGTTATTGGCAATGAAATCGTATAGTGGGTCCCGAATTAAGCCGGGAATAATGAGGAAAATCGTTAACACTTTCCATGAACCACTTAAGACCTTGCAGACACGTAAAGCTGCGTTTGTTTTTACATAGACCTTTTCATCTTCAATTAAAACAAAGCTGTTTAGATCTGGATTCAAGCGGTGCATTTTTAAGAGCCTTTGACCTGTCTCACCTTGGAGGGAAGCAAATTTAAAATGGCCGCCGGGATCCCTTTTTAAAATAAATTGGACACTGCTATTGCAAAGATTACAAACACCATCAAATAAAATAATTCGTTCCACTGCTTCACCAACTTTTTACTAATCGTATGTTACTAATTAGCTTAGCATATTTTCTTTTTCTGTACTCATTGGAAGTTACTAATATAAAGAAATTCCAAAATAATCTTGCTATGACAAAATGCTTCGTTTATTTTTGAAATAGGAAAAAGATGCATTATTTTTCCTTAACTAGTGGGGGATGGCCTTGAAACTAAAATTATTTTACATAACCTGAAACGGAACTCTATAATAATACGTATTTATAAACTATAGATATTATAAAAACATAAGGGGGATGGAGAAATGGATTTTAACGAAGGATTTGATATGTTTAATATTATGGTAATTATTTTCCCACTATTTTTTATCCTTATTGCTGGAATTATACTTTTTGTGTTTATTAAGGGTATAAAGGAATGGAGTAAAAATAATAAACAACCGCGCCTTAACGTTGATGCGGTAGTTGTGTCAAAGAGAACGGAAGTGAGTGGCGGAGGAACTGACCATCATTCTAGTACATGGTACCACGTCACCTTTCAAGTTGAAAGCGGCGACCGGATGGAATTCAGCGTCAACGGCCGGGAATACGGACTATTGGCTGAAGGCGATACCGGTGAACTCGTTTTCCAGGGCACAAGATACCATACATTTACCCGGAAACAAACAAGCGCATAAGGTCAAAAAGAGAAACCGGTAAAACCGGTTTCTCTTTTTGATCCATTGATGTCCGCCTCAGGTGGACAAAATTACTGAAGTGTCCACGAGTGGTGCCTGACACCAAGAAATTGACACCAAGAACTGACACCAAGAACGAAAAAGTAATTTAATTTAGAGCTGTCCCCACGTCATCGAAGCCTTGGGTTTTTTTGAATTTCATTTTGTGTGGGAAGTTTGCTAGTGCGTCTGATGGGTCAAATTGTGTAAAGTTTAAACGATTGATTGTTCCCCGGTCATATTTAACAGAGAGAATCGTTATCTTTTCTATGTAGCCGGTGGCAGGATTTAGACGATCCTCATTGGCATGGACAAAAACGTAGTATATAGGTAATAATGCAAACATGTCTCTTGCAATCCGTAGGGCACAGCTGCACACATAATCTTGATAGATATCAAAATAGGTTGATTTGGGAAGACTCTTTTCGGATAATTTTCCTGTTTTCGTTAAGGACAGTGCTTTTTCAGGTACAACAGTTTCCGCATTCACATCAACAGAAATATGGATGGCATTCGGGTCATCTGTCCCAAATTCGAATCCGCTTCCAAACTCAACTAGATCATCGAATGGGGAGAACTCTTGGATTACCTCGAAAAACGCATCAATGTCACGATTAAGCATCCTTCCCGCAATGGTATTCATGTGCTGCCAACCATTCAAAAGTTCTAGGTCTTTCACCTTTGCCCTTTCAGTTTCTTCGTAAAAATGCCGCATTTTCGTTTCATCTCGATGCAAAAGGCGATCCATTAAGCTGGGTTGATAGGCTTGTTGCTGTTGTCGTACAGCTAGAGTATTTGGACCGTCCTGCCCGTTTTGAAAAGGCGGTTGACGACGAGAAACTTCTTGCCAATTGATAGGATTATCACATTCATGGTGAATGGAACGAATCTGGTCAAGTCTATTTTCATATAAATCTACTTGAAGCCTTGCGTATTCCAACTCCTGCAGTTTCTGCTGCTCCTTTTGCACCCTGGCCAACTCACTCTTGCGTTGATAGGCTGGTGTCTTATATGATTTTCCTCCGGATGAAGTGGTGTAATATAATCCGGAACCCGGTATGCCAACACTCGTTGTTCTTCTGCCGCTGCTATTGACAGAATATCTTAATCCATGGCCGCCAACACTTAGACCAACGCCTGTTTTCCCTAAATTCATTCTTACCCCGGGTGCTATTTTAAAGCTTTTTCTAAAACGTAAGCCCATCCTAAGTACCCCTTCCATTTTCCTATGTTACCTTAAATTATGTCATTAAAAAGGTCCCTTTACAATAATTGGCGGTGCGGTTTGCAGTAAATTTTATAGAATTAAGCACATTCTTCAACTATGTTATAAAGATTGTTTATAATTAAAAGTATAAAATTTATTAAGCTAAGGTGGAATTTAAAAGTTATGTGGGAAAATGGTTTAACAAAATTATTAAAGATCAAGTACCCAATCATCCAGGCGCCAATGGCGGGAGGGGTAACATCGTCTGAATTAGTGGCAGGAGTCTCAAATACAGGTGGGCTTGGAATGATTGGGGCAGGGTATATGAGTCCGGATCAAATGCAAAATCAAATTAGAGAAATCCGCCAATTAACAGATAAGCCTATTGGAGTCAATTTATTTCTTCCATCTAACTATACAGCCAATGAAGAGAAACTACATAAAGCTAAAGCTTTATTACAGTCGGTAAAGGAAAAATTTAATATTGAAAAAGAGCCGGTTCTCCCCGCCCATGAACAGGACATAAAAACTTTTAATGAACAACTGAATATAATTATAGAAGAAAAAGTCCCAATTTGTTCGTTCACGTTCGGTTTGCCTTCTCCAGAGGTTGTGGTGAAAATGAGGGAGTTTGGAATTATTATGATTGGCACAGCGACCACTGTTCAAGAAGCATTGATGAATGAGAAGGCTGGAATGAATGCTGTCGTTGTTCAGGGGTCGGAGGCAGGGGGACATCGCGGCACGTTCCACACCGAAGAAAAGCATTCATTAATTGGCTTGATGTCACTTATCCCCCAGGTGGCTGATCGTATTAATCTTCCACTTATAGCGGCAGGGGGAATCATGGACGGAAGAGGAATAATGGCTGCAAAATGCCTCGGAGCAGTAGGGGTACAGATGGGTACCGCCTTTCTTGTTTGTGAGGAAAGTGGGGCGAACACCCTTCACAAGGAGGCAATCATAAACGCATCAGAAGAAGAAGTCATATTGACCAAAGCTTTCTCAGGAAAAATGGCCAGAGGCCTAAACAATACCTTTATTGAAGAGATGAGTAGATATGAAGACGTCTTCCCAGAATATCCTTTGCAAAACGAACTGACGAAAGAAATAAGAAAAGCTTCCGCGGCAAACGGTACCACAGAATACATGTCACTTTGGTCAGGACAAAGTCCCCGAATAGCAAAAAAACTTACCGTCCGGGAACTTATGAATAACATCGTGATGGATGTAGAAAAAACACGTGGAAGTCTATAATTGTCCACCCACCGTGGACAAATAAGGCGATATGTCCACGAGTGGTGCCTGACACCATTCGAAACACAAATCGAAACACCATTAGTAACGCAATTATTCACCAAAAAGTGGAGTTAGTAAAAGATAATGGATAATTCATGTATTTACAACTTATTTATGGTACTATAGAAGTGCTTCGACATTATTCTGGCTAGTAGACTGGTAATTTAGTCGAGATGTTCAAAAAATGGAGGGAAAAAATTTGAATAGATTAATAAAAAAGGCTCCCTTCTTACTATTTTTGTTGGTGATTCCTCTTTTGGCCAAAATCTACGAATTATTAAATAACCGAACACATAAAGCTGTTGATATTTCCTCTTCAATCGACCAAGCCATTCCTTTTTTGTCGATTTTTATCATTCCCTATATTCTTTGGTATGGATATATTTTTTGTTATTTAATTTACTTTTGTTTTAAGGATACAAAAGTTTACCTAAAAACGTTGAGTTTGATCGTTGTGGCAGAGCTTGTTTGCTTTGCAGTTTATTTCTTTTTTCAGACAACAGTCCCGAGACCAACAATAGTTGGTGATAATTTACTTAACAATCTTGTTCAGTGGATTTACACAAATGACCGCCCCGTTAATTGTTTCCCAAGTATACATGTGCTAACGACATTTGCCATTATGCTTGCTTCTCTTCATATTAAAAATAAACATCTATTAAACAATTTATGTATTCATGTTATTGGGAGCTTGATCATCATATCGACGCTTTTTGTCAAGCAGCATGTGATTTTAGATATGATTGGTTCCATGTTCTTAGTTACTTTTCTTTATGGAATTTCGTTTGAATTTTTATCCATTCGTGTGGCTCAAAAAACCAAGACCATTTATGTGAAGAACAATAGTTTAGAAGAATAAACAAAAAACGGGCATACTCTGTCCGTTTTTATTTTTTTAACAAATAACGCACAAAAGGACTTAGTTATTGACCAATAAATGCGCCTATAAAAAGAGTGTCGACCAATAGACACTCTGTTGTGGTTGTTACATATGAATAAAAGCTTGTTTACTTAAAAGGCACAAAATTCAGGACTGATTACGTCATATGAACGGTTTTTATATGTTGAAGATTTAGATAGACCGGATCTTCTTTTGCACTGATTAATTCTATAAAATTGTTCTTGATTCCTTGAATCTTTCCAATCACATTCTCGTTTTCACCAATATTAAAGACAATTAAATCTCCTGTTAATTTTTCAATTTGAACTTCAAAGGACCTTGCAAAGGTTAAATTGCTGGGGTTTACTGGAAGATTTGCGTTACTCAGACCATAAGGCCGCTGGTTATTTGTGTAAGGTATTAACCATTTTAGATGGTTAAGGGAGATAAACATGGTTTTGTAAATAGGAGAGTAAAATACAAAGTAGTTATTCATGATACTGATTATATATCCATGCAGCGCTTGGTTACTAGTTACATATATTTCTGTAAAAATCCCCTTAGCGGCCGTTAGGGTTTTTCTTAATGATATTTCATCGTTATGACTATAGATTGGTGTTGGTTCGTCATTTATGGTGATTTCATCAATTTCGTCCTGTTTTAAAAATTGCCAATTTTGAATATGGACAGTAGGAATATAAAGGTAGTCATATCCATTGAAAACAACCCATAAATCACTGCCGATATCACAGAGCAGACCGCTTATGTTTTTCTTTCCCGATATCTCGAGTTTAATATACTTGCCGCAGTTATCTTTTAATTTCATTTACTCACTTCCTTTCCTTTGTTTTTCCTTTACAAATAGAGGTGGGCTGAAAAAACACTACAATTGAGATGTAAAATACGAAAAGGCCTGCCCAGCTCATATTTGTATGGTGTCTTGTGGATGTTTTGGATGGTATGAATTGAGAGTTATTTTCATCATTACTTAAAGAAAGTCATCAATTAAAATCTTAATGTTCGATTGTTTCTATTCGGCCAACCGGCAAATGGGAAAGCTCGTTGGTTCTCGCGCGGAACGGGTTCCCCTGAAAAACGAAAGGCCTTCGTTTCCTGATCTTTTTGTTTCCATACACTTTTTGTACTTGGCTCATCGGTTATCGTAGTTTCCGTTTTCTTCGCCACTTGATTTTGGGTAGTGACTGGTTTAGCGGCAGTTGTTGTCTCTTGGCTTTTTGAAGATTTTCCTTCCTTCTTTTGTAATTGTAATGGTGGTGCTGGTTTATTTTCTGTTTTTACAATTGAAGCTGTTTCTTTTACAGGTTTCATTTCCTTTTGTGATTCAACAGGTTTCGATTTGGTCACTTTTGGTTCTTCCGCCTTTTTAACTTTTGCAGGTGTTTCATTGATTGTATTTTTTAATTCAGTAACAGCTTTAACCGCTGGGACTTCTTCCACCTGAATTTTTTTATACTCTTGGGTATCTGCTATAATTTCATCCTTGGTTTGTGTTATCGTATTTTCCGTCTTGATTGGCTCCGACCAAACCATTGTATTATTTGGTTCAACGATATCCACTAGTGGAGCAGTCATTTCTTTGTTTTCAGACTTTTCCTGGTGCAATTCAGGTGTTTCGTTTTTACTTTGATTATTGATATCTGTTGTTTTATTAGCGCTTGTTTGGGTAGTAAGATCAGCTTTATTGCTAGAATCACTTTTATTCGTTTCGGAATCTCCCTTGGCTTTCGTGAGTTCTTTCGTTGCTTCGGGCTTTGTTACTTCTTCTTTTATAAATCCTTTTAAGATGTTGGATATATGTGTAAGTTTAATTAATATTCGCTCTTCACCATTAATTAATGTCGCAAAGTCCGTATCAATCTCACTTAAAACACCGCTAAAACTTTGTTTGTTGATGCACAGCATCGTGACCCAGGAATGTTGAAAAGAATGGAGAAGTTCCGTTAAACTCTGTGTTTTTTGAAATTTTGCCGTCGTCTTCTCAGGCTTGAACTGTCTGGTGTTTTTTGTGATGGCTTGAATTTTATCAATGTTATAATAAAAAATATATTGATTTTCGGTTTCTAATACCACATGGTCTGCCTCTACACCGATTAATTTGCCATTAAATACTTCTTCACCTACATAAAGATTTACGTTAAAGCCAGTTAATAAATCCAGTGCAGTTGAAAATTTATCTAACCCCATGTTTTAAGCCTCCTTTAGAGTTAATTGGTCGCTTCTCTAATGGAGAAGCGACATGAAAGTTAATCGTTTTCTTCGTTGTTATCGTTATCGTCGTTATCCTCATTTTTTTGATTTTTATCGTTACCATTGGACTTCCCGGAGTCCTCTTTTTTCGGCTTTTCGACCATTAAGCCATAGCTGATGTTTCTAATATGTTTCATGGAAAACCGAACGACTTCTTCTTTAACAATCAGTGAGGCGTAATGTTTATTTACGTCACTGAGAACACCTTCTAATGATTCAGGGCCGCTGCGATTAATTTTCACCCATTGAAATCTGATACTTTCTAACAGCTTTAGAAAGTTATCAGCGGTCTTATACTCAAAATTTTCGGGAACCTTTAATCCGAACTTCATTTGATCTTTAGAGCTTTCCGTAATACTTCTGACATGATTCGTTTTATAATAAACGACCCCATCGTTTTCCGTTAATAAAACGAAATAGTCTTCAAAAACTGCCAATAATTTTCCACTTCTGGATTCTGGACCGCCCCGATCAACCCTAATTGTTTTGCCAACATGTTGATTCATCATTTCTCTATCCATAAAAGAATTATCCTCCTTTAAATTAAATAAACATTTACACTGCATCTATATGTATCACGGGGTGATGTTGTACTAATAAAGCCGCCTTTTTTCGTGGTTTTGGTAAAAAATAGGCAAAAAAAAGTATATGATATTTAACCATATACTCGTTATTTCATCAGATTTGACTCAATTGTTGGCGTAGATAAGTGTTTCTTTTTTGAATAAAATTGATAATAAACTCCTTTTCAAGACTGAATGTTTTCTCACTTACTCTTCCTTTAATAAAAGGATCAAGGGGAAGGTTAGGCACTAAATTTTGAAAAAGCTCTTCAATGATTGGCGTTTGTGTTTCAACTGTAAATTCATTTTCTAAGATGGATGAAAGAATATCCCGATAGTTCTTTTTAAAATTGGCAAAATGAAGCAATCTTCCAGTCAGGGTGTTATAGCCCGTTATGGGGACGAAGTCATGATCAAGCGGTTGTCCATGCAGGTCCCGCCCCCATGTCCCATCATAGTCCCAGGGTGTGATTTCAAAAACTCCAGTTTCTCTATTTTGATAAAGGGCATAATTGTGAATAAATCCATCAAAATTTTGCGTACAGACCACACCTGCTAACCATGTCAAATATTGATTGACATCAAGGACTTGTGTTATTTGTTTTTCAAACTCCGTATTGCTTAGGGTGTTTGTCATCGATATTAGTGCTTCTAGACTTGAAAGATCCGTTTGATCGCCATATTTCAGGGTATAGCCGTCGTCTAGGCTTGTTTTTAATTCTTTCTCGGGAGTTAATAAAGAGAAATTGGCATGATAATTTGTGGCATAAATGATCGGACCCAATGGTAATTTTCTTTTTTGTAAAAGAAATTGATCGAAGGATTCAAGCTCTAAGTAAATTCCTTTACAAAATCCATTAATATATAGCAGGATGTGTTTTGAGTGTGGAGATATTACGCCAATTCTGTCAAAGAAATCGAGGGAAAGTTTATTTCTGCTTAGTGACACATCCTTGAATTCGGCATTTAGATGGATTTCATGTGCACCATTTACAGTAAAAGGTTTTTGAAAAATAATAGTATAGGATTTCTTTTTATCTTTTCTAATCACATTTCCTCGATATGAAAGACCAACCGTATATTGGCTGCCGCCAATCTTTAGTACAGCCGGTAGATAAGTATCCATCCAAATATCCTTATCCAATTGATTTAATATTTTGGGATTTATAAATAACTCATATTTTTGCAATTTAAATACCCCTAATTATAAATATTTTTTATGAATAGTATGCTTTCTGCAAACTAATTGTGCAGTATATAGGTATTTAGTGGGAAATCTGAAAAAAATAAATGTTTGTCTATATCAAAGACCACTTCATTTCCATAAATTATCAATGAGCATAATAAATTTGGAGAGTGGTGGAAAAATGACAATGAAAATCGTCATGGAAGAATTGCTATCGCAAGCACAGGAAAATGGGGTAGTCGGTTTTTTAGATAATAATCCAGTTGAGTTCAAACTAGGCAAAAAAGGAAAGAAAGGGAAAAAGGGCAGAGGTAGCAAAGGCTCTAAAGGTAGCCGGGGATCAAAAGGCAGTCGCGGTTCGCGAGGAAGTGAAGGCTCACGCGGAAGCAGGGGAAGCCAAGGATCACGCGGTTCACGTGGAAGCCGAGGATCAGAGGGCAGCCGCGGAACAAGAGGATCTCGGGGCTCACGCGGAAACAGGGGAAGCCAGGGCTCACGAGGCAGCCGCGGATCAAGAGGATCTCGGGGCTCA
>NZ_BCVI01000006.1 GCF_001591665.1 Neobacillus soli NBRC 102451 | reverse complement strand
CGAGGAAGCAGAGGAAGCCAGGGCTCAAGAGGCAGCCGCGGGTCACAAGGAAGTAGGGGCAGTCGTGGTTCAAAAGGAAGCAAAGGCCCCAAGGGTAAAAAACACCCTAGAAAACCCGGAAAATAATTAAGCAACGAATTTTTCCACAGGCCCATTAAAAATGAAATCTTTCTAAGGATTTCAACAATAGCAACTAACTGCTAAAGCCGGTACTTAAACAGTATCGGTTTTATTTTTCGGCAAAGTACATAGAACCAGTTTACCCCAAGAGTGGTATCTGCCTATGAACCAAAAAATAGGTAAAAATCTATTTACCTTTCTAAAAACTTTTCTAGATATCTGCTGATTTATTCATTTTCGAGATATTCGTTTAGAACAGGCCTCTCTTTTAGGACGTACTATAGAGCAAAGGACAAGAAGGGAGTAAATTCATTTTTATGTATCATCAATCGACGGTTATCATCACCATTTTTTCTTTTATCCTAACAATGATCATGATATTTATCCGTCCCAAAAATATGAACGATGCAATTCCGGCTTCAATCGGCGCCATCATCGTTTTCATTAGCGGAAGCGTGTCGACAGCGGATTTGCTGGACATAAGTTCAAAGGTAACGGGGGCCGCTATTACCATAATTGCCACAATTGTTATGGCAATTGTACTTGAAAGTTTCGGCTTTTTTAGCTGGACCGCAGCACTTATGTTAAAAGTTTCAAGAGGCTCAGGAATTCGCTTATTTTGGTATACCTTACTCCTCTGCTTTCTAATGACCCTATTTTTCAATAACGATGGAAGTATATTAATTACAACACCGATTCTTATCTTAATCTTAAATAACCTTAAGTTAAAAAGCCGTCAAAAAATACCGTTTCTGTTAAGTGGTGCTTTAATTGCCACTGCTTCTAGCGCCCCAATCGGTGTAAGTAATATTGTTAATCTGATTGCCTTGAAAATAATTGGAATGGACCTTTATCTTCAGACTGAGATGATGTTTGTCCCTGGGGTACTTGGATTACTTTTTCTAGCCTATCTATTATTCCTTGTCTTCAAGAAAGACATTCCAAAAGAAATCCGCTTCCATTCCTACTCGATCCCGCTCCAGAAAAACCGTCCTTTCCATCCATTACAAAAAAGTTCCGAAAGCTTATTTAATCAGCAAAAAAAGCTCATGATTAATATGCTCCTGTTTGTATTCTTTGTCAGGGTTAGTCTTTTTGCCGCATCCTATATTGGAATCTCCGTATCGCTGGTAGCTGTGTGTGGTTCGTTGGTGCTGCTGATTTGGCGGTGGATTTACTTGAAGGTAAATCCGAAAGACGTGGTTTTTAAAATTCCATGGCATATTTTGATATTTGCCTTTAGTATGTACGTCATTATCTATGGCTTACACAATATCGGCTTAACAGCTCTCCTGTTAGAGCAGTTAAAATCGATTGTCAATGACAGTTTGCTCCATGCTAGTTTAACGATGGGGATCATAACAGCATTCCTTTCAAACATCTTTAACAACCATCCTGCATTAATGATTTCTACGTTAGCCTTAACGGAAATGGGATTAGACCCATTGATGATAAAAACCGTTTACTTAGCAAATATCATTGGCAGTGATATTGGTTCCCTCATCCTGCCCATTGGAACGCTGGCGACGCTTATTTGGATGCATATTTTAAAGAAAAACAAAATTAGGATAACCTGGTTGGAATATATTAAGGTAACTATTGTTGTCATACCGCTCACGCTCATTTTTACCCTTTTCAGCTTGTACTTATGGCTATTACTTGTTTTTGTCCAATAATGGTTGGATCCATAAACTGAATAAACTTGACGCGTTCCTATTAATGCGTCAAGTTTTTATTGTATTAGTAAAAACGTGTTGTGATATATATCCCATTAATTGAAATTTCCTTTGCTTGGATTTTTGAGCGATTATTAGGTAAAATCTAATAATGAATGTTTTTATCAAAAATAATAATGATTGGGGAAACGACAATGATTGCTAAGACAGAAGAGGATTTTAATGGACTAAAGGAAATTGGCAAAATTGTTGCCGCGATTAGGGATGAATTGGTTCAAAGAACGAAGCCTGGCATTACGACGAAAGAACTGGATGAATTAGCAGGGGAGCTTTTTGAGAAGGCAGGGGCAATTTCAGCACCAAAAGGGGAATACGATTTTCCCGGCTATTCCTGTATAAGTGTCAACGAAGAAGTGGCTCATGGTATTCCAGGGAGTCGGGTTATTCAAGAAGGGGACCTTGTTAATATAGATGTTTCAGGTTCAAAGAACGGTTATTTTGCGGATACTGGTGTTTCAATTGTTGTTGGTGAGGGAGAAGATATAAAAACGAAAATATGCAGCGTTGCAAAAGAAGCATTTGAAGCTGGACTGAAGAAAGCAAATCCTGGTTCTAAAATAAGTGGTATGGGGAAAGTAGTCTTCCAAACCGCCAGACAGCACGGATTAACGGTGATAAAAAATCTGACAGGGCATGGGATTGGACGCTCTATTCATGAAGCACCTGATTATGTCTATAATTACAATGAAAGGTCGGACTATGGGTTGCTAAAGGAAGGGATGGTTATTGCCTTCGAACCATTTATATCAACCCATGAAGAAGAAGTTTTTCAACTAGATGACGGCTGGACCTTTGTTACAGAAAAAAGCTATGTCGCTCAGTACGAACATACCCTTATCGTCACTAAAAATGGACCAATTATATTAACACTTTAATAAAAAGGATATGGAATTTTTTCGAAAAAAGGGGATTCCATTTCCTTTTTTTTTGCCCTAGAAACCGAAACGTTGACTGTACGGTTTATTTTATGATATAATGAACCTAACTGGGAAGGAGTGAGTCATTTGGGAAGTTGTATCGAATTGGTGAAATAGCTAAATTAAAGAACATATCCAAAAGGACCATCGATTATTACACCCAAATAGGCTTACTGAACCCTATTCGAACGGATTCTAATTATCGAATGTATGGAGAAGAGTGTTTTCAGATTCTGGATTTAGTGGATCATTATAAAAATCTGAATATGCCTCTCGAGGAAATAAAAGCTTCAATCGAATTAATCAAGTCAGACAATTATATTGATAAACAAAAAGTAGAAAGACATTTTGAACAGATTGCTAGTTTTATGCAACACTTAAAAGAAGAAATTACGGTTATGGAACCTATTCTTCAAAAATTAAACAATCAACAAAAAGAAGTGCTGGTAAACAAACTATCGTCACAGGGTATTACATTGGCACAAACATTATTATTACTGTTTCGATGAAAAGATAGATGAAGATGAATAAACAAACTTGCTAACAAACCAGGAGGTGTAATCCTTACCTTAACACTTTTAGGTAAGGAGACCATTGATATTAATTAATTTAATAATAATAGCATTTTTACTTGCTTTTACAGCATTTTTTGTATCATACGAGTTTGCTATTGTTAAAATTCGCAGTACACGAATTGATCAGCTTGTAGCCGAGGGCAGCAAGAACGCGCTTACAGCCAAAACCATTGTTGCAAATCTTGATGAATATTTATCTGCTTGTCAATTAGGGATCACGGTGACAGCGTTAGGTTTAGGGTGGCTGGGTGAACCAACCGTGGAACATATACTCCATCCTTTGTTGGTTCAATTAAACCTTCCGGAATCAATTTCAAGTATTAGCTCATTTATTCTTGCATTCGCATCAGTCACATTTATTCACGTGGTCGTAGGGGAGCTAGCTCCCAAAACGTTTGCGTTACAAAAAGCTGAAACGGTCACATTGGTATTCGCTAAACCGATGATGATTTTTTATAGAATTATGTATCCTTTTATTAAGGCATTAAATGGCTCCGCACGTTTTATTGTTGGGATTTTTGGATTGAAACCCGCTTCAGAACACGAAATGGCTCACTCGGAAGAGGAACTGCAATTAATTATTTCTGAAAGCTATAACAGCGGAGAAATTAACCAGTCTGAGTATAAATATGTGAAAAATATTTTTGAATTTGATGACCGGAATGCCAATGAAATTATGGTACCAAGAACAGAAATTATTGCTTTTGATATTTCACAAACGCTAGATGAATGTCTTAAAATCGTGACCGAGGAAAATTATACGAGGTACCCAGTGATCGATGGTGAAAAAGACAATATCGTGGGTATGGTAAATATGAAAGAGGTTTTTACTGAATACATCAAAGGAAAGAACGTAGAAACTTCTATCAAGGAATATGTTCGTCCCGTTATCCAAGTTATTGAGTCCATTCCTATCCACGACTTGTTAGTTAAAATGCAGAAAGATCGTGTTCATATGGCCATCTTAATGGATGAGTATGGCGGTACAGCCGGATTAGTAACCGTCGAAGATATTCTTGAAGAAATTGTCGGTGAAATTCGCGACGAATTTGATGCCGATGAAGTTCCTGATATAAATAAAATTAGTGAAAATAAAACCATTGTTGATGGTAAAGTCCTTATTAATGAAATTAATGATTTATTCGGCTTAGACCTCGACGATTCTGATATGGATACTATTGGTGGATGGGTTTTGTCAGAAAAGATGGATGTGGTCGAAGGCGATAAAGTGGTATTAGATGATTATGAATTTAAGGTTCTTGAAATCGATGGGTATCATATTAAGTCATTGGAAATCGTCCGATTAATTAATCAGGAATCCTGTGCCTAAAAATACTCCCTATTGGGTTTAAAAGCAACTGAAAATAAATAGAATAGAGAAACGGCTTGAAGGCTTCCGATAAAAAGGAAGTCTTTTTTTAAAAAATAAAAGTAACGACCGCTAAAAATTAGCGGTCGTTACTATAGTCATAATATTTTAATGTGTCTATTTTTCCGGTAGGCTCACTTTTTAGAACATTCCCATCTTCATCTTTATAGACTTCATATTCCTCATACGTTTCTACGATATAGCCATTGACTTTTTCGCTCTTCTCCAGTTTCTCTTCCAAAACAGGAACATCGCTTGCTGGTTCAATTGCAACGGGCTGGACAATGACAGGTTGATCAGCGGAATAGGCATAGTTTTTATTAATAAAAGAATAGGGTGAATCAAGATAAGCCGCAAAACCTAAAAGGGCAATAAGGAATAAAACATTTATAAAGGTTTTTATTTTCATTTTCAAGCTCCTTTATCGATTAAATCCTCGTAACCCATTTTATGCATGTCCTATCAACATATGCTATTAAGATACATTTTTACCTATTTGTTGTTTTAATTGCAGCTGGCAGTGGACGGAATATAAGAAAAAGAATAAAGGCTGCAATCGAAATAACAGCACCAGAGATATAAGGAAGACCAGCAGCCATCGAAAACAGCCACCCCCCTAAGGGTGGTCCGATAATACGCCCTAAAGAATCAAAAGAGGATAAAAGTCCTGTGGAACTTCCATGGCCAGTTGTAGATGTCTTCGTAAGCATAGCAGAAACACTCGGGCGGATCACTCCATTTCCAAGACCAAAAATCGTTAGAAAAATGGCCGCGGTTGCAAAATTATGGACAAGTAATATTAGGCCAAATCCAACGGCCGAAACAATAATTCCCCCCTGGATAACAATTCTTTCTCCAAATTTCTTCGTTAACCTCCCGACTAAACCACCTTGAACCAAGGCGCTCGCAAATCCCATAATCATAAAAACGTAGCCAAGTTGTATGGCACCCATGCCGGCCTTTTTGGCGGCAAAATAGGCGAACGTAGCCTCCAAGCCGGAAAGGGATAAAGAAATTAATAATTGTACGAAAAACAGAACTGTTACAGCCCCGCTAAATGTCTTCCAAAAAGACTGCTTTTCTCGGTGAACTGCGCTTTTTTTCCGTGTAGATTCTTTCAGTAAAAGGAAGACAATAATCAGTGTAATGAATGAAGAGCCGCTTGCCAGATAAAACGGCATACTTAGGCTGAATTTTGAAAAAATACCGCCAACTGCCGGGCCAAAAACAAAGCCTAATCCTGTAGCAGCACCTATAATCCCCATTCCTTTCCCACGGTTCTCCTCCGTAGTGATGTCAGCAACGTAGGCCATTGCGGTTGGCATATTTGCCGAAGAAAGAATGCCACCTAAAATCCTTGCGGCAAATAACATCCATAGCTCAGTCGAGAGAGCTTGGATAAGGAAGGATAGCCCGAGGCCGAATATCCCAATCATCATCACGGGTTTACGACCGACCCGGTCGGAAACCTGACCCCAAATTGGCGCAAAAATGAGCTGCATGAGCGAATAAACCGCCATTAATAGTCCGAGTTCCGTGGGATTCGCCCCGATTTCTTCAGCATAAAAAGGTAAAACGGGGATAATAATTCCGAACCCAACCATCACCAAAAACATAACAACAAATAAAATCGGTAAAGCAGACTTTGTTTGCAACGGATTCTCACTCCCTAGTTGACTTTAAAAAGCCGTCGATAACACCTTCATTCCTATTAATAGGATAATGAAACTATCCAGCTAAAACAAGCCTTTAAACAATTCTTTCGCAGATTGGTAAAAATAGGAAACAACCTCCAAGTTATCAATTGTTAGGTAGTCCTGTCATAATATTGGGCTTGTGCCTGAGGTAGCATAAAAATAGCAAGATGATAGCAAAAAAATAGTATGACTATAGCAGTGAAAACGAAAGGCTTTCCAAAAAAAAGAACACATCTTAGAGAAATGTGTTCTTGTGCTTATTTCACCGCTTTTCTCGTGCTTTCTGAGGCAAAGTCTGCGATGATAACAAGAATCATATAACAAAGCAGGAGCAGGGTAATTTGCGTATATTGGAAAAAGCTCATCGCTAGCTTGAAGTCCATGCCAAGTCCGCCCGCACCAACAAAACCGACAACTATCGTTGTCCTCATAATAACTTCCCAACGATAGAGAATATAGGTGAGGAATCTTGGCAATACCGTTGGCAGGATTCCGTAAAATAAAATCTGGATTTTAGAAGCACCTGCAGATGCCAAGTTTCGTATAGGGCGGTGGTCCATATCTTCGATTACCTCAGCCCAAAGCTTTCCAAGAATTCCAAAGTTATGAAGCGCAAGCGCGATGGCTCCAGGCAAAAGCCCGGGTTTGAAAATAAAAATAATCATCATCGCCCAAACAAGCTCTGGTACAGAACGTGAGAAAATATAAAGGATGCGTACAAAACCATAAAGCGGCCAATTGTACCATTTCTTAGACAAAGTCAAACTTCCATTTGCAATGTTTCTTGCTGCTGGTATTACAGTTACGAAAGCTGCAATCGTTGCAAATCCAATTGCCATGATACTCATTTCTAAAGTTTCAAGTGTTAGTTTTAATGCTGCCGCCCAGCTGCCAGCATCAAGAAATGCCGGCTGTTTTTCGTGTAAGCCAATTAGACCGCCGAAAAACTTCTTCGCATATTCGATATTTTTATCCGACAATAATTCAAATAAATGAGCGTTCTCACCCAGCGTGATATACACCCAAGAACCAATGATTAATAAGATGGTAAAAAGGGTGGAGCGCCAGCCGGTACTGAAACCACGCCGCCGTCTTCGCTCCGTTAAGCCTTTTCGGACAAAATTACTCCAAATATCGACGAACAGGACGAGGCCAATTAGAAAAAATATATATGTCCAGACTTGATTATATCTCAAATCGGCAAGCGATAATTGAATTTGGTATCCAAGACCGCCAAGACCGACAAAGCTCATAATTGCCGAAGAACGAATTGAACATTCAAAGCGGTACATGGTATAGCTGATCATATCTGCCCAAATCAATGGAAGATAACCGTAAATAAGTGTTTGTATCCTTGTTGCACCTGCTGATTTTAAGGCTTTGATGGGCGGGTCGGGTACATCATTTAACATATCAGCAAAAATCCGACCAAGGATTCCTCCATATGGAATTGCAAGGGCTAAAATAGCCGCATAGGGGGAAAGTCCGACGGCGGCAACGAACAGCCATGCCCAAATGAGCTCGTGAATGGACCGAGTCAACCCTAATATACCTCTAAAAAACACTTTAGACGATAGCCGGGCAAGCCTGCTGGAAGTTAATGTACCAGAAGCGAGAATTCCAACGATAAATGCATAAATAACGGCCAGTGACATACCAGCAACGGCATAAGCTAACGTTATCCAAGCGGAGGAAAGTCCTTTACCCAAAACATCTGCTGACAGGTCAGGGTGAATAAGACCCTCAAGAATTTGCAGCATTGTCGGAATTCCGCCAGCATGGAAAACGTCCGCATTCCATTTGATTGAAAACAAGCTCCACACAAAAACGGCCAGCAACAGTAATGTAAGGAAGAAACGGTTATGCAAGCGGAATACGGGTAATTGTTTCATCATCTTGAGCTTGCTCCTTCTAGCTGATATAACTCTGCTAAGAGGTCATCGGTTACCTTTTCTGTCGGTAAATCAAAAAATATTTCACCATTTTTTAAAGAAATAATCCTGGTAAAATATTTACGAGCATATTCTACGGAATGCAAACTAGCAATTAACGTTTGTTTTTCCTCAAGCACAATTTTGATTAACATGGCTAACACATCATCGGCTCTTGCCGGGTCAAGGGAGGCGACAGGTTCATCTGCTAGAATCATTTCCGGTTTTTGCACCATTAATCGGGCCATTGCCACGCGCTGTTGTTCGCCTCCAGATAAAGAGGAGGTAATTTCAAACGTTTTATCCGTAAGCCCAACTCTTTCAAGAGCCTTAATAGCTATTTCTTTGTCCCGTGGCAGAAGCAAGGAGAATAACGCTTTTATTACACCCCAGTCAGCCAATTTGCCAGCCAAAACATTATGAATAACGGCAAGTGGACCAATCAAATCAAATTGCTGGCGGATGACACCGACTTTTTTCGCAAAGAGTTTGCCTTTTTTATAGGAGGAAAGGGGCTTTTCATCAATTAGAAGTTCTCCGCTTTGAAGAGGAATTAAACCGGCAATGGAATTTAACAATGAGGTTTTACCTGCACCGCTCGGTCCTATCAACGCCACCAATTCCCCTTGCTTTATAGAAAAAGAAAGGGAAGATAGGGCTATCTTCCGCTCATAGTGTTTCGTTATGTTTTTTGCCTCAAGCATTGTTTTTGACGACATTTCTACGTCACCTACTACTTAATGATCTTTAGTTCTTTCGCTACTTCTTCAATCTTTTTGTAATTATCGTTTTTCGTTTCAACAAAGCTGTCGGTTTGGAATAGATTTGCTATTTCTTTTTGATCGCCAGTAATTGATAGAAGTGCGTCTTTTACTTTTTGCTTCGTACCTTTTCCAAAAACATCTTCGACATTGCTGTTAATGGTCCAGTTATAGTCGTAATAAGCTGGTGTAGTGTAGAATACCTTTACCTTCTTCGTGTCAACTTTTCTTTCTTTTACAGCTGATTCCCAAACGGCTTCATTTAATGCTCCTGCCTTGAAAGCACCTGATTCAATTAATTTGTAAGTTGTATCATGGGAGCCCGAGAAGTTAGGTTTACCATCAAAGTCTTTATTAGGGTCAATTCCAGCTTCTGTTAAAAAATAACGTGGCATTAAGTGCCCAGAAGTAGAGCTTTCGCTGCCGAATGTAAATGATTTCCCTTTTAAGTCTTCGAGTTTATTGATTTTAGAGCCGGCTTGGGTAATAAAGACAGAATGGAACTCAGCATCGCGCGGTCGCTGTACAATCGATTCTGCCTCTGGGACAAGGTTTCTTGCTTGTACACTTGTTAAACCGCCGAACCAAGCCATATGGATTTCCCCGCGTTGAAAACCGGTTACTAGTGCTGCATAATCAACGGAGGGTACAAATTCAACCTTCATACCTGTTTTTTCGCTTAGATAGTTAGCGACCGCCGTCATTCCTTTATCAAGATCAGCAGCATTCTGGTCAGGAATCGCTCCGATTTTAAATACTTCTTTCGTTGTTGAATCTTTTTTTCCCTCACCCGTTTTTTCATCCTTTTGTCCACATGCAGCCAGTGAAAACACAAGCATAACAAGAATAAGGGCAGAAAGCCATTTCTTCATTAATTTAGCACCTCGTTAGAATAATTTGTTAACAGTAGAAAAACTCAGACTTTCATATTATAAATAAAAGTTATCGTAAAATAAATTCAATTTATCTATTTGATCAATGAAAGGTAATCGGTTTTTTATATAGGTAAATATTGGGCGTTCCATAATAAAATAAAACCCCTGCAATTAACAGGGGCGGTAGTGCGTGTTTTCACTTAAACGGTCTGTTGCGACCATTCTTCAACATTCCATACTTTGGTAATCCAACCATCGTAAAAATCAGGTTCGTGGCATACTAGAACAACAGTACCCTTGTATTCTTGTAAGGCACGCTTTAACTCTTCCTTTGCGACGACATCCAAATGGTTTGTCGGCTCATCGAATAAAATCCAGTTACTCTCATTCATCATCAGCTTGCAAAGGCGAACCTTTGCTTGTTCTCCACCGCTCAGCTGATTCATTGGGCGGGAGATGTGCTCATTTTTTAATCCACAGCGGGCAAGTGCGGCACGAACTTGGTGCTGATCCAACGAAGGAAAGGCATTCCAAACATCATCAATCGGCGTAATTCCTGCAGCTTTTACTTCTTGTTCGAAATAAGAAGGGTAGAGGAAATCACCCCGTTCAACCTTACCATTCAGAGGCTCAATTTTACCAAGCATCGTTTTAAGGAGCGTTGATTTTCCGACCCCATTACAACCGATGATGGCAACCTTTTCTCCACGCTCTAATGTCATATTCATTTTCGGCAGAAGCGGGTGATCATAGCCAATTTCTAATTCTTTTGCTTCAAAAACATAACGGCTGCTGCTGCGTGACTCTTTAAAACCGAAGACAGGCTTCATTGCCGTTTCTGGCCGGTCAATCCGTTCGATTCGATCTAATTGCTTTTGACGGCTCTTTGCGCGACCTGTCGTCGAATAACGAGCCTTGTTTTTGGCAATAAAATCTTCTTGTTTTTTGATGAATTCCATCTGTTTTTCATAGGCATTAATATGTTGATTTTTATTAATCTCCGCAAGTTCCAAGAATTTTTCATAGCTTGCAGTGTAGCGGGTTAGCTTAGAGAATTCTAATTGAAAAATAACATTTGATACAGGATTCATAAACTCTGTATCATGGGAAATAAGAATAAACGCATATGGATACTCTTTTAAATAGTTAGTTAACCAACGAATATGCTCCACGTCTAAATAGTTTGTCGGCTCATCGAGCAGCAGAACCTTTGGTTGTTCTAAAAGGAGCTTAGCCAAGAGAACCTTGGTACGCTGGCCGCCGCTAAGTGCTGCCACGTCACGGTCTAAACCGACCGCATCAAGACCTAATCCGCGCGCTGATTCTTCAATTTTGATATCTAAAGAATAGAAGCCACCTGCGTCAAGTGCGTCTTGGATTTCACCCATTTTTTCCAATAGGACTTCGAGTTCTTCCGGCGTGGCGTCAGCCATTTGCGCAGTTACTTCATTTAATTCCTTTTCTTTTTCAAAAAGGGGCAGGAAGGCGTCGCGGAGCACATCACGCATTGTTCTACCCGGAGTCAATACGGTATGTTGGTCCAAATAGCCATAATGAACACCCGGTGTCCATTCAACACGGCCGCTATCGTGAATCAATTGCCCAGTAATAATATTCATTAAAGTAGATTTACCGACGCCATTTGCACCGACAAGTCCAACATGGTCTTCTGCTAATAATCGAAAGGAAACGTCCTTAAATAACGTGCGGTCCCCAAAGGTATGACTTAAATTTTCTACATTGAGTAAGCTCATTTTTTCGTAATCCTCGCTTTGTTCAAGAATTAATACATTAGTGCATCATACTAGATTTTTGAGGTTTCGACTAGATTTTTATTGATATTATTACTGTAAAATATTTGGGAACTTTTTTGTGATAGAGTAGTTTTTTCTTAGTTGCATAATGGAATGTATTGATGCTAATAAGAATGGACAATTTAATGAAAAAAAGGATAAGATTAATGATAGGACTCCTAATTGCCATTTTCACATTTAATTATATCGCTTTTAAAAAAAATAAAAGACTCTCGTCCAATCAAATCGTTCATATTTGGACATTTACGATTGCTTTTCAGTCATTGTTTGATACTTTTATTGAATTTAAATACCACGGGTACTGGTATTTTACAAAAGATATTGATTGGACAGGCTTGCTTCCGCATATATTCATCGTTCCAGCAGCTAATATGATTTTTTTAAATTGGTTTCCTTTTAAAACAAAAGTCATAAAACAAATTTCTTATCTCATCGTTTTCGTGATTGTTATTTTGATTTATGAAGTTATCACCTTGCTTCCCGAGCCATGGGGCTTCTTTCATTATGGCTGGTGGAAGCTGTGGCATGCAGCAATTTTAGATCCTTTTCTGTTGATGATTGTCCTAGGATATTATAAATGGATATGCAGGCTGGAAAAGATAGCCTGTAGGCAGTAAAAGACAAATATAAAAACCTATTGGGCCGTAGAAGCGGCTCTTTTTGCTGTTATATTGTAATATTTCATCCTATTACTATAGAAGCATAAACAAGCTAACCAGCTTGGACATACATTAATAGAGAGGATAGGAAGGAGGGGATTTTTTGGCGGCCAATCAAAATGGAATTAATATTGGTACCATTTCGGGTGGTATTGTTAACTTTGGCGGGGCTGTTTATATTTCACCGATATCGGTCACGAAAACTGCCGCTGGTTCTGGTGGGGAAAATCAGGGAGCTGCTGTTACAACAGCCTCAGGATTAAGTGCATCTAATCAGACAAGTATTGCGGACTTAATTGATTTAATCAGACGGAGAATTGAATAACTCCGGCTGATTAAACGATCTTATGATGCTTTTAATTCTTGTGAAATTTGGCTTTGTTTAACTGGTTTTGCTGCATTGAAAACGATATTTAGGAATATCGCCGTCAAGCTTCCCGCAACAATCCCGCTATTTGTGAATATTTTTATGCTTTCCGGAAGCTGAGCAAATAAATTCGGGACAGTCGTGACGCCTAAACCTACACCAACGGAACAGGCGATGATTAACAGATTTTCTTGGGAGGAAAAATCTACTTTACTTAGCATTTTAATTCCGGAAGCAATCACCATCCCAAACATCGCAATCATGGCACCGCCAAGGACTGAGGTAGGGATAACCGTTGTTAAAGCAGCGATTTTCGGCACAAATCCTAGCAAAATCAGAATACCAGCTGCTGTATAAATAACATTCTTCCCTTTTACGCCTGAAAACTGGACGAGCCCGACATTTTGCGAGTAAGTCGTATAAGGGAAAGAATTAAATAGGGAGCCAATCACACTCGCCAGACCTTCGGAGCGATATCCTTTTACTAAATCCTTTTCTGTCAGTTTTCTTCCCGTGATGTCACTGAGCGCAAAATATACGCCTGATGATTCAACTAGACTTACAATCGCGACAAGGGTCATAGTAATAATTGGTGCAAGTTCAAATGAGGGTGTCGCGAAATGTAATGGACTTAGCATATGGAACCACGAAGCTTCCCCGACAGGAGAAAAGTTTACTTTTCCCATGAATAAAGCAACAATTGTTCCGGCGATTAATCCTAATAAAATCGAAATGGCACGAATAAACCCCTTAAAGAAACGGTAAAGAATAATGATGAACAGTAACGTCCCAAATGCAAGTGCAATATTAGCTCCCGCCCCAAATTCAGGACTTCCTTGACCACCTGCAACGTTATTCATAGCAACAGGGATAAGGGTAGTCCCAATAATCGTTACAACGGAACCAGTAACGACAGGAGGGAAGAACCGAATCAGCTTTCCAAAGAATGTTGCAATAAGCATGACGATGATTCCTGAAATAAGAATAGATCCGTAGATAGCTGAAAGACCATACTGCCCGCCAATCGCAATGATTGGACTGACGGCTGTAAACGTGCAGCCAAGCACAATTGGCAGGCCAATACCGAAATAGCGATTCTGCCAAACTTGTAAAAGAGTGGCGATCCCGCTCGTTAGAATATCCAGAGATACCAAATAGGCTAATTGTTTATCGGAAAAATGAAGCGCCCCGCCAATAATCAGCGGTACGATGACAGCCCCTGCATACATGGCTAACACATGCTGTATTCCTAAAGAAGCAGTTTTTATTGGATGTTGGTTCATTGGACAGTTTCCTCCATTTTTTCACTTTTAAATGTAACTTTTCCATTTGAAAGGGAGGCAATCCTTGCTAAGGATTCAACCCTAAATCCCATTTCCTGCAACGTATCTGCCCCAGGCTGAAAAGACTTTTCGATAACAATCCCAATCCCATTAACCTCGGCACCGCTTTTTTGAACAATCTTTACTAAACCCAATGCAGCTTCTCCGTTAGCAAGGAAATCATCAATGATGAGGACACGATCATTTTCATGAATATATTTTTTTGAAATGGAGATTTCATTTGTTTCGTTTTTGGTAAATGAATGAACGCTGGCACTAACTAAATCTTCCGTTAATGTCAACGATTTTCTTTTTCTCGCAAAAATAACAGGAATATTCATATAAAGTCCTGCCATGACAGCAGGGGCAATCCCTGAAGATTCAATCGTCACAATTTTTGTAATGCCTTCACCTGCAAAAATTGTTGCAAACTCTTTCCCGATTTCAAGCATTAACTGCGGGTCAATTTGGTGGTTCAAGAATGAATCAACTTTTAAAACATTTTCCGATAAAACCATTCCATCTGCAGCGATTTTTTCCTCGAGTAATCTCATGTTTGTTTCTCCTTTTTTAAAAAATAAAAGCCCAAAGGTCATTGCCTCACATCAAAAATTGAGTGAGGCAATGACCTTTGGGCTACTTGTCCGAAAGGATTGGAAGAAGTCCCTCTAAATTAAAGAGCGATTTTCCCATTACCCACCCATAGTCAGATTGTTAACGGCAATCCGGTAGAAACTTGCGGGCCATATCCCCGCGATTATATGAGTGAAACCTTATGAATTTATTCACATTATACGCATAAAAAAATTGTAAATCAACCTTTTTTTATAAAAAGACGAACGTTTGATGTCTGAAGTTTAAAATTGTTCGTTGTTTGAAGGCGTTTTAATTAGCTAAAATAAAAGGGGATTCCCATTATTGAATAACCATTCATTTTCAGGTACTATTATAACGAGTGACTTATTCAGAAAATTCCAAAATGGAGTGTGGACCGTTTGAGAAAATCAATTCCTGAAAGCTGGTGGGCACAGCTGAAGTTACCTGTAATTTCGGCGCCGATGTTTCTAGTATCTGGACCAGAGTTAGTAAAAAATTGCTGTTTGAATGGGGTGATTGGCTCGTTTCCTGCCCCTAACGCCAGGCTGATTGAGGTACTTGATCATTGGATGAGTCAATTAAATGAAGAGCTTGAACATGCCAGGGTAAATGATCCTAACAGCAAAATTGCTCCATGGGCATTGAATATGGTGGTACATAGTTCCTATAGCCGGCTTCAGGATGAGCTATCCTTGATCAAAAAACATCAGCCGCAATTAGTAATCACTTCATTGGGAAGTCCGAAACTAGTAGTTGATATTGTCCATGAATATGGAGGTTTAGTATTCTCGGATGTCAGTGATTTGAAGTTTGCTAAAAAAGCTGCCGAAGCAGGTGTCGATGGTTTGATTTTGGTTGCAAGCGGTGCGGGTGGTCATGCTGGCCAAATCAATAGTTTTGCTTTTGTAGATATGGTCAGAACCTTCTGGGATGGAATTATCGTCCTTGCCGGTTCGATTTCAACGGGAAAAGGGGTTTTAGCTGCACAAGCTGCCGGAGCAGATCTTGCCTATATGGGAACACGATTTATTGTTGCCACAGAAAGTATGGCTAATGATGAATACCGGGAAATGCTGGTTGAAGCAACACAGGAAGATATCCTTTTAACAGATGCCTTTTCAGGAGTAAGCGCAAACATGCTCAAACCAAGTATTAAGAAAGCAGGACTTGACCCCGATCAATTGGTTAAGAAATCCAAAGTAGACTTTGACGATATGCAAAAGGAAACAAATGCAAAAGCTTGGCGTGATATTTGGTCCGCTGGCCATGGTGTTGGTTCAATCGATAAAATTGAATCGACGGCAGCGATTGTTGCTAGACTAGAAGTGGAATATAACGAAGCACTTCAAAACATCAATCGAAATGCAGGGAAATTGAGTACGGAAAAGGTAAACTAATCGATAAAATGTTAGAAACCCATAATAATGAGAAAAGGAACCGTTCTAAGGAATCGGTTCCTTTTTGTTGACCATTAACTTAAAGATTTCTTGCCCTATCTAATATTTCAATAATAACGTAAATATGTTGCAATAACCTAATTTCATTTAGGGTATCCTAAGAGGGTATAAAAATTTTTTTGAATTTTGTCCGTTTGATATGAACAATGAACTGAAAATGTGATACAGTATATTATAGAAATCCTTACATACTGCTGTTTTCCAAAGGCATTAGTGTCCGCTCGGGGTGGACAATTGTCTTTTTTAAAAAATACCGACACTTTTATATTTAAATAATTTTAGGGGGAATTGGACATGTCCAGTAATGTTCTAGAGCAATTTTTAAATGAAAATCTTGATGAGTTAAAGGGAAAAGGCTTGTACAATGTTATCGACCCGTTAGAAAGCCCGAATGGACCCGTCATTACGGTTAATGGCAGAGAGCTGATTAATCTTTCTTCGAATAACTATTTGGGCTTAGCAACGGATGATCGCTTAAAAAAAGCCGCTGCTGAGGCGATTGAAAAATATGGAGTTGGAGCAGGTGCCGTTCGAACCATCAATGGGACGCTTAAACTCCATGTCGAATTAGAAGAGAAATTGGCCGAATTCAAACATACAGAAGCAGCGATTGCCTACCAATCCGGCTTTAATTGTAATATGGCGGCTATTTCCGCTGTAATGGATAAAAATGATGCAATTCTTTCAGATGAATTAAACCATGCCTCGATAATCGATGGCTGTCGCCTTTCAAAGGCAAAGATTATCCGTGTGAACCATTCTGATATGGAAGATTTACGTGCAAAGGCAAAAGCGGCTAAAGAATCAGGCCTCTACAATAAAATTATGGTCATTACCGATGGCGTGTTTTCGATGGACGGTGATATTGCCTTACTACCTGAAATTGTCAAGATTGCTGAGGAATTCGATTTAATTACCTATGTAGACGATGCCCATGGCTCAGGTGTTTTAGGTGATGGTGCCGGTACAGTCAAGCATTTTGGACTTTCTGATAAAATTGATTTTCAAATTGGTACGTTATCAAAGGCAATTGGTGTAGTCGGCGGCTATGTCGCTGGGAAAAGAAATCTGATTGACTGGTTAAAGGTTCGCAGCCGCCCATTCCTATTCTCAACTTCGTTAACACCCGCAGATGTAGCGGCAAGTAAAAAATCGATTGAAATACTAATGGAAAGCAATGAACTTAATAAAAAGCTTTGGGAAAATGGCAACTATCTGAAAAAGGGCTTAAAGGAGTTAGGGTTTAATATCGGCAACAGCGAAACCCCAATCACGCCATGTATCATTGGCGACGAATCGCTAACCCAGCAATTTAGCAAACGTCTGAATGATGAGGGTGTTTATGCTAAGGCGATTGTCTTCCCAACCGTTCCACAAGGGACCGGTCGTGTCCGCAATATGCCAACCGCTGCCCATACTAAAGAAATGCTCGATCAAGCTATTTCTATTTATGAAAAAGTGGGTAAGGATATGGGCGTTATTTAACAGATAAAGAGGAAGCACTCATGTAGATATAGTGCGTAATTTATAAGGAAAAGCAGAATCAATAAGCATATGTGAAGAGGACGGAGAAACAATGAAACGTATTTTAATAACCGGAGCTTTGGGACAGATTGGGTCAGAATTAACGTTGAAACTAAGAGATATCTATGGCGCGGATAATGTTATTGCCACAGATATTAAACAAAATGACAGTGAAGCAGCGCAAAGTGGTCCGTTTGAGACTGTGGATGTGACGGATTTAAACAAGATGGTTGAGGTTGCCAAAAAGTACAAGGTTGATACAGTGATGCATTTGGCCGCACTTTTATCGGCTACTGCCGAAGCGAAGCCAGTCTTTGCGTGGAATTTAAATATGGGCGGGCTTATGAATAGCCTTGAAACCGCAAGGGAACTCAATGCGCAATTTTTCACTCCTAGCTCAATCGGGGCTTTTGGGCCATCCACGCCAAAGGATCTCACCCCGCAGGATACCATTATGCGTCCAACGACCATGTATGGGGTGAACAAAGTAGCTGGGGAGTTATTGTCTAATTACTATTTTCAAAAGTTTGGTGTCGATACGCGCGGCTTGCGTTTCCCTGGGCTAATTTCCTATGTTGCTCTACCGGGCGGAGGAACAACTGATTATGCGGTCGAAATTTATTATGAAGCAGTAAAAACAGGTAAATATACTTCGTACATTGATAAAGGCACATACATGGACATGATGTATATGCCGGATGCCTTACATGCTATTATTGATCTAATGGAAGCAGACCCATCGCGATTAATTCACCGCAATGCGTTCAACGTGACAGCGATGAGCTTTGATCCCGAAGAAATTGCCTCAAGTATTGCTAAGTTTGTCCCAGGTTTTGAGATTTCTTATGCTGTCGATCCAGACCGACAGAAAATTGCTGATAGCTGGCCGAATTCGATTGATGCTTCTGCTGCAAAAGCGGAATGGGGCTTTAAGTACGAGTACGATTTGGACAGAATGACGAAGGATATGATTGAAAAGCTGCGTGCAAAACTATAAATGGATGAATCCCGGGCCAAAATGGTTCGGGACTTTTTAATAATAAAGGCTGAAACTACCTTAAAAAAAACAGCGAAGCATCTGCAGCTTCGCTGTTTAACGTGTGACATATATAAATTTGTCTTTTTTCTCGGTAACTTTTCCGATTATGGACGCCTGAACTAATCCACTTGTTTGAAGCTTTTCGACATATTCTGCAGCTTCCTCTTCTTTTAATGAGACGAGAAGGCCGCCAGAAGTGATTGCGTCACACAAGACGAGCTGTTCTTCGGGAAGAATAGCTTCGTCATAAACGACATCATCTGTTAACCATTTATGATTAGACTTTGAGCCTCCAGGAACGACACCATTTTTCGCTAATTCAACGGAGCCATTTAACATCGGCACCTGTGAAAATGAGATTTCAAAACTGACATCGCTGCCTTTAGCCATTTCACTGCCATGGCCAAGCAGCCCGAATCCAGTTACATCCGTGACAGCGTGAGGGTGATAATTGGTTAAAACCTCAGCAGCCGTCTTATTTAACATCGCCATTGTTTCTGTTACCATTTGTTCTTGCTCAGGTGTTACCACGCTTCTTTTTATTCCTGTGGTGAGGATGCCGACACCAATTGGCTTCGTCAGTACAAGGACATCACCTGGTTTTGCACCAACATTTTTCCATACTTTATCCGGATGTACAATTCCCGTAACGGACAAACCAAATTTAGGTTCTTGATCATCAATAGAATGACCGCCGACCGTTATCGCGCCTGCTTCTTTCACCTTATCCGCGGCACCGCGAAGAATTTCAGAAAGCATTTCGGCACCGAGCTTCTTAATCGGAAAGCCGACAATATTTAAGACTGTTTTTGGCTCTCCTCCCATGGCATAAACATCGCTTAATGCGTTAGCAGCTGTAATTTGGCCAAACATATACGGGTCATCGACAATCGGGGTAAAATAATCGACTGTTTGGATAAGTGCAATGGAGTCTGTTAATCGATAGACCCCTGCATCATCAGACGTATCAAGTCCCACTAATAATTCAGGAACAGGTTCTTGTTTCGGTAATAGACGCAAAACTTGCGCCAGGTCCTCAGGACCAATTTTGCAGCCTCAACCAGCTTTTGTGGATAAAGAGGTCAGGCGAATTTTTTCTTGCTCACTCAACATGTCCACCTCCATTTTATTAGTATAACTCTTTCTTTTTCAATTCGCATCAATAGTGCAGAACATTTGCGGAACAACAGGGGATAGGATAAACTGTTTTTACTATCTTTGTGTAGGAAAGTAATGTGATTAGGGGGTATTTTGATGAAGAACTATCATGTCATTGTTGAATTTTGTATGCAATGAAATTATGCACCAAAAGCCGCGAGTTTCGCGGAGGACTTGTTTAACCATTTTTATAGGGATATCAAAAAATTAGAACTTATTTCAAGTTCCGGCGGCGCTTTCGAGGTGACTGTCAATGGAGAAAAGATCTACTCAAAGCTTGAAACAGGGGTTTTTCCTGATTCCGAAGAAATGATTGAAATAATCGCTTCAAAATAGAATGTACCCTCATATCGTTTCGATATGAGGGTTTTAAATTACCAACTGATAATCTCATTATGTTAATTGATGCAAAAAAATGAAACCTTAAGGTAAGGTAACAAATCGATTTTTGCCTAATCCCTTTTCTGTTTTTGAGATAAACACCTCTAATATGCCATTCGAAAAGGCTGCTGATACTTCTTGGTTAATGACCAAAAAGGGGAAATCAATGGAACGAATCCGTTTGGGCAAGGTTTCGGAAGGGGGGAATTTTGATGCAGAAATGATTAATTTTTTTTCATCAATAAATACCTTAATTTCAGAAGCTTCATATTCGGTTAAAATGGCCTCGACAATCCATTCCTTATCTGTCTCATAAAGATCAATTTGAAATTGTGTTGCATCCAAATAAGAGGTTAGCGGGTCAAGAAAATAGTTTTCCAACCATTTTTCCACCAAATCAAAATCAAAAGCTAAACTCTGATTTTGTTGATGCTTCTTTTTTTTCATATCCAATCCCCCTTGCTCGTTTCATTTTATTCATCCAAACTTAAAAGGTGAAACTGATATGATATAATAGGACAAAAGAAGGATTAGTGAGGGAGTTTTTATCGTGAAAGAATGGCTACGTTCAATTCCAGCCGTCCATGAGCTTCAGAATCATGGTAAGTTTTTAACACTTCTTAATGAAAGTCAGCTAGATCCGATCCAGCTTACTAAACAATTGAAAGATGAATTGGATCGGATAAGGGAATCAATTCTCAATGATAAATGGTCGGGCGGAATCCCAGGAACCAACCATTTTATTGAAGACTTGTTTGCCATCCTGGAAGCCAATTTAAAAAAACAGTATTCCTACACCTTAGAAAAAGTAATCAATGCGACGGGGACGATATTACATACCAATCTTGGCAGGGCCCGGTTAAGCGAGAATGCGATTAATCATGTTGTTGAAACGGCAAGAAGCTATTCGAATCTTGAGTACAAGTTAATAGAAGGTGAGAGAGGTTCAAGACATAGTCATGTGGAGGCACTTCTTAAAGAAATCACCGGTGCTGAAGCGGTCATGGTTGTCAATAACAATGCATCCGCTGTTTATCTTGTTTTAAGGGCATTAGCTAAAAATAAAGAAGTCATTGTTTCTAGGGGACAGCTGGTAGAAATCGGCGGTTCATTTCGGATTTCCTCCATCATGGAGGAAAGTGGGGCAGCCCTTAAAGAAGTGGGAACAACTAATAAGACACATCTTTACGATTACGAAAAAGCAGTGACACCGGAAACGGCTATTGTGATGAAGGTCCACACGAGTAACTTTAAGGT
The DNA here is from genome assembly GCF_001591665.1 of Neobacillus soli NBRC 102451. GTDB lineage: Bacteria > Bacillota > Bacilli > Bacillales > Cytobacillaceae > Neobacillus > Neobacillus soli. The sequence goes on along the minus strand of NZ_BCVI01000006.1, from coordinate 274,318 downwards.
TATCGGGTTCACAAAATCAGTCGACACAAAGGAGCTTGTTGATTTAGCTAAAAGGCTGGATCATGTCATTTTTTATGAAGATCTTGGCAGCGGCGCCCTCTATGATTTCAGAAAGCATGGAATTGGTGAAGAACCGGTCGTGAAAGAGGTCATCGAAATGGGGGCAGATGTTGTTACCTTTAGTGGTGACAAGCTCCTCGGCGGTCCGCAGGCAGGGATTATCGTTGGAAAGAAAGAAATCATTGATTGTTTAAAAAAACACCAGTTAGCCAGGGTGGTACGTGTTGATAAAATGACGTTAGCAGCGCTCGAGGGGACGTTAATCGATTATGCCCGCGGCGAGAGTGCCATGAGAAATATCCCAACCATCCGTGATTTATTAGTACCTATTAATGTATTAGACGAAAGGTCAAATTCATTCGTTACAAACTTGTTACAAAGAACAAGCAGTTTTCAGGTAAAAGTTTTTCAGGATACAAGCCAGGTAGGTGGTGGGACAATGCCAGACGTTGTTCTGCCAACAATGGTCATTGCACTACAGCATCATTTATTAACTGCGGAACAGCTTGGAAGAAAATTACGAACGGAATCTAAGCCAGCTATCATTGCACGAATCCAAAAGGACGAGTTTATTATTGATTTGAGAACAGTTACACCTGAAGATGAAGTATCTTTGCTTGAAGCATTGATAAAAGTGAACCCCTCTTAAAATAAGAGGGGTTTTTGTCTCTTACATATCATGACTAGAATTATGTTTTTGGCGTGTATGGTTGCGATTCTTTACTTTGTGGGAACCGCTCAAGGGTTCTGGCTGTCCTGACTGCTTTGGTGCATTTTTACGCATATCTTTTCCATCATTTTTGTTCATGTGTCATCCCTCCTACTTGTTAGGATGCGGTCATTAAGTCCTTTTATGCTGAATAATTTTTTTTAATCTGTGCAATTTAACGGTAAGCAAAATGAAGGAGTGAGAATTATATGCAAAAATATCCTTACAACAAGGATAAGCAGCAGGCTTTTCAAGCAGCGCAACAAGGATATGAGGAAGCTCAAGGCCTTTTTGAGACAATCGTCAATGACAGTGCCAGCTATGGACATCAACTAAAGCATTTAAAGAACGAAGTAAATGAAGCATACCAACAAATAGAAAACGCACTTGAGGTCGCTTCAGAAAAGCAAAAATCTCAATTGGAACGGTTCCAGCAGGACCTAAAAAGCATGGTTTCCGAGGTAAATCAAACGGAATAGGTAAAGCAGGCGGAGGGAATCCCCGCCTGCTTTTATTGATTTTTCTTACGCTTTTTATTGTTCATTCTTTCTTTTACTGTTAATTCTGGTTCACTTGCCATTTCCTCATTGAACCCGGCACCATTTCCCTGTGCCTTAGCAGCATTCGCACCAGGTATCACATGGTTTGCTTTACGTTTTGCCAAACACTCACCCCCTTCCATGTTAATATTTCCTTTTTGATTAAAAAAATGACAAGGAAATATTTTTTTGAGATAATAAAAAGGAAAATAAAGATTTTCCCGTCACGGATTTTCACAAAGCATTCATAAGATTTTCAAAATATTCCGAACAAATTACATAAAAAACATAAGGAAAACTTATCAAGCACAATAACTTTCTTGTTATTTACTTATGTATTTAGTTGGTTTAAGATTAGAATTGTGAGAAAAGTGAAGCTGGATGGGAAAATTCAAACTTTTCAACTTTTCGTTAATTTTACTATGATGACGAATGAGGGGGATTTTACAAATGGTAAAAAACGACGTATTTAACGCACGGACGTCCTTTGAAGTAAACGGTAAACGCTACCACTATTACCGTTTAAGTGCACTTGAAGAGGCAGGCATTGGCAAGGTATCCAAATTGCCTTATTCCGTAAAAGTACTACTTGAATCAGTACTTCGCCAATATGATGGCCGCATGATTGGGAAAGAGCATATTGAAAACTTAGCAAAATGGGGTACAGCTGAGCTTAAAGAAGTGGACGTTCCATTTAAGCCGGCACGTGTTATCCTTCAAGACTTTACTGGTGTACCAGCGGTAGTTGACCTTGCTTCTTTAAGAAAAGCAATGGCAGACCTTGGCGGCGACCCAGACAAAATCAATCCAGAAAAAACGGTTGACCTTGTTATTGATCACTCCGTACAGGTTGATGCCTATGGATCAGCAGATTCATTACGAATTAACATGGATTATGAATTCGAACGTAATGCTGAGCGCTACCAGTTCTTAAGCTGGGCACAAAAATCATTTAATAACTACCGTGCCGTGCCGCCTGCAACAGGTATCGTTCACCAAGTAAACCTTGAATACTTGGCCGATGTTGTTCATGTGGCAGAAAATGCTGACGGTGAGCTTGAAGCATATCCTGATACATTGGTAGGTACAGATTCACATACGACAATGATCAACGGTCTTGGGGTACTTGGATGGGGCGTAGGCGGTATTGAAGCAGAAGCTGGCATGCTTGGGCAGCCATCATACTTCCCAGTGCCTGAAGTAGTCGGTGTTAAATTACTGGGCGAACTTCCAAACGGCTCAACTGCAACAGACCTTGCCTTAAAAGTAACGCAAGTCCTTCGTAGTAATGGGGTAGTTGGAAAATTCGTTGAATTCTTCGGACCTGGTGTATCCGTACTACCACTTGCTGACCGTGCGACAATTGCCAACATGGCTCCTGAATACGGCGCAACTTGTGGATTCTTCCCTGTTGACGAAGAAGCAATTGCCTACTTACGTTTAACTGGACGCGATGAAGAACAAATCAATGTTGTTGAACAATATTGCAAAGAAAACGGCTTATTCTTCAATCCGAGTGAAGAGCCAGTTTATACAAATGTCGTTGAAATTGACCTTTCTGCGATTGAAGCAAATCTTTCTGGTCCAAAACGTCCACAAGATTTGATTCCACTTTCAAAAATGAAAACAGAATTTAATAAAGCGATTTCTGCACCACAAGGGAACCAAGGTTTCGGCATGAAATCTGAGGAACTTGAAAAGTCAGCGACCGTTAAATTCCAAAACGGTGACGAAACAACGATTAAGACTGGTGCGATTGCCATTGCTTCCATTACAAGCTGTACAAACACATCGAATCCGTATGTAATGGCTGGAGCAGGACTTGTTGCGAAAAAAGCAGTTGAATTAGGAATGGAAGTTCCAAAATTCGTTAAAACTTCCTTAGCACCGGGTTCAAAAGTTGTAACTGGCTATCTTCGTGATTCTGGATTGCTACCATATCTTGAGCAAATCGGTTTCAACCTTGTAGGTTACGGCTGTACCACCTGTATCGGAAACTCCGGTCCATTAAAAGAAGAAATTGAAAAAACAATCGCTGAAAACGATCTATTAGTTACATCCGTACTTTCCGGAAACCGTAACTTTGAAGGACGGATTCATCCGCTTGTAAAAGCAAACTATCTTGCTTCACCACCGCTTGTTGTTGCCTATGCGCTTGCTGGTACAGTGAATATCGATTTCGCTACTGAAGCAATTGGTAAAGATAAAGACGGTAACGATGTCTTCTTCAAGGATATTTGGCCATCTACTGCAGAAGTCAATGATGTGGTTAAACGCACTGTTACACCTGAGCTATTCCGTAAAGAGTACGAGAACGTTTTTGGTGACAACGAGCGTTGGAATGAAATCAAAACAAGTAATGAGCCTTTATATACTTGGGATGAAGATTCTACTTACATTGCAAACCCGCCGTTCTTTGAAGGCTTATCACCTGAACCAGGTGAAGTTGAGCCATTAAATGGACTACGTGTGGTTGGTAAGTTTGGGGATTCCGTAACAACTGACCATATTTCACCAGCAGGTGCTATTGGTAAAAATACTCCAGCCGGAAAATATTTACTTGAAAAAGGCGTGGCGATCCGCGACTTTAACTCGTACGGATCTCGCCGTGGTAACCACGAAGTGATGATGCGCGGAACATTTGCAAACATTCGTATTCGTAACCAAATCGCTCCAGGTACAGAAGGCGGCGTAACTACTTACTGGCCGACAGGCGAAGTAACGTCTATCTACGATGCGTGCATGAAGTACAAAGAAAACGGCACTGGCTTGATTGTTCTTGCTGGTAAAGACTACGGAATGGGCTCTTCACGTGACTGGGCTGCGAAAGGTACCAACCTTCTAGGTATCAAAACAGTTCTAGCTGAAAGCTTTGAACGTATTCACCGTTCAAACCTTGTGTTGATGGGTGTGCTGCCACTTCAATTTAAAGCCGGCGAAAGCGCAGAAACACTAGGTTTAACTGGTAAAGAAACGATCGATGTTCAAGTGGACGAAAATGTAAAACCCCGTGACCTGCTAAAAGTAACAGCTACTGACGAAGCTGGCAACAAGAAAGAATTCGAAGTGCTTGTCCGCTTTGATTCTGAAGTTGAAATTGATTACTACCGTCACGGCGGCATCCTGCAAATGGTACTACGTGAAAAATTACAAGCTTAATTCTTTAATGAAAACACCATGCCTTTTAGGTCATGGTGTTTTCTGCTTTTGATTGACAATGTTAAGGGTCCTCCATTAAAATATTATTAACAAACGAAAAGGAATGATTAAGGGTCAATGAAATTATAATCTTATTTTTCAGCGCATGATTCGAATACTCGAAAAATGAAGAACCTGAAGAATAGGATTAGTCTGTCCTTTTTTATGTCCTAATCGTAAAAACCATGGCAAACAAACCTTTATAGGTTTATTTGTTGAGCAGCATTTATGGTAGATATATGATTACTATACGGCATAGACTCTCTTCAGGTTCATATGAAGGGGTTTTTTTATGTTTAAAAAACAAACATCAAGCAGAGTGATTATTAACGTAAAGGGTTTAGAAAAAAGCTTTCATCTACAAAAAATCTTGGACAATATTCAGTTTGAGATAAAAAACGGCGAGAGAATTGGACTTGTTGGCCTAAATGGAACGGGTAAAACCACGTTGGCCAATCTCCTGTTTGGCAAACTTTATCCGGACAAAGGTGTAATTGAGAAACCAAGTGATTTAAGAATAGGATATCTTTCACAATCGATTGATTATGAAGTAAGCGATTTTCATCAATCCCTGTTAGGTAATATAGAAAATGATCTATTTCGGCATGCTAGCGAACTGGGTCTCAAAAAGGTTTACGAATGGGAGGAAAATCAACTAACCCATTTAAGCGGCGGTGAAAAGCTGAAGCTCGCACTATCGATGGTTTGGGCATCAAAGCCAGATTTTCTAATCTTGGATGAACCAACAAATCATTTAGATTTTACAGGCATTGAGTGGTTGATTTCCGAATTAAAGAGGTTCGATGGACCTGTCTTGATTATTTCGCATGACCGCCATTTCTTGGATAAAACCGTCAATCGGATATTTGAAATGGAAAATGGCAACATCCATTTTTACAATGGGAACTACAGTGACTATCGAAAGAAGAAACAACAGCAGATAGAGGATCAGCGACACCAATATAATGTTCAGCAGCGTCAAATAGAAATGGTTGAATCGCAAATGGAGCAATTAAAGTCCTGGTCTGAAAAAGCACATCGTGATTCAACGAAAAAGGGAAAAGGTCCTTCGAAAAGGCAAAATGGCATAAAGGAATTTCACAGGAAGAAGGCAAAAAAGCGTGACAATCAAGTGAAATCGAAAATGAAACGGCTACAAAATGAACTTGAAAAACAAAGGGTTGATCAACCACTGGAAGAGACAAAAGTCCGTTTCCAATTTGATAGCACGGGAAAGAGGGGCAAACGGATTATTGAGGCAAAGCAGCTTGGTAAAACATTCGAGAATAGGACTCTTTTTCGGAGTTCCCAGTTTTACATTAATCACGGGGAACGAATTGGACTGTTCGGTGAAAATGGCTGCGGGAAAACGACCTTAATTAAAATGATTCTAGGGGAACAGGCGTATTCAGAAGGGGAACTGTGGAAGAGCGATTCAATAAAAATTGCTTACTTAAGCCAGGATGTAGCTGATTTACCAGCAGATAAGAATGCAATTGATGCTTTAGGGTTTATGGACAGAGAGGACATTCACCAAGCAAGGACATTATTTGCAAATTTAGGATTAAAGGAAGAACATATTACGAAGCCAATTGGGACATTAAGTCTAGGCGAACGAACGAGAGTAAAGCTGGTTGATATGTTAATGAAGGAATACGATGTTCTTATTCTAGACGAACCAACCAATCATCTGGATTTGCCGAGCAGGGAACAGCTTGAAAAAACATTAACTGAGTTTACCGGTACCATCATTACTGTTTCTCATGATTATTATTTCCTCAATAAACTTTGTGAGCGGCTGCTTGTGTTTGAAAATCAAACAATAAGAAGAGTAGAAATGAAACCAGAGGAATATTTTAATAAAGATAAAAAGCGTGAGGATTCCAGCAAAGAAAGGCTGTTAGTCATTGAAAACCAGCTATCTACAATTCTTGGTGAGCTATCACTAATAGATCAAATGGATCCCAAATATGAATTTTTAGATAAAGAATTTAACAAGCTTCTCATGCAAAAAAGGAATCTTATCGAATGAATGAAGAGAGAGAGCAGGATTTCCTGCTCTCTTTGGTTACTAGATATCTTCGCTATTTTTAGGACAATAAATTAAGAAGCTCTTTTTCTTTATCCTCTCGCATACCGGATTTCCAGTCTTCCAGAGGAAGATTACGCCCTTTTTCCCATTCGTAAATTTCAGCAAGGCTCTCCTCCAACGGCCTAAAGGTAAGCCCGCTATTAACAGCTTTATCAATATTAATGGAGAAGGCACCTCTCCATGGCTCTTTAAGTTCAGGAGATAATGGGGTGGTTTCAGGTACCCAAAGAGGCATTTCTGTCCATGGAGTCACTTTTTGATCTAAAAGAAACGTTTCATCTGCCCAAACCAACTCGGCATTCGAGCCTGTCACTTTTATACAGGCAGCGAGGAGTTCTTTCATGGTTAGAGAATAATCAGGTCCCGTCGCATTAAATGTTCCTGTTGCTTGCGTTTCCATCATTCTTAGCATCCAATTTGCCAGGTCTTTATTATCAATGACCTGTACACGGCGATTAGGGTTGCCTGGAACCAATACCTTCCCACCTTTCGCGATTCGATGGACCCAATAAGGAATCCGGTCCGTATAATCATTCGGCCCAATTAACTGTCCGGCCCGAACATTTAGCACATGGCCGGGCATATTTTTTTCAGCAATCCGTTCACATAAGGCTTTAAAATGTCCATAATAATCATAAATGGGACCATTGGCATCATTTGAAAGTTGATTGGCTTCATCGAGAGACATTTCTAAAACAGGATAGTCTTCAGCTAAATTTTCGAGGACCCAGTCTTTATAAACGGAAATACTTGAAATAAAGGTATAATGATTGACGCGGTCCTTCAATAAATCAGTTGAATTTTGGACTGTGTAAGGGATAAAGCCACTCGTATCCAAAACCGCATCCCAATAACGGTTTTGAAGGGCCTTTAAATTACCAAACCGATTGCCAGCAAGGATTTCAACATCCTTTATGCCATTATTTTGTATTCCACGATTAAAAATTGTCACTTCATGATTTCGTGTGAGTGCCTCTTCTACAAACGTTCTTCCTAAAAATCGGCTCCCGCCCAAGACAAGAATCTTCATATGCATCCCCCCATTTCATACTATAATCATATCAAACTTTTGAACAATTGCGTTAATATTGGAAAATCTAATTATCAGAATTGAAAAGTATTGCATATGCCATAGATATTGTTAAAATTACATTGGTAGCATGAAGGATTATATGAAAAATTATTAGGTTGTATATAGAAGTGGAGATGATTTACATGAATGATTCTTTTTTACAATCCGTTTCCTATGAAAACGGTGTATTAAAAATTCTCGATCAAACGAAAATACCGAATCTAACCGAATTCCTTGAAATCACGAAAATTGAAGATGCCTGGGAGGCGATTAAACAATTAAAGGTGCGCGGTGCCCCGGCGATAGGAATTGCTGCAGCCTATGGGTTAGTGGTTGGAATGAAGAAGGCACCAGAAAATTCCTTTGCTGATTTTTATACCTTTTTTAAAAAACAGGCCGATTATTTAGCAGCTTCACGTCCAACAGCCGTCAATTTATTTTGGGCTTTAAAGAGGATGGACGAGCGCGTACAAAAAGAAAAAGATCAACCCATTTCTAAAATCAAAGCAGCTTTAGAGAGTGAAGCCCATAAAATCCGCAATGAAGATGAAGAAGTCTGCCGTACCATTGGTGAGCATGCCTTAACTCTTTTAAACGACGGGATGGGCATTCTCACCCATTGCAATGCGGGCGGTATTGCCACGGCAAGATATGGGACAGCACTTGCTCCGCTCTATTTAGCGAAAGAAAAAGGCTGGGACATTAAGGTGTTTGCTGATGAAACGAGACCGCTTTTACAGGGCGCACGCTTGACCGCCTGGGAACTAATGCAAGCCGGAATTGATGTGACGCTTATTACCGACAATATGGCGGCTATGGTCATGCAAAAGGGCTGGGTGCAGGCAGTTATTGTCGGCTGTGACCGGGTAGCAGCAAACGGTGACGTTGCTAATAAAATCGGGACATATGGTGTGGCCTTACTGGCTAAAGCACATAATATTCCTTTTTATGTAGCCGCACCACGGTCCACCGTTGATCTGGAAACAAAAACAGGTGCTGATATTCCAATCGAGGAACGAGATGCCGCGGAAATTACCGAAGGTTTTGGAAAAAGAACGGCCCCTGAAGGCGTCAAAGTATTTAATCCAGCCTTTGATGTCACGCCACATGAGCTTGTTACGGCTATTATCACTGAAAAGGGAATACTAACAGGTAATTACCAAGAAGAGCTTCCAAAACTTTTTGAAATATAAGGAATGGAAGGCGGGTTACGGATGATATCTGAAATAAAATATAAAAAACAAATATGCGAAATTGGCAAAAGAATTTATGAAAAAGGATTGGTTGCCGCAAATGACGGAAATATTTCGATTCGGCTTGGTGATAATGAATTTTTGATTACGCCAACAGGCGTTAGTAAGGGCTTTATGACACCTGAAATGATTCTGAAGATTGATGGGCAGGGGAATGTTCTCGATGGTGATTACCGGCCAACCTCAGAAATGAAAATGCACCTGCTAGTTTACCAAGAGCGTCGAGATGTACAAGCGATTGTCCATGTCCATCCACCCTATGCAACCGCTTTTGCCATTGCCGGTATCCCCTTAGATCAGGCAATCATGCCGGAAGCAGTAGTTTACGTTGGGACAATACCTATTGCTGAATATGGGACACCATCAACGGAAGAAGTACCAAATGCCGTAAAAAAGTTTGTTCATCATCATCAAGGGGTGTTATTGGAAAACCACGGTGCCTTAACCTGGGGTAAGGACCTGGAACACGCCTATTACTTAATGGAGTCATTAGAATTTACAGCAAAGATCAATTGGATTTCCAAACAATTGAATGGTGATCGGGACCTTTCTAAAAAACATGTGCAAACGCTGGTCAAGATGAAATCAAAAATGGGGATTGAAGGGAACACACCGTTGGGGGCGGACACTTCTGAGGGAATCCATGCAAAAAAAATAACACCTCCTCTTGAAAGCTCGTTATCGGAAAATGACCTCAACATGATTGTTGACAGAGTCACAAAAAATGTGTTGGATGAATTTAAGAAATTGTTTTAAAGGCAAGCGTGTTTACGCTTGCTTTTTACATGCACTCATTTTTTAAAAGAATTCGTAAATTGTCACAGATTCGGCATAGACAAGTTTTGTTTCAACTAAGTTTATAGTGTAAAATCGATATAGCAGATAATGAATAAAGGAGGTTTTCGGGGATGATAAAAAAAGTGATCGCTGCCGTTGTCTTAGTTTCCCTGCTAACAGTAGCGATTGTTCAGGCGATGGATAAAAAGACAGAAGCACCCGAAACGACAAATCAGGCAACAGCAACTAAAGAAGGCCTTACTATTGGGGCAATGGCGCCTAATTTTGAACTAAAGACATTGACTGGCGATAAAGTAAAGCTCTCAGATTTAAAGGGAAAAAAAGTTATGCTTAATTTTTGGGCAACTTGGTGTGGTCCATGTAAGGCAGAAATGCCTGAAATGGAGAAGTTCTCCAAACATAAAGAAGATGATGTCGTGATTTTAGCGGTTAACATTGATCCTCAATTAGATGTCCAAGGTTTTGTCGATGAAAATAAAATTACCTTTCCTATTCTTCTTGACGCAGATGACATAGTCAATGAAAAATATCAAATTATATCAATTCCTACTACTTATTTTATTGACAGCAAGGGGATCATTCAAGATAAATTTATTGGATCAATGAAGCTCGATGTCATGAAAGACAATACGAAGAAGTTAAAGTAAATAAACAAAAGACGTTGGATTGTCCAATGTCTTTTTTGTTTTTAAAAAAAGTATAAAACTTTGAACTTTGATAACAGTCTAGCTCCAGCGCCAAACGGCTAGTGGACTTCGCTCTTCTCCCTATGATAAGTCAACATCGAATCGACTTGAGCTCCGTGTTTCCTTTATCTCAGTCGAAGCGCTCCTGTCCATACGCCGCGCAAAGGAAGCTTCCGCTTTCTTATTTAATTTTCAAAAAGTTGTAATAATTACAACCGTTTCCGGGCATACTAACTGTTACAATAGGAATTAAGGAAGGTGATACCAATGAGAAAACCTAGAAAACGCTCTTTTGCTGAGCTTGTATCCGAAAATAAATCTCAACTATTAAAAGATCGTGATGCAATAGAAAAGATTGAACAGCGCTTAGAAAATAAACGTTTGGGTAAAGCTGAATAATCAATCACATTGTTTTCCAATCATGATTTTCCATCCTTTTGGACAAAATGTAAATAAGGAGGGATCATCATATGAGTAATCCAAAACGAAACAGTAAACCTTTTGTACCCAACCATATTGGAACACAGCCACGTGGATTCAGTGGAAATAAGGGTAAAAAAATGAATGATAAATCAGGGCAGCATGCCCAGGTAATGCAAACTAAAGGTGAATAACTTATATAAGACCCAACAGACAATAGTCCTAGGGTCTTTTTTGTGTCGTGATTAATTTAGAATCCCACATATTTCTGGATATTTTTTTCCCCCCGTAACAAACTATATCTGTACCAAGTACATTCTCAAGGAGGACTAACCCTATGACCTTTAATAACCAACCAAAACCAGATGATCGCAGTGACAATGCGGAAAAGCTTCAGTCAATGATTCAGGATACAACAGAAAACATTGAAAAAGCGGAAGAATCAATGCAATTTACGGATAGTCAACAGCAACGCGAACAGATTGAAGCTAAGAATCAGCGCAGACGGGAGAGCATCGAATCCTTCCAAGCTGAGCTTCAGGATGAAACTTAATATGATTGCTTAATTTGAACATGGACCTGGGCATTGTGACAGGTCCTTTTTCTATTCAAATCCTTTATTTAGTGTAACGATAAGGGTTTATGGTAAGATATAAGGGAAATTTTAAAAAAGAAGTGATCATTTTGAAACAACAAGAAAATAAGCGTGTTGCATACAATCAGAAAATAAAGCAATGGGAAATAGAACTAAATGATACGGGGATTATTACAGACGAAGGTGAGTTAATAACTGCGATTAGTCATGAATCCAATCCTATTACGTTATCAAAGCTATTAACGCTAGCCTCATTATCAAGGCTTGAACGTAAGAAAGAAAACTCCTTAGCCGCTGTTTGGCTTGAAAAGGCATTAAAATTAGATCCCAACAACCAACGGGCAAAGGAATTTATGCTGCAGTTTGATTTAATAAAGTTCAAAGACCTTCTAGTTCCACTTTCGTTCCCGCCAATAAGGGAAACGGATAACCGTACAGCAAAGAAGAAAACGGCTGAACAGTACATAGAGGTATGTCAACATTTTTTAACAGGTGCGGATGAGCATTTGCACGATCTAGAAGCTATTGTAGGTATGTGCTCAACTATGGCTAAGAAAGTGCATTTTCTAAAGTATCAGACACTTGCCGATTTGCTTTCATCGGTAATCGAGGAAACAGGGAATCTGTTAAAAGCGGCAGAAGAATATGATCAATCGATTACTGGGGTTTTCCATACATCCACCTTTTATGAAGATTTACAATTGCATTTATCAAATGTGGGGGAAATGAAACATCAGTGGCAGCTGCAGTTTCTTGAAGCCAATGAAAACATTACCCCAACAATAGAAAATGCCTTGAATCAGTTGAATGAGATGATTGGGATGGATTTGGTGAAGGAGCGTGTCAATGCATATTACCGATTTTTAAAATACCAAAAACAGCGGAGGGAAATGGGCTTTCAAATTAAAGATGAGCTAAGCCTTCACATGATTTTAACCGGAAACCCTGGGACAGGAAAAACAACACTTGCCCGGTTAATGGCAAAGATCTATCATGAGCTCGGGGTCCTGCCTCGCGAGGAAGTCATTGAGACAGACCGGTCCCAGCTTGTAGGCTCCTTTGTCGGACAAACGGAAGAAAATGTCCGTGGAATCGTTGAACGTTCGATCGGCGGTGTGTTATTTATTGACGAAGCCTATAGCCTAAAACGGGAGGGGCAAACAGGGAATGATTATGGCCAAACCGCGATTGATACGCTTGTTTCGCTTATGACAGGAAACGAGTACGGTGGACAATTCGCGGTTATTTTGGCAGGCTATCCCGAAGAAATGCGGTCCTTTTTAGATGCAAATCCTGGTTTGCGCAGTCGTTTTCCGCAATCAAATTTTATCCATTTACCCAATTATTCAAATGAAGAATTAGTCAAGATTGCAGAGATGGTGGCTTCTGATAATGATTATTTCATGACGGAAGAGGCAAAAATCGAAATAAACCATCGTCTTGATCAGGAACGGGTTGATGATACGTTTGGAAATGCCAGGACTGTCCGCAATATCGTGTTAGATGCGATTTTTAAGAAGGGTGCAGAGAACCAAGCGACTGAAGAGGATATCTTAGAATTTATGCTGTTAAATAGGGAAGATTTTCGTTTGGATAGGGTGGATCTGGTGGAATCGCCGCAATCTAAACTTGATCACTTAATTGGTTTAGAATCCTTAAAAGTAGAAATGAAGTCGTTGATTTCATTTGTGAAAATGCAGCAGTATAGGAGAAAAAAAGGACTCCCAACGGTACCAATCCAACTACATTCTGTTTTCACGGGAAATCCTGGTACAGGGAAAACAACCGTTGCAAAAATTTATGCGGAATTTTTAAAAGAATGTGGGATTTTAAAAAGAGGTCATCTAATTGTCGCCAGCAGAGCTGATTTTGTCGCTGGCTATGTTGGGCAAACGGCGGGGAAAACAAAGAAAAAAATTAAGGAAGCACTTGGTGGTGTCCTATTTATTGATGAAGCTTACTCACTGCTCGGTCACACGTCTGGTGATTTTGGAAAAGAAGTTATTGATACGCTTGTCGATGAAATGACAAAGCACAATGAAAACTTGGTGGTAGTATTGGCCGGGTATCCAACTGAAATGGAACAACTTCTTGATAGTAATCCAGGTCTTCGCTCCAGGTTTAAAAAGTTCTTTTTATTCCCTGACTATTCTTCGGAAGAATTGCTCGAAATCATGGCGGCATACTCTGAAAGCTTCCAATACCAACTGACAGAAGAAGCTAAAAAACTGCTGCTGCAGACGATTGAGGCAGAAGAATTTAAAGGAAATGGCCGCTTTTCCGCAAATTTGGCAGATGAAATGATTCAAGCGCAAGCCTTGAGATTAATGGATGCGGATGAGGACGAAAGTCTATTTGAAAGGTCCATGCTCCTAGAAGTAGAGGATGTCATAAAAGCCTTAAGTAAAATGTAATGAATTCAGAGGATGAAAGGAACGTTACCCGTGGATAATCTATTTATTTCGACCAGAGAAATTCAGCTTTACTATGCAGATACTGATATGATGGGTGTCATTTATCATGCAAATTATTTGAAATTTTTCGAGCTTGGCAGAACAGGTTTGATTGAGGATCTCGGCTATAGCTATCTATCGATGGAGGAGGCAGGTTATTTTGCTCCTGTCTATGATATTCAAATTACTTACAAAAAACCACTTCGGTATGGGGATAAAGCCTTTGTAAAAACATGGGTAGAATTAAATGATGGCATCAAGACCATTTATGGTTATACGATTGTTAATGCGGACGATGAAATATGTGCCGTGGGGACATCAACGCACATCATTGTCAAAAAGGAAAATTTCAGACCTGCGGCTTTCAAAAAGGCCTTTCCTGAATGGTATTTAAAATACGAGGAAATCAAGAAAAAATAGTCCAAAGAGGTACCTCTTATAAATGTACTAGATTGACTAGTGGACTGGAGTGATTCGGTGGCATTTGGAATAAAAAGATGGGAAATTATCGACTGGAAAAGAAAGATTGATGGCGGCGAACTGGCCTTTTTAACACATTATTGGCTCGATGACCGCTTTCCCGGATGCAATACAGTAACTAAAGTCGGATGCCTTGACCTTGAAAAATTAGCCGATTGGGGTAAAAAACACGGGTTAAAAAAGGAATGGATTCATCATAGAAAGGATGGCTATTCCCATTTTGACTTGATTGGCGAAAGGCAAAAGGAGATTTTACAGAAGGAAGGCTTAATCGAACACATTTGGGAAAATAAGACTGAAAGACTTGAAAAATAATCATTTTTTCAAGTCTTTCTTTTTATAAAAGCAAAAAAAAGCCCCATGTTAGCGGAGCCATTGTGTCATATGTGCTTGTATTTCCTTATACTTAGCATCGGCATTTTTAAGCCCGAATGCTCCAGCATTTTCTAATGGGACAACCCGGAACTGATGATACTTGTGATTTGTAACATAGGTTGGGTAAAAGACTGGGTTGGAAAACTCAATCGAATTACCTTTTTCGGATAAATGCTTGGTAATATCAATTGTCGCCATTCCGCCGATGTCCTTATAATCATTATATTGGGCGGAAATAAAATTCCCTAAAGAATAAATGACAAATGTTTTCCTGCCATCAGCTGTATTAATCCATTCCATCGGCTGCAAAACATGCGGATGTGAACCAAAGATAATGTCGGCTCCTTCATTTGCCAAAAAGCTAGCTAAGTCCTTTTGCTCTGTTGTCGGGATACGCTGGTATTCGATTCCCCAATGGATGCTCATGACGACTACATCCGCTTCTTTTTTTGCCCGATGAATTTCATCTTTCATGCTTTCACGATCAATGAGGTTGACGAGAAAATCCTTCCCATTTGGAACAGGAATTCCGTTCGTTCCGTAAGTATAGGAGAGAAAGGCAATCTTGATGCCATTTTTATTCAAAATCCGCAACTGTTGGCGGTCTTTTCCGTTAAGGAAGCTTCCTACATGCGGTAAACCAATATGATCTAAATATGATGCTTCCGATTTGATTCCTTTTTCGCCCTTGTCTAAGGTATGATTATTAGCGGTTGAGACAATATCGACTCCTGCATGAACAAGAGCATCCGCAACCTCGTGCGGGCTATTGAACGTTGGATAACCGGAAAGCCCTAGTTCTAGGCCCCCTAACATGCTTTCTTGATTAGCCGTCAGAAGGTCTGGTTTTTCTAATAAAGTTTTCACATTTTCTAACATAGGTTCAAAGGTATATTTGGTACCGTTAAAAGCATCTTGATAGACCACATCATGAATTAATATGTCGCCTATGGCGCCTATCGTTATTTTTTCTGTCATCTGTCGATTCACATTCAATGATGGACGTTGTTTATGATTTTTCGTAGAATAAACGTTATCACTCTTACCGTTATTTGCACTCTGTTGCTGCTGAATTAGGATAACAGAAGCCAACACGATACAAACAATTATAATTAGAATAGAAGGCATAATGACTTTCTTTTTCATAAAATCTCCTAATGGATTCAAAGGATCAAGCAAAATTATTTTATGCTTGTCTAGAATACTATACTATATTTATGTGCATTTCTTCTAGAACCTGGAATGCAGAAGAACCGATAGGTCCTTTAAAGCCATTTGATTTTAGGTTCTGTTTTATTAATAATTCTTTTAATATTTGCCCGATGCCGGTAAATTACAAAAGACGCTAGTAAGGCGACTACAATCAGCAGGGGGAGATCGCGAATAATAATAGCATAAATAACGGCACAGACGCCGGCGAGCATGGAGGATAAGGATACATATTTTGTTATGTAAAGACTTATAAAAAAGATGACGAGGACAGTCAGAAACATAAATGGTGCACAGAGCAGCACGACACCGCCTGAAGTCGCAACGGCTTTCCCACCGCGAAAACCGGCAAAGATTGGATAAGTATGTCCAATAACTGCGAAAATTCCAGCCAACAACGGATTCATATCCATATTGAAGAGGATGGGCAGTGAAGCTGCCAATGTCCCTTTCAGGATATCTGCCATCGTAACCGCCAGCCCCGCTTTGACACCAAGTGTACGAAAGGTATTGGTTCCGCCTAAATTTCCACTCCCATGCTCGCGAATATCCGTTTTATAAAAAACCTTTCCGATAACTAAGCCGGATGGGATGGAACCAAGCAAATAGGCAAGGATCAAGACTAAAATAATTTGAAACATAATAATTTCCCCTTTAATAAAAAGATCCAGTTCTCCTATTTTACCATGTATTTGCGAAAAAACACTAATGCTTTATTCAATCTTTTTAAAATGGGAAAGGGTTAAGTGACTACAAGATTGTAAAAATACCTTCTCAATTCCAATAAGATACTTTACGATAGAATGGAGGGGGAACGGATTCATGGCACGTATTGAATACCATAGCAATAAAAAAATCTCAACGAAGTGGATTTTTGGGGGAATATTTTGTGCATTATTACTCATTTTATCTTCCATTCTTCTATTTTTATATCCTTTTGCATCAACGGATAAAAAAGTATATTTTCAAGGCAAAAACCCGATTCTTTTTAAAGGCAGTCAGCAAGGGAATGCCCTATTCGAGGGAAAAAAATTGTTTGTTCCTCTATCATTTTTGAAACAACAAATTGACAGCACGATCACTTACGACGAAAAGTCTAAATCGGTTATCATTACTACCAAAGATAAGGTTGTCCAACTGCCAACCGATTCATTGACCTATTTTGTCAATCAAAAGGCAGTAAAACTGCAGCTGTCACCAATCATCTCGAAAGATGGAGAAATCTTTGTTGCTCTGGACCCACTGCTCTCCTTTTACCCAATTCAATATAAACGGATGGCTGAAAGTAATGCCATCTGGATTCAAAAGGATGGCGAGGAATATGCGAAGGGGCGGATAACCGAAAAGGATGTTAACGAAGAAAAGCTTAGGCTGCGAACAGAGCCCACATGGCAAGCTCCATATGTTGCGCGAACAGGCAAAAAAGAAGCTGTGACAATCGAAGCTCAAAAGGATGGATTTTATCTTGTCCGGAAAGCAAATGGGATAAGCGGCTATATCAAAAAAGACTATGTTCATAAGGATGAAGCCGTAAAAATTAAGATTACCCGCGAAACCAAATCATTTAAGATGCCAAAAATAAACGGATCGATTCAATTAACATGGGAAGCCGTTTATAACAAAAACCCTGATTCTTCCAAAATATCAACTATGGCCGGCGTAAATGTTGTGTCGCCAACATGGTTCTCTCTTGCCGGCAGCGATGGCTCGATTAAGGACCTTGCATCGCTCGATTATAGTAAATGGGCACAATCAAAAGGCTATCAAGTCTGGGGAGTGTTTTCTAATTCATTTGATCCATTGCTAACTCATGATGCCTTAAAAGATTTTGATACTAGAAAAAATATTATTCGGCAATTGCTGCATTTTAGCCAAATGTATCAATTGCAGGGAATTAACTTTGATATCGAAAATGTAAATCAAGAAGATGGACCACTTGTTACGCAATTCATGAGAGAAGCGGCCCCCTATTTGCATAATGCCAGCTTAGTAATCACGATGGATATTACTTTTTCCGCAGGAGATAACAACAACTGGTCTTCTTTCTATGAACGGACCAAACTGGCACAAATAGCTGATTACCTCATTGTCATGGCCTATGATGAACATACAGGTGCTGCTTCTGGTGCAGGAAGTGTTGCAAGCTTGCCGTGGGTCGAGAGAAATCTGGAAAATTTGCTTACAGAGGTTCCAAACGAACGGTTAATCCTTGGTGTTCCTTTGTACGCAAGGCTTTGGAAGGAACAAACAAATAGCGATGGCTCGACGAAGGTGACCGCTAAGGCGCTTGCCATGGATCGGGTGAAAGAATGGCTAACCGAAAAAAGGCTAAAACCTACTTATGACAAGGAAAGCGGTCAGAATTATGCTGAATTTTTTTCTGCCAATGAAAAAGCCACCTATCGAATATGGATTGAGGATGAATTTTCATTAAAGAAACGGGCAGACCTTGCATCAAAATATCAATTAGCTGGAATTGGAACGTGGTCAAGATTTTTTGGTGATCAAACAGCCTGGACGGCGTTGGATTTAAACTCAGGTAGGGCCGTGACAAAAAAATAAGTAGATCGAGGACCGGCAATCTGCTGGTCCTTTGTTTTTGCTTCGCTTTTCTTTTTCGTCAAAACTAAGAACAAATAAAGTCAAATTTATTACAAAAATATGGAGAATTTTCAAACGATTTGTTAATTTATTGAAAGCCATGGATGGAGCAAATATAATTTAGATAAAATCAATCACACAAGTCATTCAAAAGGTAAAGACCGTAATTGTGAAACGATATACCACGAAGATTGTTAAGAAGGTGGTTTAAGTGGTTTTCTTGTATATTTCCTTAACCTTTGTTACTGGTTATCTTGTTTTTGTAATTTCCCAATCCATTTATAAGGGAAGTGTGCTTATGAAGAAGCTAAAGGAAAGTGAAGTGAGCTATCGAGATTTAGCAGAAAAGTATGAAGCAGTTGTCAGCAATATTCGCGAAATTATTTTTCAACTTGATCAGGATGGAAAAATATTATATGTGAATAATTCGTGGGAAAAGATAACGGGGTTTGAAGTCCAAGAGTCTCTTGGTAAATACATTTTAGAGTTTTTAAAGGAGGGTGAAGTTAGAGGGATCAATAGTCAAATTCATGCCAAATTGCTAAATGGTGAGTTTTACTTTATTACGAAGGATTTAAAAACAAAAATTGTTGAATTTTCCATGCTCCCTTTATTTGATAAGAAAGGAAAAATGTATGGTTACGCTGGTTCCATAAACGATATAACCGAACGAAAGCAACAGGAGTTATTAATCAAAGCCGGCAAGCAATATGTTGAGTCCTTGAATTGGAAATTAGAAAAACGAATTAAGGAAGAAGTAACAAAAAACAGGGAGAAGGACCATATTTTAATACAGCATTCCAGACTTGCTGCCATGGGAGAAATGATAGCAAGTATTGGCCATCAATGGCGTCAACCGTTAAACAGTTTATCTCTTTTAATACAGGATGTAAGTGAAGCACTAGAGTTTGGGGAAATTGACGACCAATATATTGACCGTTTTACAAAAGAAAGTATGATACAAATCAAGCATATGTCGCGGACAATTAACGATTTTCGAAAATTCTATAAACCAAACAAAGAAAAAAGCCCCTTTTCTGTTGGAAATTCGATTGAAGATGCCTTGTCTATTTTTTCGTCCAGCTTAAAAAACCATGCGATTGCGGTGGAATTCGTCTACAGGGGTCAACAAATGGCCTATGGATTTCCAAATGAATATAGCCAGGTTGTGCTAAATATATTGACCAATGCTAGGGATGCTTTTATTCAAAAAGATGTAAAAGACCGAAAAATGATCATTAAAATAGTCGAAAAAGGAGAATATACAACAGCCGAATTCACCGATAATGCTGGTGGAATTGAGCCGGCACTGTTGAATAAGGTATTTGAACCCTATTTTACGACAAGGAATCACGGCACCGGTTTAGGGCTTTATATGACGAAGATGATTCTCGAGAATATGAACGGAAGTGTTTCCGTCGATAATATCGGAGATGGTGCAAGATTCTGTATTTCTGTTCCGAAAAAAACGGCAGCAATTAAACCTGAACTCATTTCCGTTTAAGAATGTTTCTAGTGTGCTCTAAATAAAAACCGGGAGTTTAGTTATTAAGGACGTTTTATTATGTTTTTCTTGGAAGAATAGGTAAACTAAAGATAAATGATCCTAGGAGTGAGACGTATGACCATTGAAAATCCAAGTCGCGAAGAAATTGGTGCGATCCTAAAAAAGGCAAAAAGGATCGCTGTCGTCGGTTTAAGTAATAAGTCTGACCGCACTTCCTATCAAGTTTCAGCAGTCATGCAAAAAGCGGGCTATGAAATCATCCCTGTTAATCCCAGCATCGACGAGGCGCTTGGTGTGAAGGCGGTAGCATCCTTAAAGGATATTAACGGACATGTGGACATTGTCAATGTTTTCCGCCGTTCGGAGCAATTATTAGATGTCGCGAAGGAATTTGATGAAATCGATGCCGACGTCTTTTGGGCACAGCTTGGCCTCGAAAATCAGGAAGCTTACGATTTCCTAAAGGAAAAGGGTTATACGGTTGTCATGGACCGCTGTATTAAAGTCGAACATTCGTTAACCAAGTAGAAATATTCACTTTAAAAGTTGCTAATAATTAGCAGCTTTTTTCTTTTTTTTTCTGAAAAAGCGTGAGAATAATATTACAAAAATAGGTTGTTTCAAATTACGTATTTGCCAAATTGAAATAAATCGCTACAATTAGTCATAGATGTCGCAAGATATGTGATAAGATAAAAGCGGCAAACATTAGTTCCATTTTATTTTTTTAAAGGATTAATTACTCTTTTAAACGAATGATTAAATTAAATAGTTCATAAAGCAATGAGAAGGATGTTTCTTTTTGAAGGGAATGAAAGGGGTATTTTAGGTGGCAAGAAATCAGCAAGCATTTGATTATAATGATGATGCCATACAGGTACTAGAAGGACTTGAGGCGGTTAGAAAGCGCCCAGGAATGTACATTGGCAGTACCGACTCACGCGGTCTCCACCATCTCGTTTATGAGATTGTCGACAACGCTGTCGATGAAGCACTTGGCGGCTTTGGTGATCACATCATTGTAAAAATACACAAAGATAATTCAATTAGCGTTATTGATAGAGGACGCGGAATGCCGACCGGCATGCATAAAACGGGGAAACCGACACCTGAGGTCATTTTAACGGTTTTGCATGCTGGCGGAAAGTTTGGTCAGGGCGGTTATAAAACAAGCGGCGGTTTGCACGGTGTTGGTGCTTCTGTTGTCAACGCCTTATCTGAATTGTTAATCGTCACCATTAAAAGAGATGGTTTTGTCTATGAACAACGCTTTGAAAATGGCGGTAAACCGGCAACGACACTCGAAAAAATTGGCAAAACCAACCAAACGGGAACAACGATTCATTTTAAACCCGATCCAACGATTTTTTCGGTAACCACTTATAATTTTGAAACATTATGTGAGAGGTTAAGAGAGTCGGCCTTCTTGTTAAAAGGATTAAAAATTGAAATCATCGATGACCGCAATAGCCTTCATGAAACATTTCATTATGAAAATGGCATTGAAGCGTTTGTTGAATATTTAAATGAAGAGAAGGATATCCTTAGTCCTGTAATCAGTCTCGAAGGTGCTCAAAATGGGATTGAAGTGGATTTTGCCTTTCAATTTAATGATGGCTATTCAGAAAATGTCCTCTCGTTTGTTAACAATGTCCGCACAAGAGATGGCGGTACACATGAAGCTGGGGCAAAAACAGCGATGACGAGGGTATTTAACGACTATGCCCGTAAGGTTTCCTTCCTAAAAGACAAAGATAAAAACCTTGATGGCACCGATATTCGTGAAGGTTTATCGGCGATTATCTCCGTCAGAATCCCTGAAGAAATGCTCCAATTTGAAGGGCAAACGAAAGGTAAATTGGGAACAAGTGAGGCGAGATCAGCCGTCGATGCGGTTGTCTCCGAGCATCTCACTTATTTTCTAGAGGAGAATCCTGATATTAGCTCGCTGCTCATTAAAAAATCGATAAAAGCCTATCAAGCAAGAGAGGCTGCTAGAAAAGCGCGGGAGGACGCGCGAAGCGGGAAAAAGCGGAAACGCTCTGATGCGGTCCTTTCGGGGAAGCTTACACCGGCTCAATCAAGGAATCCACAAAAAAATGAACTTTATTTGGTGGAGGGAGATTCTGCTGGCGGCTCTGCTAAACAGGGGCGGGACCGCCGCTTTCAAGCTGTGCTGCCACTACGAGGTAAAGTAATTAACACGGAAAAAGCCAAGCTGGCCGATATTTTTAAAAATGAAGAAATCAATACGATTATCCATGCGATTGGCGGCGGAGTCGGGACAGATTTTAATGTCGACGATATCAACTACGATAAAATCGTGATTATGACCGATGCCGATACAGATGGAGCACATATTCAGGTCTTATTACTAACGTTCTTTTATCGGTATATGAAACCGCTACTAGAAGCAGGAAAAGTATTTATTGCCCTGCCGCCACTTTATAAAGTGAGCAAAGGGACGGGGAAGAAAGAAGTCATTGAGTATTCTTGGAATGATGATGATTTGCAGGGTGCAATCGATAAGGTTGGCAGAGGCTATATCATCCAACGCTATAAAGGACTGGGCGAAATGAACGCCGACCAACTTTGGGATACAACCATGGATCCAGAAACACGTACGCTGATTCGTGTAAAAATCGATGATGTGGCAAGGGCAGAACGTCGAGTAACCACCCTGATGGGCGATAAGGTCGAACCACGCCGGAAGTGGATTGAAAATAATGTCGCCTTTGGTTTAGAAGAGGATGACACTATTTTAGAAAATGAAAATATTACAGTCACCGAGGAGGGTTCTGAAGGATGAGTGCAAATGAAAAATTCCGCGACTTACCTCTAGAAGAAGTCATTGGTGATCGTTTTGGCAGATATAGTAAGTATATTATTCAAGAACGTGCGCTTCCTGATGCTCGTGACGGATTAAAGCCAGTCCAACGAAGAATTCTTTATGCGATGCATTACGAGGGAAATACCTTTGATAAAGGCTTTCGTAAATCAGCTAAAACCGTCGGTAACGTAATCGGTAACTACCATCCGCATGGTGATTCGTCAGTATACGAGGCAATGGTACGAATGAGTCAAGACTGGAAGGTTAGAAATGTCCTCGTCCAAATGCACGGTAACAACGGCAGCGTCGATGGTGACCCGCCAGCTGCGATGCGTTATACAGAAGCCAGATTATCAGCGATTTCAGCAGAACTTTTACGAGATATCGAGAAAAATACCGTTGAATTTATTCCAAACTTTGATGATACATCGAAGGAACCAACAGTTTTGCCAGCAATGTTCCCGAACCTGCTTGTAAACGGGTCGACGGGAATTTCTGCTGGTTATGCTACGGATATCCCACCACATCATCTGGGAGAAGCCATTGAAGGAGTAATTATGAGAATGGACAACCCGGATGCCTCTGTCGATGAACTGATGACAATCGTCAAAGGTCCAGATTTCCCGACAGGTGGTATCATTCAAGGGATTGATGGCATTAAGAAAGCCTATGAAACTGGTAAAGGCAAAATCATTATTCGCAGCAAAGCAGACATTGAAGAGTTGCGGGGCGGGAAGCAGCAAATTGTCATCACGGAAATTCCATATGAAGTCAATAAAGCAAATCTCGTCAGAAAAATGGATGAGTTTCGTCTCGACCGTAAAGTTGAAGGAATTTCTGAGGTCCGTGATGAAACGGACAGAACAGGGCTCAGAATTGTCATTGAGTTAAAAAAGGATGCCGATGCAGAAGGTGTCTTAAATTATTTATATAAAAATAGTGATCTTCAAGTGGCTTACAACTTTAATATGGTTGCCATCCATAAAAAGCGTCCGAAATTAATGGGCCTTCGTGAATTACTTGATGCTTATATCGAGCACCAAAAAGAAGTGGTGACAAAAAGAACGGAATTTGAGCTAAGTAAAGCGAAGGAACGCCAGCACATTGTTGAAGGATTAATGAAAGCTTTATCCATCCTTGATGAGGTCATTGCCACCATCCGTGCTTCAAAGGACAAACGCGATGCTAAGAACAATTTAATAGCTAAATTCGCGTTTACTGAGCCGCAGGCTGAAGCTATTGTCTCTTTACAGCTTTATCGCTTAACAAACACTGATATTACAGCGTTAAGACAGGAATCGGAAGAATTAGCGAAGAAAATTGAAGAGTGGACTAGCATTTTAGGTAGTGAGAAAAAGCTCTTCTCCGTTATAAAGAAAGAATTAAAAGACGTGAAAAAGCGCTTTGCTGATCAGCGCAGATCCAAGATTGAAGCTGAAATTGAAGAATTAAAAATAAATCTCGAAGTGACGGTCCCTAGTGAAGATGTGATTGTCACCGTAACGAAACAAGGTTACGTGAAAAGGACTAGTCAGCGTTCGTTTGCTGCATCCAATGGTCAGGACACAGCAATGAAGGAATCTGATCGTCTGTTAGCACAGCTCGATATGAATACAAAGGATGTACTTCTCCTGTTTACAAATAAGGGAAATTATCTATTCTGCCCTGTTCATGAACTGCCGGATATCCGCTGGAAGGATCTTGGCCAGCATGTGGCGAATATCATTCCAATTGAACGCGATGAAGAAATCATCCAAGCAATCCCTGTAAAGGATTTTGAAACGGAAGCCTTCTTGGTTTTTGTTACAAAAAATGGAATGGTTAAGAAAACGGAGCTAAAAGCTTATAAAGCACAGCGCTACTCTAAACCACTTGTCGGGGTTAATCTTAAAGATGAGGATCAAGTCGTTGATGTCCATCTAACAGATGGTTCAAAGGAAGTTTTCATCATCTCAAACTTTGGTTATTCACTCTGGTTCCATGAAGAAGAAATTAGTATTGTTGGGCAGCGTGCTGCTGGTGTAAAAGGGATTAACTTAAAAGATGGCGACTTTGTGATTGGCGGTAAACTCCTTAGCAATGACAGTAAGGAATCAATCGTGATTACCACGCAGCGCGGGGCAATGAAGAGGATGAAATTGAAGGAATTTGAAATAGCTACGCGGGCCAAGCGTGGTGTGGTAATCTTAAGGGAGTTAAAATCCAATCCACACCGGATCACGGGCTTTGTTGCAGCCAATGATCAGGACGTTATTTTTGTCCAGACAGAAAAAGGATCCACAGAATCGTTTATAACAGCAGATATACGCTTTAGTGACCGCTATTCTAACGGATCTTTTATCTTTGATGAAGGGGAGAATGGAAAGATAACAACGGTTTGGAAAGTGCCAGCACCAGACAAAGTAAATGAATAAATTTTTGAATGAGACTCTCTAGAAAATAGGGAGTCTTTTTTTCATCTTTTTACCATTAATGGACATACTAGCTAGCAACAGAGTATGGAGGGGAAACTGATGAAAAAAGAGATGCTGTTGGTTATTGTTTCATTTTTTCTTATGTCACTTACCGCAATCACAGGTGTGTACGCCATTGAAAAAAATGATTCAACAATCATCATTTCAAAAGAGGAAGCAGATATAACAGGCGACGGAAGAGCGGAGCACATCCTTCTACAGGGTGTCCCCTATCAGGGCAAAGAATCTTTTTTGAAGAAGATATTTATTAAAGTGGCAGCATCTAATGGTAAAACCTATACCTTTCCGTTAGAAAGCGGGGCGAAAGCGGCCCTTCAGCTTAGGGACTTAAATCATGATGGTGTGAAGGATATATTTACCTGTGTTTTGACAGGAGGGAGCGGAGGAATTACCATCAACTCGTTATTTTCTTTAAAGAATTTTGTCCACACGGAGTTACACGTTCCCGAACCGCTGGAAATGGAAAGTAAATTTTCAGATGGTTATAAAGCAGAAATAAAATTGACGGAAATAGGGAAGACCTATTTATTTGATCTAAAGGATCGGAAGAACTATTATAAAAAACTAGGTCTTTACTATAAGGGAAAGTTGAATGAGCCTATGGAATTAACGGTGAACCCGTATAGCAGCCTGCAGCCAATTCAATTAGAAAATGAAAAATTGGGCTTAAAAGGTCTTCAAAGAATAACAGGAATTGCTAATGCCGATACGATTGCGTTAGTTGAATCGACCTGGAATTATGAAAATGGTCATTGGAACCTTTTTAGTACCGAAGTTAGGCAGGAAAGAGCTCAGTAATGCTACGCCATAAGAAACCGAGCAAACACATCCATTTTTATAAAAATGGATGTGTTTTTTAATGAATTTCACTCGAGGTATTTGGTAGTAGTAGCTAGTTTAATGTTCATATTTAGTTCATAATTATATTGTATAGTTTACTCTTAAACAATTAAAAACGGAGTTGAAGCATCTTGACTAAATTGATCAAATACTTAAAACCCTTTCAAATCCCCATTTACCTTGTTTTAGCGCTTGTCCTCCTTCAGTCATTATCAGAACTTTATTTACCAACATTGATGGCCGATATTGTTGACAAGGGAGTGGTGACAGGTGATACGGACTACATTTGGAAAATCGGCGGTTTTATGCTACTCGTAGCGGCTGGCGGGATGGTTTGTTCGATTGCTGCCAGTTTTTATTCAGCAAAAGCAGCATCGGGTTTCGGTAAATTGTTGCGTACCAAGGTTTTTTCCCATGTTGGTGACTTTTCGTTACATGAATTCGATAAACTTGGAACTGCCTCTTTAATCACTAGAACAACCAATGATATTACTCAAATCCAGCAGGTACTAGTGATGATGCTGCGAATGATGGCTATGGCCCCGATGATGTGTATTGGCGGCATCATCATGGCTTATTCCAAAGATTCCAAATTAACCTTAGTTCTTGCCGTGGCATTACCCGTTCTAGTGCTTGCCATTGTGATTATCGCCAAAAAAGGAATACCGCTTTTTAAAGCGATGCAAGTAAAATTGGATAATCTAAATCGTGTGTTAAGAGAAAATTTAACGGGTATTCGTGTTATTCGTTCATTTAATCGTGTCGAGCATGAGAAAAAACGATTCGACGCAGCAAACTGGGATTTAACGCAAACAGCTATTAAAGTAAATAAATTAATGGCAGCAATGATGCCGATTATGATGGTCGTTCTAAACCTTTCTACTGTTGCGATTATTTGGTTTGGCGGGATTCGTATTAGCAATGGTCATATGCAGGTCGGCGATATGATGGCATTTATTCAATATGCGATGCAAATTATGTTCTCGTTCATCATGTTATCAATGATGTTCGTGATGATTCCAAGAGCATCCGTTTCTGCTGTTAGAATTAACGAAGTCATTGAGACTGTGGCAGACATCAAGAATCCGGCTAAGCCTGTTTCAGGAAAAGGTACAAGAGGGCAGGTAGAATTTAGAAATGTAACCTTTAGCTATCCTGGAGCTGAAATGCCGGCGATTTCAAATATTTCGTTTTCCATGAATCCCGGTGAGGTAACGGCCATTATTGGTGGAACCGGTTCCGGAAAATCGACCCTCATTAATTTAATCCCGCGTTTTTATGATGTAGACAGCGGGAATGTCCTTGTTGACGGTGTCGATGTTCGTGAAATGACGCAAGAGCAGCTTAGAGAAAAGATAGGCTTTGTTCCTCAGCAAGCAGTTCTATTTACTGGGACGATTGCGGAAAATATCCGCTACGGCAAAGAGGATGCTACCGATGAAGAAGTGAAGCATGCTGCTGAAATTGCCCAAGCAAATGAGTTTATTTCTGGCATGCCTGATGGTTTTGATGCCACGATTGCCCAAGGGGGAACAAATGTTTCTGGTGGGCAAAAGCAGCGATTGTCTATTGCCCGAGCGCTCGTTCGGAAGCCGGAAATTTATATATTTGATGACAGCTTTTCTGCATTGGATTTTAAAACAGATGCCAAGCTTCGTGCCGCATTAAAAGGGGAAACGGTTGATTCAACTGTACTTATCGTGGCACAACGAGTGAGTACAATTATCGATGCAGATCAGATTCTTGTCTTAGATAATGGGGAAATCACGGGAATTGGCAACCATAAGGAACTGATGGAATCGAGTGCGGTTTATCGCGAGATTGTCATGTCACAGCTGTCAGAGGAGGAAATCGCATGAGTAAAGATTCTAATAACCAAAGACATGAACAAAAAGAGGGTGTGCGGAAAGGTGGACCCGGCGGGGGATTTGGCCCAATGGGCATGGGCATGCCTGTTCAAAAAGCCAAGGATTTTAAAGGAACATTAAAAAGACTGATAAGCTATTTAAAACCGTATAAATTACAGCTATTTGCTGTTTTAATTACAGCGATCATCAGTACCGTGTTTTCGATTGTCAGCCCGAAAATTATGGGCCATGCAACAACCAAGCTGTTTGAAGGTTTGATGATGAAGCTTAAGGGTGTTCCCGGAGCAAAAATAGACTTTGACTACATCGGTCAAATAATTATTTTACTAATTGGACTTTATATTATTAGTGCGATATTTGCTTATTTACAAGGGTATATTATGGCCGGGGTAGCGCAAAAGACGGTCTACAATCTGCGTAAAGAAGTCGAGGTAAAACTAAACCGGCTGCCGCTAAAGTACTTTGATTCGCGTACACATGGTGAAATTCTCAGCCGTGCGGTAAATGATGTCGATAATATCAGCACGACCTTGCAGCAAAGCTTAACCCAGCTGATTACATCAGTTGTTACGATCATTGGCGTTATTGTCATGATGCTATCCATTAGTCCATTAATGACACTCATTGTCATCTTGACACTGCCACTTAGCGGTGTAGCGATTGCAAAAATCGCCAAGAAGTCACAACAGTTTTTTAAAGGACAGCAAAAATCACTTGGCCAGTTAAACGGGCATGTCGAAGAAATGTATACGGGTCATAAGGTCATCAAAGTATTTGGACATGAGCAGAAATCAATTGAGCAATTCGAGGAAATCAATGAAACGTTATTCCAATCAGGCTGGAAGGCCCAATTCGTTTCCGGGATGATCATGCCATTAATGTCGTTTATTAATAATATTGGCTATGTCCTTATCTCAGTTGTTGGCGGTATATTAGTGACAAAAAACGCGATTAAAATTGGTGATATTCAGGCATTTATCCAATATGCAAGGCAATTTTCTCAACCAATTGCACAAACAGCATCTATCGCAAACGTAATTCAGTCAACTATTGCCAGTGCAGAACGCGTTTTTGAAATATTGGATGAAACAGATGAGGTTCCTGAAGCAGTTGCTGCGAAGGAGATTGTTGATCCAAAGGGAGAAGTAACCTTCGATCATGTTTCCTTCGGTTATGAGGAAAACGAATTATTAATCACCGACATGAATATCGACGTAAAACCAGGGCAGAAGGTAGCGATTGTCGGTCCAACAGGTGCTGGTAAAACGACTCTCATTAATTTATTGATGCGTTTCTATGAAATCAATTCGGGGAACATTTTCATTGATGGAATTGAGACTAGAGATTTAAAAAGAGAGCATCTCAGAGGCTTGTTTGGAATGGTGCTGCAGGACACATGGCTTTTCAATAGTACGATTCGTGATAATATTGCCTATGGCAGGGAAGGCGCTTCAGAGGAAGAAATTGTCGCCGCGTCTATAGCAGCTAATGCTGACCATTTCATTCGAACACTACCTGACGGATATGACACCATTTTGAACGAGGAAGCTTCCAACATATCACAGGGTCAAAAGCAATTGCTAACGATTGCGAGGGCGATTCTGGCCAACCCGGCGATATTAATTCTCGATGAAGCGACAAGCAGTGTTGACACACGGACAGAGATTCAGATTCAAAAGGCAATGGATCATTTAATGAAAGGGCGCACGAGCTTTGTCATTGCCCACCGGCTTTCAACGATTCGTGATGCTGATCTGATTCTTGTAATGAATCATGGCAGTGTCATCGAAAAAGGAAATCATCTGGAATTACTAGAAAGAGGCGGTTTTTATGCAGATTTGTATAATAGCCAGTTTACCGGAGGAAACATTAAAAATGAAGGGTAGTAAAAGACCCTGAATCTATTAAAATTTTATGAGTTGCAAACAACCCATTGCTTAGAAGGAATTCCTCTTTCTAAGCTCTTTTATTTGGTCATATTTGTCAATCTAGCCGCCGCTTATAGCAGCAATAATAGTGTTTTCAATAATTCGCTCATTGGATCCTAAAATTCGCTCATTGACATGTTAAATTCGCCCATTGAGGCGGGCTTAACACGGGTCGGAAGGGAGGGGAGATATCCTTATCGCTATTCTGGTATGTGGTTTCACTAGCACATTCGTTATTTGGTGCTGGTTTGGATCGTATTATGAAATAAGTGGGAATTAATTAAAGATAGTTGGGGGACATTTCGTTAAAAAGTTGACATTTTGACAATAATATTAGAAAACCCGAAATCCATTTTCAAGTCAGGCATTATCATGAACCGATTAGAGCACTTATATGGCAGATGGAGTCCGATCCTGAACACTCATTAAAAATGAGGAACAATTTGTGAAACTTTGAAGCAAATAATCAATTAAAGTTAAAATTTTTCCAATATCTCATTATCTTAAGTATACTTGCGATTTGAGACAATAGTGATTTTTCCACACATAATAATATTATGTAAACTGATAAAATAAAAATAAACTGCCACGATGGTGACAGTGTTTTTACATTTCTTCTTTTGGCATATCCATCTTATCAACAGCAATTTTTAGATCATCATTCTTAATATGCGTGTAAATCATCGTGGTTTGAATCGAGGAATGCCCTAATTGCCTTCTTAATTTAGGTACATCATTGATTTCCGCATGGTATCTGGTAGCAAATGAATGACGCAGCTTATGTACGGATAACGAGGGTTTCCCAAATGCAGTAGCATATTTTTCTATCAGGTTTTCAACTGCTCTAACTTTTAATCTTCGTGATTTTACTTTAGGACCTGTTGGTCCACTAACAAATAATGCCTTTTCATTTTTATCAACATTGTATTTTGCAGTTCTGACTGCTAAATATTCTTGGAGGTCAGCCATAGCTACTTGACTAAAATAAACGAATTGTTCTTTATTTCCTTTGCGGATAACTCGTACACAATATTTGTTATAATCAATATCATCCAAATCAATTCCGACCAGCTCTGAAAGGCGAAGTCCAGATCCTAGTATTAAAGACACAATTGCAGTATCACGTTCTTTATTTAATTGATAAAAGTAGGATAATCTCTTGTTTTCTTTGTTCAATTCACCATAATCATTGGCAATAAATAAGCGGAATTTCTCGTATTCATCCCCAAGCAGGATCTTTCCTTCCATTTTCGTAGCCTTCGTTTCCATGCTTTCTTTAACTTCATTAAAATCAATTTTTGCCATGATATTCCGATTAATATAAGGTTTTAATTCCGATGTCTCAGCAATATTTTGAAGATAGTTGAACAAGGATTTTAACGCGGATAATTTACGATTTACGGTCAGTTCTTTATTATTTAATTGGTAGTGCAAAAAGTTAAGAAATGCATCAATCTCTATCACAGTCAATTTTTCTAGGCGATCTAACGGAATATCGTCAATTCTACCTTCAAATAGGCCTTCACTAAGCATCCAATTAAAAAAGATTTTGTAATCATGGCAGTAATTATACAGGGATGCGGTCGAAAGATTTCGTAATTTATGATTTATGTATTCTTCAACATACCACGGCAATTCCCGGAGCAAGTCTTGAAGTTTTTTAAATTTTTCTTGTTTTGCCTGATTCACCATATTAACACCTCCTTCAATATTTTACTTCATAGTATAAACTGCGTCAAATTTATATTTTACGCAGTTTATATGTTTAAGATTAAAGAATTAAAATAAATCTAACGCTAATTGTTCATTAAACTCCCTGTTATCCCAGCGGCTCTTGAATTCAAGAAACTGTTCTAACGTATTATTTTTTCTACCATATATTTTATGAAACAAAATATGAACTTGTTTTCTTAGGGGTATACCAATAATTTCATCGTGTTTTTGTTCTAATCTGCTAAAAATGAGTTGCAATTCATCATTAGTATAATCTTTTTTATTTTTTCTTTTGTTAAAATTTAATTCTTTTAATACCTCATCACGTAAAGTAGCGAATGATTCGGTATGATGTATTTGCAGATCATTTGCTCTTTCACCAGTAACCGCACATCTATACTCATATTTAATCAATGTTTGAAACTTCCAATTTTTTGTACTCTCTCTTAATGCTATGTTTAGAGATGTAATGCCGCCGTTCCAATTAGGATTTTCCCTCCCACTGTACCATTTACTTTTAATCTCGTTATAACATTGCGGGCAACTATTTCCATTAAGTAAAGCATAAAATTCTATCTTGTTAATTTTATCTGGATGTTTCGGGCATTTATATCTCATTTTTGTCCTACTATTAATGTATGTAGTTTCTAATAGTTGATAGCCTTTTTTTTCAAATTCTATTCTAACTTCATCAATTGAATGTTTTTTGCCAGAACAACATACACAGCCTGTTTTTCCTCTTAAAAAATTATCAAGAGTGGTACTCTGTTCATCATTAGGATGAATTGTGCAGCGAAAACGCATTTTCACACGGGTGCTGACATATTCCTGCTCCAACAATTGATAACCTCTTTCTTCAAACGCTAACTGCACTTCTTCATAAGTAAACTTCCTCATTCTATATTTCACCCCATTTTATATCGTATTAAATTTTTATCGACTGCTAAAATC
The DNA here is from genome assembly GCF_001591665.1 of Neobacillus soli NBRC 102451. Lineage (GTDB taxonomy): Bacteria > Bacillota > Bacilli > Bacillales > Cytobacillaceae > Neobacillus > Neobacillus soli. The sequence goes on along the minus strand of NZ_BCVI01000006.1, from coordinate 241,667 downwards.
AATACATCTGATTTAAATATTTGTCCTTTGTGATTGAGGTTGGACTAGACAAAGATGGTCCGCATTTATACCGCACCTAAAATTTGGGTTTTTCTTTGAAGAATGAGATTGATTTTTAGTGTTTGAAAGGCAAAATCCTTTGAACGATTATACCAAAGAAGTGAATGAGAAATAGCCACCACACCCTTTTCATTTATCAAATACCTTTTTACAGAACGTTTGTTTGCGTAACTTTATTTTAACATATCGACAAATGTCTGACTACTTTTTGCTTTCAGCAAATTCAGCTATTTTTAATAAAGCTTGATTATGGTCAATTACTTCAGGTTGAGATCTTCCCATAAAGTTTCTGAATTCCCTTCTTCATATTTCTTCTTTTCAACATTTTCCGCTTAGGAAACCATTTCCTTGCGGACTGTAAGCGACAAAAGAAGCCCTTAACGCTTCACAAATTAACCCCAAAAAAACGCCGACTGGTCTTTAATACCAATCGGCGTCCCCTCAGCACCTAATGAGCTAAAACATTTGTATTCTCTCGCACCATCTCAATAAAATACTTCATAATTCTAAAATCCTCTGTTAATTCCGGATGAAAGGAACATCCCAAAAATTGACCATACCGCGCTAAAACAATGCGCTCTTCATGTTTTGCCAGAATTTCAACATTCTCACCTGCCGCCGCGATATGCGGCGCGCGAATGAAAACAGCGGGAATATCCTCTCCTACTCCACTGATACGCATCTCGGCTTCAAAACTATCAACTTGGCGACCAAATGAATTCCGCTCGACCACGATGTCCATCACCCCCAGATGTGGCGTATCATAGCCAACGATTTCTTTTGCCAGTAAGATCAGGCCTGCACATGTTCCAAACATCAGAACTCCGCCGGCGGCTGAAGCACGAATGGGTTCAAGCAACTCGTATCGGTCCAGCAGTTTCCGCATTGTTGTACTTTCTCCGCCAGGCAGTACAAGACCATTCAATTCTTTTAGATCTTTAGCCGATTTAACTGAAATGGCCCTACAGCCAAGCTCTTCAATTTGTCTTATATGCTCTCTGACTGCACCTTGTAATGCAAGTACCCCAATTTTCAGCATATTACCAACCACGTTCCTGCATACGGTCTTTTGCATCCAGCGTGGAAATTTCAATACCTTTCATCGGTGTCCCCAGCTCTTTTGAAATTTCAGCAATCAATTTGTAATCTCGGTAGTTTGTTGTTGCTTCTACTATGGCCCGTGCGAATTTTTCTGGATTATCGGACTTGAAAATACCTGATCCAACAAATACACCATCAGCTCCAAGTTCCATCATTAAAGCGGCATCTGCAGGTGTCGCCACCCCGCCGGCAGCAAAATTGACAACAGGAAGCCTACCCAACTTTTTAATTTCCAGCAATAATTCAAATGGTGCTCCTAAATTCTTTGCATCCGTCATTAATTCATCCGTATTCATACCGACAACGCGTCTTACCTGGGCATTTACTTTGCGAATATGACGAACTGCCTCGACAATATTTCCGGTTCCCGGCTCCCCCTTTGTTCGTAACATCGATGCTCCTTCGCCAATACGACGTGCAGCTTCCCCTAAATCGCGGCACCCGCAAACAAAAGGTACGGTATAGTCGCTTTTTAATAAATGGTATTCCTCATCCGCAGGCGTTAATACTTCACTTTCATCTATGTAATCGACGCCCATTGCTTCCAATACACGTGCTTCGACAATGTGGCCGATCCGTGCTTTTGCCATTACTGGAATGGTTACAGCGTTCATTACTTCTTCCATTATCCGAGGATCTGCCATCCTGGCAACGCCCCCTGCTGCGCGAATATCGGAAGGTACCCGCTCCAACGCCATAACCGCAACCGCACCGGCAGCCTCCGCTATTTTTGCCTGCTCGGCATTAATGACATCCATAATAACGCCGCCTTTTTGCATTTCAGCCATTCCGCGTTTTACTCTTTCGGTTCCTACTAGTTTCATAAAATAACCTCCATTCATTTGATGATTACTAGTATAATAGAAATTGACTATATGAAAAGGTTCAGTTTTATGAAAAACAATGTGGTCAGTTGGGAGGAATTTCGGATGGATATGCTAATGTTTAAGTTGGATAATGGTACAGAAAAACCATTGTATGAACAGCTTTATACTGGGATCAAAGATGCCATTATTCAAAAACAAATTGAAGTGGGAACCAAATTGCCATCTAAGAAAAAATTAGCAGAATTTTTAAATATCAGCCAAACTACCATTGAAATTGCCTATGCCCAGCTCATGGCAGAAGGCTATGTGGCATCCAAACCCCGTATCGGTTTTTTCGTGGAAGAGATTGACGAATTACCCTATATTGAAAAAGAACTCCTAAACATGCCTGTAGGAAAAGTCGAGAAAAAAATCGTTCAATTTGACTTCCATCCTGGAAAAATTGATGCAGACTCCTTCCCTTTTTCACTTTGGCGAAAATATGCAAAAAATGTATATGATAGCAGTTCAAAAGAATTGTTGGAAATTGGAGACCCGCAAGGAGAATTCGCTTTAAGAGTGGAAATTGCCAAATATCTATATCAATCAAGGGGGATTGTCTGCGGCCCCGAACAGATTGTCATTGGTTCTGGAACGGAACAGCTGCTTCCAATGATTCTACGGTTAGTTGGTAATGATTTAAAATTTGCACTTGAAAATCCTGGATATTCGGCCATACCTAAAATACAAATGCAAAATAGAGCCATCCCTATTCCGGTGGATGAAAATGGTTTAATCGTGGATGAACTGGAAAAAACAAAAGCCAATATTGTTTACATTACCCCTTCCCACCAGTTCCCTACGGGCGCGGTCCTATCCGCAACGAGAAGAACACAGCTATTAAACTGGGCAGCAAAAGATAAAAGCCGCTACATCATTGAAGACGATTATGATAGCGAGTTTCGTTATATCGGAAAACCTATTCCCGCCTTACAAGGGTTAGACCAAAACGAAAAGGTTATTTATTTGAGCACGTTTACCAAGTCATTAATGCCTTCCTTACGTGTTGCGTATTTTGTCTTACCTTCAACCTTACTGCAAAAATATGAGGAGACATTCAATTTTTACTCATCAACCGTACCGAGATTCGATCAGCATATTTTAGCTGACTTTTTGAGAGATGGCTTTTTTTCCAAACACTTAAACAAGATGCGGAAAATTTATCGCAAAAAACATGAAAAATTAACCCGGATATTAGAAACGAATTATCCGGATGTCATGATTACAGGAGACCTGGCAGGAATGCACATTTTAATTTCCGTCCCCCTGCCAAAAGGGGAAGATCAATTAAAACAAATGGCGTCAAAGAACCAAATTGCCATCTATCCAGTAAGCGATTATTTGTTGAGTCCTATTGACTATCAATATCCAACTTTTTTATTAGGCTTCGGCGGCATTCCATTGGAGCAAATTGAAAAAGGCATACACCAATTAATGAAATGTTGGAACCACTAGATGCAGGGAGAACGGTTCTAATGGCTTTTTGTGCCACTAGAACCGTCCCCCCTCCTTTAGAATGTGCCTTTTATCATTTTGTACATGAATGCAAAGTTAAACGGTTAATTTTTGTTATGTTTTTTAAGGGAAATTTATATCGCCTTCGAAAACAGGTTTTGTTTTTTGCATATGATTAAATGAATAATTTGCCATCGTTTGAACATCATTGTATTTTGATCGTTTATCCGACTTCATGACTACTGAGATAACCTCTTTATTATCCTTTTTTAAATATTCTACCAGCGTATGATGAGCTGCATTTGTAAAGCCGGGTTTACCAGCAATGACGTTCGGCATGGTGTGAAGGTTAATTAGGTTGCTAATGTTTTTTTCTTGCATGCTTGTTTTAATTCTAGCATCCTGCGTGGACATGATCTCTAGTACGTTCGGATGTTGAACGGCTTCTTTTGTGATGAGAGCCATATCATATGGAGTTGTATAATGGTTGGGATCATGCATGCCACTTGGAGTAACGAAATGGGTGTTTTTGAGACCTAATTCTTTTACCTTCTGATTCATAAGTTCAGCAAATCCTTTTTCGCTGCCACCTACATTTTCTGCAATCGTAACGGCCACATCATTAGCACTTACTAATAATAAAGCTTTCATAGCATCTTGTTTAGAAATCTTCTCTCCAGCTCTTAACCCCAAACAGATGCATTCTTGACCTGCGGCATTTGGGCTAACCGTTAATATTTCGCCATCATCCATTCGTTCATCTAAAATAGTGGCCGTTAACACTTTAGTCATACTCGCAGGATACGCTTTAGAATGGGCATTTTTGTTGTAAAGAATCTTCCCAGTCCCAACATCTATGGCCACTCCAAACTCTCCCGCTATTTGTGGTACTATTGTTTCCGCCGGACTTATTCCCACTGAATCCATTCCACTCACTATAATAAGGACTAATAGTGTTGCCGGAACTACCTTCCAGATGTTCGCCATGATGTACCCCCAGTTTATTGGACCATTCGGTTTCTCCTTTTTATTTTTCTCCATTTTTCCAGAAATATTTTATTATTTTGCGTTCCAACTCTTTTAAAATTCGGACTAAAAAAAGAGATTGGAAAGTCCAACCTCTTTAATATATGCGCCGGCAAAAGTTAAAGCTGGCTTCTCAACTATCAATCAACATTTTCCATTAATTGGTTCATCATTTCTTTATCCATCGGCCCTACTATTTTCTTGCGGACAATACCTTTAGAATCAATCAGATAACTTGTTGGAATCGTAATTGCTTGAAAACGGCTGCCTATGTCACCATCTTGGTCGAGTAAAACAGGAAAAGTTAAATTACGTTCTTTTACAAATTCCTTAACGCTTTGTGTATTTTTTTCTGATGAAGTTAGATTTATCGCCAGTAGTTCAACCATATTTTTATCCTGGGCCTCATAAAAATCCTGCATGTGTGGGATCTCTGCTTTACATGGCGGACACCAGGTTGCCCAAAAATTTAAAATAACCTTTTTTCCTCTCATATCAGACAGTTTGATTACTGTGCCGTCAATCGTCATTAATTGAAAATCAGGCACGGTATTTCCTTCTTCAAGTCCAATTTTTCCAGCCTGCATTGTGCTTGAAGGACTTACTTTCGGATGTTTTTCAGTTAAAACAAGGTTCAATAAAAAATACCCACTCATAACAGCAAACAAAAAAATAAGAGTGGGCTGCAGGATCATAAAGTTAGTTAACTTTAGCTTCCTTGCTTTAAAAAAGAAGTAAATGATTGCTCCAAGTATCCCTAAAATTAATCCCTTAGTCCCTCCGGTAAAATACAATAACGATAAGGGACTATCAATAACTAATTTTGGCTCTAACAGCAATAAACTGCCTTTCCAAATTAGAAAGCCCCAAAAAACACTATTTACTACTGCATCAAATATTTTTTTACCTAATTCTTTACTTTGCGAACGCAGCAGCCATATCTTTAGAAAAATAAATCCCAACACAAAAGCCATTCCGAGAATAACCCATCTCATCATGATAGTGAAAGAACCAATTTGGATAACGTCGATATTCGCTCCCACCTTCATAAATTATTCGAGTCTTTGGCCGACAAATTGAATGACATGAACTAAGCCAGCGTGTAATTCTCCCACTTGGCGAATGACTTTTTTCTCCTTTTTGGTAGTATTCAAAGATGTGAAAAAAGGGCTAAACGTCCTTAAAAAATTAAACTCGAAGGACAGTAAACTGCCCGCCTCCGAATAATGTCTTGATATAATCGATTTTTACATTATTAAAATAAACCTGATCTCTCTCATTCACTAAAAATCCGATTCCATCTTGCTCGGTGATTTCATCATTTTTTAAAGCTGACTCCTCCAGAGTCAGACGAAGCTGTGGGCCCCCTCAGCCAATTCCCATCGATAAGCGGATTAGCGGCTGTTTACCCTCATCAATTACATCTTGAACTTCGCTAGTAACTTTAGAAATTGCGGCATGTGTTATTTTGACCATTACGATACCCCCATTAGTATTAATAAAAGTATTTCCATGCTTACTTAGATTAAAATGCCCCTATAGGTATAGGTTAATGAATAAAATTATTCCTGTCAAAGTTTTTGGTTTAACAGATGACCATTTTATTTGAACTTGCCCTGGTACCCTATTCTGTCATATGAATAATGTTTTTTTTTAACTCATTTTCCTTCGTCTTATTTTTAAAAAATTATTGAATTTCCTACTTTGTTAATTATGGTATGATAAAAGCAGTTAACCATTTTTAGGAGTGAAATCATGAGTGTACATAAAGATTTAATCAAACATGCAGCTATTCAGAACAAAACATATCAAGAGTTTCAGGCTCTCGATCAACAGCGTGAAAGCTTTATTGAAGAAGCAATTGAGTTATGTAAACAGGGTAATCCCTTTTCAACAGAAAAAATCAATCAAGTAACGAATAAAATAAATAAAATTAACCTGCGATTTATACCGACAAGAAGTAATGTTACCGTTCAGATGGTTCAAGATTACGTAAAATCAATTACAAAATAATAATTACTGGTGGTGGATGCTACGATTTCATTAACGAAAAGAAGACGGGAATTTTTAAACGAGATTTGGCATCAGTATCAGACTACCAATCTTCCTGTACATTATTCGGACGTAGCAGAAGCGATTGATGTAAGTAAATGGACTGCCTATGATGTATTAAAGAGCCCTTCCTGTGCTGGAATAGGAATCACTAACAGAGGTTTTGGGAGGAATTCATCGTCATCCGAAGCCGCTCGCCCATTATATTTTCACTACAAATAAAAAAAGCTCATCTTATGTTTTTTAAGATGAGCTGCACCTAATATTATTATTTGCTATAAATTCTATTTATCTAGGATCACAGTAGGATCTTGTTTCCCTGATAAAATCGCCATAAATTCCTCACCACTGATTGTTTCCTTTTCTAAAAGGTACTTTGTCAGCTCGTGTAATTTATCTTTATTTTCCTCTAAAATTTGAATGGCTTTTCGATGGCAGGACTTGATAATTTTGAGAATCTCGGCATCTACCTTGGAAGCAGTCTCTGCCGACACCATCAGCGAGGTATCCCCACCTAAATAGGGGTTATTGACTGTTTCTAGTCCCATCATATCGAATTCTTCACTCATCCCAAACCTTGTCACCATGGCTCTGGCAATCTTTGTTGCTTGTTCAATATCATTGGAGGCACCAGAGGTAATTGTTTTAAAAATGACTTCCTCCGCGGCACGTCCACCCATATAGGTCGTGATTTTATCCAAAGCCTGTTCTTTTGTCATCAGGACCGTTTCCTGCTCATCCACCTGCATCGTGTACCCTAAGGCCCCGGAAGTTCTAGGAATAATCGTGATTTTATGAACAGGTGCAGAATAACTTTGTTTCGCAGCCACCAAGGCATGGCCAATCTCATGATAAGAAATCGTTAATTTATCCTTCATCGAGATCACAGCATTTTTCCGTTGATAGCCGGCGATAACCACTTCAACAGATTCTTCCAAATCATTTTGGACGACCTTGTTGCGGCCCAGTCTTACCGCCCTTAGTGCGGCCTCATTGATAATATTCGCCAAATCCGCCCCTGATGCTCCAGATGTAGCCCTAGCAATCATATTAAAATCAATATCATCTGCCAATTTTACGTGTTTGGCATGCACTTTGAGAATCGATTCCCGCCCTTTTAAGTCAGGTAATTCGACCGGGACTCTTCGATCAAATCGGCCTGGTCTGAGCAATGCTTTATCAAGGGTTTCAGGTCGATTGGTTGCGGCTAAAATAACGATGCCTTTATCAGCTTCAAATCCATCCATTTCCGTTAAAAGCTGATTTAATGTTTGTTCCCTTTCATCATTGCCGCCGGGCATTCCAGAATTACGGCTTTTTCCAATGGCGTCGATTTCATCAATAAAGACAATACACGGTGCCTTTTCTTGTGCTTGTTTAAATAAATCTCTCACCCTTTTCGCACCCATCCCAACAAACATCTCAACAAATTCAGAACCCGAAATTGAAAAGAATGGAACCTTAGATTCCCCTGCCACCGCTTTCGCCAGCAGTGTTTTCCCAGTGCCCGGCGGCCCCACTAACAAAGCACCTTTTGGAATATTCGCACCGATATCTTTATATTTTTTCGGATTATGGAGGAAGTCGACGATTTCCTGCAAGGCCTCTTTCGCTTCATCCTGACCGGCTACATCTTTAAAGGTGAGCCCTGTTTCGGTTTCCACATAAACCTTTGCATTACTTTTGCCAAAGGATAAAGGACCTCCGCCTCCGCCCATCATTTTATTTTGCATTTTTCTTGTCAGCCATTGACCAATCGCAATAAAGACCAGCAAGGGAAGAATCCAAGTTAAAATAAAATTTAAAAGTGGCGATGTTTCTTTTGGGATAATTTTTGTAAATTTAACATTCGCTTTATGCAAGCGATCAACCAATTTAGGATCATCAATTGATCCAGTCTTGTAGAGCTTGGCCGCACTTTTTTCAACTGGTTTAAAGACAATCGTGTTATTTTCAATTTCCACCTGTTTTACTTTACCTTCTTCTACCATTGTTAAAAATGTCCCGTAATCAACTTCTTTTACAGAATGATTTGTTATTGCAGGAAAAATAAAAGAATTTAGCAGTAAAATGACAACTAATGTAACACCATAGTAAAATAGGAGCGGTTTTTTTGGCGGTTTTATTTGCTTCATTTTTGTTCCTCCACGTTGCTAGTTTCGAATAGGGCATGTTAAATAAATCCATTATTTATTACAAGTAAGTCCATTTTTCAAAAGATTGATTTCTATTATATAGTTCCCCAATGCCTCTTGTTTTGACAGGTCTTTCGCATATTTTTCAACAACATTACGAAAGGTTACGGTTGAAATAATCTGCATGAGATGAAACAACTCTCTGTCATTTGAAATATTCAAGAGGCTGGTATTGATTAATGGTGTAATAACTTTAAAATTATTATTACTATCATGATTCCTAAAAATATTTGAAAAGGTAGTTTCTATTTTATAGGTCATATTTAAAAAGGCATTTCTCAAGAACTGAACGTTTTCTTCTTCTTCAATGATCAATTGATAAAATTCAATCATTGTCTCAAATAAGTCCCCTTCATATTTTTTTAGAAGGAAAACAAAATTGCTATTTATGTTGACGACAAAGTCATTAAGTAAGAAGAAAAAGGCATCCTCTTTGTCTTCAAAGTATTGATAAAAGCTGCCACGCGGTATCCCAGCTGATTTTACGATATGTGAAATCGAAGCATCATATAAAGGCACTCTGGAAAATTCCTTTTTTGCCGCAAGAATTAATTTATGCTTTTTATCCTCTGGTAAATTAAAAAAGGTGATTTTCGGCAATTATTTGCCCTCCTATATTCATCTTTTAAGATGTGACATCGTGTCACAATATAATTATAATAAATGACAAGGTGTCATTTGTCAATAATATCGATTTCTATAATATGATTACTGAAGCTATGTACGTAGCTAATATAAAACCATTTATCTCAATGGTTGCTGAAAACCTTAAAGAACGATTTGAATTCTATTTGAACTTTTTAGATTAATACAATAAACCAGTTAGTGATTATTTTGTAAGATAAATTTTTTTAAAAAACACGTCTGAGATAAAATCAAACGTGTTTTTCTTAATTTATATCCGATTATAGTCTGCTCGCCAATTTTGAATCGCTTTCTTAATTTCATCCGGTTTTAAATTTTCCGCTGCTGCCCGCATACTTAACTCTGGAAATTCTTTGTCGTCTGCAAAACGTAAAGCTGCCACTTGAGCGAAACTGAGTTGATAATTCAACAACTCCCCCGTTAATACATAGTAACGAAGATTCTCTTCTGCCCGGATTGCACGGTCTTGTGCCTTTAATGGATAGAATCGTAAAAGTACTGCGATGATTACAATGATTACCATCATTAGAAAAAGGATTATCGATAGAAATATGTTCTCCTCCTGGATGATGGAACGAACCATATAGACAATTGTAGTTACTAACGTTCCTAATAATAATAACTGCAAAACATAATGATAAATCGGATGTACTCGTACATGTGATTGATAATCTTGCTTCCTCATTTTTTTTCCTCCTCTTCCTATTCCCATTTAAACGTAAAGCTGGCAATGATAAATGCACCTACGAGCCAACCACCTAAAATCAACGCCTCTGTCCCTAAGCTCATAAACGATGCTCCAACATTCATTGTTTCTCTTAAGGCATGGCTAAGATGGGCAATGGGTAAAATCTGAATGATTGGCTGCAGAAATTCAGGCATGTTTTTAATCGGGAAAAACACACCGCCCAAAAAGAGCATCGGAAAAGAGAGAAAACCGGCAATTGGCGCAGCACTTTCTGGCGTTTTAGCAATGCCTGCAATAATAAATCCAATCGCCATAAATGCGAGTATCCCTAATATGACAAAACTGATTAGAGTAAACCACGACCCGCGGACTTCAACACCAAATATCAAATGTCCTACCCCTAGAACAATAAGTGCTTGCATGCCATTCAATACAAGGCGGGCAGTAATTTGCGCCGCAATAAAAGTAGAAGCTTTTAAAGTGGTTCCTTGCATCCTTCTTAATATTCCCCGCTCTCTCCAGGCAGCAATTTGACCAGCAACGCCATTCATGTTGTTACTCATAATCATCATCGCAACAATCCCAGGTATTAAGAAGTCAATATACTTTAAATTTAGCGTTTCGACCCCTTTCATATCCATTACAACTACAGGATGATAATCGAGCTTTTCTTTACTTATTCCATCAACTAAATTATTGACCACTTGAAGACCGACTTGTGTAACAGCAATGTTCGTTTCATTAAAGTAAACAGGAAGTAAATAGGGGGCATTTTTTGCTGGTGGCCTACTTAAGCTTGCACCGTATCCTTTTGGGATGACGACAACTAGCTGTAAATCATCTTTTTTCAATTTGTTTAAAGCTTTATTTTCACTCTTTTCTATTTGTACAGTTAATGCTTTGTTTTCAATTAGGGTGGTTAAAAATTCCTTTGATTGAAAGGATTGATCTTGGTCTACAACACCAATAGTTAAAGAAATCCCATTACCATTTCCTAAAAATGAACCTAGGATAACCATGAGGAAAAGCGGAAAAGCCAGCGTCCAAAACAAGACCTGTCGATTTCGAAGGAAAATCCGCAGCTGCGATAATGTTAGTTGCCAGTAAGCTCTCATCCTTCTCTTAGCCTCCTTCCGGTCATATGTAAAAACACATCTTCTAATGTAGCTGTTCGTGTTTGCAAATCTGTTAATTTAAGCTGTTTATCCGAGGCCATGTGAATTAAGCTGGTTAAAGTGAGCTGAAGATCATCTGTATATAGAACAAAAACATCCTTTTGATTCCCAACCTTTGTTACACCTTCGATTTCATGTAACTCCACTTCAGAGGATTCATTTTGAAACCGAAACTCAACTGCACTATCTGACTGCAGGTTTTTTACAAGCTGGGACGGTGTGTCTAACGCAATAAGCTCGCCTTGATTCATAATCGCAATTCGGTCACATAATACATGTGCCTCATCCATGTAATGGGTGGTTAACACAATTGTTTTCCCTTGCTTTTTTAATTGAAGGATAATATCCCAAAGCGTTCTTCGTGCCTGTGGGTCAAGCCCTGTTGTAGGCTCATCTAGGAATATAATCCATGGGTCATGAACAAGTGCCAGGGCAATGGCCAATCTTTGTTTCTGTCCTCCTGATAGACTTTTTATCCGACTTTTCCTTTTTTCGGCTAGCAGCATCTCCTCAATTAAGGACGGAATAGAAACCTGTTTTGGATAAAAACTTGCATATAAATGTAAGATTTCTTCCACTGTAAGCAGTTCAAAGAGTGACGTCGATTGTAATTGAACTCCGATAACCTCTTTTACCTTTTTTAATTCTTTTGTGATGTCGAACCCACCAACAATCGCTGTCCCTTGATCGGGCTTTCTAAGCCCTACCAACATTTCTAACGTTGTGGTTTTTCCCGCACCATTTGGACCGAGAAGACCGAAAACTTCTCCCTTATGAACCTGAAATTCGACTCCCTTTACCGCTGTGAAATCGCCATATGTTTTCACCAAATTGATAACTCGAATGATTTCTTCTTGAGAATCCATCTTTCACACTCCTCATTATTCAGACTTAACCGTACATACTGCACCCTTCTATTAATCTTTATCTTTAGTAATTTATGGACACTTGTTCTTGTTAAAAAACAACTCTGAATACCATTATTCTACAAAAAATAATTTATTCCTCTAGAATTAAAAACAACTACAAATGGAACTATCTGAGCACATAAAAAGAAGTCGTAATCCGACCCCTTTTTTATGACTGTATGTTAAATAATTTCCTCCATATCCATCTTTTTTTTAAAACTTATCGTTGTAATGTTTTTATAGCTTTTGCGCTACGCTCTTTCAAAAAAAAGACCGAATCAACTTGTGTTGAATCGGTCGCGAATTTTCTAAATTTATTTTCACTCTACACATGTACTTTGTAATTATTCATCCTGTTCGGGGTAGAAATATTCATAGGTTAGTTCATTACCATTTAATGTGATGGTAACTTCATTCTGGAAGATTACTGAAACAAAGGTAGTTGACAGTCCTTTTCCGGATTTCTTCTGCCAACTGCCCACATCCTGGAGAATTTTTTCTACATACTGATGATAGGCCTTATTGGATGCACCTTCCCAACGATACACTTCGAAATTATTTGAAGTAACCGAAATTGGTTCTAAATCAACCGGGTAAATCATCCTTTCGTAGCCATAGGTCACGTAAAGCGGCTTATTATGATGATAAGATTCTTTCCCTTTAAGCTCTAATGTTGACATGGCTTTAAAAATATTTGCGTACTCAAGCTTTGGATAATCAAACGTAAACTGTATCCATTTTTCCGCTGTCAATGGTATAAAGAAGTAATACCTGATGACGACGTCCTGCATTTTTACGTGCTCAATATACATGCTTGTTTTATAAGGAAAATGTTCAAGTTCTTTGTTAACAAACATCGATTTAGAAGCGATTGTTGCGTTCTTTTCTACTTCGGTCAATTCTTTCACTATTCCAAACGGAATCGGATTATTCTTGTAGTAAAGCTCTAATTTCCCGCCTGCTTTTTTACTAGTCACATCTTCAAGCTCCCAGCTGAATAATTGATCATCAACTGTGAAATAGTCAGCACTATTTAGTCTAGGGCTCTCCTCCAACAGCATGAACAGAAATCCTCCAAAAATAACAATAAGCAGTGACGCGGCAATGACACTTTTCCATTGCAGAAACTTAAATGGCTGTACTTTAGAAGGGGCTTGTGCGAGTGATTGTTGAATTCTATCTTTGATTGCATCTTTTTGTGTGTCTGTTAATCCAATTTGCTTTAGCTGCTCCCATTGATTGTCAAAGTTATTATCCGCCATAAATTTCCCCTCCTTTATCGTTCATTTTCCTGAGAGCTTGCAATGCTCTTGATAAGGTTTTACGGACTTTAGCCTCAGACCAATTGAGGATCTCCGCTACTTCCTTTGTTGAACACTCTTCAATCTTGATTAACGAAATTACGAGACGATAATTCGGTTTCAGCGTTTGAATATTGTGCATTTGCTGAAGAACCATCTCCCGATTCTCGATTAGCTGTTCGACATCAATTGAGGAAGGTATTTCATGAGAAAATCCTATCACGTTAAATAACCTTTTTCGTTGTCTCTTTCGAATTTCATCTAACACCAAATACCTCGCAATTCCAAACAGCCACGTTTTAACGGTTGAGCGGTTTTCAAATTGCTCAAGTCCTGTGAATGCTCGTAAAAAAGTGTCGTGGACCAAATCCTCACATGATTGCTTATCACCAATCATAAATAAAATAAATCGATAAATATCATCATAATACTGTTCATACCACTCCATCAAAAGCTCTTCTTTGTCTTTTCTCAAGCCCCCATCACCTTCTTTTTTTCTTTCTTACCCATAAGTCGTGCAGAAACGTAAATTGTGACACTTTTTTTTAATGTCTATGTTGGCCTACCTGCCATAGGTGCCAGTTCGAGTCATTTTTTCCTGTCCACGGGCATTATGAACCTCTCATAGTAACATAGCCATTTAAAAAGATAGACTGCCATTCTTGGCAGTCTATCTTCACATTTCAAATTCCCATTCATCTTTAAGAATTAAATAGAGTACAAGTAATGTATTTTCCAATTCCTGTTCGTTTTTCCCAAGCACATCTTGTCCAATCTTCTGGAGCAGAATCTCGCCGATTTGTCTCGCAAATTGATTCCTTTCCACTAAAGTTAATTGGGTAAAACGGGCGGCATATGTATTAATTAGCCTCCAATCTTTCGCCGTAAAGGCTTTGAGCGTCCATTCATCGATTATGAGGTCATCCCTTGAAATCCCTCTGCTCACAATTTCTTTTTCAATCGGAGTAAGCCTCTTTTTCCGTTTCTCCTTCCGCTCATGGACCACTATCGTTCCAGCGACAAGGTCTCCCAGCCGCTTATGCTTCGGATGGAAAAAGATCATGATAATCCCTAGAAAATAAGCTGTCGGCAAGGTGTCAATAATTCGCATCAGATTGCGGATAAAGCTTGATAACAAGGTGATACTGTGCCCATTTTCTTGGATGACTCTAATCCCAATGAGCTTCTTTCCAATCGTTCTTCCACCTAAAAAAAATTCTAAGGAAAAAAAATATCCCCAATTAATGATAAACAGGACAATAATCGTAATCGCTAAAGGAAGAGTGTCCTCGAAGATAAAAAACGGTAGTAGTGACGACCCGTCCATGATCAGCAATACAACAATGATAGCCAGAATGTTAACAACGTTTAATAGGAGCTGATCGATGATAAATGCTGCGGCCCTGCTGCCTAAACCAGCGACTTGAAACTTAAGCGAGACGTATTCCGGTGTTTTAATCTCCAATTGTTCTTGGTTCATTAGGTTTCCCCCATTCTCTAAGATGATTTTATCTAAAGCTGTTCCTATTTTTCTATAAAATTATTATAATAAGGAGAATAGTAAAAAAATACATATTCGTGTTATAACAAGAGGTGTCAGAATGAATGTAAAGCAATTTGTAAAACTGCATCGTGACGAATGGAAAGAGCTTGAACAGCTGGTGACCGCTTTAGGTAAGCGCAGAAATACGATAACCGGTGCCAATATTTCGCTGTTTCATCGACTCTATCAAAAAGCAGCGCAGAATCTTTCCTACAGTCAAACCTATTTTCCCACAGATGAAGTAACGCAATATTTGAATGGACTTGTTTCTAAATCACATAACATGATGTACAAGGATCAAGTTTCCAGCTTCAAACAGATTCGTTATTTTTTCAGCACAAAATTTATTGGTTTATTGTTAGAGCAATGGAAGTTTGTGATGGCGGCGCTAATCCTGTTTATGATTGGTGCCGTCGGCAGCTTTCTTTCGGTAATGAATGATCCTTTGCATATTTATTCCATCCTTCCACCGGAGATAGCGCAAGGCGTTGACCCGGAGCACCTGGGAGAAGGCGCTGCAGCAATGGATCCCTCGCTTATGTCCGCCAGCATAATGACCAATAACATCAAGGTGGCGATATTGGCCTTTGCAGGGGGAGTGACATTTGGACTTCTGACCGTCTACTTAATGATCTATAATGGCATCCTCATTGGTGCCCTTGCTGCCCTTTTTTGGCATCATGGAAAATCTTATGATTTTTGGGCATATATCGTTCCACACGGGATGATTGAGCTGACAGCGATTTTCATTGCCGGCGGTGCCGGGCTGTTAATGGGCTACAAGCTCTTTGTTCCGGGACAATATACAAGAGGCTATCAGTTAAAGCTGCAAGCGAAGCGTTCCGTGCAGCTACTACTAGGGACGATTCCATTGTTTGTCATTGCCGGCGTGATTGAAGGTTTTATCACACCGGCCGCCATCTCATTAGAAGCAAAGTATATCGTTGCCATCTTAACCGTTATAGGTTTAATCCTTTATGTTGTGATTGGCAAGCTAAAACTGCTCAAAGCTACAAAAGGTTTTGATTCATAATCTCGATATAATGGGAAACGGCCGCAATCGCCAGTTTCTCCTCCCGGGCCTCTATTAATTGGAGGCCTTGTTTTTCCCATTTTATTTTTTCCCTTTTCTTATAAAGGATTTGCTGCTCGGCAATGCTTTTCACCATCGCTGCTTGTACATTCAGCGGTTCCTCCTTTACCCTATTTAAGAGAGTCTGGTCCTCAATTCCAATCATTAAAAACAAATGCCGCTGCCTTAGCCTTTTTAAATAGGTCAAAGCACTTTCCTCATGAAGAAAGGTCCTGACATCACTGAATAATAAGAGAAGACTTCGCTTCTTTTGGACTGTTTCTAAATACTGCAGTACCGCGCCATAATTGGACTCGGCAGCATCCACTTTCAAATGATAAATAGCCTTTAGGATGGTCTGTAAGTGGGCCAGTCCTTTTGCAGGGGGAACAAAGACTTTTATTTCCTTCGAAAAAGCAAGCACAGAAACATAATCACCTTTTTTAAGTGCAGCTGCCGTCACTGTCAGTGCCGCCTCTAACGCTTTTTCTAACCGGTTCCCTTTCGTCAATTCTGCGCCCATCATTCGACCGCAATCAATTAATATCGTAATATACTTGCCATGTTCCGGTTCATATTCATTCGTCATCACTTCTTGGAGCTTAGCTGTTTGGCGCCAGTTTATTTTACGCGGATCATCACCGACAACATAACTTCTTATCTTTGAAAAATCTCCGACACCACTTCGCTGCCTTCGAATCTTCAAACCTTCATAGACTAGAAATTTTTGAGCATTTTCTAAATACTGCTTTGTTTCGGTCAAATCAGGAATGACTCTCACTGTATCGATTAATTCAACCGTCTTTTGCTTTTCCCATAAACCGAGCAAACTCGTATAGCGAAAATATAGCTTGTTGATTTCATATTTACCACGTTCGTCGGCAGTCGTTTCATAGGTAACCTCTATTATTGAATCCCTTGGAACAACCCCGCCAATCGGAAAGGGGATTTCAAATGATTGTGGCAGCCCATCAATCATTCGGTATGAAAAAGGATGGTTTGATATATTCCTTACTTCAATCTGCCCCGTATAGCTGATCCCTCGTTCCATCTCTTCTGATAAGGTTCGTTTAAAGGAAAGTTGTTTTTTTTTCGGCGAAAATTGCAGGTCTAACAGACTAAGGAAAAAAACACCGATATTTATGGTAATGAGGGATCCCCATGAGATATCCCAGGCAGTCCCTATCAATAACATCAGCGATAGAATGATGAAAATTAACATCAACCGTTTGGTAGGTAATACTCCGCTATCTCGGAACAGGAACCGATCCCACCAGTTCTTCAATGATTTGGTCAACGGTTGCTCCCTCCAATTCTACATGCGGGGATAATTGAATTCGGTGTCTTAATGCAGGCTTCGCCGTCATTTTAATATCGTCTGGCGTTACATAATTCCGACCGGCAAGATACGCCCATGCTTGTGCTGCTTTACCAATCGATATCCCGGCTCTAGTACTAGCCCCAAAGCGAATGGCTTCCGTTTCCCGCGTTTTCCTGATGATTTTCATAATATAATCTAACACATTATCCCCAACGGTAACTTTTTCGATTTCTTTTCTAATCTCTAAAAAAGTGTTCATGTCTAGAATCGAAGCAAACGGCATTTTATTAAAGCTATTTTCAATTACTTGTTTTAACACATTTTTCTCTTCTTCAAAGGTTGGAAAGTCAATGTGCAGCTTAAATAAGAACCGGTCCTGCTGTGCTTCGGGCAGCGGGTAGGTGCCTTCAAATTCAATCGGGTTTTGGGTGGCGACAACAAAAAACACTTCTGGCAATGGGTAGGTTTCCCCTTGGATGGTCACCTGCTTTTCTTCCATTGCCTCTAGTAGGGCTGCCTGTGTCTTCGCCGGCGTTCGGTTAATTTCGTCGGCTAAAAGAATATTTGTGAAAATGGGTCCCTTCAGGGTTTGAAAGGTACTATCCTTCATATTGTAAATCGTGCTTCCCGTGATATCACTCGGCAGTAAATCCGGTGTAAACTGGATGCGGTTAAAGCTCCCGCCCAATAGATTTGCTAATGTCCGTACCATTTGTGTCTTGCCTGTGCCTGGCACTCCTTCAAGAAGGACATGCCCACCAGATAAAATAGCCGCTAATAGGAGCCTGAGATTTAGACTTTGGCCTAAAATCCGCTCTTCATATTTATCCAAAAAGGATGTTAATTCTGCCTTCATCCTTCCTCCACCTCTTTCCGTAATTGATCAAGCTTCCTTGACCATAGTAAATATTCCTGTTTGCTTATCTTTTCTTTTTCCATGATAGTCGACAAACCGTTTAGAAATGGACGAATGTCACCTCGTGGTATCCCCAGCCATTTCCGTTCCAAATAACTAGCAAGATCCTTCCAATCCCTGCTGTATGGGATCTGCCATCGTTCCTGGAGGAGGAGCTTAGCATAGTCTGCTTGAATCAATAATGAATCATGATAGCGTTTGCCTCTGAGATACCAAGCGGTTAATGCCCTAATTCCCTCATCACTGAAACGCACCGTTTCGTCCCTAGGAACAATAATGGGTCCAAAACGTTTCCCTTTGTACCAAAGCCAGAGGATTACGAGGAGGATACCTTGTAAGAGCAGCAGCAAAAACCATTTTGGATATAATGTCGTAATAGCTGCGGCGTTTTGACCATCATGAACGTATTCATCAAATAAAATTTCACTGGCTTTACTTTCGTTAATAAGTTTAAGTATCAGCGGTAAATGATCCTCATCTAAAAGTTGGCTATTGATTATCCACTCCGGAGTGATCGTAACAATCAATTGACCATTTCCGAATGTCCGTTTCAGGGCAATTAGACCAGCATCATCTTTGAATAATATCTGGTCTTGCTTATTTGGAATTAATCGTATCGGGGAACTTATTTCAGCCATAAACGCTTTATGATTTTGATCATAAACCTTTAATTCATCTTTTGTGAAGGAAGGAGTTTCCTCAAAAGGCCCAGTATTTAAATCAAACATCCCTTTTGGATTATCCTTGAATAAGAGGATTGTATTTCCGTCCTTCATAAAGTCAATATAGGCATCCATTTCTTTTTTATCAGGAATAAAGGCAGGTTCGACCATGACCAGTAATTTTTTTTCATGACTCTTTTGAAACAGATTCGGAGAATGATCCCAACGATTAACATCTTTTACCTTGTTAAGATATGTATAAAACGCCTTCACTCCGGTAGGGGAAGGAGAATCAGAAACATAGTTTGGATAAGCCTTTGGTTTTTGTGAAAGCAGAGAAAAACTTATTACTATAAAAAGAAAGAGCAGAATGGCAATCCAAATCCAGCCCTGTCGATTCGATTGAAGTTTCTTCAAGTAATCTCCATCCCCCTTTCTTCCGTTTTACCAAGCCACTTTATAGCTTCCACACGAAACTGAAGGTACTCTTCTTTCTGAACAGAACGCTCCCCATATGTTACCTCATCAAAAAAAGCAGCAAAACCATAAAATTCCTCAGCCCATTGTTGATTTACCCTCTGAAGTTCTTCATAGTAGTCCCAGTTGGTTTTCCAAATTCTTGCCTCAAGCCATTCCTTTTCATGAAAGTGCATCAGTAAGGCTAAAAATAAATGGCGGGTAGAAGCGGTGAACTCTTCTAATGCCTCTAGTTTCCCAGCCTCGGCAAGATGTCTTTGCGAAGTCCAATTTATTTCCTTCAATGAATGGAGCGGCTTTTTGTTACTCCGTATTTGATTCCTTCTGTGATTGCGAATAATTAAAAATAGTGACAGAGCTAAAAGCAGGATAACAGTAATGATAATGGCAATAAGAATCGGCTTAGCTGCGCTGCTTGCTGTTTCAATCGAAGGAAACAATTTGGCCAGCAGACGCCCTATCCAATTAATTGCTTTGTCCCACAACGTTTCAATCAAACCCTTTGAATCGGTTTGATATACCTTATATTCATGTGTATTCAATATTTCTTTAAGGATATCTCGTGCCTTGTTTGGATCAAGCAAAATTTCCACCTACTTAATAGGTTTTTTAGTTAACATCGTTATAGTCGTCTATCATTTCTTTTAAATCGTCGGCATCATGCCTATTTTTTAGATCAAGATACATCACAGCATAGCCCACCGAGAAAAGCATTGTCGTAAATAAGGTAGCAATATTGGAAATAATTGATAACAAAACACTATTCCCTAAAAAAAGGCCAAAAGTCATTTGAACCCCAAAACTGATACTAGAAATGATCAAATAAAAGATAATATAAAGACCCACCAATGCCCAGGTACGCTTATGAGTAAGCCGCCAGCTTCTCCCGAGTCCAGGTGATTCCCGATCCAGGACAACCGAACCAAAATAAAAGCTCCAGCGTGTTAATAGCAAGCCAACTCCAACAGCAAACCCTAAAAACAACAGAATTCCCAAAAGAATACCAGCAATAGGATTCACCATTGTTCCAACCGCACCCCCGGTGACACCAATGATGACTATAGGAATAAGGATAATCCCAAAAGTAATGAGGCCAAATAAAAGACTGCTCCAAATCATTGGCCAAAAGCGGGAAAAGGCTTGTTTGATCACAGACCCAACGGTATATTCTTCATCTCTCCGAACGTGGTCGGTAGCAAATAGAATGGCTGCCTCCGCAACGGGACCCAAGATTACACTGACAAGTCCCACCAGTATTAACCCTAAATCGATGCCAAAGCCGTTCGGATCAAATGTTCCTGACTCTTTAAAACTAGATAGAACCCCCTCAAACCAGGTATTCCCGCTGCCAACTTCTCTGAAAAAACTAGTTCCAGAAAATAACTGAATAATCGCTTGAAGTAAATAAACCGGTCCCATTAAAATGAGGAAAATCATAAAAAAGTCTTTAAAGCGGTTTTTAGTTAAATGAAAAGTATAATCGAGTATTTCTCCAAAACCTTTTGAGCTAGAAAATTTTTTATCCACTGGTAATATCCTCCTAGAATAATTATCATTAAGAATTATTTTAACATTTTTCAGATATATTTGGTGTAAAAAGTTGTCAAAGAACGTAAATTATGGACTGCTTCCATAGTAATTAAACGTAGGAGATCTGTTTTTCGAATAATATTGTAATTTTTGTCAAAGAATAAATAATGGTTTTGCTTTTTACATATTAGTAAAAGTAAGAAAAAGAGGGACAGAAAGTTGAGGTATAAACATGCTATGGAAATGGAAACAAAAGCAGCAAATAATGAATTATAACGCTGAAGGATATTATATCGTTTATCAAAAATTCAACAACCAGCGGAATCCCACATTAGTTTCTGTCATTACCCCCGTTTATAATGCTGAAAAATATCTGAGAAAAACGATTAACTCTGTCCTAAATCAATCCCTTGGCATGGAAAATTTCGAATATATATTAATCGATGATGGATCTACCGATTCCTCAAGAGATATTTTATTAGAATACTCTTCAAAATTTGATAACATCATTGTCGTTTTTCTTAAAAGAAATACTGGTACACCTGGCCGTCCGCGTAATATCGGTATTCAATTGGCTAGCTCCAAATATATGACTTTTTTGGATGCGGATGATTGGCTTGAACCCAATGGACTCGAAGTATTATCGACCATTTTAGAGGAAACAAGTGATGATTATGCAGTTGGGAAAACCATTCAAATTCAAGCAAAAGGTAAGACAATTATTATCGGAGAGCATGAATCATGTAAAGAAAGAAGAAGTGAATCACCATTTTCGATCCCACATATCTTTCATCATTTAGGACCCAGGGCACGAATGATAAAAACGAGTGTAATAAAGGACAATCAGATTTTTTTTCCTGAAATGAAATTTGCTGAAGACAAACAATTTTTCATTGACGTTTTAACGCATTGTCAGTCAATTTCCACGACGCAACATCCAATTTATTATTTGAATCGAATCGATAATCAAAACACTCGTTTGTCAAACCAGACCAACATTATCCAAAAGTCAAATTGTAATCTTAAAGTGATTAACCATATTATCAACAAGAATTTAGAAATAGAAAAAAAGAAGATGGTTTTAAATCGATTATATGAATTTGATTCAATTACGAGATTTTTCACTACACCTCATTTTCAAAAAACAAGGCTTAAGCGCGTCTATTACTATAAGTTTAATCAAGTGTTAAAAACAACGAAAAAGTTAAATTATGAGTTTTCAGGTGAATTCTTTCAACCAATGAACAAAGTCGTATATAACTTGTACACTGATCGAAAATATAAGCAACTTGAGAACCTTTTTGCATGGGATAAGAATGAAAAAATAAAGGAGGTTATCATTAAAGATAATCTTCCCTATGTTGTTGTCCCCTTTCTAGAAGACCCATTCAAATATATAAGAATTCCAATGCATTCGACATTTGAAGAAGAATATGTTGATAAGAATAAATATTATCTTAAATTTAAGGTATTTGGTGATCATCTGGATTCACTCACACATGGACTGATTCGTGATACAAACAATTGCCTGCTTGAATCTTCCCTGCCTGTGAAGGTTGATAAGAGTGGGAATGGGATATTAGAGTTGGATTTAGAACTACTAAACCATTATCCGTCATCAAATTATGCTATCTTTCTACGTTTCAATGATTATTTAAAAATTAATATCAGAAAACAGATTCAAAGTAAGAACCAATATCAATATAAGAATCGTGATTTTACTTTTTACAATACCACCTACTCGAACGTTGGCTTAAAAATATCTTCCATAAAATAAAGGAACAGTGGTTACTGAACCTTTAAACTTTATTATTAAGCCACTAGAAAATGACTAGTTCTCTTTTTTTACTACTTGATCATTATTTTCATATACAAGCCAAGCAGAGCCATTGATTTTGTTAGAACCATCAATGATCTTCTGCTTGACCCTTTCCCGTTCTGAGCCAGTTAATAACGTAGGTTGATAATCATTTCTCGAGGAAACCGAAGAAATCGAAAAAGGAACCACATTAATTTCTTTTGCATCTGAAAGGACTTCATTTTTCAAATGAAAGGTTTGTTGAAAAACAAACGTATCCTTGTCTCTTGGATTTCTATTCCCGCCAAACATAAAGTTGCCTAAACTATAGACAATAAATTTCCCCTTATATTCTTCAATCCCTTGGACCACATGGGGATGATGACCAAGTATTAGATCCGCCCCACTATCAATCGTAAACCGTGCTAATGACTTTTGCGAACCATTCGGGACGTACTGACTTTCATTCCCCCAATGATAATGGACAAGAACAATCTGTGCCCCTTGAGCCCGTAATTTTTTGATATCCTGGCTGACTATTTTGCGTATCTCTGCTGTATCATTCCAGCCCTCATACCCCAATGCCCCCAATTTAACGCCTTTAATCGTCTTTATGTATTGATTGTCGTAACCAAAATAGCCGATTTTTTGATTCTCTAGCGAGGAGATGGTATCCGTGTAGCCTTTCTGCAGGTAGTCATGGATATGATTGTTTGCTAAATTAACCGCTTCAATCCCGCCTAGTTCTAAAATTTTTGCATAGGAAGGATCACCTTTAAAGCGAAATTTTTTCTCTGCTTTGTTTGTAGCATTTGTAAGTGTTGTTTCTAAATTTACTGTTGTAAAATCATCCTTTTTGAAGATATCATCCAAACCTCCAATAAAATATGGGAGCCCCTTGGCTGAAGCTGTTTTGACGAAGGAATCACTATAGGTAAAGGTCTCATCAGTCCCAAGGGTAAAATCCCCAGCTGCACTAATTTTAATTGATGTTTCGATTACCGGTTCCGGCTTCGTTTCCGGTTTTACCTCCGGTTTGGTCTCCGTTTCGTGTTTCTTTGTCACTACAGAACTTTTTACCTCGTTCTTTGGAATTTTAGTAGAGGCTTCTTCGGACTTTATCTTACTAGTAAAGAAAAAGCCTGCAGCCAGTATCACACCTATGGCAATGATAATAAATGGAATAGGCTTTTTGGAACGATGACGTTCTTTTCTAGTCTTTGTTTCGCTCATGTCGTTTTTTCTGCTCATATCTGATTAACCCCTTTTATATATCTAATCTTCTTAATTCTACAATAACTTCATCTTTTACTCTATTAAAAATAAAAAACCACCGTAGTCACTCTGATGAAGGTGACTTTCGGTGGTTCTAACAGACAAATAATAAATCTTAGAGTTTCGAGAATTCTTCCACCAGTTCTCCAAACCGTTTAAGTGAATTTTCGATTGGGTATGGTGTGGTTAAATCCACCCCGGTCTTCTTCAACAATTCAAGAGGATAATCCGAACTGCCGCTCTTTAAAAATTCTAAATAAGAAGTTAGGGTTTGCTGGTCGCCGTCCAAAATCTTGGTTGCCAAATGGATGGCTGAGGCAAATCCAGTTGCATACTTGTAAACGTAAAATGGACGGTAAAAATGAGGAATTCTTGACCAGCCATATTTCACTTCCTCATCAAAAACTACGTCGTCCCCATTATATTCCCGGAACAAAGTCTCATAGGTTTGATTGAATACTTCTACATTTAAGGGCAGTCCCTTTTCAGCCATTTCATGTGTCTTCATCTCAAACTCCGCAAACATTACCTGCGTAAAGAATGTCCCCTTAAACTGATCAATGAAGTGATTGAGCAGGTGTTTCCGAAGGTCAGCATCCTTTTCATTGGTTAATAAATAGTTTATTAAAAGGACCTCATTAACGGTTGAGGCTACCTCCGCAACGAATATACTATAACGGGCGGTAATTTGCGGCTGGTGTTGTGAACTCAACTTACTGTGAACCCCGTGCCCGCATTCATGGACTAACGTGAATAAACTATCCAAATCATCTTGGTGATTTAAGAGGATGAAAGGATGGACACCATACACGCCAAGATTGTATGCCCCAGACCGTTTCCCAGGTGTTTCCCGAACATCTAAATAGCGGGAATCCTTAAATTCCTTAAGGGTTTTAATGTATTCCTCTCCTAAAGGTGCTAAAGCCTTGCACATCGTTTCATAGGCTTCCTCATACGGTAATACTTGTTTTACTCCACTAACGAGCGGGACACTCATATCATATTGACGAAGTTCATCTAGCTCCAGTTTTTCCTTGCGAATCCTTGAATACTGATGAAGTGGAGCAATATTATTTTTCGTTGTTTCAATCAGATTCAGATAGACCTCTTTCGGAACTTTATCACCAAATAAGGCTTTTTCTAACACAGACGGATAATGACGGATTTTAGCCAGTGTGACATTATTTTTTATAGCCGCTGAAAGCGTTGAGGCAATAGAATTTTTCAATTGTACGTAAGGCTGATAATAGGCCTTATAGGCCTCCCTGCGCTTTTCCCTGTTTTCATCCTCGATTAATTTGGTGTACATTCCTCTGGTTAACTCCACACGTTCTCCATTATCCCCAGTTACTTCCCCAAACTTAATATCCGCGTTATTCATCATTCCGAACGTATGTCCCGGCACGGATAGTGCTTCCCCTAATTGCGAGAGAACTTCCTCCTGCTCCTTGCTAAGCACGTGTTTCTTGTACCGGAAGGACTCCCATAAGTCCTCCGCGAAATATTCCAGCCTGTCTTCCTCTAAAATATAACTTTTTAATGTTTCCTCATCTAAGCTTAATAGAAAGGGTAAGAAGAACGAGGTTGATGCACTAACTTTCACACTCAATTGTTTTGCACGGTCTAAGTATGATTGCGGCCTGGTTTCTCTTGTATTTTCATCCACCATCAACATTGCATACGCATAAACTTTGTTGAAAAGAAATGATAACTCTTCTCCTTGTTTTAGATATTGAAACAAGGTAAAACCGTCTATTATTTCCCCGTCATATCTCTTTAGTTTTTCTGCCATTTTTTCAATCAGCTGAAGATCCTCTTCCCATTCGCTAAGGTCAGTATATATATCAGCTAAATTCCATTTTTCATGCACCGGTACTTCATTTCTGCTTGTGAATGTCGACATTTTAACGCCCCTTTCAGGAAATTTACTCTGTTTTAATTTCATAACAGTTCGCTTAAGCCTTCACAAGTATATTCAATATTTATCGATAATTTCCTCTTTTTATGTAAGATTTCATATATACAAGAAAGGCAGCTCATATAATGAACTGCCTAAACCTGCTTATCTAGTAACTTCTTTTTCTAAGGTCGTGAGTCTTTCCTTTACCTCTTCTTCGCTTAATCCATGCTCTGAAATATAACGGTTTCTCGGATGAATCCTGCATTCATGGGAACAGCTCCGTAAATAACGATGTTCGTTTTCCTCTGAACAAAGGATTTTTTTATTACACTCAGGATTGGCACAATTCACGTAACGCTCACATTGCTCACCGCTGAAATGATCTTTCCCGACAATAACATGCTCTTTTCGGTTGACAGGAACACTTATTCGCTCATCAAACACATAGAGCTGCCCATCCCATAAATCACCCTGTACTTCGGGATCTTTTCCATAAGTAACAATCCCGCCATCTAACTGTGATACATCTTCAAAGCCCTCTTTAAGGAGCCAGCCCGAAAACTTTTCACAACGAATTCCACCCGTGCAATAGGTAAGAATCTTTTTGCCTTCAAACGTCTGTTTATTTTCTCTGATCCAATCAGGCAGATCACGGAAATTCAAAATATCAGGTCGAACCGCACCCCTGAAATGACCTAAATCATATTCATAGTCATTTCGTGCATCAATCACTACCGTATCTTCCTTTTGCATTTCCGCAAAGAATTCCTTCGGTTTCAAATGCTTTCCGGTTTGAATATTCGGGTCGACATCATCTTCTAAACGTAACGTCACAAGTTCAGGTCTGCACCGCACCCGCATTTTCTTAAAAGCATGCTCGGGGGCCTCATCGATTTTAAAAATAGTCCCTGCAAAAAGAGAATGCTCTTCCATATATTTCATATACTCATCCGTTTGTTCAATGGTGCCTGACACCGTCCCATTTATCCCTTCCGCTGCAATGATGATTCGGCCTTTAAGGCCCAAATCTTTACAGTATTGAAGATGTTCTTGGGTAACTTCTTCAGGATTTTCAATCGTTACATATTTATAATACAACAATACTCTATATTCTTGATTCATACTGACCACCTTAAAATCTTTATAAAAAATAAATGTCTTTTTATCATTAACCTTTTTATTATATCAAAAACAAGAATCTTTTCAACTTTTGAAAGGCTTTAACGCCTAGATAGGTGGATATTACCAACCATTCTTCCTTACTTTATCTGTTACAATTTTTAATGTAAAGAATAGTAAGGAGGAACAAACGATGAAAAAACGTTATCTCCTCATTACATTGGTAATTGCGATTACCTTCATTGGGGGAATTGTTACCGGAGTCTTTTTCTCCACTAACA
Source organism: Neobacillus soli NBRC 102451 (assembly GCF_001591665.1). Taxonomy (GTDB): domain Bacteria; phylum Bacillota; class Bacilli; order Bacillales; family Cytobacillaceae; genus Neobacillus; species Neobacillus soli. Next base: position 214,301 of record NZ_BCVI01000006.1, on the reverse strand, counting down.
ACGCAAAAGATGATCAAACAGAAACTATTAATACAGATAGAGCACCTTTATCGGCCATCAAACCGCCTACAAAAGAATTACCAAAAGTGGAAAAAACACAATCAAAGGTCCTCATCGGTTATGTACAGGATTTTCGTGATCCAAACGTCGTTGATTACTCCAAACTAACCCATGTGATTTTCTCCTTCGCCCATCCGACAAAGGACGGAGGCATTTTGCTTAATGGTGATGCTGCCTTAAAAAACTTACGGACAACCGTAGCAAAAGCTGAAAAATCCAATACAAAAGTAATGTTGGCTGTTGGCGGCTGGTTTCACATCAGTGGCGGTGAATCGTATCCCTATTTTAAAGCAGCGATAACTAATCCTACATCTAGAACAAAGCTAGTTAACGAGCTTACAAGTTTTGCCGTTCGAGAAAAACTCGATGGAATTGATATCGATTTTGAGCACCCGCGCTCGGATGCGGATGCGGAAAATCTTGCTGCTTTTGCGAAAGAGTTAAGCACACAGCTTCATCCAAAAAAGAAGGAGCTGTCTATAGCCGTCTATTCAAAAATACATGCCGTAACCTTGACCGAAATCGGCTTTGTAAAGTATCAACCTTCCATGTTTCGGGATGTGGACCATGTCAATATCATGGCCTACGATGGCCAGTGGGATGACAGGTATAATGCGGCCAACTTATCTCCCTATCCGTTTACGGAGAAAATCGTCAACTATTGGACCGACCTTTTTGAAAAACAAAAAATTTCAAAGGAAAAACTCGTTTTGGGTGTTCCCTTTTACGCCCAGCCTGATAATCCAAAAATCAAACAGGTTTCCTATGGAGCCATTATTAACAAGGACCCGGCAAATGCTTCAAAAGATACTGTTAGTATGAATGGCACAACCTATCATTATAATGGCGATACGACCATGAAAAAGAAAACCAAACTGGCACTTGATCACGGCTTCGGCGGCATGATGCTGTGGGAGGCTGGACTTGACGCCCAAGGACCGCACAGTCTTACAAGTACTATTTTTGGGGCACTGAAGGATTCAAGTAAAGATCCTATTAAATACTATACAGTAAAGAAAAACAACTAAACGAAAAGGCTGCACTCTCTTCTTTAGAGGATGCAGCCTTTTCTAGTTTTATCTTTATCATAGTGGTGCCTGACACAAGATTGTAATAAAATATGGTATTTGTCGAATATTTTTCCAAGTTTTTTGAAGGAGTTTGTCGAAATTTAGAGAATTTAGTATGGGAGTTTAAATAAAGGAGGAAAAAGAATGAAGAAGTTATTAACAGTTTTATTTGGGGGCTTTATTGCATTATCATTGTTTGTGGCTACAGGGAATACTGCAAAGGCGGCAGAACCAACAACTGCACCTCAAACAGTGGATGAAAATTGTGAGTGCCACAACGTTACACCCATTTTCGGAGCTGAAAGAAATAAAATCGTTGCAAAAATAATTAGCAGTAAAGAATATAAGGAAGTAGAAAAAAATCTTAAAAAGGATAGTTTTAAATGGCAAGGCGCCAATTCTGTTGAAGTCCTTAGATTTAATAAAACTGGACAAATAATTGTAGGTGTTCCATTTACAAATAATGCAGGAGTACAAATCATGGCTGTTTTTATTGATGGAGAATTCGGTGGTATTAGTCCAGCGGATTCCGAATAAACAATAATATTCCCAACCAATATGTGGTTGGGAATTCTTTTTTAATTATGTATTTGTTCCATCCCCAGCAAAGCCTAGATTATACCACTTGGATTTCACCATTAATAATGGTCATAGCAAACATTTGTTGTTAACAGTTCATCCGGGTTTTCAATGGAAAAGAGATTTTTCGAGAAGACTGTCATATCTGCTAACTTTCCCCTTGAAATTGTTCCCTTGCTATCTTCCTCATTTGTGGCCAAAGCACCGCCAACTGTAAACAACTTAATGGCATCGTGGATCGACAGCTTCTGTTTTTCATTCCAGCCTTGATGTGACTGCCAAGGGGCTCTGCGCGTAACGGCCGCATGAATGCCTAACAAGGGATCAACCGGTTCTACTGGTGCATCAGAGCCGCCGGCACACAATACCCCCGCCGATAGTAATGTTTTCCATGCGTATAAATCTTGTTCCCGCCTCTCCCCGAGTCTTTCTTTCACCCATGGATAATCACCAACAACAAATCTAGGCTGGACGTCAGCAATTCGGCTTGGGTCAGCCAAACGCTCCACTAAATCCTTTCGAATGAGAGAAACGTGGATCAAGCGGTCTCGATATTTCACTCTTGGAAATTGATCAAGGATATCCAAAACCTGTTGCAACGCTTGATCGCCAATCGTATGGACAGCAAGCGGCATGGCATGACTCCTTACATTTTTAACAATTTCATATAGTCTTTCTTGATCAAACATCGCTTCACCACACTGCCCGGGTTCATCCGCATAGGGCTCCGATAGGAAGGCCGTTCTTCTTCCAAATGCTCCATCAGCAAAAATCTTGATAGCGCCAATTTGTAATTTCTCATTTCCAAACCCCGCATACATACCTTTTTCTTTTAATCTATTTAAGTATGGATAATCGATGAGCAGATTACAGCGTAAACCTTTTTGTTCAAGATTTATTAATTCGTTATACATTTTATAGGTTTGATCAAGACCGCCTAAATAGGCGGGATCATTAGTATGTACACTCGTTAATCCCTTCCGCACAGCAAACTTCATCGCCTGGGCCAAACCATTTTTTAATTCATCATATGTTTTTTCAGGTATGTATTTGGTAATTAGTTGTGATGCAGATTCAAGCAATAGTCCAGTAGGTTTTTTCGTAACCGAATCAAGAACGATAGTTCCTCCCGCAGGAACTTCAAGGGAAGGTTGGTATTGACACATTTCAAGCGCCTTGCTATTAACTAGAAAGGCATGATGACAAATCCTTTTCAGATAGATTGGGCAATGCGGTGCAACTTGATCTAACTCCTCTATCGTTGGAATCGAACCATCCTCAAATAGATTCTCATCCCAGCCCATTCCAATCAGCCATTTTCCGGGAGCAAATGTACTAGCTCTCTCTCGTATCTTTTCAAGCATCGCATGCTTTGTTTTTACCCCTGTTAAATCCAGGTCTAAAAAATGGAATGCTACACCTGAAAGATGCAGATGGCTGTCAATCAGACCAGGAGTCACCATATTACCTTGTAAATCGATTATGGCGGCGCCTTTTCTGCCCCATTGCAAGACCATTTCCTGATGTGTGCCAACATCTAAAATTCTGCCGTTTTCCACCACCACGGCTTCAACCGATGGATGGGCAGCATCAAAGGTATAAAATGCCCCATTGGTATAAATCTTCACTGACATATTAATCACTCCTTCTGCCTTTCATGAATCTTAGTATCTATTATAATACAGATGCCGGCAATTAGAGTTAATTATGAAAAAAGCATTACCCCTTGTCGAAGTAATGCCTTTGTTAAAGCAATAATGTTTTTGTATGATTAACCAATTTGTTCATCATCGCTATCCGTATTCAATAACATTAGTTTATTTGGTATTTGTGTTAAGCTTGATTTTTTCAATAAATAATTTAAGTGATCAAGCGGCATTGAGCCATGCCCCTTGCTATCTCCAAGTATGAACTGTACAGTAACCCCATTATTGCTTTTCACTGTCATGGTTTCAGCCGAATTGTAAAAACCTTTAACACCTTGTGAAATTTGATATATTGTTCCTTTTTCAATTAACATACAATTTACTCCTTTGTTGATGTTCTCCTATTTAGTGTTCCAAAATAAATTTTATTCATGCATAATTATTCCAATTGATAGAAAAAGAAGGAAGGCTTTCCCCTTCCTTCAGTTCCTTTTTACTCTACCTCATCCTCATCTTCATCCATCATTTCATCAAATGCGGCAGATACTTTATCAAATTCCTCATCACTTTCTATCGCAGAGAAATCCCCATCTTCATCGACCTTCAAAAAGAAAATATCAATATCCTCATCCGTTTCTTGTTTAATGTCGTCTGCAAATCCAACCGCAACATAATCCGAACCCTCAATAGTCATTACTCCAAGCACTTCAACTTCCTGTTCTACCTCATTCTCATCGCTAATGGTAAAGACTTCGCCTACTTCAATTTTGCTCATGTTTTATACCCCCATAAATTTTAAAAAATCTACCTTCAAACAGTATATCTTAAATGACTAGAATTAAACCTTTATTATCATCTCATATTTACCGATTGAAAACATTTACTATACCTGACTATTTCTAAAAAATCTATTATAATTAGTTTATAAAGCTACTTAAGGAGAAAACGATATGGATCAAAAACAATTAGAAGAAAAAATTATTGAACACTATCAAGGGGAAGAAAAAATGATGATTCTTATCTTTGCGCAATGGTGCGTCAATCATCACCTTGACCCCGAAGAAGTATATTTAAGAGCCTACCCAAATCAGTCCGCCAATCCTGCCTTGAGGGAAGCACTTGAGTTAACGGTGCCAAAGGAAGAAGCGGGAGAAGTAGCTGACCAAACATTGTTAGGTGTGTTATCGTTATTTGGAAATGATGATCTTGCTTTAGTTGTGACTGAAGAAATACGTAAGATGAAATAGGTAATTACCTTCCCCTGAATAATTCCAAAAAGACACCACTTTTAGTCTCTATAACTTGACAAAAAGTGGTGTCTTATTTGTTTTTATAGTAAATCAAACATTCTCGCTGTCTGTGTAATAATCAGCGGGACTAGGATGGCAATGATAGTTGGGATTAGAAAGGCAAGAAAAGTCCATTTTTTGCTTTTCGTTTCCTTATAAATATTAAGCAATGTCGTTCCGCACGGATAATGAAGCAGGGAAAATAACATCATGTTCAACGCTGTCAGCCACGTCCAGCCGTGGTTAAGAAAGATTTGCTTCAAATCCACGAGGCTATCCACTTCTGTTAAGGAACCCGTTGATAAATAACCCATCAAAAGGATTGGCAGGACAATTTCATTGGCAGGTAATCCTAGTATAAACGCCATCATGATATAACCATCAAGGCCGAGCAATTTTCCAAAAGGGTCTAAAAACTCAACTACATACATGAGAATACTAGTGTCTCCAATGAATACATTTGCGAACACCCAAGTTAAGATGGCCGCAGGTGCTGCCACTTTTACAGCCCGGATTAATACAGACCACGATTTAGTAAGTGATGAGCGAATAACCGTATCGAAAATTTTCGGCTTCCTGTATGGTGGGAGCTCTAACGTATAATGAGTAGGTATGCCCTTAAGAGCTGTTTTGGAGAGAACCCATGAGACAAAAAAGGTAACCACTATACCAAACATAACAATTCCAACAATGACCCCTGTGGTGACAAGCGATTTTAATCCGCCTGTAAAATTGGCGGCCATAAATAACGAAGCTAAGACGATTAATGTTCCCCAGCGGCCATTACATGGAACAAAGTTATTTGTCAGGATGGCGAGCATCCGCTCTCTTGGTGATTCAATAATCCTCGTAGAGATTACCGCTGCAGCATTACAGCCGAATCCCATCGCCATTGTTAATGATTGTTTACCATGTGCCCCAACCCGTTTAAACAACCGATCCATATTAAAGGCAACACGTGGCAGGTAACCATAATTTTCAAGCAGTGCAAATGATGGAAAAAAGATCGCCATCGGAGGGAGCATGACACTGATGACCCAGGTCGTTCCCCGGTATAAACCGAGAACAAGGACGCCATGAAGCCAATCGGGGGCATGAAGAAACGTAAAAAATGATGTTAAATACCCCTCTAAGTAACCAAAAAACTCCGCTAACATCGAAGACGGAATATTAGCCCCGGCAATGGTTAAATAAAACAACACTCCCAACATCGTAATCATGATCGGAAAACCGAATATGGGTGAAGTAAAAATCGCGTCCAGTTTATCCGTCCTCGTGTCCCGTTTCGATTTTGTATAGGAAATTCCTTCGTGACATAATTGGTGACTTCGTTCGTAGAGATGTTGAACAATTTCATCTCTCAGCTTTGATGTCGACAATACTTGAGCTTCTTCATATAGTTCTTCCAGACGCATTACATTAGCCTCCCTCTGGCACCAAGCGTTTATTAATTTCATTGAGTAATGCTTCGTCACCATCTAGTAATCTCAAAGCAACCCAGCGTGAAGAGAGATGATTTCCAACAAATTCGCTGACCTTTGGTTCAATTTTCTTGAGTTGTGCTTCAATTTCATCGGGATAGGTCATCTGAGCTGGGTGACATTCAATCGCCCCTGATACAATACGATCAATCGTATCTAGGAGCATAGGAAAGCCCTTTTTGTTCCTAGCTGAAATTTTGATGACAGGAACCCCCAACCGATTAGTCAACAAGCGCTCATTAATGGCAATTCCTTGTTGCTCTGCTACATCAATTAAGTTTATACAAATAAGAACATTCGTTGTCATCTCTAAAACTTGCAAAGCTAGATTAAGATTCCGCTCTAATGATGTAGCATCCAGGACGACAACCGTTACATCCGGTTTTTCAAAAACAATATAATTTCGGGCTACTTCTTCATCTGTTGAATTAGAAAAAAGCGAATAGGTGCCTGGGAGGTCAATGAGTTGAAACGTTTTATCCTTAAACGAAACAGAACCTTGCGCAAGGGAAACGGTTTTCCCTGCCCAATTCCCCGTATGCTGTCTAAGACCAGTTAACGCATTAAACAAGGTACTTTTACCAGTATTCGGGTTTCCAGCCAAGGCAATCCGGTATTCATTCCTCATTGGACACCAGCTCCCCCTCGATTCTTGAACTTTCCTCTTTCCTGAGAGCAATCGTTGTTTGACTGACACGAAAGGCGATTGGGTCTCCTAATGGACTTTTTCGAACGACCTCAACCATCGCACCAGAAACAAATCCTAAATCTAGCAATCTTCTTCTCATCACACCATCTAAATTTAAAGAAGTAATTTTTATGATGTTACCTTTTTGGCCATGTACCAGTTTAATTATTTTAGGTTTATCCATCTCTCTTTCCCCTTTTTCATTTTTTTTACCGCGCGCAACATTTGATTAATTATATGAATAGTTTCTAATTTTGCCACCTTTTAATTAAATAAAAATAGCCGCCTACATGAGGCAGCTAAAAACAGGTCCACTATGATAGAAAAAACGCATCTGCACGTTAGCAAGCAAATGGTACCCTTACATTACTCTGTACCCACTCCATTCTTGGGGCAGGAGCATTTGATATTGCTTTTGTAAAAACCGATCATCAACAAGAACGATTGTTCCATGATCCATTTCCGAACGAATCAATCTTCCTCCCGCCTGTAACACCTTGTTCATTCCCGGATACACATAGGCATAATCATAACCGTTTTTTTTCTTCTTATAAAAATGGTCCTTAATAAGGTTGCGCTCAAAACAAAGCTGAGGTAATCCGACACCTACAACTACAACCCCATTTAAACGATCTCCAATTAAATCTACACCTTCAGAAAAGATCCCGCCAAGGACCGCAAATCCAAGTAATGTTTCTTTTTGGTCGGGTTTAAAGGCCTCCAAGAATGCTTCTCTTTCCGCCTCTGTCATCCCTGAGGTTTGAATAAGTGTATTCGTTTCAACATCTTCTTGTTTAAACTGTTCATAGACAGCAAGTAAATATTGATAGGACGGAAAAAAGATTAAATAATTGCCTGGACGGTTTTTAATCAATGATTGGACCATCGCAACAATTGATTCTCTCGTTCGCTCACGGTCTCGAAAGCGTGTTGATACGGGTTTAATACAGACGTCAATCTGTTCTTTTGAGAAGGGAGATGGAATGGAAAGCAGATAATCATCAATCTCTCCACCAAGGATTTCTTGATAGTAAGGTAACGGCGATAGGGTTGCTGAAAAGTGCACTTTTGCCCGATACCCTTTTCCCATTTGTTTAAGAAGCTTAGAAGGGTCAATACAAAACAGTTTTACCATAATATTGTTTTTATTTTTCTCGCCGTAGATAACATAATGTTCATCAAGCAGCGGAACGATTTTCATGAAATTATTGACCATGAAGTAGGCTTCCAAAAGATTTTGGGATGTTTCTGATTGGAGAACCTGCTCTGCTATCTCTAAAAATTGAACCAGCTGCAGCTTCAATGCTTCATCAAGCTGCTCTATGACAAATTCATTTTTATCGGCATTCGCCTTTTTCAATGAAATAAACGAGGAATTCAACCTACGTGCGGCATCATAAATTGCCTTATTGACTCCTTTAAAATCTTTTTTCAATTGGAGAAACGTGTCTTTATTTAAAGAGGCTGAAAACATCTCCCGGCCGCGGTCAACTAGATTATGTGCCTCATCGACCAATAAGGCTGTAGATTTCTTTTGCTCCTCGAACAAGCGTTTCAACGACACCCGTGGGTCGAAAATATAATTATAGTCGCAAATGATGGAGTCGACAGCATAGGCAAGGTCAAGTGAAAATTCAAACGGACAGACGGTATGCTTTCGTGCATAGGATTCAATCACTTCACGGGTCATACCCTTTTCATTTGTCAAAATATCGAGAATGGCTCCATTTATTCGGTCGTAATATCCATTGGCAAACTCACAATAATCCTTTTGGCAAATCGTTTCCTCCTTGAAACACACCTTATCCTTGGCCGTTATTGTGACCGTGTTCATACATAAACCGCTAGAACGCATTCGGTCGAATGCCTCTTCAGCCGTGGTCCGGGTAATCGTTTTTGCAGTGAGGTAAAAAACGCGATTGAGATGACCTTCTCCCATTGCCTTCACTGCGGGAAAAAGGGTAGAGATGGTTTTGCCGATGCCGGTTGGGGCTTTGGCAAACAGATTTTTTTTATCTAAAATGGTTTTATAAACAGCTCCGGCTAATTTCCGCTGTCCTGTACGGTAGGTTTCAAATGGGAACGTTAACGCTTTGATACTATCATTTCGTTTGTTGAGATGCCCATTTTGCAGTTTTGCATAGGGTGTGTAGCTTTCTAGCACCTCAAAAACAAAGCTCTCCAGTTCCGAAAAGGAGCAGCTCTTTTTAAAATATTTTTTCTCTTCCGTTTCAACATGGACATAGGTCAGTTGGACAAAGATTTCCGGTAAATGATGATCCAACGCATACATATAGGCATACATTTTCGCTTGTGCCCAGTGAACAGGATACCCTTCTCCTTCCTGTTGTTCAAGCGGCTGAGAAAATGACTTAATTTCGTCGACTGTCACCTCGCCATCATGGAACAAAAGACCATCACATCTACCATCAATACTGAAGGTAAGTCCCTCATAAGGGATTTCAGTTCGCAGATAAACTTCCTTTTGATCCCCATCTTGATACGTTTTCTGGATTTTTTGATGAATCCTTGTCCCATCTAGAAGCGGTGATGATGAGCGGAACCGGGTATCAATACTGCCGCTTCGGAACACATGTTCAACGAGGGTTCTGACGGATATATGAAGAGCATCAGACATTAGATCACCAACTTATTTATGAGAATATATGTTTGTATTTTAAGTATAACAGAAAACAAAAAAATAGGCGCTTTTTCCGCACCTATTTCCACGATTACAACCGAATTTGGCCTGTTCCCTTTACAATCGCTTTCGACGTCGTTATCGCCTTTAGACCCATTGGTCCGCGGGCATGAAGCTTTTGCGTGCTAATGCCAATCTCTGCACCATAGCCGAACTGCTCCCCATCGGTAAACCGAGTAGATGCATTATGATATAACACCGCTGCATCAACTGCCTTGAAAAATAATTGAACGTTTTGCGGATTTTCACTTATGATTGCTTCTGAATGCTTTGTCCCATACTGGTCAATATGTTCAATCGCTTCCTTCACGTCGCTGACGAGTTTGACCGCTAAAATTGGCCCTAAAAATTCCGTGTGCCAATCTTCTTCCGCAGCTTGTTCAACAAACGAATATGCCGAGGCTAATTTTTCATCTCCACGCATTTCTATCCCGCGTTCATGTAGTGAATTCAACAGTGCATCCACATATGGCCATTTTTCGTGGATAAGCACCGTTTCCGCGGCATTACAAACAGAAGGCCGATGTAATTTCGCATTAATCGCAATCTCAATCGCCATGTTTTCACTTGCTGTTTCATCAATAAACACATGGCAGTTGCCAACGCCTGTTTCTAAAACAGGAACGGTGGCATTTTGAATCACTGATTGGATTAAACCCGCCCCGCCGCGCGGAATAAGGACATCCAGGTATTGATTCAATTTAAACATTTCAGCCGCTGTTTCGCGGCTAGTATCCTCTAGAAGCTGCACCGCATCCTTTGGAATCGCCGTTCTCGCAAGTGCTTCCCTCATGACGTGCACAAGTGCTTTATTGGAATGGAGCGCCGAAGTGCTCCCTCGTAAAAGAACAGCATTTCCGGCTTTTAAACAAAGACTTCCGGCATCAACCGTTACATTTGGACGTGCTTCGTAGACCATTCCGATGACACCAAGCGGGACCCGAATTGTCTCGATTCGCAACCCATTTGGTCGTTCCCATGCTTCGATGGTTTCACCAATGGGATCTTGCAACACTATTAATTGACGAATTCCATCGACAATCTGGTCAATTCTATCTTCTGTTAACAGGAGCCGATCCAAAAGCGACGGTGAAAATCCTTTTTCTTTTCCAACTGCTATATCTTTGGCATTTTCACCTATAATCCAATCCTTCTCAGTCAGTAGCTGGTCCGCCATCATCGATATCGCATCGTTTTTTTCTTCAGCCGACAGCATCGCTAATTGTTTCGCGGCTTTTTTTAATTTGCTTGCTTTTTCTAGTAATTCACTCATCCTTCATTCACTCCTTTGGCATGGTGACCCAGTTATCACGATGAATCACTTCCGCTTTTTTGTTGATGGAATACCCCTTTGATTGTTCCCCCGGCAAACCTTTTACGGTTAATAAATCCTTAGAGGAATAAAAAATTTGCCCTTTTCCGACTATTTTTCCTTTTTTGTTCCGGACGACCACCACATCTAACGCATTAAACTCACCAATAACCTTTGTAACCCCAACAGGCAGTAAACTTTTCCCCTGAAACACAATTGCCTTTTCCGCTCCGTCATCGATTTCAATCACGCCGCCGACCTGTGAGTGATAGGCAATCCACTGCTTTCTCATTTGCATTTGCGTTTGGAAGGGGCCGCCAATATACGTCCCATCCCCTTTTCCTGCCAAAATATCGACCAGTTTTTCTTTGCCAGTTCCGGTACCAACAAAGACGCTGACACCGAGAGATAATGCCTTTTTCGCCGCCAGCAGCTTTGACTTCATTCCACCCGTGCCAACGGAAGAACCGCTTTCCCCCGCTACATCCAGCAATTTTTCGGAAACCTCTGGGATAAAATGATACTTTTTTGCCCCAATCGATGCTTTCGGATTTCCGTCATAAAGACCGTTAATATCCGTTAGAATGATGAGCGCATTAGCATGTAAAAACCCACTGACAAGTGCTGACAACAAATCATTGTCGCCAAAGGTCAATTCCTCAATTGCTACCGAATCATTTTCATTAATAATTGGCAGGACACCTTTTTGAAGGAGCTCATGAATCGTATTAAATAGATTATGAAAACGGACCTGACTATAAAAATCTTCACGGGTCAATAATATTTGCGCTGGCATCATATCAAACTGTTTAAATAACTGTATATAATTTTGCATCAGCAGCCCTTGCCCAACAGCCGCGGCCGCCTGTTTCCCCGCCGTACTTTTTGGCCGTGCTGGATATCCAAGTGGCCCAAATCCTGCCGCAACAGCTCCGGATGAAATCAGAATAACCTCATGTCCCTGCTCTTTTAAAAAAGCAAGTGCTTCCACATGGTCACGAATTTTCTCTTCAGATATTACCCCAGATGCATTTGTCAGCGAGCTGCTTCCAATTTTCACAACCACCAGCTGTTTTTTCATATCATTCGAACCCTTCCTTTTGTAAAATAAAAAAAACGACTCTTCTGTCCTAAAAAAGGACGGAAAGTCGTTTCCGCGGTACCACCTTTATTGATGCCATGCACCCACTTTATACCCATAACGCAGGCGGACGGCTTATGTTTGCATAAGCAGCGTGTGAGGGCAGGTTCAACCTTTTTTCCATGAGAAACCTTCCAGCCGACGGGTTTCACTCTCTATCACATTCCAAAGGTTTACTAATCCCATACTGTTTTTCTATTTCAATTTATTTGATTATCCGCAGAAAACGGCAAATTGTCAAGCTAGTTTTTTGAAAATTTTAATTTAAACAAAAAGGAACTTAACCGGGAAAACCCGATTAGTTCCTTTTTGTTTTTTAGCCCATTCCAGATCTTCTAACTTCACATGGGACATTAGAGGTAGCTTCCACATGTGCTCTCCATGCCGGAAATATTAAAATAGCTTTTCCGGCAAATAACGAACCATTTCTTAATCTAGCTTCTTATACCATTCCGCTGCGGCTTCGACCTCTGCAAATGTTAGTTGATGTCCGTTGTGCTCCCAGTGAAGATGGACATTCGCCCCGGCATTTGCCAGCATTTGTTCGAGATCACCGGATTCCAAGGGAGAACAAATCGGATCATTTGTTCCCGCTCCAATAAATATTGATTTAGCCGATAAATCCGGTAATTCAATCCCTCTTAAAGGGACCATTGGATGATGAAGAATAGCCCCTTTTAAAGCATCTTGATAATGGAACAATAAGCTTGCGGCAATATTTGCACCATTCGAATATCCGATCGCGATGACGTTTTTTCGATTAAATCCATATTTTTGTGATGCCTCGTCAACGAATTCAAATAATTCTCTTGTCCGAAACACAAGATCCTCTTCATCAAAAATGCCTTCAGCTAATCTCCGAAAAAAACGCGGCATTCCATTTTCTAGTACATTGCCGCGGACACTAAGAAAGGATGCATCCTCATCAATTTTTCCAGCCAATGGCACTAAATCTAGCTCTGTACCACCCGTCCCATGCAGCAACAGAAAAGTTGGCTTACTAGTGTCTTTCCCTTTTTGAAAAATATGTTTCATTGTCCTTCCCCTTCCACAGTCAATAAATTTCCTTAGCACTATTGTTTGAAACATGGTCCCAAACTAATCAACCAAAAGATACTAATTTTAATCCATATATCTCGAGTTCGAGATAATATTAAACTGAAATAGGTTCTGCGTCAACTTTTTAGACCCGATAATCCCCATTAATAAACAAACAGCATCACAATGGATGCTGTTGAGGACTGCCTACGTCAATACCACTTTCAGGAAAATTCCCAATGTAATTCCAAGAAACATTGATGTAAGTGTCCCCAGTAGAAAATATTCCGCCCAGTCCCTGTCATCCATTTGTTTAAACCGTGCAATTGATTTAGCAGCGACAATAAACCCGATGGCTGGAAAGGCACTATAAAAGGTAAGCAATAAAACTAGTAATCTTTCAATATAGCCGATTAATTTGCCACGGGAAAGATCATGCTTGCTAAAAATTGTATAATTAAATTCCTCGGTTAGTCCCTTTTCACCTAAATTTGTAAAATGCGCTTCCTTCCGTTCATTTTTAAAAGCATATTTCCCTTCAAAGGTTAAAAGTTGGTTCGGCAATGAACCTAATAGGATTTTAATGATATGACCGCTGACACTCGTTGCTAAGATGACAATAATTATGATAAATAGAATAGAATTAAAAAGACCTAATTTCACACCTTCATGAAAAAACCCTTCAATTTTCGTTACGTTAAAATGAAAAAATAGCATACATGTTAAAATAATTATTCCTAGATGAAGGATTTGATCCAAAACAAAAAAACTAAGCCGCTTCATGTTTTCCTCGTTAGTAATTTTTATTGTATTAAGCAGCTTAATCTTTATAATGTCGATGATGAGATGTGTGACCATGATAAACGCTAAGGGAAAAACCAGATTTTTAAAGATATTTGCAAAACCGAAATGGAAAATCCAGAAACTTGTAAGGACGAGGGTAGTGGTGAAAAAGTGGTGTAGCAAATGCTTCCGCAAATTCTTTCGTTTTTCCTTTACCATGACATCTGTTTGTAAATAAAAATCAGCAATTAAGTGGGCAAGAATTAGACTAAATAATAACATGAATTCTCCTCTCTCTATTATGGGTCTTAGGCATTAAAGTAAGGCATGTATGCCATCCTTCAAGTGAGTACGGATACTTTCAGTGAGTTTTTCATTGGTATCTTGTGGGTTACTTGCACTTTCTAGGTAAGACTTTGCCTCTAGTGAATGAAGTATACTTTTAATTTCAGAAAAAGTATCTAGGATTTCTTTACTATTTCCTTTATTAATGTGACTTGATATCGTTGGGGCCGTCCTGCCAAGCAGCTTCCCAATCGCTTTTTGCTGATTCAATAAAAGGTAGAGCGTACAGACAAGCTCCTGAATATCCGTTTGATTCCAGATAAATTTCTGTTGCAACGTTAATAATGTATTAATTAGTTTCTCGAATTCATTTCTAAAATGATTATATGGTAAAGTATTTATTAGATCACTTGGGTAAAATTGGTCAAGCTCAAACTTAAATTGGGGCCTGTTATGTTCTTGTTTTAGTAAATCATTTGCGTATCTGGCTTGTTTGACCAAAGGATGGATCCATTTTTCAATATCAACATCCTTAATTTCTTTATCAATATCACCAAAGGCCAAGCCAAAATATGGTCTATGGTCTTTGTATTTCCATACCCTGCTGACAAAGAATGCAATGGTATAGGCGGTTGAATAGCCTGAACCAACAAAAATAATTTCATCGCCTGAACGATGCTTTATTTGGATATGTCCACTGTTCTTTGTCCAACTTGTAATCCAGCCGACCAACTCATCCAAATAATTCGTTAGTTCTTCCCCCATTTTTTCCGATGAGGAATTACTCACATCAAGAATAAAAATCGATATTGGATAATTCATTATATCCCCTTCACTTCGAATTAGTTAGATTATATAATCTAACTTTAAACAAATTAGGCTATTATGTCAAACTCCACATAAATTTGTTTGTTTAGTGAAATTATAGTTCGTAAACCTCATTGTAGATGTAAAGACTTCCCCCAAAATTACTCGCCTGCCAGGAACTGTCCTAAAAAATATTCACAAACCTTTGCCGAATCCAGCCTTGCAGCAATATATGGCGGCTGGACTCCTTTTGCCCCCTCTAGAGGTAAGCCTAACCATAAAATCCGCTCGTCAATGATAATAAACGGAAACGACAAGCTCGCACCTACCATTTGATTAGCTTGAAGCCCCGCCCATTCTTCTTCAGAAAAAACCATTAATTTTACACCTTTCTCCCTAAATCTCAGCTTTTCCTGCCATTTCTCCGACAGATTTGATTGTTCAGGTAAAGAGATAACAATCGATGATCTGGCCGCCTCAATATCCAAGAATACGTTCTCTAATTTAAGTGCATGCATCCATTGTAATCTTGGGTGCTGATTCCTAATCCAATTTCCAATTTCTCCAGTCCCAACCGTTTGCAGATTTCTCTCTTGATGTTCCACGAGCTGTTGAAGTGTTTTTCCAATATAGATATGCTTCCGGATAAAGGAGCGATTACTTACATGAATGAACTTCCCTTTTGTTCTTGTAATGGCCACATTGATCAATCGTTCACTATCCTTGCCGGTAAGAAGCATCCCTGCCCGGGTTTGCGGCTCACTGTCAACGGTGTCAAAAATCATCACATCGCGCTCACTGCCCTGGAATCTGTGCACGGTCGCGGCAATAATATCGGCTGTTAGGCGCTCTTTTTCATATAAGTCTTCAATTAACAGCTCCATCAAATTGGCTTGAGCACGATAGGGTGTTACATAGCCAATCGACATCGAACCTCCCAAATATGATTCATGAATTAATTGAAACGACAACAACACCTGCCAGATATTCATTCGAGAATTTGATGTCCGTTCACTCATACAATGTGCACCTGTAAAGCTTGTATCTACCAGAATAGCCGCCCGACCGGCAAACGGTGCCTTTTCCACAATTCCCTTTCTATTCTTCAAGACACTTTCATGATCACCAACAAGCGAATGATAGATGTATTGATTGGTGAAGGCCGATATATCCGGGTGCATCCTTCGCTGTTCTTTTAATAAAAAAAGATGTGGGTGAAGCCTGCCGTTTTTTATCCAATCAACCACACCGGCCCGGTGAAAAATGTCCTCTTTTAGCCACAATGTCACTAAGGGATCCCTTGAGGAGGCAATCGGCGGCAATTGTTTAAAATCTCCGCAAATAATGACGCGTTTCGCAAGCGTTGCAGCAAATGCAGCCTGCGGAACATAAGCCATACTTGCTTCGTCAAGGATCACCACATCAAATTCCTTTTCATAAATCGCGGGATCGCTCGCTGCTTTTGCCAGCGTTGTCCCAACGACAAACGCATCCTTCACAAACTGGATTTCCTTCTGGCGAATTTTATCAAGCACTTTTAAAATCTTCGTTTCAAGCTCTAACAAATGATTCGTGTCCCGTTTGCTAAAAGAACGAGCTAAATCCTGCTTTAATTTCCGTCTTTCTGCAATTAACATCTCCTTGTTTTCAGCAAGATGAGGATCCTGTTTCTGAAGTAGTTGACTTGTTGTAAGGGCCTCGTTATTGGCTAGCAGTTCCCCTGAATGAAAACCATAGCGGAGAACATCCCCTTCACAGTAACGTTCTTTCTTTTTAATAAAGGTAGAAATTTCACTAATTAGGACATCGACTGCTTGGTTGCTGTGTGACAGAATCAGCACCCGCTTTTCTTGAAAATATTTATTTGCGGCTGTCCGGGCCAATGTATAGGTCTTCCCTGTCCCAGGCGGCCCCCACACAAAGGTCACAGGATTGTATTTTGATCGTAAAACCAACTCATGAACAGTGCTTTTACTTTTTTCAATCGGATGCTTGGCTGGCATTGATGGATCCATCAATCGCTTCACTCGTAACCGTTTTTGTTTATTTTTCTTGATATCATCAAGTCGTTGAATTAGTTGTTCAAGCAGTTCCCAAGGGTCGTGAAAAAGGTAAGCCTTTGGAATTAGGTCTCCGAATGATTGTTCTAGGGCCAGTATGACTCCTCTCCCTTCCGAAGAAAGAATACGCCCACTTTGTTTCATATTTCCCCATTCAAGTCTAATGGTGGAACCGACTGGTACCCGTAATGAACCAGTGGTATCAAAATAATAGGTATAAGAACCATCATTTGATAGCAGCCTACCGTTAGAAACAAGGAATTTATTGCTGCCAAATTTTTTTAAATGGAAAATTTCATTTTGCAATGCCTGCTGCCATTCTTTAATATAAGTAATTGTAGGTGTCATAAATCTCTTCCTTTAACATAAGAAAAGCCCAACCCAGATGGGATTGAACTTGTTTGCGATGGAATTACTATAGCATGTATTTTATTGCTCTATCAAATTAATAACAGGATAAATAAAAAAAGCATTCGTGCAGCGAATGCTTTTTTATTATTAAATCGACACGTCTCCAATAGAGAAGGAGCAGTTCAAAACATCAGAAATTTTCGCAAGAGTTGATACTTGTACATCAAGCTCGCCTTCCTCAATTGCGAAGATGGTCGCTGTATTTAGACCTGATAATATAGCCAGCTTTTCTATTTCAATTTCACGGTTTAATCTCATTTTCTTTAGTTGATGTCCAATATTATTCATTCTAACACCCCTCAGTTATGTAAGCGATTACATTTTGTACTTATAATTATAGTGAAATATCTAAAAATTTTCAATACTTTTTTAGACATAGAGGAAAAAGAAATTTGAGTATTTCAGCATTTCTGAAATACCCAAATTTCTAATTGAACAATTCAACTTAATTTCTTTAATAACCAGTACCTTGCCCGCCAGTAATAATCGCAATACTTGAGCTGGCACCAATTCTTGTTGCACCGGCTTGAATAAGCTTTCTAGCGGTATCTAAATCTCTTACACACGCAGATGCTTTAACGCCCATGTCAGGACCTACTGCTTCTCGCATTAATTTGATGTCTTCCGCTGTTGCACAGCCAGGGCCAAACCCTGTGGAAGTTTTGACAAAATCAGCACCAGCCATTTTTGCCAGAATACAAGCCTTTTTCTTCTCTTCAATCTCAAGAAGACCCGTTTCGATGATGACTTTTACAGGTGCATGTCCTTTGGCCGCTAAAACGACACCTTCAATGTCCTTTTTAACAGTTTCAAAGTCGCCGGATTTCAGAGCACCTACGTTGATGACCATATCGATCTCAGTCGCACCATTTGCGATGGCATCACGTGTTTCGGCAATTTTTACAAATGTGCTGGTTGCCCCTAATGGGAAGCCGACAACCGTAGTAATACCAACACCAGAACCTTTAAGTTCTTTAGCGGCTGTAGAAACCCAATAAGGATTCACACAAACTGTCGCAAATTTATGTTCACTTGCTTCTGCACAAAGCTTAACAATTTGCTCTTTCGATGCCTCTGGCTTTAAAAGAGTATGATCAATCATTCGCGCGACAGAAGGACCTGTAATAATAGTTGATGCAGAACCTTCTTTATAGGTTACGTTTCCAGAAGCAGCAGGCGTAACTTCCTTCAACTCTTGTTTATTAGTTAATTGCTGCATAATTTGATTCGTAATTTGTTCAACCAATGCTTCAATTTGCACCCTTGTTCACCTCACATTAATATAGTCGATCAACGATTCCGGCAATGACCGCATCAAAAGAGCCCTTTGGGTCTTCTAAGATCTCCCTTGCCGATCCACCTTCTTCTAGAATTAGCACATAATCGCCAACCCCTGCTTGAAAGCGATCAAAGGCAATCATAGCGTCACCGCATTTCTTACCTTTCGCATCAACTGGGACCACAATCATGAGCTTTTTATTTTGATGGCTTGGTGTCTTCACCGTTGATACGACATTTCCAACGACTTTTGCTAGTTTCATTATTTTACTTGTGGTAGAATTTTTTCGATATCTGAGTGTGGTCTTGGAATGACATGGACAGATAAAAATTCACCCACACGCTGAGCTGCATCGGCACCTGCTTCTGTTGCTGCTTTCACTGCGCCAACATCACCGCGGACGAGAACACAAACTAATCCGCCGCCTACATTCACCTTACCAACTAATGTAACGTTTGCTGCTTTTGTCATCGCGTCTGCTGCTTCAATAGCCCCTACTAAACCTTTTGTTTCGATCATTCCTAATGCGTTGCTCATTTATTTTTCCTCCATTCGATTAATAACATTATAATAGTCAATAATTCCCAAGATCCCAGCATCCGATGGAACCAAATCTTTTTTAAGTGGTAAGGAAGACTCCTTGCTTTTTGCTAAGTAAACAAGTTCTCCTTCCCCTGACTGTCCAATCGTATCTATAGCCACAAGTGGTTTACCTTTATCCCGCAACTCTTCATCCACAGGCTGGACAATCAGAAGCTTTAAACCTTTTAAATTGTCATCTTTATGAGTACAGACGATATTTCCAATCACTTTGGCTACAAACATGTTTAAAACCTGCTTTCAATCGTCCTAGTAAGCGAACCTGCCTTCAAGGGTTAGCGCCCGATAAAACGGCTCTCAATTTCCATGATTTTCGTGACACGGCGATCATGACGGCCGCCGGCGAAATCTGTTTCAAGCCATGTTTTTACTAATTGCTTGGCAAGGCCTTCACCAATAAATTGCCCGCCGATCGATAACACGTTGGCGTTATTATGTTCTTTACTATTAATAACGGATGATAAATCCCAACAGACAGCACCACGGACACCTGGTATTTTATTTAATACCATGCCGCTGCCAACGCCGACACCATCGATCATGATTCCAACATAATCACTATTCGTGGCGACTGTTTCACCGACAAGAAAGGCAATATCCGGGTAGTCTACTGATTCACCCGCCTTGCAGCCAAAATCAAGATATTCATAGCCTAATTCAGTTAAATAGGCCTTTAACTTTTCTTTTAGTTCGTACCCACCATGGTCGCTACCTATCGCAACTTTTTTCATGAATTTTGTTCTCCTTTGGCAAATACATTGATAATTCCATCAAAAGAATGGGCTTGCAGGCTTGCCCCGCCAACAAGCACCCCATCGATATCCGGCATGGCTCTGTATTCAGCTGCGTTGCTTTCGTTCGCAGACCCACCATATAAAATCGAGATACTTTCCGCTTTTTGACCCACTATTTGTTTTAAGACAGACCGGATATAGGAGTGTGTTTCCTGGGCTAATTCAGCCGTTGCTGATTGCCCTGTCCCAATCGCCCAAACGGGTTCGTAAGCAAGAATAAAATCGCCCGAGTCAATATCCTTCAATGCACCAAATAGTTGTTTCGTTAACACCTGCTCGGTCTTCTGTGCATTTTTTTGTTCTAACGTTTCACCGATGCAAATGATGGGAGTGAGCCCGGCCTTCAGCGACTGAGCCACCTTCATGTTCACCAATTGATCATTTTCACCCGAGTATTGTCTGCGTTCGGAATGACCAATGATGACGTATTCACAGCCGACATCCTGCAGCATGCTTATCGATGTTTCGCCAGTATAAGCCCCCTTGTCAGCCCAATGAACGTTCTGGGCACCTAATCCAACTGGCTTTCCTGATTGCTTGATAAAAAGATGGGCTGGATATAGGAGCTGTGTTGGCGGACAAACGACCACTGACACATTATTACTGCTGTTTATTTTTTGAAGAAACTCAGCGGTTTCGGCTAACGTTTTGTTCATTTTCCAATTGGCAATCACATATATTCTGCGCTCGCTTTGCAGCTGCAGTTGTCCTAGTGTATGGCCGATTGTCTCTCTGACAAGATTTTTGATATAGCTTTCAATGGATTGTTCCATTTTCATGCACCTTATTCAGCTTTCGGTAAAATACCTTCTACATCGCCGTTTGGACGTGGAATCACGTGTACAGAAAGAAGGGTACCCACACGCTGTGCCGCTTCAGCACCAGCTTCAGTTGCCGCTTTAACTGCACCTACGTCGCCGCGAACCATAACAGTAACAATACCAGCACCAACTAATTCCCTGCCGATTAATGTAACATTTGCTGCTTTCACCATCGCATCTGCTGCTTCAATCGCACCTACTAAACCTTTTGTTTCGATCATTCCTAACGCTTCTTGACCCATATTATTTCCTCCTCTAGTAACTTCTAATTTTGGTTTTACTTGTTCTATTACTTTTTCTTCCTGTGAAGTGACAATTTTTTCTTCTTTCGACTTTGCCAATTAACACACCCCACTATATGATTCTTAAACCATCTACTAAAACGCAGCGACGCTGGCGAGTAAATGTTTTTGCACTGGTTAATCCTTCACCCGTTGGTCCGGCAATCGTCAATGTGGTGAAACCTTCACTTTCAAAGCCTAAACCGGCAACAGATGGTCCATTTTTCACAAAAATAGTTGCTTGGATTTCCTGAGCCATTTTTGTTAAATTGGTGATATTTTGCGAGTGCATGACCGCCGTGTGCCGGTTCCCCTTTTCAGCAATGACAGCCAGTTCAATCGCTTGATCGACATTAGAAACGCGAACGATGGGTAAAATGGGCATTAACATTTCTGTCATTACCAAGGGGTGATCCTTGGTTGTTTCCGCGATGATTAGCTTCACGCTTGGACTTGCCTGGATACCTGCTGCTTGTAAAATCACAGCGGCATCTTTTCCGATGAGATCTCTATTCGGATAAAACTTATCGTTTTTCTTTACTAGCACTTTTTCAAGTAGCTTTTCGAGCTGGAAGCCTTTAAGTTCCATCGCTCCACTCTTAACCATCTCTGCTTTAAGAGCATTGGCTACCTTGTCAACAACGAATACTTCCTTTTCGGCTGTACATAAAACGTTGTTGTCAAAGCTTGCACCTTGGACAATATCTGCCGCCGCTTTGGAAATGATGGCTGTCTCGTCAACAACCACGGGCGGATTACCAGGACCGGCTGCAATCACCTTTTTCCCAACCGCCATTGCTGCTTTCACAACAGGGCCGCCGCCGGTAACGACAAGGGCATGTACCTTCGGATGGTTCATGACTTGTGCAGATGTTTCAAGATTTGGTGCGGCTACAGATGTAAGTGTGTTTTCAGGACCGCCTGCAGCTACAATCGCTTGATTTAGTAGCTGCAACGTTTTAATTGAAACACGCTTAGCACTTGGATGCGGGTTGTAAACCACTGTATTGCCTGCAGCAACTAAAGAAATCGAATTATTGATGATCGTTGCCGCTGGGTTGGTCGATGGTGTGATCGAGCCAAATACCCCAATTGGTGCATATTCCACGAGTGTTAAGCCATCATCACCGGAAAAAGCGGTACTGACAAGATCCTCAACACCCGGTGTCTTATTCACGGCCAAAAGAATTTTTGCTACTTTATCTTCGACCCTGCCAAGTTTGGTTTCTTCCACTGCAAGAGTGGCTAACTCGTTCACATGCTGACGACTGACTTCTCTCATGTTCTCAATCATTTGTCTTCTGGCTGCCAATGGGAGCTTGCGCAGCTTTTCCCATGCTAGTCTCGCTGCTTCGGCTGCTTCGTCAACAGTGGCAAAAACGCCATCACCGTAGCTGACGTCTTTCAATGATGCAGCAGGTGCGCTTGCTGGTTGACTTTCGCCTAATTGCTTCAGTACTTGTTCAACCATTTTTTTGATATCGGTTTCATTTATTTGCAAAATCAGTTACCTCCTTTTTCAAAGGTTAACGTCCCTTGTATTTCAATTTGATCGACAATTCCAACGATTGCTGCGTCAACGGGGACACCGTTAGTGATTTCAGTTTGTCTTGCCGAGCTTCCGCTGACAAGTAAGACCACCTCACCAACACCTGATCCAACCGTATCAACCGCAACAAGTGGTTTTCCATCTTCTTCGATATTCCTCATGTCAAGAGGTTGAACAATCATAAGTTTTTTCCCTTTTAATTTCTCTGCTTTGGTGGTGGAAACAATCGATCCAACCACTTTACAAATGATCATAGCGTCCCTCCTTGCAAGGAATCCCTCGGATTTATTTGAATTTTTAAATCTTTCGCCAAGTCCTTAGCGGAAGGTGTCACCTTACTCTTTACCGGAACAATTATTTCCTTCAATCCATCTTGAAAGGCCTTTTCCACATGCTTCGCTAGAATAAGAGTTTGCTTTTCTTCGTAAGCGGCATATTGGGCTTTTACCATTTGTGACATCTTGCTTAATGGCACCCATTTCACCTGATCAGTTTGAATTTGCCTTATGTAAGACTGCATGCGTTCCTGAACAGAATGCGGGGCATGGATTTGCTGATATACATTTAGTTCAATATCATTGTTAGCAATGACAATTGGCTTTCCAAGTAATTGGTATTGGATGGCCAGCCATACGGCCAACTCATCATCCATTGTTAACGCAAGCTTCGATACCAACTGATACGATGCGGCTGGGACAACGAGAACGGCTGTTTTTTCGATGATAGCCATCAATTTCTGTTGTGATGTTTCCTCTAATAAAACATATGATTTCCCACTGAACTTAGTCGTTGCCGGGAGCCATTCTTTTGATAAAATCAACGTCACATCATAACCCTCAAGAAGCGGAGTAACCGCTTGCAAAATCTGGGCAGGATTTGGAGATTGATAGCTTAATAGGATTACAATTGACTGTTCCCTGTTCTCCTGCCATTTTTCTTTCAAGTAGGCTTCAACAACTTGCTGGACAAGTATTTTTACCTGCGTTTTCACATCCACCAGCATTACTCCCCACTCACTTGATTTAGACTTTCAATCGCAACAATTTCTCCCAATTGTCCATTCATGATGTTTGCGCCATTGGCTTCATCAAGGTCGATATGCATCTCAAGTTTGTATTTTGGTGAAACACGAATTAATACATTTGAAAAAATAACCCCGCGGGCACCGCCGACTTTCACTTGAACAAGATCCCCGTCAGAAACACCAAATTGGTCCCCATCGCTCGTGTGCATATGAATATGACGTGCGGCACAAATCAGGCCTTCTTTAATAGTGATTTGCCCGAGTGGTCCTTGGATGGTGATGGGTTCAGACCCTTTAATATCACCTGAGTTGCGGATCGGCGGTTTCACGCCAAGTGTAAAGCCATCAAACAATGACACTTCCACTTGTGTGCTGCCTCGTACCGGTCCAAGAACACGGACATTTTGAATCTTCCCCTTCGGACCAATCAGCGTAACCGTTTCCTTTGCAGCAAATTGATTAGGCTGGGACAAGTCCTTCAGCTTCGTTAGTTGATAGCCTTTTCCAAATAGCCGCTCCATATTATCCGGTGATAAATGAACATGCCGGTTAGAAGCAGCAATCGGAACCTGCTTTGCTTGCTGGAGCGTAGATTTGACAATCTCCTCCACTAATTCTCTGATTTTCTCTTTATCCATTAACATTATCACCCCCCAAAAAAAAGACGAAAAGCGGAAGCACCCGTTTAGCGCGAAGTACACTAGCCGCTGGGTGCTGGAGCTAGACAGTAAACGAATTTCATTGAAATAAACTTCTGGTTAATCGAGTAAAGCCTTAGCAGTATACTGATCGGTAATGAGGACATTGGCAAGTTGCCCACGAAGGGCGCCAAAAATGCCATCAATTTTTGTGTTCCCGCCAGCAATAAGGATGCCGTATTCTTTTTCCGGTAACTGGGAGAGTTCAATTCCAATTGTGCGATCATTTAAAGCCTCATGGCTGATATGTCCATCAATATCAATAAACCTTGAACAGATATCGCCAACCGTTTTATTTGACCGTAAAATTTCGATGTCGCTGTCTAAAAAATAGCCTGCGTGCATCAGTGTAGACTGTTCGCCGAGTTCCCCGACCGTAAAAATGGCGATATTAGCCTGTTTGCCTAATTCCAGGATTTTTTTTACATGCCTGTCTGCCACAATGGCTTGCTTTACAACAATATGGTCAACGACCGCTGGGACTGGCAGGAAATGCGGTGTTGTATGAAAGGCATTGGCAAGACCATTGATGATTTCTGATGCATACGTGTTTGACTCTGAGTAACTCACCCCACCATTAAGCTGGACAATCGAAACATCCTTAACATTCTTAGGCTGCAGTTTCTTCACGAGTTGAAAAAGGGTTGTTCCCCAAGTAATTCCAATGGTGTCGCCACTTTGGACAATGCTGTACACGTAATCGGCGGAAACTTCTCCAAGCTTCTCTTTAATAAGTTCATCCTTGTAGTCTGGAATAGGAGCGACAATGCAATGCTTTAATTGAAATTTATCCTTTATCTGCATTGCTAACTCCTGAACATCTTCGGCCGGATCACATATTTTAATTTGGACAACACCTTCTTGGATAGCTTGCATAAGTAGCCTTGAGACGGTGGGGCGGGAAATTCCTAACCTTTTCGCGATTTCCTGTTGACTGTAATCTAATTGATAGTACATTTTAGCTACTTCAACAAGGCGCGAAATCCTTTCATCCACCATAGTACAATCACCTTTTTTTTAGTTTTGAAAAACAAAGACTATCAATTACTTTAAAAGTAAACGGTTACAACATTTTGTTAAATGTCAAATTCGCAATCGTTTATTAATAATGAAATTATGTAAAAGAATAATGAACATTTGCTAAGTTAATTATAACCGATGCAACAATTCTGTCAATCACTCTTTCGAAGTATTTCGACATTTTCCCCTATGTTATCCTATTTTATTATAGAAACCTAGGAATTTACTGAGTTCTTAAAATAAAAAACACCCGCAATTTACAAAATGTAAACTTGCGAGTGTTCTATTTAAATTAGATTATTTTTTTTAGGGAATCTGTTAAGGTTTTGACGATAAAGTGTAAATCCTTTTGCTCAATAGTTAATGGTGGAGCTAAGGTTAACACATTGTTGTAGCCAGCTACCGTTGCGCCATTTTTCCCGATGATAATACCTTCCTGCTTACAACTGGCGATTACTTGATTAACAAGACCGCTATCCAATGGTTCCTTTGTATCCTTATCCTTCACTAATTCAATCCCAACCAGTAATCCCTTCCCCCGCACATTGCCTACATAGGGATGATCCTGGAGAAGATTGGTTAAATCATTAACTAAATCTGCACCTAAATCCCTGGAACGGTCAAATAACTTTTCCTGTTCCATAATCTCTAGATTCTTCAACGCCAAGGCACAAGCGGCGGGGTTCCCGCCAAAGGTATTAACGTGGCGGAAGTAATCATATTCTTCCGTCCCTTTGAATGCTTCATAAATGTCCTTACGAACAGCTGTTGCCGAAAGTGGTAAATAGGCGCTGGTAATGCCTTTTGCCATTGTTATGATATCTGGCTTAACGTCGTAGTTCATAAAGCCAAATGGCTTACCGGTACGACCAAAACCGCAAATGACCTCATCGACGATCAGAAGTGCCCCGTGTTTTTCACAAACCTCTTTGGCCGCCTTCATATAACCATCAGGAGGAACAAGCACGCCACCGCCTGTAATGATTGGTTCCATAATCATCGCGGCAATGCTTTCACTTAGCTCCCATGTCATCGTTCGATCAATTTCTTTTACCGAGGACAATTCCATTGGGTCTGCGACATTCGTATCTTCACGGTAAGAATCGGGTGGCGAGACATGAATGAATCCCGGTGCAAGCGGCTCGTATTTATATTTCCTTTGTGCCTGCCCCGTTGCCGCCAATGCCCCCATTGAATTACCGTGATAAGCGCGGTAGCGTGAAACGATTTTGTAGCGGTTCTGTTCACCCTTTTGCTGGTGGTACTGTCTTACTATTTTAAAGGCGGTTTCATTAGCTTCGGAACCGCTGTTAGAGAAAAAGATGACATACTCATCGCCAAGCATTTCATTCAGCTTTTCTGCTAGTTTAATAGCAGGGACATGGCTTTGTGATAATGGAAAATAAGCCATTTCTTTCAATTGTTCATAAGCTGCTTCTGCAAGTTCGGTTCTTCCATAACCAATATTGACACACCACAGACCCGCCATCGCATCTAAATAACGCTTCCCATCAGCATCTGTCACCCACGAACCCTCAGCCTTTGTTGCAACAATCGTTGCGTTGGGATTATAAGGCTTCATCGAATGCCATACATATTTATCGTCTTTTTCCTGTAAAGTATCCTGAGATCGACTTGTTTGAACCATTACTCTCTTCCCTCCCATTGTTTTTATTGGTGCCTGACACCCGCGGCAATTAATCATCTCGTATCTGTAAAACGCCTTCATTAGACAGTCTGTACAATGGCGTGAACGATTTCTTGACAAATTGAATAGCTTTGCTCCATTTAAAGTACCTGATTTGCTTTTTGAGGATAGGATGCCGCTAAATAATCTTGGACAAGCAGCATGAATTCAATCGCAACACGCTTCTCGTGCTCCATAAAATCATCACCAAGAATGTTTTCAAGCTTTTGGAGTCGATGGTATAGGGTTTGCCTCACGATAAAAAGCTTGTTGGAGGTTTCCTGCTTTGAACCGCTGCACTCCAAATAGGCTTTTAACGTCTCTAAAAGCTTGCCATTATATTTTTGATCGTATTGAATGACGGGCTGTAGATACTCCGCCGCAAGTTCTTGCAGGTTTATATGATTACTCATTTGCGAGATTAACCGATACAAATGCAAATCCTCATAAAAATAATAGCTTTCTTTGTTGGTCATTTTTTGCTGTATCCGCTGTGTTTCTTTTGCTGTCAGATAACTTTTATGTACATCACACAAATTCTCGGTAAACTTTCCAGCAGCAATCAAAATCCTTGCTGTACTGTGACTTCTAATAAACTCCGAATCCATCAGCAACTTAATGGCCTTTTTGATCCGTTCCTTTAGATTCTTTTTCGGTCGATTATTAAGAAGAATAAAGGTAATTTCATTTCGTTTTTCAACAGAAAATACGGCAAAGCCATTTTGTTCAAAAACAGACCGGAATAATAATTTTAAATAGGTAACATCCTGACTTAATTTTTCCTTTGCCGGAAAAAGCTTTGTGATCAAAACCACGGCGTCGTTCGTTTTCGTTTTGATTCCATTCTCGACAAAATATTCATTGATGCTCTCTGGTGAATGTTCACCGGCTAGCCAAGCATAAAGCCACTCAAACTCTTCCACGCGCTTTTTTTCTACCACATACATATCCCGTAATAAATGCTGGGCCAGTGCTGTAGCCGTCCGGTCTAAAATCAATAAATCATATTCGCTGATGGAAATATCCTTTGAATAGATAAATAACTCGGCGTATTCCTGACCGAATAAGAAGATGGGTGAGGATGCAAGATGATCACACGATTCAGTTTTAGCCTTTTCGACCTGACGGATGATTTCGTTTTGTTCGGTTCGACTGATTTCAGGTACAAATTCATATTCATGATTTTTCAAGCGGAAAATGATTTGTACATCTAATGCCGAGAAAATAAATTGCAGAATATCCTCATGCGTTTCAATCGTTAAGAGCCGTTTATTTAAACTTTGCGAGTAATTCTCTAAATCGGAAATCTTCTGGTATTGCTGATTAATGATAATGGAATGAATATCTTGAGTGATTTCAACAAACGGGACCTCTTTTTGAAAAACAATAATCGGGAATTGATGTTCATTGGCTAGTTCAATGATTTCCGCAGGTACCTCTGTCATATATGTCCCCATCTCAAGACAAAAGCCGGCCGCCTTGTTTTCAAGAAACTCCATTACCATCGAGACAAATAGCTCAACATTATCTTTCCAGGCAACACCTGTTGATAAAATAAGTTCATCTCCGTTTAATAGATTTCGAATACTTGTGACCTCAACGACATGAACCCATTTGACGATACGTTGAATTCCCTCTTCCCCAGCAATTACCTTTGCATGTTCAAAATGCTTGCGATTTAATACATCTGCGACCGTTAATTGAAAGTGTTCCTTCATCGTTTGATCTCCCCAAAATATACATTCTAATTGGTAGAAAAGGATTGGTTCCTCAAAACCAATCCTTTTCTTGGTAAGTAATACTACTCCACTTGATTTTGATTAATTAAGAGACTAGAAAAATATTTCCTTGCGTTTGCGGTTCCGATAAGAAGTGTTTCTGTAACATTTCCATTTGGATGTAAAAAATCAACAGAGGCACCATTTAAATGTTCTCTCACACCGCTAATCCGACATCCTTTTTGAATAAGAAAATCGATTTTGTCTCTTTCATTGAGAAATTGTTGATAATCCGACATCAAATACCCCCTTAAGTCTTTTCAAATTCCCTAAAACCTTTGTCTTTGCTTTAATATAAATCTACATTATTTGGGATTTCTACTATAGCTGTTTCAAATGCGTTTTCATCAATCACCCAATCACGCCCAACCGAAATCCCTAAATACTTCTCATCACTAGGATCCTCGATTTCCGCCTGCGGGTACTTTTTGAACCACCAGTATTTAGCAAGAACATAATAGAGTCCTGCTCCAGCAAAGAAACCAACCAAAAACCCATAATTTGGAACGAAAAAGGAAGCTCCTCCTCCTACTATCCATGCAATAAAACCAGCTAAATTTATGCCTCCCATGTATTTAAACTGACCATGATTTTCGTATAAATCAGGAACATTTACACGTCTTTTCCGAATCAAATAGTAATCGGCAAACAGGATACCGACAATCGCAGATAATATTCCGCCAACAAAGAGAAGAATCGGAATGATAACATCAAATAATGTCCATGGCTGGACAATAGTTCCGACAATTCCTGCCGTGATTACTCCCGCCCAAAACGGGAACTTTGGACCGCCCACGTTTGAGAAAATAGTTGCTGCCGGAACAACATTTGCTGCCGTATTCGTTGACCATTGGGCTAATACGATCATCAGCAGTAAAATCGCTAGGAAAAAACCGCCTGCAGACTTTTGAAGCGCTACAACAGGGTCGTAGTTTAATACAGCAATATAGGCCACAGCACCGATAATAATCATGAATGTTTGCGTTAATGGCATCGCAATCATGTTGCCAATTAATGAACTCTTATTTCGTTTAAACCAGTTCTTTTCGTTTGCAGGTGCCTTGATAAATCGGGATATTGTAGGAATATCAGCGCTCAATGTCGCCCAAAAGCCCATATTACTGAAAATGACAACTAAAAATGCGCTAAAAGCTGCAACACCGGTAACAGGGGATTCCGCCCAGCTCCATATATCTCTCCCAGCTGCAGCAGCTTGGTCTGATAATGACGAATACATCCATAACGAAATTAAGATAATGATAGGAGCAGCCATATCAGCAAATCGTTCGATTGATTTAATGCCTAAAGCGGTATTAATCAATTGAACGATGGCAAAAATGAGGAAGCAAACAAACCAATTATCAAAGCTAAATAAAATATTTAAGATACCGTTCATCGCTGTCGCCCCGAAATAGGTATTAATACCAAACCACATTGATGCCGTTATCCCACGGGTGACCGATGGAATATGGGTGCCTATCGTCCCAAAGGGGGCTCTCATATAAACAGGAAAGGACAAACCGTGTTCAATTCCAATGTCAGCAATTAAGGAAATGAAAAACCCGATGGCAAGGCTTCCAATGACAGTGGCTAGAATAACCATAGGTAATGATAAGGACATAACCCCTGCCCCCCCAATGGCAAAGGCTGCAAGTACAACGCACATTCCCACCCACATAAAAGAAAAACCTAATTTAGTGACTTTTCTGTCCTTATGCAGGATAGGCAATAAATCGGCTGATTTTAAATGGCTTTTTTTCATATGAACACTCCTCATTTTTTCGGTTTACTTTTTCAGAATTTAAGGCACCAAAATTCAAACAACCGACACAAACTTAAAAATTCAAAAGGGCAATTGCCTGCCAGGCAAGCAATTGCGGGAGTAGTTCAATTAAAGCCGCGACCATTTCTGGCTACATTGTTAACGTTTCACTTTGGTTTACTAGCGTATTCATACTATATTTGGCTCGTTTCAAATATTGGCCGGAACCTGGCTTGCCTACAAACTGTTTGTCACGGACAACAAATTCCCCGCGCACTAATACAGAAACAGGCTCCCCTGTGACCTTCATTCCCTCAAAAGCATTGTAGTCAACTGCCATATGGTGGGTATCCGCCGATAGCACCCGTTCAATATTCGGATCAAAAATAACAAGGTCCGCGTCAGCGCCAATCGCAATAGTCCCTTTTTTCGGAAATAAACCGAAAAGCTTGGCAATCCGTGTTGAGGTAATATCAACAAACTGGTTTAAACTAATCCGTCCTTTTTTCACCCCTTCAGAGAATAAAAGCGATAAACGATCCTCGATTATCGGACCTCCATTCGGAATCTTTGTGAAATCATCTCGCCCTAAATCCTTCTGTCCTTTAAAATCAAACGAGCATTGATCGGAGCCAATCGTTTGCAGCTGGCCGCTCTTCAAAGCATTCCAGAGAACATCCTGGTTCCATTTTTCTCTTAATGGCGGCGACCAAACATATTTGGCCCCTTCAAAATTAGGCTTTTCTAAGTAACTTTGATCAAGGACTAAATATTGCGGACACGTTTCGCCCCAGACATCAAAGCCCTTACTGCGTGCCTCGGCAATCTTTTCCACCGCATCGGCACATGATACATGCACAACATAAAGTTGAGAGTTTGCTAGACCCGTAAGCTTTGCTGCACGGCCTGTCGCTTCCCCCTCTAATTCAGGCGGTCTAGTTAACGCGTGGTAAATTGGTTCCGTCTTCCCTTCTTCAAGGGCCTTCTTCGTTAAATAATCAATGACATCTCCATTTTCCGCATGGACCATGACCAACGCACCATGTTCCTTTGCAGAAACTAGTGTGCGAAATAATGTTTCATCATCTGCTTGAAAGACGTTTTTGTAAGCCATAAATACCTTAAACGAGGTAATTCCCTCCTCATTTATGACTTGTGGCAGTTCGTTTAGGACATTCTCGTTAATTTCCGAAATCATCAGGTGGAAGCCATAATCGATGACGGCCTTTTCCTTGGATTTGTCATGCCAGGTTTGAATCGCATTTTTTAGCGGCTCGCCCTTATTAGTTAGGCAAAAATCAATCACGCTTGTCGTTCCGCCAAATGCGGCAGCAATCGTTCCAGATTCAAAATCATCCTTCGTAACCGTTCCCCCGAAAGGCATATCTAGATGGGTATGCGGGTCAATCCCACCTGGAAAAACAAAACAGCCTTTTGCATCAATTATTTCCGCCCCAACGGCTGAAAGATTTGAACCAATTTGCGTAATTTTGCCATCTTCAACTAATATTTCTGCTTGATACGTATCCGCCGCCGTGACAATCGTGCCATTTTTGATAATTTTCTTCATGATTTTCCCTCCCAATCTTCTTTTACTATTTAGTTACGTCCGCCTTACATTCCACAGCGACACTTAAGGCTGATTGGCGCTCATTCCAGGTCAATGGAGCAAGCTCCCTTGCTGCTTCGACCATGTCAATCGCTCCATCAACAGGACAGACAATCGAGCATAAATTACAGCCTACACAGTCCTCTTCGCGAACCTTAAGGTAGTCATTTCCATTCACATCCGTCAGCATATCTATACATTGGTGCGAGGTATCTTCACAGGCAATATGGCATTTATTGCAATTGATACATACATCGGTATTGATTTTTGCGACGATATTATAGTTTAGATCCAAGTTACCCCAGTCAGAGTATCTTGGGACGGATTTGCCGATGATTTCCGATACAGAGGCAATCCCTTTACTATCTAGGTAATTACTAAGACCTTCAATCATATCCTCAACAATGCGGAAACCATGGTGCATTGCGGCAGTGCATACTTGAACACCCGTCGCACCCATTAGCATAAATTCGACCGCATCCTGCCAATTGGAAATACCGCCAATCCCCGAGATTGGCACATTAATATGCGGATGTCTTGCACATTCCGCGACCATATTTAAGGCAATCGGCTTCACAGCTGGACCGCAATAACCGCCATGCGCTCCTTTTCCGGCTACATGCGGGATAGTATTCCATGAATCTAGATCCACGCCCATTAGACTATTGATTGTGTTAATCATACTGATAGCATCCGCACCGCCATTACAAGCCGCTTCAGCAGTTGCGGTAATATCGGTGATGTTCGGCGTAAGTTTAACAATGACAGGTGTTTTGGCTACTTCCTTCACCCAAAAGGTCTGACGTTCGACAAGGGATGGGACCTGTCCTGAAGCGGCCCCCATTCCGCGCTCCGCCATACCATGTGGGCAGCCAAAGTTTAACTCAAGTCCATCAACACCAACATCCTCAACCCGCTTAACAATTTCATGCCACTTCTCCTGATTTGGCTCAACCATTAATGATGCAATGATGGCGTGGTTAGGAAATCGTTTTTTCGTTTCATAAATTTCTTTTAAATTGACATCTAATGGCCGGTCGGTAATTAACTCAATATTGTTGAATCCCGCGACCCTTTGTCCGTTAAAACTAACGGCAGCAAACCTTGATGATACATTCAAAATAGGATCGCCCAGTGTTTTCCAGACTGCCCCTCCCCAGCCTGCTTCAAAAGCTCTCTGAACCTGATAGCCAGAGTTGGTAGGAGGTGCTGATGCCAGCCAGAACGGATTAGGAGACTTGATCCCTGCAAGATTAATACGTAAATCAGCCATCTATTTTTCTCCCCTTTGTTTTCAAATAAGAAGTTAATTTGCTGTTCCTACTACGGAATATTGCTTATGAATGGCATATGCCACGTCTTTTCCTTGCTGGGCCGCGGTTACGACCATGGCGTCACCTAACCCCTTGCCGAAAACTACATCCCCACAGGCGAATATTTTCGGATTGGAAGTTTGAAGTGTTCCTTGATCAACTTTCACGACCCCGCCGGCATGATTGAGACCAAACGACTCAATTAGCTCGAGATGTCTTGTTTGTCCAATTGCTTTTACAATAGCATCAACCGGAATTACATGTTCGGAACCTTCAATAGCAACTGGCCAGCGCCGTCCATCCTTTTCGGGCTCGCCTAGCTTCATTTTGATGCACTCAATACCCGTTACTCTACCTCTTTCATCGCCAATAATCCTTTTCGGGGCTGTTAACCAGCGGAATTCCACGCCATCTTGTTTGGCAAATTCATATTCGAAGTCATAAGCCGTCATTTCTTCTTCCGTTCTCCGATATAAAATCTTGACGTTTTCGGCACCTAAGCGAACTGAACATGTCGCGCCGTCAATTGCGGTATTCCCCGCGCCGATAACGACCACCCGCTTGCCAACCAAGTCATTCGATAACTTGCCACTTTTAGTTGCTTTGACAAATTCAATCGCATCATAAACCCCGTCTAAGTTTTCACCCTCCACACCAAGATTTGGAACATGAGCCATACCAACAGCTAAGATGATATTATCGAAATTCTCAGTAATTTGTTCGACTGAAATATCCTTTCCGACTACTGTACTTGTTCTAATTTTTACATTCAATTTTTCAACCTGTTCCACTTCCCAGTATGAAATCTTTTGCGGAAGGCGGAACGATACAATCCCATAAGTATTTAGGCCGCCTGCTTTCTCCGCAGCTTCAAAAATAGTAACATCATAGCCCAGTCTTGCCAGTTCCCGTGCTGCTGCTAATCCGGCAGGACCGCCGCCAATAACCGCAACTGTTTTACCATTTGATTCACCTGGCTGAAATAGGGTCTGTTCATTTTTTATAGCCCAATCGGTGGCATACCGCTGTAGATTGCCAATCATAATTGGTTTAGTAGAATGATTAAGGACGCAAGCTCCTTCGCAAAGCTCTTCAGTCGGACAAACCCTTGCGCAGCTCGCTCCAACTGGATTCGAGGACATAATCGTTTTTGCAGATCCAAGTAAGTTTCCTGAGGCAATTTTTTTAATAAAGGTTGGTATATCAATTCCTGTTGGACAGGCCTTTATACATGGGGCATCATAGCAATAGAGGCATCGATTGGATTCTTCAACAGCTTCCCTAGTTGTCAGACCCGGCTCCACCTCAAGAAAGTTCTGTTCAAGATTGGATAAGGAAATACGCTGGATTTTTTCATTCGTCAAAGAGAAACCCTCCTTTTTATATGAATGGTAAACGTGACAAGTTCATTTTTCTCTAGTAAAAACATTAATGAAAGCGCTTAAATAAAAAAGAATTCTAATTAAGAATTTCTTAAACGAACCAACTCCTTTGGCCTATCTATGTATTTTGCAGAAAATTCTGCATCTTACTTCCATTTTACAGACTGTAAAAAGGTATTGCACCTTACAATTTGTAAAATGATATAAACATTTGATTAACCAATATGTAAAAAGTTGTTTCCAGTAATATTCAAGTGGACAGAATCAATTCGACCGTAGGAATGTATCCAGATGTCACACCTGTATATTTTTCTGAATTCTCCTACAATTTATCATAAATAACGAGAAGATTTTGTAAAAAAAACTCGAAATTTATCTTTCGTTTCTATTTAGGAAAAATAGTGATTTTATGAATCTACCTTTTTAAATTTCTATTAAAATCAACGATTCTATATGATAAAGGATTCAATTCTAGTAAAAACAATCAAATATTAGCTAAAAAAGTTTTCGACAAAACTAATTAATTTGACGAAACTTTAGAATTCTCATTATAAAAAGCGTACCGAAGTACACTTTTCTATTGGATCGGAACATACTAATATTAGTGCTGGTCTTCGGACTAGCAATCGAATCTTCTCATATTGTTTTTATTGAATACGGATTTTTACTAATTCACTACCAACAAGACCACTTTCCCCCATACCAATGCTGTTTTTTTATTGTTCATAGATCCCCTTTACATCTCCTTTCACCCAATACCCTGTTACGAAAATAGTAGACTTGTTTTAAAAAGATATAAAGTGAAGGATCATTAATTTATTTTTTATTTGGGGATACTGATAAGTGTGAAATTCATGTCAGGGAGGAAACTCAATGCCTAACGAAGGCCATTTCAGTGATTTTATCGAAGAGTTATCTATTCAAACGAAAATGGAAAATGTTTGGAGCGAAACGTGTGGATCGTGGCAAAATTGTAATGATGAAACGATTCAGTCGTTTCTTGCCCAATGTCTTGATTATAATATTGACCCGCAGTTCTGTATGAGCTGGGTCGAACAGCATAAGGATCAGATTCCTAACTGGACAGATGTATCGGAAACATCCCTGGATTGGGTAAACGATCATACATCAACCGGGTCCGCATTTTAACCAAAGCAGAGGGAAATGGGTTTTATCAATGGATCTTTAAACAAACCTATTCATCTGTTTTTAATTAAAGAAATGAATATAAAGAAATAGCACCTCAAATTAGCCAATTAAGCTTTTTGAGGTGCTTTTCTATCATATTCCACATTATAAAATATCCATCCAAATCTTCACTGCTGTTGAAAAGATAAGGATTCCTAATACCACTTGCAATACCTTTGTATTTAATTTTTTCCCGATTTTCACTCCTAAAGGTGAAGCAATAAGGCTGGCAGCAACCATGATAAGGGAAGGTAACAATTCCACCTGTCCTGTTGAGAGCTTACCTACAGTGGTACCAATCGATGAAATGAAAGTGATTGCTAACGAAGAAGCAATCGTCATCCTTGTCGGTATCTTTAAGACAACAAGCATGATCGGGACTAATAAAAATGCCCCCCCTGCTCCAACAATTCCTGCTCCAACACCCACAATTAAGGCTAGGGCTGCAGCAATCCACTTATTAAATTTCACCTGTTCTAAAGAAATACCATCAATTCCTCTATTAGGAACAAACATCATGACAACAGCTATTAACGCTAGAATTCCATAAACGATATTAATTCCGCTTTCCGGCAAATGTGTGGAACCAAATCCACCCACAAAGCTTCCAATTAAAATACTTACACCCATGTAGCCTATTAACTTTTTATTTAAAAACCCGCCTTTTCGATAGGCCCAGACACCGCTAAGTGTTGCAAAGAAGACCTGTATTGCGGTAATACCCGATACTTCATGCGCTGTAAAATGCGCAACACCAAGAGCAGATGGAATTAAGAGCAGCATTGGGAAATTAATTATGGCACCACCGATTCCTAACATCCCTGAAATAAAGGAGCCGATAAAACCAATTATGAAAATAGTAACTATAAAAGCAATATCCATCATTTCCACCCCTATTAAAAAAGGAGCCCATTACGGCTCCCACTTATTTATCGAACGGCACATCGATTAGGGCCACTTTCCATTTCACGCTGTTTTTCAACATCCGGATTCATTTTTCCCATATTTGTTTCACGAATTTCTTGATAGGCATTTGGCTGTGGGGGCAGGTTTTCGGTAACCAATTTTTTGAACTCATGTTCGTCCTCAATATTTAATCCATGATTCTTTGCAAAAAGAGTACCTAATCGTTCTGACACACTGCCATCCGCGTTTAATTCATCAATCATCATAAAGTGAGCTGGCAGAACAATCAGTTCTGCTGATAATTCTCTGTAACGCTTGTAAAGACTATCTCTTAAATCACCAACCCAATCCCCTGCTAGGCCTGCAAGATCTGGACGACCAATCGAATCAATGAATAGGATATCTCCTGAAAGAAGGAATTTTCTATCGACCACAAAAGAAGTTGATCCAATCGTGTGCCCTGGTGAATACAGTGCATGAATGTTTATTGGAGCATTTCCTATTATTATATCATTCCCTGCTTCCAAAGGCTGGTACGGGAATGTTACTTCAAAGGCATCCTTTGGTGGAAGCCAATAGACCGCCTCGGTTTTTTCGGCGATATCACGTCCCCCAGAAATGTGATCGGCATGCAAATGTGTATCAAATACATGAGTAATTTTTGCACCAATGATGTCAGCGAAATCGAGGTAAATATCAGTCATCCTTGTCGCATCAATAATTGCTGCTTCACCATTTGATACAATCATGTAGGATAGGCATCCTTTACCAATCCGTACAAACTGATAAATTTCGCCCCCATCTTTTAAATTTCCCACCTTAACAGGTTCTAAATGTTCACTCCACGCTTTCATCCCACCTTGCAAATAAGAGACATTTAAACCTTCATCAGAAAGCATTTCGGCTACCATGACAGAGGATCCCTCTTTTGCACATACTACTAATACATCCATATCAGTAGGAATTTTATTTAAAATTTCATCGACTCCATCAAGTAAATCAAAGTAAGGGATATTAAGATACGCAAACTTTTCCCCTTCAATTTTCCAATCTAGAAAGGCACTTTTGTTACGAACATCTAAAATGAATAATGCTTCCTTATTAAAAACCTTTTTCGTTACCTCTTTTGAAGTCATAGCCTTAATAGACATCTTTAATTTACCCCCTGCGGTATATAATATTTCAAAAAAATAATTGATTAGTTGTTTAATCGATTGCTTTTGCCTGTCCATTCGCACATGCCTGGAACTACATTAATGACTTTCGTAAAACCATTTTCCGCTAACTTTTGTGCGGCAAAATCGCTGCGATTGCCGGTACGGCATACCACAAAAATCTCATCTTCTTTGTTTAATTCATTTAAACGCTTTTCCAATTCACCTAATGGAATTGAAATGGCTTGGGGAATGTGATGGAATAGATATTCCGCTTCCTCTCTAACATCAAGAACCACAATGTTTTCATTCGAAGCTAATCGCTGATCAAGCTCTTCATTTGTACTCAAATTCTGGTGTTTTCTTTCAGAAGCTTCCTCATTTGATAATTTTCTTAAGTAATGCTTTAACACATCGCCTTCTTCAATAGTGCCTAAATATTGATGCCCAGTACTCCCGGCCCAAGCTTTCATATCTGCTTTTGAACCTTTATCTGTTGCTTGGACTTCTATGACTTGACCTGCTTCTAAACCATTCATTGCTTTTTTAGTCTTCACAATCGGCATTGGACAAGCCAAACCCTTCGCATCCAATACTAAATTAGTTTTTATTGTTGTCATCATTATTCCTCCTTAATTTACCCGGTGGGGTATATTTATATTTATAAAAAAAGGTTCCTATTAAACTATTAAATAAATAAGTTAACATTTCCATCTTCGGCATCCGCTAAATATGCGGCAACCCCTGCGTATTCAATGTTATCCAACAACTCTTCTTGCTGAAGCCCTAAAAGATCCATTGTCATTGTACATGCCACTAGTTTAATATCTTGTTCCTGAGCCAATGCTATTAATTGTGGAAGGGTCATTGCATTGTGCTTCTTGATCACATTTTTAATTAATTTTGGGCCAATTCCGGCATAGTTCATTTTTGAAATTCCCATTTTATCTGCGCCTCTGGGCATCATTTTACCAAACATTTTTTCTAAGAACCCTTTTTTAGTTGAGATATTATCATCTTTTCGTAAGGCATTTAATCCCCAAAAGGTATGAAAAATGGTTACCTCGTGATCATAGGCAGCTGCCCCATTAGCAATAATGTATGCCGCCATTGCTTTATCATAATCGCCGCTAAATAATACGATTGTTGTTTTTTTAGTTTCTGTCATCTATTTTCCTCCTAGAGGTATTTGTATTTTCACATATACCCGTATAGGTATTTATTTTTCTAAAAAATTTACCCCTACGGGTATATTACTAAACAAATAAAAGTATGTCAACCTTGTTAATTTTTTATTTATCTACTCTTCACGAGCAGGTTAACAGCTTCTTTTATTAATTCATTTGTTTTTTCTCCGTCTTTATCAGCTTCGAGAACACATTCAACTAAATTCGAACTCACGATTACACCCATTGTCCTGTCCACAGCGGATCGAACAGCGGACAATTGTGTAATTACCTCTCGACAATCTTTATTGTCTTCCATCATTTTCAAAATCCCCCGCAACTGGCCTTCCATTCGTTTCACTCTATTTTTAATTTGATTATTGTATTCCATATGAAAAAAGTCTCCTTTATTGGCTTTTGATTGTTTTCATATCTAATGATACGAATAATAATATACCCTCGTCCGTATTATTGTCAAATTAGCCAGATGACATGCAAAAAGCAGTGATAGCACTGCTTTTAAAAGGGAAGAATAGTTTAAATTGTTAGTTTACATTGCTAACTTTCAAGAAGAGGCTTAGTATCAATGAATCAAATCAACTAATTTTTCTAATCCATCAAGTAGTCTTGGGGATGGCCGGCAATAAAGTTCTTCCTCTAATATGAGAATCTGGTCATCGCTTCCGTAATTTAGCTTTTCAAAGCCGGGGCGTTTCTTAACAATGCTTTTCTGAACTTTTTCTTTTCTTACTCCGACCCATGCGAGGCAAATAAAATCAGGTTTTCGGATTAGCACATCCTCCCAGTCCGTTTGAACACTTGCTAATTCCACATCCTGAAAAACGTTGAGGGCTCCAGCTGCTTCGGAGATTTCAGTCAGCCAATTAATTTTTCCCGGTGTAAAAATCGGCTTTGGCCACCACTCCCAGTACAATGTTGGTCGATTATAACTATTTGCACCTCTTTGTTTCACATTCTCAAGCCTGGAACGAAATTGCTCAGCAACTTCCACTCCCCGTGCTGGCTGCCCAAGTAGATTGGCAGTAGATATTAAGTCATGCTCAATATCATTTAGAGATTGGGGATTCAAAACGATATGAGGAATTCCCCGTTCCTTTAATGCCAAAACGTTTTTTTCCATTCCCGGTACACTTAATGAAGCCAACACCATGTCCGGACGTAATTGTTCCACAAGGTCCATATTGATAGATAAATCCGGTCCTAGCTTTGGCAGACTGTTTATGGATGCAGGCCAATCAGAAAAATCATCGACGCCCACCAATAGATGTGTCAGACCCAGGTATTCCATGACTTCCGTATTGCTTGGGCATAACGATATAACTCTCAAACCCTCACCTCTCCCTGTTTTTTCTCTAAATCAAACCAGTTTAATTACTGGTTTGATGTTTGTTTTCTTCGACCGCTTCAACAAGTTTAAATAGAAAATGATAAATTAATTGGAAGGCTTCACCTATCGTTATGTCCTCCTGAAACCCTTCCGTATAATTCAATGCAAAATTCAAATTCCACAAACCGTCGTCATGACTAAACATTAAATCGAATTTCGCTTCATCACCGTTTAAGTTCGCATTTAAAAATTCCTTAATGGATTTCTCATATTTCTTCTGCAGCTTTAAACCTAACATCACGTCATAGGTACCGAATACATCATCTGCCTCAACCGATACTGCCTCCACACGAATCCCCTCAAACCAATGTGACTCCAAATAGATAAATTCATTCTTCTGTTTCTTTAAATAGTCAAGCGGTTGTGTTAAAAATAAAGATGATTCATTCCTAATCATATTTTCTGTTTCTTTATCACAGCGTTCAATATACGCATCTTCAAACCGATTGCTGGAATCCTTCTCCTGTATCATGGTAATAATCCTCCTATAATAGTTTCCTCATTATAATATTGAGTATTTTTTCAAAAAAAGCAAATCTTAGTCTCCAAAAAAAATAGGGACGACCATAATAGTCGCCCCTAGATTGATCATTAATTTTCAGCTAATTTAGCTTTCATCTTTTTTTCTGAGGCTGGTTTGGCTTCGCCTGGATCTTCTGCTTGTTTTGCCCGTTTAATAAATAAAGCAAGAACCAAAGCAAGTCCCGCGATAAAGACACTCACATAGAAAGCATCATTGATACCTTCTAACATCGCCTTCATTTGAATTTCTTGTTGCATTTTCAATTGCATGGCTTCAGTTAACACTGGTGGCGGATTAGTAATATGCTGCTTTGCGGCTGCAACGATCTCCGCCGCATGTGTTTTCGCACGAGTTGTCATCACCGTTACCAACAAGGCCGTACCAATGGCGCCGGATACCTGCGACATCGTATTGTTCATCGCCGTACCGTGGGGATAAAAGCGCGCTGGTAATTGGTTTAAACCGTTAGTCGTAACCGGCATGTTGACCATTGACATACCAAACATCCGCAAAGAGTATAAAATAATTAAGTGGGTGTAGGTGGTTTCAAGTGTTAGTCTACTGAATAAATAACTTGTTACCACTGTAATCGTTAAGCCAATGATGGCTAACGCCCTTCCACCGAATTTATCAAATAGTTTTCCGGTAATCGGCATCATGATGGCCATTAATATTGCACCTGGCAACAGCATTAAGCCCGCATCCATTGGTGAAATCCCGCGAATCGTTTGAACATAAATCGGCAGGAGAAGCATCCCTGAAAACATCGCCATTGTAACAACCATCGAAATAGCCGATGATAAAGCAAACATTGGGTATTTATAAATCCTAAAGTTTAGCATTGGCCGTTCTTGTTTAAATTGACGAAGTATAAATGTTAACAATGAAATGACCCCAACAGCAAGTGTTCCATATACTTGCGGACTATCCCAGCCTTCCTTACCAGCTGTACTAAATCCATATAGTATTCCGCCGAAACCTATACTTGATAAAATCACAGATAGGAAATCAAGACGGATATCAACTTTATCCTTTTTATCTTTAAGTAAGAAAAAGCCTAGCAAAATGACGGCAATTGCAATTGGTGTGACGAAATGGAAGAGCATTCTCCAGTCATAATGTTCAATAATCCAGCCAGATAAAGTTGGTCCAATCGCTGGAGCAAACATGAGTACTAAACCGAAAACCCCCATCGCCATGCCACGTTTCTCTACCGGAAAGCTTGTTAACATAACATTCATTAACAACGGCATCATAATCGCTGAACCCGAAGCCTGAGTCATCCGACCTGTTAACAAAAGTGGAAAGGCATGAGCAAAGCCTGCTAAGACAGTACCAATTGTAAATAAAATCATAGCAGCTAAAAATAGTTGTTTAACTGAAAACTTTTGTATTAAAAATGCCGAAATCGGAATCAGAATTCCGTTTACTAACATAAATCCTGTCGTCAGCCATTGAACAGTGGATGCTTCAATATTTAAGTCCTTCATAATTGACGGCAGTGCGATATTTAGTAAAGTATTATTTAAAAATGCAATAAAAGCTCCAACCATTAGGACGGCAATAATTCCGTACGGTGGACGATTGGTCTTTTTTATGGTTTGATCCATTTAATTTCCCCCTATAATATTGGTTCATTTTTTTATACCCCTGTTTCACACTTACATAATAATATACTGTCAGTTCAATTTTTGCAATCTAAAAATCTGCCAAATTTATAGGTTTGTCATGAGGCTTGAAATAAGGTAGTATATTTTTATACAGGTAGTACAATTTGAATTAAAGGTGATTATATGTACAACCGGAAACAAAATGTAATCAAGATGGCTCATCAATTATTTATCGAAAAAGGTTTTCAAGCAACGTCCATTCAGGATATTTTGGATTATAGCGGTATTTCAAAGGGAACATTTTATAATTACTTTTCGTCAAAAAGTGAGTTATTAATCGCTATTTATAAAACAATTTATAAAAAGCTTGAAAAGGACCGTAATGATTTACTACTTGGGCAAGATCCAGCAAATATCGAGATATTCATGAAACAATTAGAAATGCAAATGATTTCAAATAGAAAAAATAAGTTGATTATTTTATATGAAGAAGTCATGTCTACAAATGATGTCGACCTTAAACAATACGTCCAACGCACTCGTTTAGGTTCGCTTCGCTGGTATTACGGCCGGTTCATCGATATCTTCGGTGAGGATAAGAAACCATACCTGCTGGATTGCGCAATCATGTTTCAAGGGCTCCTGCAGCATAATCTTCAATATAATCGAATGGCCAATAAATCCAGTGAAAAAATTAACCAAGTCATCCGTTATAGCGTGGGGCGTTTGGTCAAAATGGTTAACGAGGTATCAGGATCTGGTGAGCAACTGCATGAACCTGAGCTTTTGGAAAAATGGCTGCCTGGCTGTCAGAAAAACGATTTTGGTTTTAAAAACCAACTTCTTCATCATTCTGTAACGTTGAGAAAAGCGATAACGAAGAATATACATGATGAAGGAGAACAAGAGAAATATATAGAACTGTTAGAATTTATCCAAGATGAATTATTGCATACAAGTATGCCGCGTAAATTTCTAATTGAAAGTACTCTCTCAACTCTTAAAGGCAGTGCTGTTTGTGAAAAGGAACACCGGCAGTTAGAAGAGCTGGTTGACACTTATTTTAAGCAAACCGAGGAAAGAGAGACAACATGAATTTTACCCCTAATCTATTTAATTAGGGGCTTTTTTTATTTATTTTTTTCCCATGTTGATTTCCTAGTGCCTTTATCTATGTATCTTCTACACTTTTTAATAATGCTTGCTGAACATCCCAAATGATGAAATGGCTTGTGTATTGCCTTGTCTCGACAATTGCCTCTTTACCGTCTTTACTAAAAATTAAACCTGACCCCATTTGTTCTTCATAGATCCAACCTTGTGATTTCATAAATCCCTTAACCACATCATATCGGCG
Source organism: Neobacillus soli NBRC 102451 (assembly GCF_001591665.1). Taxonomy (GTDB): domain Bacteria; phylum Bacillota; class Bacilli; order Bacillales; family Cytobacillaceae; genus Neobacillus; species Neobacillus soli. The sequence goes on along the minus strand of NZ_BCVI01000006.1, from coordinate 170,041 downwards.
ATCCCCGGTATTTATCGATAAATACCTGCTGCGTTTTTCTGTTTGTGAGAATTGTACATATTCAGAATCAGAAAACTGAAGCTTCAAGGCAGAATTAATTATGGGAAGTGGGTTCCCTTCCTGAAATAAAACAGATCCGAATGAGCAAATAATCATACTAGATCCTAATGCGAAAACAATAATTAAGGTAATAAATGTTTTTTGCATCTTCCCCATGCGTTCCCTCCCGCTACAACCATTCATATCTATTTAGACGGCTCAAGGTTGGTTTTTGTTTCAAAATGGGATATTTCAGTTTAATTACAAAAAATATACCAATCATACATGAAAAAAATCCACTTTCTAAAGTAAAGTGGATTTTTTCTACTAAATTACTCTTTATTTAAAAAAAGAACTAGGCATGACGACAGCAACGACTTCTCCTCGAGCACAAAGAACATCATTGGCATAGACTTCAGTCTCTACCTTAAATTTTTTCGGGTGAATCTCATGAACAGTTCCAATCGCCTTTAAAGGTACACCATGTGGAGTAGGCTTGAGAAAATTCACATTTAAAGAAGCGGTAACAAACCGAGGCGGCTCTGCCCCATCACCAGGTTCATGGCCATTTTTTCGGTGCAGCGTCAATGCTGCAGAACCTGTCCCGTGGCAGTCAATTAACGAAGCAACAAGCCCGCCATAGACAAAACCTGGTAATGCAAGATGTGCTTGTTCAGGTGTATAAATTGTCACCGTTTGCTTCCCTTGCCAGCCGGTTCGAAAATGATGGCCCTCTTCATTCAATCGCCCGCAGCCATAACACCAGGCAAAATCATCAGGATACTCATCTTGAATTGCTTTCACTAAAATCTCTTCCAATCATCTCTCCCCCTTTATCAGAAAAGTATAACATATTTAAATTATATGATAAAATTTAGTAGAACGAAAGATTTTGAGGAGGAGTTTGGATGGAAAAAACAGTTGAAAAACGGCTTGCCCGCTCGGAGGTCCCTAAGGAGCAGACATGGAATCTGGATAATTTATTTGTGTCTGAAGAAGCTTGGAAAGCTGAATTAAAGGTAATTGAAAAAGAAATAGCGCAGTTTCATCGGTTTAAAGATACATTACATAGTGGTTCGACGGCTTTATTAGATTGCTTAAGCGCACAAGAACAGTTGTTGATGAGAATTATTAAGGCCGGGACGTTTGCCAGCTTAAAACAATCGGCTGATGGAACAGATCCAGTTAACCAAGCCAATTCAGCCAAATTCTCAAGCCTAAGAACAAAGGGCATCGCTGCTTTATCGTTCATTGATTCTGAAATCCTTGCCCTTGAAGAAGGAACCATTGAAAGGTATTTACAGGAAGAACCTAAGCTTGGCGCATTCCGAAAAACTCTAATTGAACTGCTTGAAACGAAAAAACATAAGCTGTCACCTGAAACAGAAGAGGCACTTGCTGCACTGGGCGAGTTACAAGGAGCACCCTATCAAATTTATCAAATGGCCAAATTAGCAGATATGGAATTCGATCCAATTCATGATGCGAAAGGAAACGAATTGCCTGTTTCGTTTGCCTTATTTGAGAACCGCTACGAGTTTTCACCCGATACAGATGTGCGCAGAAAAGCGTATCAGTCTTTCGTTTCCACCCTTAAGCAATATAAAAATACAGTGGCGGCAACGTATGCCACAGAGGTGAAAAAGCAAATTACCTTTGCACGCTTACGCAACTATGAGTCCGTCACACAAATGCTTTTGGAACCACAACAGGTGACATTAGAAATGTACAACAATCAAATTGACACCATTTTTAAAGAATTGGCTCCACATATGCGCCGCTTTGCCCAATTAAAGAAAAAGGCCTTAGGCCTTGATCGGATGCTTTTCTGTGATTTGAAGGCACCTTTGGATCCTGATTTCAATCCGTCAACAACTTACGATGAAGCTAGCCAAGTAATCTTGGATTCTTTAAAAATAATGGGACCTGAGTACTGTGAAATCATTGAAAAAGGTTTTAAGGAAAGATGGGTTGACCTAGCAGATAATGTTGGGAAATCAACGGGCGCTTTCTGTTCCAGCCCCTATGGTTCACACCCATACATTCTTATCACCTGGCAGGATAATATGCGCGGTGCCTTCACCTTGGCCCATGAATTTGGCCACGCAGGACATTTTTATTTAGCGAATAAAAATCAGCGGGTCATGAATGTCCGCCCATCGATGTATTTTATCGAAGCCCCTTCGACGATGAATGAAATGTTATTAGGCCAGCATTTACTTGCTAAGCATGAAGATAAGCAAATGCGCCGCTGGGTAGTTTTACAGCTGCTGGGAACTTACTATCATAATTTTGTCACACACTTGCTTGAGGCTGAATATCAGCGCAGAGTATATTCTCTAGCAGAGGATGGAAAAGCTCTCACTGCCAAGACCTTAACTGAAGTAACTGGCGCGGTTCTCTCCGAATTCTGGGGAGACACGGTTGAAATCGATGAAGGTGCATGTCTTACTTGGATGCGTCAGCCTCACTATTATATGGGCTTATATCCATACACCTATTCCGCTGGATTAACAGCCTCCACAGCTGTTGCGCAAATGATTCAGGAAGAAGGCCAACCAGCCGTTGATAGATGGCTTGACGTCCTTCGTGCAGGTGGAACGATGAAGCCACTTGAACTGTTAAAACATGCTGGTGTAGATATGTCAAAACCAGAGCCAATCCTTAATGCAGTCTCCTATGTCGGTTCACTGATTGACGAACTAGAACGTTCTTATGAATAACTAAAGAAATAAACAGTGCCTGACACCCATCAACAAGGTGTCAGGCACTGTTTTTCGTTTTCACCTTTTTTTCTACTAGATTGGACCATAAGCCAAATGCCCTTTTAAAATGAAACCTTTCTGCCAGGCTATCCGTATACCTACAGAACAAAAGGAAAATCACTGTTGAAAAGGGGATCATTTATGGGGAATATTTTTCTATTTACGCTGATTATTGGAGTAGCCTCTGCACTTCTTCTAGTCCCTATTTATAAAAACGAGGAGTTAACTAAAAAAGAGGGAAAAAATCTAAAAATGGGAGTCATTATTGCGGTAGCCGTTATTCTCATGCCGACTGTCTTTGCATTCTACTATTTTGGTAATTTTGACAGAAATCTATCTTCTTTATGGCCGTTAGCCATCCTTCTTACCGGAGGAGGAACCGTCCTTGCGACTGGCAGGGAAAGGAAAATTAAAATCCTTCTATTAATTGCAAGTCTCTTCCTGGGAGGTTATTTTCTTACTGCCTTTCTATTCAATGCGAATGAAAAATATGAAATCACAAAAATGGATGAAAAAGTGGAAATTAAGACTTTTGATGAGAAAGAAACACCGGCAAGTGTTCCACCACAGTTTGCACGCAACAAGATGAAAAAGGCATTTGGTCAAGTCCCAAACACAAGCTATTACGAGCTTGGAAATCTGCAAATTCAAAAGGTAAACGGGGAATATGTTTATATTGCACCAGTGGAATTCTCAGGGTTTTTCAAATGGTGGAAAGGCAGTCAGACACCGGGCTTCTTTTCATTAAGTGCAACCGATTCTTCTGCAAATCCGAAATTCATCAAGGCGGAAATGGTTTATACCCCTTCCTCTTTTTTTAATAAAAATATTGAGCGCCATATTCGGATGCACTATCCAAAGAAAATATTCTATGGTGATGTTCAGTTAGAGGTGGATGAGAATGGAAATCCCTTTTACATCCGTTCCTACGGTGAGTTTATTTCGGCACGGAATGGTTTTATGGCTAAAGGGATTGTGATCGTAGATTCTAAGAGTGGTGCAACGAAGGAATATCCTTTAGCTGATGTCCCCAATTATATTGATGGGGCCGTATCGCCTGAAGCCGTTAGTTTGCAAAACAGCTACTTCGGGAACTTTGTCCATGGATTTTGGAATAGTAAATTCGGAAAATCTGACGTTAGACTCCCTTCAGATGAAGGAACAGAAGCAAATGTAAGTCCGATTTTTGATGAAAAAGGCGAAATGTATTATTTCACTGATTTCACCAGTCCTAAGGAAGGCGTGGACTCGATGCTCGGTTACTCATTGACCAACTCGAGAACCGGAAAAGCAACCTTTTATACTGGAAACCCCGAGCAATCCTACATGGATTCACAGGGTGCCTTGCAGATTATTGAAAAGAAATTCATTGAAAAGAAATGGCATGGGCAGATGGCGATTCTTTATAACTTTTACGGAGAAGCAAGCTGGTTAACCCCTGTCATGGATTCTAACGGCTTTCTGCAAAATTACTTCATTGTATCTGCTGCCAATCCGGAAATTTCAGTATATGGAGCAACCCCAAATGAAGCCCTAAGACAATATAAAACGGCCTTGCAACGGGGCAAAGGCACTGTCGATGGCAGTTCAAAAGCCGAAGAAAAATTAATAACGGGAACGGTCCTAAGAGTTTATAAGGAAAAGTCCGGAGATTCTACTGTTGTATCCTTTCTATTGGACAACCGCCAAAGCTATATTATTTCTTCCGAAAAAGCCCCAATGGCCATTTATCTGAAGGAAGGAGATAAAGTAAGCGTTCACTACTTAGTAACAGGCGAGGATTTCCTGCCCGCGAAAGACCTAGTCATTGAAGGTCTGGAATAAAATCATGATTTCCTGTACACCTAAGAGCATAGGGGCTATGATATCGACATCATAGCCCTTTGTAAATTTTTTAATTCACTTCTACTGAACTTTTTGTATTCTATTTTGAAGAGTATAAGTAAACGGTTTAGGTTGGCTAGAAATATAATTGACTAAAGCATCTAGATCAACAGGACCGACTTCTTTGTTTTGAGCCTTTGTAAATACAGTAAATCCATCGCCGCCACCCGATAGGAAGATATTTGCTGTTACTGAATAGGACTTCTTCAGATCGATTTCTGTTCTATCAGGAAGCTTAATGCTTACAACTCTGTCTCCAACAGCTTTGCTTGGGTCCCATGTGTAGCTGAACCCGGAAATTTGCAGCATTTGCGTTTTATCTCCCCATTGCTGGTTAAGTACGTCACGAATTTGCTGTCCCGTCATCGTCATTTTGATCATTTCATTATTAAATGGTTGAACAGTATATGCTTCACCCCAGGTAATCTCTCCTGCGTCGATATCGGCTCTTATCCCGCCCGGATTTGTTATAGCAAAATCAGTATTCATTTCCTTCCTTTGTGCGTCGGCAATCAGGTCCCCCATAACGGATTCTCCGCTGTCATTTTGTTTCGCCGTTAATTCACCGGATGTAGAGCCAATCACACGGTTAATAATTGGGGCAACTTTTGACTCATAGCCTTCAATCATTTTCTTAATTTCCGGGTCCGGCTCGACTCCCTCTTGAAACGTAGAAACGATTTCTGCTCTCTTAGAGACAATATCCTTTGTTTTAGGATCAATTTCGATATCGACATCCGCAAATGCAGTACCGTAGGAATAAGCTTGGACAATTAGTTTATTATTAACTGTGGCATTCATATAAGCATGATTATGAGCGCCAAAAATGATATCCACTTCGTTGTCCACTCGATTGGCGATATCCACCAGTTGGCCTTGCGGGTTTTCACCATTAGGGCCAGAGGTACCTGGGTTATGTGCTAAGATAACAATCGATCTAACCCCTTGTTTTTTCAACTCGGCCACATTTCGATTAATCGCTTCCACTTCATCGGTGAATTTTAATCCCGCGACACCGCTCGGCACCACTACTGTTGGCGTTTCCGTTGTCACTACACCGATAAAGCCGATTGGCATTCCATTTACTTTTATCACTTTATAGGGCGGTAAAATGGTTTTTCCCGTTTTTTCGTCAACCACATTTGCAACAATCCATGGGAATTTAGATCCAGCAAAATTGCCTGTTTTCGGATGTGTCCCCCCATGGATGAGGCGAAGAAGCTCATTAACGCCTTCATCAAACTCGTGATTTCCAACCGTACCAATGTCAAAGCCCATTCTATTTAGGAATTCAATTGTTGGTTCATCCTGTAATAGCGCTGAAACGGGCGGGCTGGCCCCAATCATATCTCCCGCCTGGACGAGAAGTGTGTTCTTGTTCTCTGCAGCTCTTTGTTTTAAATAAGTTGCCAAATAGTCCGCTCGTCCTGCAGGCTTCCCGTTAACTTTACGTGTCACATTTAATTGTCCATGCAGATCGTTAATTCCTAAAAGCTGAACCTGTTTAAATCGCTGATTAGGTGCAGGTGGTTTCGCCTTTTTCTGTTTTACTTCCGGGCGGTTTGGTACAAAATCATGATACGGTTCTGATAAACCTTGATTCCCCTGATTCGGCGGTCTCTGTCTGCTCACCTCCACATCCTCTATTTGTGATGTTGGACTAACGTTTAAGACTTTCGTTAAATTTTGATCTTCTAGAATACGAGCAGAAACATCTGTGCTTTCCATCCATCCCAATATGGGAAAGATAAGAAAGGAAAGAAACACCCTTTTAACCCATTTCATGCAATTCCTCCTACTATTTTCTATTAAGCCAAAGGTATTTTTCGCTTTGAAGGAATGGATTATACATAGTTTCCGTTTCAGTAGAACATAAATAACCCACCAAAAGTCTCAACTCAATCGTTGAATACCTTCTAGTGGGTTTTTGGTGTCAGGCACCATGGGTGCCTGACACCCGTTAATTTTTTGCGATTAGGCTTTGATAGGCTGCTGATGTCCGAACTTCGACGGTTAAGGTCCCTTTGCGGTAGATGGTTCTTATTGTAAATGGGACGCCAGTTGTATTTTTAAATTGAAAGTCGGGTCCACCATAGGAGACCGTTGCATCCCGTCCTGCCGGTACATAGCCAACAGACAAAGAATGGTGATGCTTCTCTATATAACTTACACCTATTTTGTCAACCGCATTGAACAAGGTTGACGAGGTTTGGCAAATTCCCCCACCAATCCCGTCGACCAATTGTTTGTTTACAATTTCCTTCGCTTTTTGATATCCATGTTCCGCATCACTTGGCCCTACTGTCGTGTTAAAGGAGAAGATATCCCCGGTCCCAACAATGATATGATTAATGGACTGTGCTGATAATTCAATATTTTTCGACCGTCCCGTGACCCCGCTATTAAATCTTGTTGTAAAACTTGCGACAACCACTTCACCCAATTGAGCAACATCTTCAGGCCTATAGCCGCTCTCGGTTATATACAAAGGCAGTTCAATGTCACCGCCGACTACCGAAGCTGCCAGCACCTTTTCAACTAACTCTGATTCCTCCAAGATGATTTTGGGTTTTCCTTTCTTGATATGACCATTGGCTTCAATTTTATCCAAAGTCATTCTCTGATCATATCCTGGTGTAGCTGCTGTTCCCCTAGCCAGCTCCTTTGCCCACTGTTCAAGTTCCTTTTTGTATGCCTCTATATCTGTTTCAAACCCCATATCCACTGGCATGAAGGTTTTTATAATATTTTTCGTATTTGGATCGACAACATTTACGACAACTGGTTCCTTTACTTCTTCCTTTATAGGTTCTTCTGGTGGTTGTTTATCAGGCTGATTATGTTGTTCAGTTGCTTTTTCTTCATGTGCCCTCTCTTTTTCCGTCTTTTGAGTGCATCCCGCCAATCCTATTAAACTTCCAATTAATACAATGGTAATCACCCATGTCCGCTTCGCCATTTTTACTAACTTCTCCTCTTATCGATATTCTTGTGTGTCATGCAAAACACAACTGGATACCCCCAGAGAAATCACAACACCCCCCTATCCTATTCTGTTCAACCTGTCTATATTACTGGAATATTCCATACATTTTACATTTTTCCATAAAAAAAAGGCAGAAAGTCTCTGCCTTTTAATTTATATAGGTTTTTGAAACATAACCAGTCTTATTACCGAATTTAATTTTATACCATGTGCCGGTTGTTGAGACAATGGTAACGGTTTGATTTTTCTTTAATGTACCAATTACCTTACTTTTTGTTGAAGCAGTAACGCGTACATTTAGACGTGATGCTTTAACTTTTCCTGTTTTAGTTTTGACCGCTTTTTTTACAGTAAAAACCGTGGAAATGGTCGAACGATTATTACTAGTATCTACGGCCGAAATCGCGACGGAATATGTCCCGTTTACACACTTAGTGGTGCTATATTCTTGTTTGAGTGTGCCCGCTTTTGTTAAAACATCCCTTTTTAGGTAAGAAAGAATTTTACCTTTACTGTCCTTAATAGTAACGGTTACTTTTGCCGTCTCATTGGTGTTAAAGGATATGTTTGCTTTATTTTTCTTGTTATCAACACTTACTTTCACTCCACTTATTTTTGGAGCAGTCTCGTCTTTTACTTGGACGGTTTTTTTCACTTCAAAAGATGGCAGTGTCGAAGATCTGTTCTTACTCTCATCGATTGTAATAATTCCTGCGTAATATTTTCCGTTGGATAGGGAAGAAATACTGTATTCCTTTGTAACCGTACCAGCCTTTGTAAAATTATCTTTTGAAAGATAGGTTAGAATAATACCATTGCTGTCTTTAATATATACGGTTTCATCTGCCGGCTCGTTAATGTTAAAAGAAATGACTGCTATTCCTTTTGTGTTATCGACACTTATTTTTACCCCGCTAATGTTGGGTGCGGTAGTATCTGTTTTAGCTGCAGAGTCCATTTCATATTCAGAAGATGCCTGGACAATTACTGGTTTCCTATCGCCATAGTCTTTAACAATAGTTGCACCATCATAATAAAAGCCTAAAATTTCATTGTATTTTTGCTTACCAACTTCCGCACGATTTTGCGCACCCCATTGGCTTAAACCGACACCATGACCATCACCGAATCCGGAAACGGTAATGGTCTCTTTTGTCTCCATTATATTCGAGACCAGGTAGCTTAACATGGCGCGAATACCAACCATAGCCCGTACCTTTGACGCATCTGTATTTTTATACTCTAATTTTTGTGGAATAAAAGCTCCATTATTGTCGACTTTATCCATTACAATAAATTCAACCTTGATATCCCCTTTTGAGACACGGCCACCTGAGGTTGGTGTGTGTAGCTTTAATACAGGAATAGCAGTTATTTTAATTTCTTTTCCACTATAACCATGTGCTGCCATCCATGTTTTTATCGCATTAGTTATAGCCGTATCGTTTTCTTTCATTTGATTCCAGGTTAAATTTACAGGGGCAAATTGTTGTTTTTTAACGGAAAATTGCCAGGTAGTTTTAGGGTCAAATGGATCTTCTTTAATGATAAAGTAGGGGACAGGTGTGGTGCCCCAAATATTTGCATTTGATTCTGTCTTTCCACCGTTACTTGCAGAGAAAACAGCACTGATTAATCCACCATTTGCCTTTAAAACTTCACCTTTTGTTTCATCGACAGCTGCTGTGCTGTTCGGCTGCCAACTGTAGCCGCCATATACTTGATAATTAATCGTATCGTTAATGATTTTGGATTGGTATGTTGAGGCATACGTTCTAGCGGCTACCGCTTGCGCTTTTAACGCTTCACGGTTCCAACCGGAAAACATTTCTGAGGGTACAACACCTTTTAGATAATCTTCCATGAAAACTTCATTTATTGGCCGGACATACTTTTCATTTTCTGGGACAAATTGAAAGCTACCTAAATAATTGCGGTTATTAATAGAAAGAAGGTTTGTTTCGACTAAGGGCAAGAGATTTAAGGTTTCTTCTGTTACTAATGTTGTTGCGCCTTCTATCAGCGATATTTTTTTATTATCATATTTCATAATATAAGATTTTCCGCTTGTTAAACGGATATTCGCTTGCTCAACTTGATAATCACCTGTTGGTATAATCGTTAACTGTGTTTGATTTCCAATATAGTTAACTAGCTGCACATGAACTGTGGGTTCTATTTTTTCTGCCGACACAGCTGTTATTATTAGGTTAAATAATAATAAAAAGGAAAGTAACCCGGCTCCTAATTTTTTCAAAATCATTCTCCATTCCTTTAAGGTTGAGTGCGTATATAAAAATAATACTTGATTAGATTAATAGTTTACAAGATGATAAAATTGGTATTTTAATAGTTAAGTTTTTAAAAATCGACAAATATCTACAATAACCGAGCATGACCATCCAACTCGAACTAAAGTATGTTATAATGTATATAAAGGGAAATGACATGTTAATCGCTTCGTATCGGCCCGATTATCAAAAGGTTTTAATTGTTCTGTCTCACCGTAAATTGACCATAGATCCATTGGCTATTGTAAGAAATTAATTGTAGGAAAGGTGTTATAAATGGAAAATTCGATTGAAACTGTTTATTTCTTAGAAAACCCGGAGAAGGATATTATTAAATTTGCAACCGGCACTCAGCTGCGCTATGAGGATGTCGTTAAAGAGGTCTTTGGCGTGGCAAGCATTAATGATTTACACATGATGCTCCAGTATAACAAGAGTTTTCAAAATAGCATTTGTCATTGCCATGGAATTAGTGAAAAGAATATCACCTTGGATAGAATCATTCGGATTGCTTCTAAAATGGATTTACTTCGATTTAAACAACAGCTTATGGATCAAAAAAGAATGCATTTGGATGAAGAACCCCTTGAAGAAGATCTCTCCATTACACGCCCTTTTGATTCCATAATAAAACTGCAAGAAGGAATATTCCAATGGGATGATGCCGATTATTCCTATAATGCAGTAACAACGGGTGCCTGACACCTTTGTGGTTAATTAACCAACAAAGGCTGGGTGCCTTTTTTTTTGCAGTTATTAAGGTGTCAGGCACCGTCTAATCGTTTGGATGGTGCAAAGTTAAAATTAAATAAAAAGGTGTCAGGCACCATTCATTGAATGGTGCCTGACACCTTTAACAAGTGCCGTACTATTTTAAATATACAAGTATTCACGTGTCCAAGGGATGGAGTCATTTGTTCCCTTCGTAAAAATAAATTGACTAAGGTCAATATTCCCTGTTTGAAAGGAAGCGGAACAAGCATTTAAATATAATCGCCACATTCGGATAAAACGCTCATCTTTTGTCTTCCTAACTTCTTCCAGTACATTTTCAAAATTCTCCGACCAAATATCGAGCGTTTTTGCATAATGTCTGCGTAAGCTTTCAAGATCGGTTAAATAGAACTTGTTTTCGCTTATTTGATTGACGAGTTCGCCAACAGCAGGAATGTATCCACCTGGAAAAATATACTTGTCAATCCAAGCATTTGAAGCACCTTCCGTTGGCGAAGTAATGGTGTGAAGAACAGATAGTCCCCCGTCTACAAGCAATTCATTTACTTTATGAAAATACTCAGGTAAGTGGTCATGACCAACATGTTCCAACATTCCTACGCTTACAATTCGATCAAACTTTTTCTTATTCAATTCACGATAGTCAATTAATTGCACTTCCACAGAATCAGTTAATTGTTCTTCTTTAATCCGCTCGTTTACACGTGCATACTGCTCCTCGGATAGCGTGATACCTGTTGCTTTCACTCCATAGCGTTTGGCTGCAGTAATAATTAATTCCCCCCACCCGCAGCCGATGTCTAATAACGTTTGCCCTTCATGAAGGTTCAACTTTTTAAGAATATGGGCTACTTTATTTTGCTGGGCCGTTTTAAGAGAATCATGCGGCGTTTTAAAATAACCACAGGAATAGGTCATCGTTTCGTCAAGCCATAATTTGTAAAAGTCATTGCCAATATCATAATGAAATGCGACGTTTTCTTTACTTCGCTTGCTAGTATTCGAGATTTTTTTCAAAAGCTGGGCAGTGAACTTGCTATTTCCTAAAAAGCCCTCCTTGCTTTGGTACATTGAGGTGAGTACTTCCTTGAGGTCGCCCTCTACATCAATAATCCCATCCATATATGCCTCTCCAAAGGCTATTGACGGATTTTGAAGCAATTCTGCTTTTGGGATGATATCTCGAAAAATGAGTTTGAAATCTGGTTCTCCATCACCGTACTGAACCGTCTCTCCATCCCAAAATGCGATTTCAACTGGATTTGAAAAAGTATTTTTTAGCAATGTTTTATAAAAGATTTTATCCATCATTTTTAAACACCTCTAAGTAATAATATTTGGAACTTTTCCCTAAATTAAACCCGGAAATTAACCGATAATTTCTATCGTTTAAATAGGATATGAAGATAAAAAAATAAGTTCAATCATTCCATGCCTAATTAAATTGCCAATAAATCTTCCCTTAATTAGGTTTAATTCCAAACCATTTCGCCTTACGAAATAAAAATACTTAATTATTCTATACCAGATAACTTAGAGTTACAAATATTTGAACTTGAAGTGTTTGGACACAAGGGACTATCCTAATGTGCAATTGACAAGAGGCAGATATAAGGGGGATACACATAATGTCATAATTTACGCACATTATGTTAGGTTTTACCAAAAAGCCTCCCATTTGCTTAAATGGGAGGCTTTTTACAGCGTTATAGATAATTATTTACGTTTTTTCTTGTTGGCATTTGATATTCTTCCTAATAAAAATGCCCCTGCTGCTACGCCAATGATGGTGTTTGTTTTTTTGTTAAAAACCTGTTTAGCAACAAGATTTAAATTTTGCGGCCTTTCGGCAAGACGTCGCATGAAATAACCATACCAGTCGTTGCCGAAAGGCACGTAGGTACAGAAGTTGAAGCCTTCGCTTGCCAGCTGTAATTGAAGTTCTTTTCTAAAACCATACAGCATTTGAAATTCAAATTTATCATTAGGGATATCGTGCTTTTTAACAAATTCCTTCATATGGCTGATAATTCTATGGTCATGTGTGGCAATTGATGTGAATTTCCCGTTTAATAAATGCCATTCGGTAATCTTAATAAAGTTTGCATCAATATCCTTCTTATCAAGGTAGGCAATATCTTCTGACTCTTTATAGGCGCCTTTTACAATCCGGATACGAAAATTTTTATATTTTTCAAGGTATTCTTGTGCTTGATGGAAATAAGACTGAATAACGGTACCAACATTTTCATATTCAAGCGAAAGCTCGTCTAATAGTTCAAAGGTTGCCTGCAAATGGCTGTAATCTTCCATGTCGAAATTAACAAAAATACCATATTTGTTGGCAGTATCGACGATTTCTCTTAGGTTGCTCAAACAAAAATCATATTCAATATCCAACCCCAATTGGGTCGGTTTTAATGAAATATGTGCATCTACTTTATGCTCATGAATCGCTTCAATCACCTTAAGAATTTGCTCTTTTGCTTCTGCCGCCTCCTCTTTTTTAAAGACGAACTCCCCTAAGTTATCGACAGTACAAGAGATCCCTTGGGCATTTAGCTCTTTAATACTTTTGATTACTTCTGGTATATTTGTACCGGCAACGACAGTTTGTGCCCCCATTTTTAATCCATACTTTTTAGCTGCACTATTAAGAAATTGATTTTGGGATAAGCCTATAAAAATATCTTTCAACATAGCCATTACTCCTTGACGGTAGTTTTCTTATTACCATTATAGCATACGCTTTCATTAATATTTATTTTGCGAATTTTCCAACATAATGTGCCTGACACCCCTATAAGGAGCAAACGATAGGCAGGTTTTTAAACAAGATCCACTTTTTGAATACCCTGAATGCCCTGCTGATTTAATAAGGCCGTTATTTGTTCAAGGTGGACAAGGTTTTCTACCACAATGAACTCGGGTTGAAATTGCTTTTTTTTCCTATTGATAGACAACTTATAGGCATTGTTCACACGCGAATTAAGTCCGTATAATGAATGCCAGCGGACTATTTTTTCAATTTCATAAGACTTTAATTGATTGGAAGAATAGAATTTTCCATTAAGGATGATTCCTTTTGGTAGAATAAACAAATTACCACGATGCCGAACCGCACTAATAATCACAAAAAACAAATAGGCCACACTGAAAAAGGAAGATTCTACCCACTCGGTCGCAACAACAATTACCAATAGGATTGTCAACAATACTAGCGCCGCTGCAGTCCCCCATTTGACAAACTGATAAGACTTCGTATTTTTTGTGAGCGCCCCCATTTCTTTCCATTCTGTTGGCAGTAGAATGCCAGCAAACTCACTTTCATTTTTAGGAAAAAGTGCCTCTTTAGAGATTTCAGCTGCTTTCTTTAAATTCCATCGATAGCGAATTAGATAACAGACACTAACGATGAAAATGACGGTAAAGACAATATTATACAGAATCCTTAATCACTCCTTAATTATGAGAAAATACAATAGTTTTGAAGCATTTCCCGGTGCAAATGATTACTAATACCATTCTACACCTTCTTTCCGTTTTCCTTTAAAAATTTTCAAATAGTAATCCCCCAACTTCCAAAAGTAAAAAAATCAAAAAAACAAACAGCCATAAAGCGTTGGCTGTTTGTTCCTTACATTCGACAAAATTCGGGGTGTGCCAGGCACTGGTTTAGCTCTTGTCATACCCGTTTCGAGAGCGATATTGCTGTGGTGCTCGGGTGGGATAGCGTGCCGGAAAACTAAACATATGAATCATTTGGGTAAATGGAATGGATGCAAAAAAGAAAAAGGACAAGACGACATGGACCTTAAATAGGGGTGGTATCCCTAACATCAAGTTAGATAGCGGCTGGAATGTGAATATACTCCGAAACCATGGCCCAATTGTTAATCGATACTCATAGGCAACAACGGTGGTACTAAAGATTAGGGTCATATATGTACCTAACGCCGCAATAATGAGTAATAATCCAATCGTGAAATAATCAGCAAAGGTGGTATGCACACGTACTTTCGGAAACGATAACTTACGTGCAATCATGACAACTAGGCCAAAGACAACCATCAGTCCCGCAACTCCACCACCGGCAATCGCACCAAAATGATAGAAATGTTCATTAATGCCGAGCGCCTCATATACTCCAATTGGAATCAAGACACCCATTACATGACCAATAAACGCAAAAATAATTCCATAATGAAAGATAACTGATCCCATACGGAGCCACTTTTTCTCAAAAATTTCCGTTGATGGCGCATACAAGCTTTTTCCTCGAAAAATAAAGCGGTAAAATGCCCCGACAATCAAAATGGCACCGCAAATATATGGAAAAATGGTCCACCAAAAAATTTGTTCCATTTTAAACCTCCTTTGTAAACAAGCTTAAAATTGACAGCGTTCCCTAGTTTTATTTCCGGATACTAATTGAGGCAGTCCGTAGAATGCAATCTCACCCTATCCAGCCCTAATACACTATTGGTACATCATCGGGTATGGCAGTTCCTCCCAATCAGCTTCTTCCCGTTCGTTTTCCAACAGGGCAATTTCCTCTTTTCCAGGTGCCTGAAAGACAAATCTCATCAATAAATCAATGGCTTTATAATAGGGGTTGCCACTCGACAGGTTGTTCAGGAGCCGGTGAATAGCAAAAGCCAGGCGGCGGGAAAGTCTGATAAAATTTTCTTCCTCAGGTGCCACCGCCAATAGCTCTAATAACATCGGGATATAATCTGCCAATTCCCTCCCTTCATACTCAAAGCCGCCCTCACAAATGAGCTTCTGTAATTTAACCAAGGCGGCGCCGCGCTTACGACTGTCCCCCAGTTCATGTGCGGTTAAATAAAGACTTGTTTGTTCCTTATAATCGAAGGTTTCCACATATAGTTCTTGGAGGTTCTTGCGCCCCATTTCATACAGGGGCTGAATTCCCTCTAATAAATCTTTCTGAATCGTTTCCGAGGCAATGTTTTCATTTATGAATTCTTGAATCACGGATTGCTCTTCGAAAAATTCGTCATTTGGATATTCCAAAATCCGGGACATAGTTACTAAAAGGGCAGCGGATTCATTCGTCATTGATTTTCACTTCTTTCAAATGGATAGGTGACCATTCCTTCCGCTGGTGCTAATTCTTCAATACTGCACGCCCCTTGCTTATAATGTAAATCCTCAACCATTTCTCGCCTTCCAGTTGGGATAACGAACCGTTCATTATATTTGGCAACAGCAAGCAAGCGTGCCATATCTTCCAACTCTTCCGGTGTCGTTTTCGCTTCTTCTAATAGCTTGCTAATTTTCAGCTTATCGGCTCCACCAACCGTCTTTTCACGCATATGAACACGCATCGCCGCCATTTTTAACAACACTCGGCGGATGACATCGGTATCGTCTGCAGCTAACAGGGAAGCTAAGTACTCCATCGGGATTCTCATTTGATCGACAGCCGGTATATAGCCATCAGCCGTTAACTCCTGCTCATTCGTAATATGATTCATGATTGGGCTAAGCGGCGGTACATACCAAACCATCGGCAAGGTCCGATATTCTGGATGGAGCGGCAGCGCAATTTTCCACTTCATCGCCATCTTATAAACAGGCGAGCTTTGAGCACTTTCAATCCAGCTATGATTAATGCCCTGTTTTTGGGCCTCTTCAATCACCTCTGGGTCAAATGGATCTAAAAAGACGGAAAGCTGTGCTTCATACAAATCTTTTGGATCTTCAACAGAGGCAGCCTCTTTCACCCTGTCGGCATCATATAAAACTACACCGATATAACGAATCCGCCCCACACAGGTTTCCGAACAAATCGTCGGCAGGCCGGCTTCAGTTCGTGGATAACAGAAATTACATTTCTCGGCCTTATGTGTGTTCCAATTGTAGTACACCTTATGATAAGGGCAGCCATTCATACAGAAACGCCAGCCCCGGCAAGCGTCCTGGTCAACAAGGACAATCCCGTCCTCGTCCCGTTTATATAAAGCACCAGAAGGACATGAGGCCACACAGGATGGATTGAGACAGTGCTCACAAATTCGCGGCAAATACATCATGAACGTTTTTTCATATTCCATCGCAATGTGTTCCTGAAGCTTTTGGACATTGGGGTCCATAGGAACGATTTCGCTTCCGCCTGCTAAATCATCATCCCAGTTAGGGCCCCATTCAGGTTTATCAATATACTTGCCCGTGATCATCGATATAGGCCGGGCCACAGGTAAATGTTCCTTCTTTGGGCTCTGATGTAAATGTTGAAAATCATACGTCCATGGTTCGTAAAAATCGTCCATTTCAGCCATATTAGGATTGTAAAAAATATTCGCAAGCTTTGAGATTGGTCCGCCCGCCCGTAAATGCAATTTGCCATTCCTCATTACCCAGCCGCCCTTGTAACGGTCGGTATTTTCCCATTCCTTCGGGTAACCCGGCCCTGGACGTGTCTCGACATTGTTATACCAGACATACTCCATGCCCGGGCGGTTTGTCCAAACATTTTTACAGGTGACAGAACATGTATGACAGCCAATACATTTATCAAGGTGCATGACCATTGCTACTTGTGCCTTAATTTTCAAGCCAATCGACCTCCTTTAATGGTCGGACAATTGCCAATGTGTCCCGCTGGCTGCCTGTTGGTCCATAATAATTAAATCCATAGCTTAGTTGTGAGTAACCACCAATCATATGGGTTGCTTTCGGATAAATCCTTGTCACACTGTTATGTGTTCCGCCCCGTGTTTTATTAATCGTATTTCCCGGTACGCCCATTGTTCGATCTTGGGCATGGTGCATGTATACGGCCCCGCGCGGCATCCGGTACGTGAGAACGGCCCTTGCCACAACAACACCATTTCGGTTATAAAGCTCAATCCAGTCATTATCCTTTATACCGATTTCCGCGCCATCTTGTTCATTCATCCAAACAACCTGCCAGCCACGGAACAACTGAATCATATTGGTCGTATCCGTAAACATCGTATGAATGCCCCACTTTTGGTGCGGCGTCATATAACGAAGCGTAATCGATTTTCCGCCTTCCCCTATTTCTTTTTCACCTTTAATAAATGGCCCCTTTGAAATAGGCGGAATATACAAGGGAAGACCCTCGCCATAATCAAGCATAACCTCATGATCGAGATAAAAGCTTTGCCGTCCTGTCAGTGTATGCCAGGGAATATAGTATTCCTTATTAACGGTAAACGGCGAATACCGGCGGTTATCATTCTCAAGACCGCTCCAGACCGGTGTTGATATCGCCGGACGCGGTTGAATCGTTAATGCATCAAGCGTATAATCCTCTTCCTCCCGTCCTTCTGAAATATAGCTGAGTTTTTTTCCTGTCTTTTCTTCCATTGACTTCCAGCCTTCAACCGCCCGTTTCCCATTTGTGGCACCGGACATGAGCAGGATGGCATTAATGGCCTGTTTATCGGAAAATAAATCAGGATAGCCTTTGCCGATTCCCTCATGCTTGGAAGTCCCAAGCCGGCTGAGCAATTCCTTGTATACCTTATCTCCCGGTATGCGAACACCCTTTGTCCCATAGCCGTTTTTAATATTCGGTCCGACCGTGATCCACATATCATAGACATGAGGATAATCCCGTTTCAAAATCGTGAAGTTAGGCATGGTTTTTCCAGGAATCGCTTCTACTTCCCCTTTGCGCCAGTCCATCACTTTTCCCAAGGGCTGGGCAATTTCATTAATCGTGTCATGGGCCAGCGGTGACAGGATCAAGTCTTCTTGTGCCGGAAGATGGTCCTTGGCAAGTTCTGAAAAAACCTTGGCAATTTCTCTGAAGGCATCCCAATCACTCCTTGTATCCCACGGCGGGTTAATCGCTGCATTAAAAGGATGCACAAACGGATGCAAATCCGTGCTGCTGATATCATGTTTTTCATACCAGGTTGCAGCAGGCAGGATAATATCAGAGAACAGGCCTGAGCTGGTCATTCGGAAATCCATACTCACAAAAAGGTCCGTTTTCCCTTCCGGCGGCTTTTCAGAAATATTCACATCCTTCGGCTGCCAGGAGTTTTCAACATCCGATAGGACCGAATCCGAGGAGCCAATTAAATGCTTCACAAAATACTCATGACCCTTCCCGCTGTCGCCCAGCAAATTCGAACGCCAGTTAAAAAACACACGCGGAAAGTTTCGCGAGTCATTAGGATTTTCAATCGCGAAATCAAGCTTTCCTTCAGACATCTGTTTCGCTACATCTGCAATCAATGCCTTGTCGTCACTGGTCCGAGCCCGAGCCTCCCTCATGACCTCTAAGGAATTTTGCGATAGCTGCGGAAAACTTGGCAGCCAGCCTAGCCGCGCTGAAAGGGCATTAAAGTCAGCAGGATGCATTTTTGCATATTGACTTCCCCAGTCTGTTTGTGAATCATCAAAATCATATTCATAGCGGAATTGTTCCGTTGCAAAATAAAAGAACGACGTCCCATTCATAAAACGGGGTGATTTTACCCAGTCATTCGCAAAGGCGATTTGCGAAAATCCTTCCAATGGGCGCACCTTTTCTTGTCCTACATAATGGGCCCAGCCGCCGCCATTCACTCCTTGAGAACCGGTTAATAAAATAAGGTTTAAAATGGAACGATAGATTTGATCACTGTGGAACCAGTGATTTGTGCCGCCGCCCATCGCAATCATCGATTTACCCTTTGTCCGGGCCGCGTTATCAGCAAATTCCCTTGCCACCTGGATTACGTGTGCCTTATTCACTCCCGTAATACTTTCCTGCCATGCTGGTGTATACGGCTTATTTACATCGTCATAATCTGCTGGATAATCGCCCGGAAGGCCTCTGTTTATCCCAGTATGGGCCAGCATCAAATCATAGACGGTGGTAATGGTCAGTTCATTACCGGATTGATCCTTCATACGCTTAACAGGAACACCTCGTTCGCTTTTCCCGCCCTCTTTTTCAGCGAAATAAGGGAATTCAACCATCACTACATCATCTTTTTCATCTAACAGGCTCAACTTTGGATTAATTTCCGAGCCATCTTCAGCAGTCAAATCGAGATTCCACTGATTCCCTTCGTCCCATCTAAATCCTTGACTGCCATTTGGGATGGCAAAATTTTTGAGTTTGTCATCCCAGACAACGGTTTTCCAATCACCTAATTTATCCTGCTCAGCAATATCCGAGGCCCGCAAAAAGCGGTCGGAACGATAGCTGCCATCCTTTTTATTTAAAAGGACAAGAAAGGGCAGGTCCGTGTATTGTTTTGCATAATCACTAAAATAAGGCGTCTCTTTATCGACATAAAATTCCTTTAATATGACATGTGTCATTGCCATTGCAAGTGCCCCATCTGTTCCAGCTTTGGCAGGCAGCCACATATCCGCAAATTTATCGTATTCCGCATAGTCGGGGCTAACACCCACTATCTTCGTTCCGTTATAACGGGATTCCACCATAAAGTGGGCATCCGGTGTTCTCGTTTGCGGGATATTCGTTCCCCAAATGATGAAGTATTTGGAATTGTACCAATCGCCACTTTCCGGAACATCGGTCTGATCACCCCATACTTGCGGGGAAGCGGGCGGTAAATCAGCATACCAATCATAAAAGCTTAAAATCGTCCCGCCTATTAATGATAAAAACCTAGTCCCGCCGGCATAACTAACCATCGACATCGCGGGAATCGGACTAAAACCAACCACGCGGTCTGGTCCATATTTTTTTATCGTATAAATGGTCGAGGCGGCGATCATTTGACAGACTTCCTTCCACGACCCTCTGACAAATCCGCCTTTACCGCGGGCTTTCACATATTGTTCACGCTTTTTCGGATCTGTAACAATATTTTCCCACGCTTGAACTGGGTTTGCAGCCCTTGTTAGTTCATCCTTCCATAACGCAAACAAATCACCGCGGACATATGGATACTTCACTCGAGTTGGACTATATGTATACCAGGAAAAGCTGGCACCGCGGGGACATCCTCTCGGTTCATATTCAGGGAAATTATCTCCCGTTGACGGATAATCCGTTTGCTGGGTTTCCCAAGCGATAATGCCATCCTTCACATGAATTTTCCAGCTGCAGGAACCTGTACAGTTGACACCATGTGTCGAACGAACAACTTTATCATGCTGCCAGCGTCTTCGGTAAACCTCCTCCCAATTTCGAGGGCCGGGATTTTCTTCGGTCCAGCCATCGTTAATACGTTCACCGCGTACTAAATGCTTCAGTGAATGGAGCAGGTTATTTTTTTTAGACTGCATTAGAGCCACCCCTTCCCTTTAGAATATTTGCCAATGGGTTAAATTCTTCACCCAAAAGTCGAAATGAATCTTTCCCGGTCTGAAATTCCTCCACAAAGATATCCCAATTTGGGGCATTTGCAGCAACAAGAATAAGGCGCTGCAACATGTTCATATCATCTATATCATAGATTTGCTGGATCATTTCTCCAGGGTTGTCCCCAAATCGCATTCTGAGTATGGCAATTAAGTCCTCCCGATCATCGACAAGCAAGGAATCATTTTCAAATGAAAACAATGGGTCGTTCAGCTCCTTCTATAATTTGATCATTTTATAGTAATCTGAAATTAACTGTGTTTTACATTTCTCCGCTATTTCTTCAAAAAAAAGAACCACCTCTTCATCCGGGTTACTAGCTTGTTCAAAGCTGACGGTTGTTGTCACAGTCTGTGAAAAAGATTGAGAAAAACGCAAAATAATCTCATAGCCATCTTCACTTTTTACAACAGTCCCATGGATATCAAACGGATGGATATTATAGCGCGAAAATGTTTCGACCATTTTCTTATATAAGGCGGGTGCAGCAAAACGTAATAGTTTTTCCTCAATTACATATTTTCCACTCACTTTACTCCCACTTCCTTAATTACCTAAATTTTCCTAGGTTATCATTTGCCATTTGCGAGAAGTTTATTCATTTCATCTTCATTATGGATCAAATCAATGATGACAAGACTGTCTAATAAAGTAACTATTTCCATATTTGGTTCCTGTGTTTGTAATCTATCTTTTATGTTGTCTACAATCCGGCGCATCAAATCATGGTCCCGTGTCAACTGGATAACAGTATGTAAGAGGTCTGGATGTTCATTAATGATATCCTTATACAATCCTTCCTCTTCCTCTTCCGCATGTTTCAGCGTCCGTGTTTCCCAATGTTCGATGGTTACCTCTAAAACTTGTAATGCCTTGTCCGTTTCTCCATCTTCCAGGCATTTACGAAATATATCTCTCAACTCTAATGCCTCATTTAGCGATGCTTCATGGATGGACGAATGCGCATCGGTTTTTCTTAAGCTCGGACCAGACATGTCCGTTCACTCCTTTCATCCCACATTACCAAATAGGTAAAGGTAAATATTACCTTACTCGTATCCTATGCACTATTGGAAAATTAAATTTAATTATCGTTATAATCCTTTCCCTAAATTTTCCCTTGGTAAACGTTTAAGAATGCTATTTGACCAAAATGTAAAACAAAAAAGTGTCAGGCACCATCCATGAAAATGGATGGTGCCTGACACCGCTTGCCTCCTTTATGAATCTTCCTTAATGCCGCTTTAATAAATGGCAATAATCGTCGATGGTATCAATATCAGAAGGATAGTTATTCTTGCTTCTATAGAAAAGAACATTTTCCAAGTTTGATTGAATAATATGTTTTCCGCCCTGATCACCCTTAAGTTGACTTAGTTCCGAAAAGAAGGATTTTGAAAAAAGAATCGGATGACCTATTTTCCCGTCAGCATAGTTCGTTTGAATAATAAGCTTTTCTTTATGTAAGGAGGCTTCTTGTAAGTAAACTTTTCGAACCTGTTCAATATCGTCAGAATTTAGCTCAGGCTGGTCCGCTAATAAAATGATAACGGCATCCGCAGTTACTGGCACTGACCGTACCGCAAGTGCTAGACTGCCTCCCATTCCCAATCCTGGATTGTTATTACGTACAATTTGGCAGCCGTTTTTACTTGCAATTTCTAAACGTTTTGTTTCATCGGCGGGTAAAACGCAAATAACTCCAGTTAATGGTACTTGTGACGTCTTCATTAAGATATGCTCAAGGAGCGGCTGATCCTTCCAAGAGAGAAGAAGCTTTTGGCTTCCCATTCGTTTGGAAAGACCGCTCGCCAATACGATTCCATAAATATTCACGAAGACCGCAACCTTTCATAATTCTCCCTAAAAAAGGGATAAAGCCACAATGGAAAAATCAGTTATCTAGGCCTTTTGTTCCGATTCCGCAAGAACGTTGGGATATCCAGCGATTCTTCTGGCTCCGGGTGGTTCCTGATTATCTCTCGTTCGGGTTCTTCCCGTTTTACCTGTTCATGTCTTGACTGTTCCCGCAACTGAGATTTTGGCATTTCACCTCTTAAGGGGTTGGAAGATGGCTTATTGGATGGAATCTCTCTATCATCAAATCCTGTAGCAATAACCGTAATCATAATTTCATTTTTTAAACTTTCGTTTATTATAGAACCAAAAATCATGTTTAATTCCTTGTCAGCTGCAGAGGCGACAATTTGGGCAGCCTCTTGGACTTCATACAAACTCAAACTGCTCCCGCCTGTGATATTCATTAAAACACCTTGAGCACCGTCAATGGATGTTTCAAGTAATGGACTGGAAATGGCTTTTTTAGCGGCTTCAGCAGCACGGCCTTCACCTTTTGCTACCCCAATGCCCATTAAAGCTGTGCCTTGGTTGGACATAATCGTTTTCACATCAGCAAAATCAAGGTTGATTAGGCCTGGGACAGCAATTAAATCCGATATTCCTTGAACACCCTGGCGAAGGATATTATCAGCTTCCCTGAATGCTTCAACCATCGGTGTCTTTTTATCGACAATTTGCAGCAAACGATCATTAGGAACAATAATTAAGGTGTCAACGGCTTCCCTCATTAATTGGATTCCACTTGCAGCATTGATTGCACGTTTACGGCCTTCAAATCCGAACGGGCGTGTGACAACACCAATTGTTAAAGCGCCAAGTTTGCGGGAAATTTGTGCTATCTCGGGTGCGGCCCCTGTTCCCGTTCCACCGCCCATTCCGGCTGCAACGAAAACCATGTCTGCTCCTTTTAATACCTCCTCAAGCTGCCTTTTGCTTTCTTCCACGGCATTCCTGCCGACTTCTGGATTAGCCCCTGCTCCCAAACCTCTGGTCAAGGATGCACCAATTTGCATCTTAATCTCTGCTTTTGATAACTGAAGTGCTTGTGCATCTGTATTAACCGCAATAAACTCAACACCTTGAACCCCATCCTCAATCATTCGGTTAACAGCATTATTTCCACCGCCGCCGACACCGATTACTTTAATTTTAGCCACTTGATCTATATCCATATCAAACTCCCACATTACTGTTCCTCCTACTCCCAATTGCATTATCGCATTATTCAAAAAATTAACTGAAGAATTCTTCCATATTAAAAGATTTTCATTGTTTTAGTATTTTATAAATCGTAGATAATCATATTTTATCTTATTAATATTTTAGCAAAATAATGGGGGATTTTATATAGAAAGCTTGACACTCTTATTCAAAAATTTTAAAAAAGGATTTTTGGCTTAGTTGGTAGTAGAATACTCCAACAAGATAGGCTAAATGAACTAGCAAATTTAGGACCACTACCCATAAATGCTCTAAAAGCGAACAGTGCCAGGCACTGTTCGCTTTTTTTAAATCTGGTCTTCAAATTCTCTTGCAATTCTCTCAAATGCTTCCTTAATAATCGGTCGAGGTGATGAGATACAAATTCTTTGATAGTCTATTCCTTCTTCACCAAACATTTTTCCATCTTCAAGCAAAACATTCGCTTTATTATAAATACGGTCATGAACTTCTTCGGGCGATAGCCCAAAATTACTAAAGTCCATCCACATGATATAGGTTCCCTCAGGGATACGAACCTTTACCTTCGGCATTTTTTCCACCACGAACCTGACAACCCATTCCATGGTCTCATCGAGATATTCTTTCAATTGTTCCAACCAATCTTCCCCCTCAGTGTACACGGCGATAAGGGCAGAAACTGTAAATGGTGAGGGTAAATGCATGCCCATTTCACGATTAAATGTTTTCCTAAGCTCTGGATCCGAAATGATTACATTTGTACAATGAAGCCCTGCTACATTAAAGGTTTTATTAATGGCTGTAAAAGTAATCAACTGTTTAACATTGTTCACTGCTTTTGCAATCGGGATAAAAGTTTGATTCCGACGAATTAAATCCCCGTGAATTTCATCTGCAACGATGAGCACACCATTATCTGCACAAATAGCAGCTAATTTTCTTAACTCTTCCACAGTAAAGACTCTTCCTGCTGGATTATGCGGGTTACATAATATGAACATTTTCGTCTTTTCTTCTTTTGCCTTCGCTTCAAAATCCTCAAAATCGATATGATAATAGCCTTCACTGTTCGCTCTCAACTGGTTGTTCACGACTTGCCGTCCGTTTGCTTCAATAGCCGCTGTAAAGGGCGGATAAACGGGCCGTTGGATAATGATCCCATCACCCGGATTGGTAAACGCCTTTACGGCAATATTCAAAGCGTGAACAGTTCCTGGACTATAAATGATCTCTTCTTTCTTGATATCCCAATCATGTCTCGATTTAAACCAATGCTGGATAGCAGCAAAATACTCATCCGGAAAAATTGAATAACCAAAAATCCGATGGTCAACCGTTTTATGTAGGGCATCAATTAATGGCTGGGGTACAGGTAAATCCATATCCGCGGTAAACAAGGGGATTGTTTCATCATCATATCGTTCCGTTAGTCCAATCTCTTTAATTAACTGCCCGCCATCCCATTTTAATGAATAGGTCCCTCTCCGATTAACTATTTCATCAAAGTTATATTTCATTCGATATCCACCTTTCCATTTTAACCTACTTCCATCCTACCACTTTTTATGTCGTAATGTTTCCATACCTAGTCCTGTCCTTCAAGAAATATTCTTTGTTTTTAAAATCATTATCAGGTTTTCTGATTTTTGCTAAAAGAGTAATTTGAACTTGGTCAATTTACTCATTCATATTCTGTATTGTTGACTCCCATAAAAATTTGTGTCAACTTAAAGATAAATTGTCCAAAAGAGAGGAGAACTTTTCGCTATGAGCAGAAAAATAATTGCCTATAACTTTGCCTTACCTGAAACTCTTGAATTATTAGATGATACCTTTGAAGTAGAGTTTTTTGCAGGGATTAATCCAAAAACTGACCCTGCATTTTTAAGTGCACTAAACCAAACTGAAGGAATTGTTGGCCTAGCGCTTCCGGTGGATAAAGAACTACTAGACCGTGCACCCAATTTAAAAATTGTTTCGAATAACTCGACTGGATTTAATAACCTTTCCATTGAAGAGATGACCAAGCGAGGAGTTATGGGAACAAATACTCCCGGGGTCCTGGAGGATACCACAGCCGATGCTATCTTTGGCATTCTCCTTGCGGCTGCACGGCGCATCCCTGAGTTGGACCGTTTTGTGAAGGCTGGGAATTGGAAACAGCACTTAACGACTGAACAATATGCCATGGATGTCCATCATAAAACATTGGGGATTATCGGTATGGGGAAAATCGGTTCGCAGATCGCCAAACGCGCCCATTTAGGCTTTGATATGAATATTCTGTACCACAACCGAACCCGAAATATTGAGGCTGAGGAAAACTACAACGCTGCCTACTGTGACCTTGATACCCTGCTAAAGGAATCAGATTTTGTTTGCTTAATGACCCCGCTTACACCAGAAACTGAAAATTTAATTGGTGAACGGGAATTTGCAGTGATGAAAAAATCAGCTATTTTTGTAAATGGTTCGCGCGGAAAAACAGTGGATGAAATTGCACTTATTGAGGCATTAAGAAATAACGAGATTCATGGAGCGGCACTGGATGTATACCAAATAGAACCACTGAAAGCGGATCATCCACTTCTTCAGTTTCCTAATGTTGTGACTACCCCTCATATTGGATCGTCCACCTTTGAAACAGAACTAAAAATGGCAAAACTGGCGGTAGAAAATTTAATGGCCGGACTAAATGGTAAACGGCCAAAGAACTTGGTTAACCCTGAGGTGCTGAACTAATTTTAACGGGGCACTTTGTGTTTGCTAGAATTAATGGTTTCTTGTCCCCGTCTATTTTAGCAGGAATTTCATGTTTTCATGATGAAAATGTTAATTATGTTCTGTTGAGTGCTGTTTGAAATGAAAGGAAGATGTCAGTGGAGAAATTAAATCATTTAAAAATAATCCGTGTGCCGATTCCGACGCCAACTTTGTTGCCACATACCACAACAAATTGCTATTTAATCGGAAACAATCAGGAAAGCATCTTGGTCGATGCCGGGTATGACAAAGTAGAAACGAAAATAGAATTAGAGAGAGCAATAAGGGAAAACGATTTCGCCATCCCAAACTCTATTATTCTAACACACTCACACCCGGACCATGCCCCTGGTGTTCGTCAATTAACGGATTGGACGCCTGTTGTTTACTGCCATCATCTTGAAAAACAAGCTACACTTACCGTGATTTCACCTTGGAATGAGATATCATTTTTAAATGATAACGATAGTATAAAAGTTGCTGGG
The DNA here is from genome assembly GCF_001591665.1 of Neobacillus soli NBRC 102451. Taxonomy (GTDB): domain Bacteria; phylum Bacillota; class Bacilli; order Bacillales; family Cytobacillaceae; genus Neobacillus; species Neobacillus soli. The sequence continues at coordinate 142,724 of NZ_BCVI01000006.1, read as the reverse complement.
GAAGATATTAACATTATCCATGCACCAGGCCATACCTCAGGTCAGTTAAACCTTTTTATTCCATCAAAACGTGTGCTCCTAGCTGGAGATAATATCGTGGCAGAAGGCACATCCTGGATTGGTCCCCCGGATGGGGATATGACAGACTATATTCACACTTTAAATCGCCTAAAGCAACTGAAATTAACTAAAATTGGACCAGGGCATGGGGATTGGGTTTTAAATACCTATGAACATATTGATTTCGTCTTAAATCGCAGATTATATCGAGAAAACCAAATCAAATCCCTGCTCAAAGAGCATTTGCAACTAACTTCTACCCATTTAACAAAGATAATTTACGAAAAACTTCCGCATCCGAGTGTATTTGAGGTCGCCAAAAGAACAACCGAGGCACATCTTATTAAATTGATGAAAGAAGGTTCAGTGACTCAACAGGATTCCTATTATTCTCTAAAAGACTGATTTATAATCGCTCAATCGAAACTCAGGCATCATCAAAGGGCTTCCTTTTTGATAATTCAAAATCGTCGTCAACGCATGGATAGTTGGTGGTGCCAAAGAAATCTTCCCATTTTGATAGTCCAATAATGCATCGGCTGGTGAAATCCATAAGGCATCACTTATCTCATTCAAATCAGGTAGTGGGGATTGACCATTTGGGAGCTTTGTCAGAAAAAATCGGGTATCAAATCGAATCGGACTCACGTTCGGTGTGATAATTTGTCCAAAATACTCTAAGCTATCTAGCTGAAACTGAAGTCCTTCCTTTTTTACTAGTTGTATAAAGGACATTTCCCCTTTCAAAAGGAGACGGCGGTATTCCATTGCAGTTCCTGCTTCCAAATAAACATCCGCACCGTCGTCTGTCTTGCAGACTAAAACGCCCACTTCTTCAAATAGTTCTCTTGCAGCAGCAACATAATAGGCGGGATCGAAGAATTCATTACGATTAACATAGTTTATACATTCACTACTGTTGGTATAGTCATCCTTATCAACCGACCCACCGGGGAAAACATAAAATCCACCCATAAATTTCATCGTTTCAGGTCTTTTGGTCAAGTAGACCCTAGACAAATCATCTATTAACACTACCGTTGAAGCCGGTCTTGGAATATTAGTCATAAATGGTACCACCTTTTTTTCTCAGGAAATGGATGAATTCAAAAAAATTCATATCAAACTAATTAAGCGATTAACGCTGCTTCTATATATATTCCACTTTCAATCCTTAATCCCTTCCCACAATACAATCTTAGAAAAGAATAGACATGATCTGTCTGTCATTCTATTTTGATTGCTGCGGTCAAAGAACCTATCTTCGTTGTCGCATTAGCACCGACTCGATTAGCAAATTGTGTATATTCTGCTAATTGCGTGAGATCTGCCGGCTCCCCTTTTTCATGAAATCTATACAATAACGCTGCCATGAAGGCATCACCTGCCCCGGTTGTGTCAACAGCATTTACCTCAATACCAGGAACATGTGTTTTCCGACCATGTAAAACAGCATAGGCACCTTTGCTTCCAAGTGTTATAAAGAGAAATGGAATCTTCCATTGGGCTAATTCTTCTATCCCAGCATCAATTGATTTTGTTTCCGTTAGAAACAATACCTCATCCTCAGCAAGCTTGACAATATCAACATCTACTAAGAAAGATTTAACCGTTTTCCGGCATTGTTCCTCACTCTCCCAACGCTTTAGGCGCAGGTTTGTGTCAAAAGCAACCAACGTGTTAGATTCCTTAGCATACTTTAGTGCCATTTTGGTTGTCTCTTTAGCCGAGTCGTGAAAAAGTGTTCCAGATCCGAAATAAAAGATTTTTGCTTTTTCAAATAGTCCTCTGTCAAGCTGATCTTCAGAAAGAACCTCGTCAGGAGTTGGGTTTATGTAAGAGTGAAAATAGCGCTCACCGATTTCATTAAGATGAACATATACACCGCAAATCTTTTTCCTGGGAGTACGAACGCAAAATTCGGTATTAATGTTTTCTTTTCTTAATTCTTGTTCAACGAATTGGCTGATTTCATCTGTCCCTAGTTTACACAAATAATAAGATGGAACACCTAGTCTCCTGGTTCCTGCAGCCAAATTGACCGTTGCACCTCCCAGCAGCTTTTGATATTTTGTATTCGCCCTATTAGTTGAGATATAATCTACAAATGCTTCTCCCAGCGAAATAACCCCTTGCTTGATCAAGCATATTCCTCCTTAAAAACTTAAAAATACCTTGGATTTCAATTCTTCGTCCATCTCTAATTTCACTTTACCAATAATAAACGATGCCTTTCAATAAATAATTACACTTTGCAAATTTCTTGTTAAATTTAGCGCGCAAATTTAGTTTACATAATGGAATTATGGTCCTGGAAGTAAATTGAACAAAAAAAAGCTTGAGACATTGTCCTCAAGCTTTTTTGGTAAACTATCGCATTAAGATAATATGTTACTATTAAAAACCTTTACACGTCACCTTTTACCCCATATGAAGGTGCCAATTCTGGGATGACTGCCCTTACCTTATAGGCGTTTGCCTGCGGTTCGTATATTTCCCATAGTTTTTTTAAATCCTCCAGTGGGTGTTCACTATAATCCACTCTTAAATCCACATATGCGAAGGGATCATCTGTAAATACTAGAAGTCCGATTGAATGTTCCTGGTCCAACTCGCCACCCATCTGAAATCCTTTCTCTATTGACAAAATTAATCTTTCTGTCAATGGTAGCCCTTCAGTTTGTAAGAACACTTGACCCATGGCTTTGGGAATAGTAGGGTCACTAAGAAGATTTCCAATGCTTGCTACATTTTGATCACAAAATTCTCCATGGACACCTAATGCCTTACTCCCCGTGAATGCAGCTGAGTTTCCCTTAGAATCAACAACAGCCAGCTGCCGGTACTCTGAAAAAGGAGAAGCTTCCTTCATTGAGCGAATGGTTGATTCGGCATCATAGCCGTTTTCCAATACAGACAAACCAATAGTTGCTAATCTTGGATCTGTAACATTTTGTGTTAAAATAGCACCAGTTCCTGTTTTAACCCATGGGCACCTTGCCCCAACGGATGGACTGCTGGACGTAACAACGACGCCCAAGGCACCCGTGGAAGAACAACGGCCTGCTACCGAAAATGTCATTTTTCTCCCCCTTTGAATAAAATTTCCTACTTTTTACTATTTACACTTTGAAAATAGAAATAATACTCGATAAAATTACACTATTCGCTTATAACTGCCTCAACATCAATTTCCATTAACATTTCAGGCATTGCAAATCCGCTTACTAATAATCCCGTGCTACAAGGATAAACATCCTTAAAATGTTTACCAATAACCGGATATACCTTGCTGCGATCTTCACGATTCATCAAATAAACAGTAATTTTACAAATATCATTTATAGTGCCGCCTGCCTCTTCAATTAACTGCCTTACACAGCTGCATGCCATTTCCGCCTGCTCTACGACATCGCCAACGCCGTGAAAGTTCCCATCTAAGTCAAAACCTGTTTGCCCTCGTAAAAAAATCCTATTTCCTGCTCTTACTGCCATACTAAATTCATTGACAATGTGGTGCTCTGGTTTCCCCAAATGTTTAGGATAGTACTGATCTGTTTTGAACTTTCGGAATCTCTGAATTTCTACTTTTTTTGCCTCACCATGAACTGACATATTGATAATTCCTCCTATAAGTAAATTATTCCCACTTACGGAATTAGTCCTTATTTATTCCTTAATGGTAATATATAGTTTATTCTGAAAATTGTCAAGTATTCGAAAAGCCCTTTTCCAAGTTTTATTATCCAAGGTATGATCGATGAACAATCTCGCTTTCTTTCAACTCACTTTTCGATCCGTGACCTACTAAACTTCCAGCCATCAGAACATACCCGCGGCTGCAAAAATCAATGGCCATTTCTGCATTTTGATCAACCAAAAGTATAGTGGTTCCTTGAAGATGTAAATCAGATATTTTTTCATATACTTCATAAACTAGTTTAGGTGATAACCCCATAGAAGGTTCATCCAATAATAATAGTCTCGGACTCGTCATCATTGCCCGAGCAATCGCAAGCATTTGCTGCTCCCCACCCGAAAGAAGACCCGCCAATTGGTCTTTCCTCTCGCGAAGAATAGGAAAAGGCTCTGTAACCTCTTCAGCCCTTTGATGACGCTCTCTCGATGGAATAGTATAACCGCCTAAAAGCAAATTGTCCCACACAGAAAGTAATGGAAATACATGTCGTCCTTCTGGCACAAGTGTCATTCCCCGGCTAACAAGCTTAAACGTCTTTTCATTAATAATTGATCTGCCAGAAAGTTGAATATCACCGTTTTTAGGACGGAGCTCTCCGATAATTGTTTTCAAAAGGGTACTTTTACCCGCTCCATTGGAACCAATTACCGAAACTGCTTCTTTTTCTTCCACCTTTATACTGACATTGTCTAACGCACATATTTGTCCATAATATGTACTTACATTTTCGACATTAAGCATTTACTTCAGCCCTCCCCATGTAGGCTTCTATTACGGCAGGATGACTTTGAATTATTTCAGGGGGTCCTTCCACTAGCTTTTCCCCAAAATTGATAACAGTAATTTGGTTGGACAACGTATTTACAAGATGCATATCGTGGGCAATGATTAAAATAGTAATACCTTGTTTATTAACCTCTGAGAATAACTGCATAAGCTCTTTTGTTTCTTTCTGATTCATTCCCGCCGTAGGCTCATCTAATAATAATAACCGTGGATTTGTCGCCAAGGCCCTGGCAATTTCCACCCGTCTTTGATTTCCATATGATAATTTTGCCGCATACTCATGGCGCATGCCCCACAGCCCGACAAATTTCAAAATTTCTTCAATTCGTTCCTTTGCCTGACGTTCCTTGTTCCGAAAGTGTTTTGTTCGAAATACGGCCGGCAGCAGCTTGCCGCCAGTTAATAGATACGTTCCTATTAAGACTGTTTCAAATACAGTCATATCCGGAAATAAACGAATATTTTGGAAGGTTCGTGAAACCCCTTGCTCAGCAATTTTATCCGGTCTTAAAGAGGTAATATCTTGATTTACTAACTGGATTTTCCCTTGATTAGGTGTAATAACGCCCGTGATAAGGTTGAATAATGTACTTTTCCCTGCTCCATTTGGACCAATGATTGCATGGATATTGTTTTCTGAAACAGAAAATGATAGATTATTGACTGCCTTTACCCCGCCAAAAGTCCTGGAAAGATCAGTAACTGTAAGAATAGCTGAATCATTCACATGCTCACTGTTCATAACTCAACCCCTCTTTCTCCACCGCAGCTTTCTTAGCTTGTATATTTCTTTGAAGTAGACGTTTCTTCGAAATTTTGAATAAACCCATGATTCCCTTTGGGAAAAACATGATCATGATAACAATCAATAATCCATAAATCAACATCCTTAATTCCGGTGTTTCCCTTAATACCTCTGAAGAAACAGTAAGAATTGACGCTCCGATGATCGACCCTGCAATCGAGCCTTGTCCGCCAATCATGACCATTGTTAATATGGTTACGGACATTCCAAAAGCAAATGTTTCCGGGCTGACAACATGAAGAAAATGGGCATATAAGGCACCCGCAGCACCGCAGAAGGCTGCCGAAATGGTAAACATCATGACTTTTGTTTTAAACACTGGAATGCCCATTGCTTGGGCAGCAAGTTCATCCTCACGGATAGCGGTGCAGGCACGCCCAAATCCGGAATGGATGATTAACCGTGTGATTAGAATACCAAGCAGCACAAAAATTAATAATAGAGGATAATAGTCATGATATTGAATAAACGGAAATTCAAAGGAACCCAATTTAATTGTAGGCGGAGCGGGAATTCCCGATATTCCCATTGGTCCACCTGTTAAATCCGTCCAGTTTAGAAAAACAAGCCAGATGATTGTTCCAAAAGCCAGAGTCGCCATAACTAGATATTCTTCAATTAATTTCAATCCAATAAATCCAATAGCAAAACCGATTAAGGCAGTAACCGCGATGGATAAAGGGAGATTTATCCATAATGAGAAACCTAGATTTTTACCTAGTATTGCGGCTACATACGCACCAATTCCAAAGAATGCCCCATGACCAATTGAAACCTGCCCCGTATAACCAACGATTAAGTCCAGTCCTAGAGAAAGAAGAACATATATTAATATAAGATTAATAATATACATAACGTAAGGATTCGATATTCCAAGAGGTAGGAAAAATAAGGCAGCCACTGCTAAAATAAGACCGATCTTCAGGAATCCTCGATGTTTGAATTGTCCCATATCTTCTCCCCTCCTTTATACTTTTTGTTGGATAACTTTTCCGAATATTCCTTGAGGACGTACTAATAAAATAAATAACAAGATCACCATCGCTACCGCATCACGATAACCGGAGGAAATAAAGCCAGCTGCGAAGCTTTCGATAATTCCAAGTAATAACCCTGCAATCATTGCACCAGGAATATTTCCCATCCCCCCCATAACGGATGCCGTAAATCCCTTAAGTCCAGCGAATACGCCCATGGTTGGATAAACTAGAAATACTGGTCCTACCAATATACCTGCAAGGGCACCGACAGCAGAACCAATGGCAAAGGTGATAGAAATAATCTTATTAGCATTAATTCCCATTAGTTGCGTTGCATTAATATTTTGTGAGGCCGCTTGAACTGCCTTCCCCATAAGTGTTCGATTAATAAATAACTCTAATGCAATCATGACAACAATGGTAAGAATAATGATAAATATATAATGCTGATTAATCATCATATCTCCAATTGCTATATTTTTAGAGAGAAATGGCGATGTTAATCTCTCGGGTGTTGCTCCCCAAATATATTGAGCTAAATTTTGGAGTACAATAGAAATCCCAATAGCTGCAATAAGTAAATTTAATTTCGGTGCACTCCGCATCCTCATGTACACCATTTTCTCCATTAAATAACCAAGCAAAGCCCCGGCACATACACCACCAATGTAGGCTAACCAGATTGGTGTATCTAATAATAGAAGATAAAGGGACACGAATGCCCCTCCCATATATACTTCACCATGTGCAAAGTTGATAAAACGGAGCACATTCCATACCATTGTGTAACCAATCGCCATTAACGCGTAAATGCTGCCTAGGACAATTCCATTTATTAACTGATCAACAAACACAAATAATCACCCTATTCCGATTCTTTAATTACCACGAAGTCACCCTTTTGCACCTGCATTATCATCGGTGTATTGGAACGATCACCGTTTTTATCGAACTTAATAGGTCCTGTAATTCCGTTATATTGGATATTCGCTAGAGCATCGCGAGCCTTTTCGGCTTCGCCCCCGCCTTCTGTCAATGCCTTAGCTAGAGCCATGGCCGCATCATAGGCAATGGCAGTATTGGCTTGGGCTGGAATATTATTTTCTTTAGCTAATTTTTTAAATTCATTCATCTCTTCTGTGTCTGCATTTAAATCAATCATCGATGCAAATATATGATTCTCAACGGCATCTCCACCTAAAGTGATAAGCTGTTTTGAATACATCGAATCATCGGGCGAGAAGAACTGTACATTTAAACCTGCTTGTCTTGCTTGCTGCTCAATTAAGGCAACTTCATTGTATAGACCGACAACCATTACTGCATCCGCATTCAGTGTTTTAATTTTTGATAATTGCGCAGAAAAGTTTTTATCACCAGGGTTATATTTTTCTGCAGTAATAAATTCTACACCTAGCTCTTTTGTGGATTCCTTAGCAGCATCATACATGGTGATACCATAATCAGTATTTTCAAATAGAGCGGCAATTTTCTTTACCTTTTTCTCTTCAGACATATATCTCATTACGGCAGGAACATAGACAGAACCAGTTAGGATGACCCGAAACAGGTATTTGTTATTCTGTTTTGATAGTTCAGGACTTGCACCCATATTTAAATGAAGTACTTTTGCTGGTCCAGAAACCTCCTGTGCTGCCAATGTTGGTGATGAATTATATCCTCCAATAATGGCCTTTACCCCATTATTCATAATCATTTTATTTACTACCGCAACCGCTTCTGAAGGGGTTGCTTTATCATCCCCAACAATCAACTTAAGCTTTTTCCCATTTATTCCGCCATCACTATTAATCTTCTTAAAAGCTAGTTCCACACCATTTTTCATATCTTGTCCATACTGGGCGTTATCACCAGTCATCGGTGCTTGTAAGCCTACCTTAATGGTGTCGCCACCCTCGGAAGCGGAACTTCCATTTCCCGATGAAGTATTCGTTGCCGAACACCCAACTAACAATATTGCGAGAACCATAAACATAACCATTTTCTTCCCGATTAATTTTGTGGAATTTGCCAATTTAAGTCCTCCTCTTTCTATTTGCAATTTTGGAAATCTCTATAACTTCAAATCTCCTATTTGCACCAAAATATAATCAGTTAATAGAAGTTTTGGTAGTTTTCTTTTTAATCCCAGCTGCCTGTCGCACCAATTCCCGCTGCGGCTCCATATCGAAATTGTTAAACACGGCCATCTGTTGCGCAAATGGCGGACTTTGGGCAAATAATTCAAACGTCGCCCGATGGCCAGCGTAAGAGGAATTCAACAAATCTCTTGCAAAATATAGTAATCTGCCTCGTTCTTCAGGCGTCCACTCGCCAACCGAGTAATATTGATCAAAATATTGCTTGATTTCCGGATCTGCCATCGTAGTAGAATCTGGAGTTACCGCTAATTGGCCGCCGACTAACTCTCTAGTTAAATGGGCCATCGCCGGGAAATTAGCTAATGCAAATACACGGCCGGTATAAAGAAGCGATTGATTTGGCATCATCAAGCCGCCTGGGCTTCTTTCCGCTTCGGCAACAGCAGCGGTTAAATGCGCATTGATTCCCTCGCGATAATTGATGAGCTGCGAAATTTTCTCTTTAACTGCTTGAAGATGGGTTAAACCGGTTTGTTCGACATTCAATAATGCAGCTCCGATTAAATAATCGGCTCTTCGCAACATTCTAAGGGTGTAGTTAAAGGCAGAATAACGATGAAGAGTGGAACGGATGTAGGCAGCTGATTCTAAGGAGCGATGGAATAGGACATTTTCCCATGGAATTAAAACGTGATCAAAAATAAGTAAGGTATCAATTTCTTCAAACTTCGTTGCAATTGGATAATCTTTTGGATTTCGGTCGGTACCGAGGGATGTCCGGCATATATGTTTTAGCCCCGGTGAACTCATATCGCAAATAAATCCGCAGGCGAAAGGAGCCATCTTTTCTGACCCGGCATTCCAATCTAAAATCGTTGGTTTAACAAATGCCTGGTGAGCATAGGCTGCGGCTGTTTCGAATTTCGCACCCTTTACCACAATGCCTTGGTCATTTTCCTCAACTACATGAAGCAATGTTCCACCGTCTTTTCCGCTGAATAATTTGCTTCTGTCGCCTTTTGGGTCGGTGTTCGCTGAGACATGGAACAAGTCTTCCCTAGCAACTCTGTCAATATGGTACTGAATATTTTTTGCATAAGTTGGATCAATTTCATTCAATTTATCTTGGGCGTCATAGAGGGACCACATTTCTCCAATTGTTTCATCCCCAACCCGATAAACAACGCCACCCAGATCATCAAGAACCGTTTCCACATGTTTCCGAATAGCAGTTAAGTCGGCTTTTGTTTCAGGCATTTTGTAAGCTCGGGAAACAATTTCGCTATCTGGCAGCATTACAGTTAAGGTTTCCTTATATTCCTTTTCATGTGCCATATCATACATTCTAGCTTTCACATCCACGATTGGCTTAAAGGATGGGTGTTCAGCAATATTCTTTACCTTTTCCCCGTCAATATAGACCTCCCTGCCATCATTTAGTGACTTACGGTACTGTTCACCTGTTTTTAATGCCATATTCATCCCCCCCTAATAATTCCCCTGATTGGAGCCCTTTCTAACTTTTTATTTACGGATTATTTCTTTAACTATTCTTTTAATTAAAAATAACACTTCCGCAGTGTTTATGTCAATTAAATTTTCTAAAAATTCATTATTTTATAAATTCAATATTTTTTATTTACTATATCATATTTCGTCCTTAATCTTGCACATCAATATCCCTTAATAATAGACCAATTATTGAGGAAACTATAGATAGTTTTAGTAGAATAATAAACAAAAAAAGGCGTGCTAATTAAATAGCAACTGCCTTCATTCTTTACATGAAAGTATGCAAAAAATAACCTTCTCCAAATCCTGCATTCATTCATTAATTGCCAGGTGGTACACTATACTCCGTTACAGAAAGGGCACGGTCTATATGAACGATTCCTTGCAAAATTAAGTTTCCTGCTTTTTCAATATCGTTCGGATGGCTATACTCTTCAGGGCAATGACTTTTCCCATCAATACTTTTCACGAATATCATAGCAGACTTAGTGATACTTGCCATATGGGCCGCATCATGCACGGCCATACTCGGCAGAGTCAAACAAGGTTCATCCATTTCCGTAGCAGCATTTTCAAGAATCGTAATAATATCTTGATCTAAAGCAACTGGTTTTTGATCAAGAAATACTTCTTGTTGGATTTTTACTTGTCTTCTCTTAGCAATTTCCTGCCAAGCCTCTTGGATGGCCTCTACTGTATTTTCAATTTTCTCCTCTGTCTCCGCCCTTACTTCAAAAATAAAATCAATCTGACCCGGAATTATATTCGCCGCATTCGGGCTTACATTTAATTTCCCTACAGTGCCAACTACATCCCCTTTGTCTTTGCAATACCGTTCAACTTCAAGGACCATTTCAGCCGCAGCTGTGAGCGCATCTTTCCTATTCTGCATCATCGTCGTACCGGAGTGATTGGGTTCGCCAATCACTTTAACAAAACTGCGAAATGTGCCGACAACACTGTAAATGACCGCCATTGAAATATTAGCACTTTCCAATCGTTGACCCTGCTCAATATGGAGTTCAATAAAAGCCTTTTTATCATTTTGCATGTTCACCATCATGGGGAATTTATCTAGACCGCCGCCAACCTTTATCAATTCATCATGAAGCAGACCACCTTTTGAATCGCGAGCATCGTGTAACTTTTCAACAGTTAACCGACCTACAAAGGAGCGGCTGCCGAATGTCGATAAATTAAAATCATTTGATTCTTCCGCGGTGAAGGAGACAATTTCAACATCATGATCCAATATAACCTTGTCCTCTATTAACGTTCTAATAATTTCTTTTGCCATGAGGACACCCAGCGGACCATCATATTTACCTCCATTCAGAACCGAATCCAAATGAGAGCCAATCACGATACTCCCTTTTTTTGTCCCATTGCCTTTGTGCTTTCCCCAAATATTTGCTGCTCCGTCAATCGTTACTTGTAAGCCCATATCCTCTAATTCTTCGATAAACAATTGACGAACCCGATGATCAGCTTTAGAAAAACTAGGCCTAGTGACACCACCATGTTCATTTTTTCCATACTCCGCATATTTCTCTAGATCTATTAGTAATCGATTAAGATTTATTTTCAAATCACCATGCCTCACTTTCCAACTTTGACATTAAAATGAAAAAATAGAGAGCAACAATTTGGAATGTGATCCATTATTGCTGCTCCGGTTATTTGGTTAACATATCATTTTACTAGGTTTGGTTTATTTCTTTATATGGCATAGGTTTTTTCTGAAAAAAAGGAAATAAAACGTGTATCTCCTAGTAATTTTTTTGCTAAAGTATAGTTTCCTTGCTTTAAGAGTGTACGAATACGTGACGACGAGATTAATTCATCTTGTTCACATCTCAGTGGGTTTAAAACACCGACATTAAAATAATGCTTTAAATCGGCAATGCTCCCCTTTCGATCTTTTCCAAATTGAAAGTTTGGACCTTCCCAGATTTCAACAGGGTTAATTGTCTGCAGCTCATTTATAAAGGAAGAAACAGTTTGTTTAGTAAACGCCTCGTTGAACTGGCCGACAATTACATATTCTACGCCCAGCATTTCAAGGCGGTTGAGCTTTTCTTCCAGCGTGGTGATCATTTGGCATTTTTTAAAGAAAACCTTCGGAGGCGGATCAAAGGTATAGACAACAAAAGGAACCCCAAGCTTCTCCGCCCGTTCTTTTGTTTTTAAAAGCAATGCCTGATGCCCTCTATGAACACCATCAAGGGCACCAATCGTTATAACAGATTTTGGGAGCTTCAAGGTACCTGATGTATGAATTTCCAATGAAAAAACTCCTTTCAGTTTGATTAATTTACATAGTAGAAACAGGTACAGGCTGTTTCAACCCTGCTGCCTGCCGGACCAATTCCCGCTGTGGCTCCATATCAAAATTGTTAAACACTGCCATCTGTTGGGCAAATGGCGGACTTTGAGCAAATAATTCAAACGTTGTTCGATGGCCGGCGTATGAGGAATTCAACAAATCTCTTGCAAAATAAAGTAATCTGCCTCGGTCTTCAGGCGTCCACTCGCCAACGGAGTAATATTGCTCAAAATATTGCTTGATTTCCGGATCTGCCATCGTCGTAGAATCTGGAGTTACCGCTAATTGGCCGCCGACTAACTCTCTGGTTAAATGGGCCATCGCCGGGAAATTAGCTAACGCAAATACACGGCCGGTATAAAGAAGCGATTGATTTGGCATCATCAATCCGCCCGGGCTTCTTTCCGCTTCGGCAACAGCAGCGGTTAAATGCGCATTGATTCCCTCGCGATAATTGATGAGCTGCGAAATTTTCTCTTTAACTGCTTGAAGATGGGTTAAACCGGTTTGTTCGACATTCAATAATGCAGCTCCGATTAAATAATCGGCTCTTCGCAACATTCTAAGGGTGTAGTTAAAGGCAGAATAACGATGAAGAGTGGAACGGATGTAGGCAGCTGATTCTAAGGAGCGATGGAATAGGACATTTTCCCATGGAATTAAAACGTGATCAAAAATAAGTAATGTATCTATTTCTTCAAACTTTGTTGCAATTGGATAATCTTGTGGATTTCGGTCGGTACCAAGGGATGTCCGGCAAATAGATTTTAGTCCAGGGGATCCCATATCGCAAATGAATCCACATGCAAAGGGAGCCATCTTTTCTGACCCCGCATTCCAATCTAAAATCGTTGGCTTAACGAATGCTTGGTGGGCATAGGCTGCCGCTGTTTCGAATTTTGCACCCTTTACCACAATGCCTTGGTCATTTTCCTCGACCACGTGAAGCAATGTTCCCCCGTCTTTTCCGCTGAATAATTTACTTCTGTCCCCTTTTGGATCGGTATTCGCTGAGACATGGAACAAATCTTCTCTAGCAACACGGTCAATATGGTACTTAATGTTTTTCGCATAAGTCGGATCAATTTCATTCAATTTATCTTGGGCGTCATATAGAGACCACATTTCTCCTATCGTTTCATCGCCCACCCGATAGACAACCCCGCCAAGATCATCAAGAACTGTCTCCACATGCTTGCGAATAGCGCTCAAATCTTCTTTTGTTTCAGGCGCTTTATACGCACGGGACACTAGTTCGCCATCCGGCAATGTAGTGGTTAATATACCTGCAAATTTTGTTTCATGTGCCATATCATACATTCTTGCTTTCACATCAATAATTGGCTTAAATGAAGGGTGTTCAGCGACATTCCGAACCTTTTCCCCATCTATATAAACTTCCCTTCCATCATTCAGCGAATCCCGGTATTGTTTACCTGTCATTAGTGCCATACGACTTCCCCCTTAAAAAAGTTTTTTCAATTACTGAATCTATTTCAAATTAACCCTCCAAAAATTGCCCAAATTTCCCGCGGTAGTACACTAAAGGTTCGCCATCAGCCGCATATGCATTTTGCACCTTAGCCAGAAAAACGGAATGAGTACCTCCTGTGACTTCCTCAACCACCCGACATTCAAGGTGTGCAAGTATAGACCCTAAAACAGGATTTCCTAACTCGCCGTATGAAAAATTAACATCCTTAAATTTATCCGTATTGGCTCTGGCAAATCTTAGTGCCAGCTCTTTTTGATTATCATTCATAATATTGACCGTAAAGGATTTCACCGCTGATATCGCATGGCAGGTTCCCGTACTTTTATTGACACAAACAAGAAGGATTGGCGGCTCAACAGAAACGGAACTGACAGCACTTGCCGTAATCCCAAAATCGACTTCATTATTCCTCACGGTGATAATCGAAACACCGCTGGCAAAATGACCAATCACATGTTTGAATTGATTCTGCTCAACCAAAGGTGAAAATTCTTTATTCTCCTCCGATACATTCATTTGTGAACACTCCTTTTTTAAATAAACGGAATTATTCTTAATATGTTCCCTAAATAAAACTATACAGAGCGAAAAAGCTGGTGTCAACAGAATTTTCAAAAAATTCACTGTAATTATGTTGGAAAATGTTAATAAAGGTGGAGTTATACGAAATCTTCAAGGAAATTTATTCCTAAATAATTAAGTAATTGCTATAATTAAATAACATCTTTTTTATGGGGGGAAACTTTTGAAACCTAGAGCTGGAATTATTGGACCTGATGACTCTGTCCAACTTATTTCTGAAATAGCAATTGAATATAATGACCGGCTGAAACCTGTCCCATTTATTTATCGAAACCCTGAAGAAGCCCCAGATATCATCCAAAAAAATCAACATTTAATTGACCTTTGGATTCTTGCAGGTCCTGCACTTTATAATTCCTTTATAAAGAGCGGAGTTAATCAACCTTTTTTTCTACTTCAGTTAGATGGCGCCAGCTTAACTAAAACCCTAGTAGAAATTGGTTACAATGATAAAAGAAACCTGGAAAGCATGAGCATTGATATGCTGGCGGAACGGGATGTTTATGAGACCTACCGCGACCTTGGGATTTCAAGCAAAAAAGTACATATTCAAGAGTATACCTATGATACTCCACTCGAAAATCTACTTTCCTTTCATCAAAAGCTTTATCAAGAAAGAAAAGTAGATATTTGTATCACTTGTCTGCGGTCAATCTATGATCAGCTGCGTTTACAAAACATTCCAACCTATAGAGTTTCACCTACAAGAAGCAACATCCGTGAGACCTTGTCGATGGCCGTCCAACAATGGGAAACGATGCATTTTAAACATTCTCAAATTGCCGCCATCCTAGTGAAAGTTCAAGGGATGGAGAAAAAAGAAGATCATAATATGGTGTCATATGATCTGCATCGATTAAATTTAGAGATTCAGGCAGCTATATTAAATTTTGCAGAATCAATATCAGGATCTTTTGTTACGATTGGAACCGGCGTTTTTGTTATTTTTTCAACAAGAGGTTCCTTGCAGGAAACCGAGAAACCAATCGGATCGGTTTTAGATAAATTGACCTTAATTACCGACTTACCATCTAATATTGGAATTGGTTACGGAGATACGGCTCTAACAGCCGAAGAAAACGCCCGTCTTGCCTTAAATCATGCACAAAATTATGATTCATTTTGCGCCTTCCTCGTTGATAATAGTGGAACAATTGAAGGACCATTAAAAGAACAAGAGGCCATTTCCTATCAATACCGAACAGAGAGTAAGGAAATAAGTGAGAAACTGAAAAATAGCGGAATTACAATCACAACTTTTAACAAAATTTTATCGGTACAGAAAAGAATGGGGAATGGTTCCATAACTGCTGCACAGATTGCAGAATGGTTAAAAATGACGACAAGAAACGCACGTCGAATTCTAACCGGTTTAGTAGAACAAGGAATCGCAGAAATTATCGGTGATGAGGCTCCTACCTCTAAGGGACGACCAAGGAAGATATACCGAGTCAGCGAAGGGCATGAAATGAATAAATAGTAGTCGAAGTATTTTAATATATTTGGGCGGAAATGGGATTTTAGTTAGTTTTTTATATGAATCAGAATTTTTATATAGGAAAAATTAAATACGAGCAATTTTTGATTGCTCAAAAAACTTCGTCGGGAGTGATGTATCATGGCTAGAAACAAACTTTTGGTTCCTGGTGTAGAAAATGTTCTAGATCAAATGAAGGAAGAAATCGCCAACGAGTTTGGAGTTCAACTTGGTGCTGATACGACCGCACGAGCAAATGGTTCAGTTGGAGGCGAGATGACCAAGCGTCTTGTCGCTTACGCTGAACAATCCTTACGAAATCAACAAGGCCAATAACCTGTGATTTCAAAAAAGAGGCTGCCCCTTGGGAATTTATGGGGCAGCCTTTTTTTCACTGACGTTTGGGACATAATTCAGCCCATTTAAATCTAGTTGAGTATTTTTAGTTTGTTATATCCCCCTTAAAAAGTGCCCCGGATACATCATAGCTGCTCAAGTCATTTTCTGTTTGTCTCCCTACTACAAGTTTGGCGAGTTCTGCACCTAGATATGGTCCGCTTGTTAACCCTGATGCGCCTAATCCATTAGCTATATAGATTCCATCATATTGTGGCAAAGCCCCTATAACAGGCAAAAAGCCCGGAGTGAAAGGTCGAAAACCTACTCTTGTTTCAAGAAAGGTGCAGCGGGATAAACCGGGTGCCACTTCAAGGACTTTGCTTAAAATTTCATTAATTCCGCCTGCCGTAACACGGTTGTCAAACCCCGCCTCATCTTCATGAGTCGACCCCACAACAACTCGGCCCTTTTCAAATGTGAGAATGTACTGGTTTTTGGGCGGCATGACAACCGGCCACGTGCTTGTATCCGTTTCAGGCATTTCAAGATGAACAATTTGCGCCTTTTGTGGCTTTACTAAAAACTCAACACCTAGTGGCTGTAAAAGCTCGTTTGACCATGCCCCCGCAGTGACAATTACTTGGTCCGCAAACATTGTCTCCTCAGCAAGCTTAATCCCGATAACCTGGTTCCCTTTTGTAACAATGGATGCATCCCCTCTCAGAAAAGTAACTCCATGTTTTATGGATGAGCGAATCAATGACTCACGTAAGGCTCTTCCATTTACTCGCGCTCCTCCACTAACATGAACAGCGCCATAATCCTCGGATAACGGTGGAAAAAGTTTCTTCGTTTCAGAAGGTGACAAAAGCGTAATCTCGCCTATTTCCGGTGCATCCTCCCGCCGTTTTCGCGCTCGTTCTGCCATCTGTTCTAGTTTCTTCATGTCTGTATGAAGACTCAATGCCCCTACCCGTTTATAGCCGGTTTCTATCTCATCATCCGCTTCCAATTGGGCAATTAATTCAGGATAGTAACGAGCCCCGCCTTTTGCAAGACTGTACCATGCTTTGTTGCGCCGTTGCGAAAGCCATGGACAAACAATTCCTGCTGCGGCATCTGTAGCCTGTCCTGGGTCCTCTCGATCCACCAAAGTAACCGCTGCACCTAGTTTGGCAAGGTGATAAGCGGTTGAGGCACCAAGAATCCCTGCACCAATCACAATTATTTTCTGCATAAAACACCTTTTCTTCTTTATTATTTCGCTGTTTAGATTTCAACCCAACGAAATCATTTCTTATATCACGGACAAGTTTAATTACAAAGCCTTTATTACTATAACTCCAATTGTATTATACTGTGAACGGGATTCAAAATTGACTTTCCATCTCCGTCACTCTATCATACAATTTTTTATTAATCGGTGTAGAAACGCCATATTTTTCGCCAAGTTTCAATACGGTACCTGCAAATAATTCTATCTCACTGAAGCGTCTCGCTTCCATATCCTGCGCCATCGATGGTTTTCCCTCTGAGTTTAATGTAGCTAGTACTCTTAACCAATAGTCCAGATCTGTTTCAGTTAAATGTATACCCTCTTTTTCGGAGATAGCGATTACTTCTTTCATCGCAGCAATCATGGTTTCTCTCGCTTGCCCTTCACTTTGAACTTCCCCATAATTACCTTCATACACAGCAACGGTTTGATTCACGCCGACATTAAGCATGAATTTACCCCATTGTCTCTTTCCCATATTTTGATCAATCTCATATGGAAAATCAATTTCTTCAAAAAATGCAGCTACTCTCTCTGCATTTTCTGTGACAACACCAGATTCCCAATCACCAAAACAGAGCATGCCCATATTGTCATAGGTTAACTGATTCCCTTCCTTCACAGCATCCATCCCTTGGGCAACACAGTATAAAATGTTCTCCATTCCATATGTTTGACCAATTATTGCTTCACTAGATATTCCATTTAAGGCGGATAGAATAATTGTCTGTTCACCAACATGATTTTTTACAGCTTGAATAGCGTCCTTCAACCCATCATACTTGACGGTAAAAATTAGTAAATCTGCGGGCTCGACCCTTTCATCTGGTGTTAAATAATTGAAAACACATTGCTCATCATTACAATAAACATGGTCTTGCTCATATCTCTTTATTCGCGCTGCATCTGCGATAATTCTTAAATCTGCATTAGGCATTTTCTTTGATAAATGATGACCAAAAAGAATTCCTAACGCACCTAAACCAATGATGGAAACTTTTTTTATTTTCATATCGTCTCTAATTCCTTTCAACAATTAATCAATCTTCCCTATTCGTATCAACTTTGGTATCTTAACTTAATCTTTATTTCTATTATAACTAGAATTTGCTGACTTCGCTTTTAATAAGCAATGGAGGTAAAATTAACCACCTACTGGAAAAATATTGTATGATAAATACGTATGATTAAATAGAAATATTCCAAATTGAGGAGTCTGAATATTTCTATTACTCAAAAACAATGGGAGGTCTTTATGCTTAGTAAATCTTTAATTGAGGACGTACTGACAGCTGCTTTATCAACTGGCGGGGATTTTTCTGAGATTTTCGTCGAGGATCGTTTTACCAATAACATCACCTTGCAAAGTGGAAGGATAGAAACATGTCTTTCCGGACGTGATTTTGGGGTCGGGATCCGTGTTTTTAAAGGGTTGCAAAGTGTATATGCTTATACCACGGACTTTAGTAAGGAAGGTCTGATTAATGCAGCCAAAAATGCAGCACAAGCCATTACCGGAAATACGATTATTCAACTCGTACCTCTTATTCATGAAAAGGCTGAAACCATTCATCCCGTTCAAATTATGCCGCAAGAGGTGGATAAATTTCGAAAAGCCGCCATCATGAAAAAAACTTATGACACCGCCAAAAACTATCACTCTAGTATTTCACAGGTAACTGTCCGTTTCATGGACGAAGAACAAAATGTGCTGATTGCTAATTCGGAAGGGAAATTTGCTGAAGACAAACGAGTTCGTTCAAAGCTGTCGATTCAGGCAGTAGCTGTGCGTGATAACCAAATGGAAACAGGTTTTCATGGACCTGGCGCCCATCAAGGCTTTGAATTTTTCGAGAATTTAAATATCGACCATTATGCGAATGAAGCAGCCCGAATTGCTGTGACGATGTTAGATGCGAGTCCATGTCCAAGCGGGAAATTCCCTGTGATTATCGATAATGAATTCGGCGGCGTTATTTTTCATGAAGCCTGTGGACATGGATTAGAGGCTACCTCTGTTGCGAAAAACAACTCTGTGTTTGCGAACCGCATTGGTGAAAAAGTTGCACCGTCCATTGTTACCTATATCGATGATGGCACGATTCAAAATGAATGGGGTTCCATCAATATTGATGATGAAGGCGAAAAGGCGCGCAAAAATGTCCTCATCGAAAATGGAATTCTAAAAGGCTACTTAATTGATAAATTTAATTCACGAAGAATGGGCATGGAATCAACCGGCTCCGGCAGAAGACAATCCTTCCGGTTTGCCCCAACCTCTCGGATGACCAATACCTATATTGCCCCTGGAAAATCAACACCTGAAGAAATCATTGCTAATACCGAACAGGGTATTTATACAAAATATATGGGCGGCGGACAGGTTAATCCCGCTACAGGTGATTATAATTTTGCCGTAATGGAAGCATATGAAGTAAAAAATGGAAAGCTTGGTAAACCATTAAAAGGAGCAACATTAATCGGAAATGGTCCAAAAACCCTACAGCTTGTCGATATGGTTGGAAATAATTTAGGGCATGGCGCCGGAATGTGCGGGTCACTTAGTGGAAGTATTCCTGTGAACGTAGGTCAGCCAATGATCCGTGTCAGCGAAATCACTGTCGGTGGGACAAAGGGGGAATAAGCGAATGAACATACAAGAATTTCAAACGAAGCTATTTAGTGCAGCACAAACTAGTGGTTTTACAGATGTTGAAATGTATTATGAAAAGAAGGAAGTTTTTGGATGCCAAGTATATAAAGGGGAAATTGACCAATATGAAATTGCCGAAGACGGCGGTGTTTCCTTCCGCGGGATAATCAATGGGAAAATGGGCTACGCTTATTCCGAAAAAATTGATAAAGCCTCCATCCCCTTCTTGTTAGAAAACGCGAAAGAAAATACACGAATCATGCATGATGAAGATATTGAAGAAATCTTTGCCGGAAGTAGTCACTATGGGCGGGGAAACTTTTTCTCCACATCCTTAAATGAAATAACCATCCCTGAAAAAGTCCAATTTATTAAAGATGTTGAACGTGAATTACTAGCTTTGGATTCTAGAATTGTTGCAACTGATTATTGCATGATTCGGACAGAATCAGCCTCCAGGAATCTGTCAAATAATAAAGGTTTGTCTTTAACTGACCAAATGAATTATTTGTATGTTATCGTGGAAGCGATCGTGAAAGACGGTGAGGAAACAAAAACATCGGCTGAATTTAAGGTAACAAAAGACTTCCATAGTTTAAATGCTAAGGAAATCGCCATAAAAGCAGCAGATGCAGCACTCTCCCAATTGGGTTCGAGAAATATCGCGAGCAAAGATTACCCTGTTCTTTTAAGGAATGATGCGGCAGCCAGCCTGTTAGCAATATTCTCGGCTAATTTTTCCGCAGAAAATACACAAGCGGGCCTTTCGTCCTTAAAGGATAAACTTGGAAAGCAGATTGCCGGGCAAAAGATTACAATTGTCGATGACCCATTCCTGGAGGAAGGTCTTGCCAGCCGAACCTTTGATAGTGAGGGGGTTGCGACAAAAAAACTTACATTGGTAGAATCAGGTGTTTTACAATCCTTGCTCCACAATCAAAAAACAGCAAAAAAGGAACAAACAAAAACCACCGGACATGCACATAAAGATTCTTATAAAAGTGCGGTCAAGGTCGGTCCTTCCAATCTTTATCTTGAGCCTTCCGGTGTTACATTTGAAGAGTTGCTTCGTGTTATGGACGAAGGCATTTTGATTACGGAGCTTTCAGGCTTGCATTCTGGGGCTAACACTGTTTCAGGTGACTTTTCAGTTGCGGCAAATGGATTCTATGTTGCGGATGGTAAGGTCCAATATCCGATTAATTTAATGACCATCGCAGGGAACTTTTATCAATTATTGCAGGATGTCGAAGAAATTGGCGCGGATTTAATTTTTCCATTGTCGCCGGTGGGATCGCCATCGGTTTTAGTGAAAACGTTGTCGGTTACAGTAGAGTAAAAGTGCTTTTTCGAGTGGGGGTCCAAATTGGACACCCACTTTTTAGGGATTTTATAAAAATTAGCGTCTAAAGAGGATGTTTTATCAGTATAAAAATGGGTGGCACCCTTTTTAGTATAGTTTTGCAGTTTTTACATTAGAAAATCTCTTCATTTTTTTGTTTATTTGCGAATAATCGCTTCTATTTGCGAATCCACCCATTTTATTTGCGAATTGATGTGCTTTATTTGCGAAAATGCCGGTTTTATTTGCGAATCGAAATTTTCAGCCGGAAAACCCAAAAAGTCATTTTTCAATGACCTTTTGATTCAGCCTCCAGTAACACATTAAACTCGTTTTTAATATCCTGAACCAGTTGCTCAACTAAACCTTCTTGATATCCGGCTTTTTGCCGCATTTTAAGGACATCCACTACTTCAAGGAGCTCAGGTGCAGTTATTGACTCCAATTTAGAAAGCCTGCCAGAAATATCTTCATCAGAAATGGTTTTATCATAGGACTCCACATCCATCCTCCAACAAGTAACATGCCCCTGATAACGATCGAAAAGCCGCTGTGCCATCAATACCCCTTCCGGATCTAGATCACCCGAATAGTAAAGGTGACATCCCGCTTTCACTAATAAATCTAACATTATCCAGCTCGCAGCGCGAAATTGCCCATGGGTGCAGATTACGGGAGCATCAGCAACCATATCAACAATCGTTGAACAAACACTTGAATTTTCAACAATCCATACTTTTTTCCCCACAGCAGGCCAGATTTTCTTTATCTTCATTAACTCCTTTATCGGAACGTTTAAAACGGTGTCCGTATCAGCGGCGGCTTTCCACACAGGATGAAGCCCCATTTCACCTTCTGCAAGTAAACCGCGGCAAGAAACAAAGCTCCACAAATCATCCCTCATCAATCCATACAATCCCAGCAAATCATTAAGATCCTCTGTTGTTTTCGGCATTCCCGGAGCGCGTTGCCCCTTAAGCTGTTGATCAACTTGCATGCAATATACCAACAATTTTCCTGTTAATTGATTATAATCGAAAAAATGCGGGTTTCCCGTTGTTCGCTGGGCAAACAGCGGCAGTCTTTCATACTTATTCTCCATATACGGAACAGCTTGAAACGATTTATAAACAGTGATCAATTTCTCCATTAATCCTTCAAGATCCTGCCTGTAAAGAGACCAAATCCACCTGGAATCTGGCGACTTCAACTCAATCCAGTCCCACCACCAGTTTCCCTCAGGACAAATAAAACATAACTCATGAAAAAATTTCTTTTCCTTCTCCTCTTCAATGCCACTTTCCTCATTTTTAGTAAGAATCGACTCCCCTAGCACTTCTTCGAGCAATTCAATAAGGGAATAATCAGCAAAACCGGTTAGCGGTAATTCTTTTTCAAAGGAAAGTAATGAAACCTTTCCCTTGTTAAGGATTGCTTCCACAGACTTTCCTAAAAACCCGGCAATTGATTCCACTTCATCAGTAGAAAAATTGTCCAAATTGACGGTGCCTCCAACTCGTCCAATAGAACGGTATTTTTCCTTAAATAGGCTAAATAATTTAAGAAAGCCGGGCTCCTCTCTGAAAACTTGTATTTTGTTATTCATATGTCACTAGCTCCGGAGCGGGCTCATCATCAACCACAAATGTCCGCTGTTTCCCGTCCCATTGGTAGCGAATCACAGTAACAAAGTCGGCATTCTTTGGCCGAACCAGCTCACAAATGGATAGACTCGAAATAGTGTCATAATCGCCCCATAAGGCTTGTGAGTTCATAATATAGTTAAAGCCAAGCTGTTCTACCACCTCAAACATGTCGCGGATATTATTCTCATCGACCCCGGCAAAGGCCTCATCGAGGGAAATGATATAAGGCGCCATAGCTCCTGCTTCTTTGTATCTTGAATAGGCTGCTGTAAATAATGGAATATACATTGCCATTGCCTTTTCACCGCCGCTAAATTTAAAGAAGGCATTGTTCGTCAATTCTCGTTTTGGCTCATTAACACGCTTAAAGGAAAGAACAAAGGTGAACCACTTTCGATAATCCAACACTTCCTTCAACACTTGATGGAGCGTCGACCCTTCATTCCGTAACTGAATTAATTCCTTCGCTTTTCCAATTCTCGATTGGAAGTGTTTTGTAATCCGATTTAAATCCTCTTCGTTTAAAAACTTACTATTTCGCTGCAAGAGCTTGACCAGATCTTTCGTATCCAATTCTTGTTCCGATTCAGCCGTTAATGGTTTCCAAGTAATAGAGAACGTTAAGCCGGATGAGTTATCACGACTTTCCATGATTTTGTCCATCTCACTCACCCATTTTTCGGCACGTTTGATTCGGTTTCGTAAAATCACTCCAACTGTATTGACGATAATATCCTCATAGAGTTGACGGTCTTGTTCATCAAGCCAGCCTTTTTGGTCTTCTAACTCTTTTTCTAATGATGTAAACACAAAATAGGGACTGACACGCTGGCCTTTATATTCCATAAGAATCAAACGGCGGCTTTGAAGCTGATTCCATTCATTCATAAAGGGTTCATAGTAGTCGCCCCATTCTTTCGAGAACCACACCGGACGCTCAGTCTCTTCCGGGTATTCAAACATCCTGTATTCTGTTAAAAATACCTGTTCATTGATGAACACCTTTGTTAGCTGTTCATCTAGCTTAGGGCGGTCATATTTTCCTAAAATAGATTCCAGCTGTTTGACGATTTTAACAGAATCCATTTCAGCAATTTCTACAAAACCACGGGCGATTTCCGCTCGCACCATCTGTTCCCATTCATCCGCCATATTTGACCAGAATTCCGCACTTGTTTTGGCGGAAACTAATTCCTTTTGACAAGTCCCTTGTATTGCTTTGTTTTCCGGGATGGTTTCAAGCAGATGTTTGATCCCATCTATTGCTTCTCGTAGCTCCTCCTGCACTTGTTGAATCCGAAGTCTTACTTCCTCGATCCCTTTTAGCTTCAGTTGTTGCTCAATTGACTCAATTTCAGCCTTTTCTTTATATAACAGTGACTCCTTGTCATTTTGATCTCCTTTGAGCTCGTCCAGTTCCATTTCCATTTCAGCTAAGCGATGAGTTAGTTCCTCTATTCTTGTCCGCGTAAACAAACATTTTTGAAAAAGATCCTTGAAGCTATAAAGTTGATCACGATATTTCTTAGCTGAGATTAATGCTTGTTCCAAGACTCCCTTTGTTAAAGAAATATTTAGCTGGCCGCCTTCTTGATGAAGTTTTAACTTAATTGCTTGAAGCTGACCGTGTACTTTCTTCCACCGTTCATCTAGCTGAAGAAGAACCTTTTTCTGCTCCTCCAATTGATGACCAGTCTTTTCAATCTGGACATTCACGTCACTCAAGTTTTGATCTGCCGGCATGGTCTGCTTCCATTGTTCAGCTCGGAGGACCTCCTCTTCGTATTGACGACGGTGTACGTTTAGTTCCTCCAACACTAATTGGATTTGCTCAATGGTTTCCTCGCATTCTTTGATTTTCTCCTGCTGGTATCGTTTGCGCGACGTGCGGCCGATAAATTTGGATGGCCCTTCATTTGGGGCATGTCCCACTAAACAACCAAGTGAATACGACCCATCAGCATCCACATGAAAACCAGAACCTTCCTGTTCAAGGGAGATGCTCCGTAATATTTCATCAACTAGTTTGTTTGAAATAAGACTATCTGCCGCTACATCCGGACGCAAATAATCCGCTAGTGTATATCCGAGTAGTTTCGGCTCCGGTCGAATCACTCGATCATGGGTCGGGTCAAGGGAATTTTCAGCGATTAGACTGTCCAATATGCCTGTTTGTTTTAATGCAGACTCAATTCTCTCTTTTTGCTTTTCTGTCACATGATCCTGAAACTCTACCGCTGCATAAAACGGAATAAATGCCTGCCCGTCTTCTAGCAGCTGCCCCCGAAATACCTCTGTATCCTTTGCCCGCTCCGGGTTAGGCATTTTCAATGTCTTCCAGTGATGCAGTTCTGCCCGCGCTGCTTCCATTTCTTGCTTTTTATCCTCTATCTGTTTCTCCATTAGCTTTTTCTTCATACTGGTATTGGTAATATAATCATTAACCGCAGCAAGCAGCTTTTCCCTTACATGCTCGTAGCGATTTTCTTCATATAAACCTTCGATTAAGCGGGCGATTTCTTGGCGTTTCTCATTTGAAAAAATAAGCTTTGGATGCTTCACAATCCAAGAAAACACCTCGTGCCCCACCTTTTGTTTCTCTTCCGTAAACCAATCGGCTAAATGATCGAGATTCTTTCTTGAGGCATCCACTTCTTTCTTTTTCTCAGAAGACTGCCGCTGGAGCCTGCTATGCTCTTCTGACAGACGATTTTCCTCATCAGCTAATTGCTTTAAATTCGCAAGTAATTGTTCATGACTGCCAATCTCACGAATCCAGATGGAAAAATCAAACTCCTCCTGCTGATGACGCTCGAAATCGTGAACGTTAACCTCATGCTGTGAAAAAGCAGCTTCTTCAGCATCA
Source organism: Neobacillus soli NBRC 102451 (assembly GCF_001591665.1). Taxonomy (GTDB): domain Bacteria; phylum Bacillota; class Bacilli; order Bacillales; family Cytobacillaceae; genus Neobacillus; species Neobacillus soli. The sequence goes on along the minus strand of NZ_BCVI01000006.1, from coordinate 116,777 downwards.
AATTGCAGCTCACCCAGTAAATCTTCCATGCCGCTTTCATGCTGCCTTATCTGGTTTTGACTCTGTTCCCGCTCCTGCCATAGACGATTGTACTGACTGTTTTTGTGATCCCATTTCTTCTGTAAGGAATTTATATCACTACTTAAAGATTTTGTATTTTCTATTTTCTTGCGCTTATCCTCTTCCAGATTCCAAACCTCATGGCGCTCCAACCGCTTTTTTTCCTCTTCGGCAATTTCTTGCTGCAGTGTATATTGCTGTTTCTGCTCCTCTTGTTGTTTAATTTCTCGAGCCAATTCTTCGTTTTGAGCCGTTAAACCATTTACATGTTCCTCTGCGACATTGAACCTTTTTAAGGCATTCTGCCACTTCGCCGCCAGTTCAGCCAAAATATATTGATTATAGGAATGATACTGGTTAACGAGCCTGCTGCTAGAAGCATATTCACGTTCTAACTGTTCGAGTTGCTGCTGGGTTTGATCCATGCTTTCAATCGTATCAGATAGATGCCTTAACTCATCATCGGTTAAAGGAGGCAGAGCTGATTCTAATATTTCATAAATGACTGTCGGTTTAAAATCCTTCGACAGTTTAGGACTTCGTAATTGGATTAATAGCTTGATCAAGTCTTCATAGGCTTCATTTGATTGGAAACCAAAAATATATTTATTCACTAGCTCCATATATTCGCGCTGGGAATGAACAACATAGCCGCCCTCTCCGATGCGATTTTCCAGTTCCTTTGCGGAAAAAGGCACTCTGTCACCCAGTTGCGAATGGGCAAGTTCAAAATCATGGCCAATTCTGCGATTATCGGTTATTACAAAATACCAGGATTTAATTCCTCTATGCCGCTTGGCCTGCATCCCTATCCCTGTTGTAATATACCGTTCTACACCAGCTTTTTTATATTCAATAAACAGATATCCTGTACGCTCATCACGATCGACTACCTCTTTTTCCCCAAGCAGATAATCTTCCATTCTGCGCGCTTTTGACCCAAATGGATCGAGGCGATCAGGAGATTTTTTTCCGTCTAACAACACAGGCAGGAAGCTTTGCATGGTAACCGATTTTCCCGAACCGTTCGTCCCCCTAAGCAGAAGCTTTCCATCCGAGAAATGGAAAATTTCATCATCGTAATACCAAAAATTCAATAACCCCGCTCGGTTCATCACCCATTTTTCCTCTGTCATCGTTCGGTTCCTCCTGTATGAAAATCTGCGGGGTACTCACCCGTCATTATCCCTACTATTGATTTAATCCGAATAAGAGAAGTTTCGGCATCTACCTCGACCATCATCCAATCCTTCATGGCACGAAGCAACTCCGTTCGTATACCACTCGTACTCATATCGCGAAAATACTTTGCCCAACCTGGTCCATTTTGCTGCCTTAAATCATCCACCACTTGTTCAAACTCGCCTTCTGTCATCAGCATTTCACCATTTTCGTTAGCTTTGAACCGCTCAGGCTGCCCATGAATGTACTTTGACAATTGAAGGATAATGTCAGTGGATGCCTTGGAATTCGGAAAAACCTGCTGATACTGTCTTGGTTCGGCAACCGATAAAAAGGCGGTATTTTTATAGACATGAAGTTTATAGTCACTATGTTTTTCGATATCTTCTGCTAAGCGATTTCGATAGTTCCTGATATAGAGAAAATCAGGATCCTGTTGATCACGGCGATGTAATCCCGGTGAAAAGAAGAGCTTGCGGTACACACGCTTCCTTCTTTCATCTTCCTGGTTTAGTTTCCAATCTTCCTTTAGTAACTCTCCCCAATGTTTGTAGCTCGAAAAATCATCTGGATACGTTCTCATAAAATATCTGCTATAGGTGCTGGCTTCATATAAAACTTCCTGCTCTTCATTTTGGTCAAAGCGGCCGATATCCCCGTCAATGGTTCGAATGAGCTGGAATTCCATCAAGATTTTCACAGCCCTTATCAATGATTTCCGGTGCGTATAGAGCGTCCAATCAAGTGGAAAGTCTCCTGGGTAATCAGCTTGAATTTCTTGACATAGCTCTGAAAGCAGAAACTGTTCATCCACTGCTTTTCCCTCTAAAAAGGCAAGCGCACAGCAAAAAATCGCATAATCCATCGGTTCTTGAAAATCTTGAATGCCCATCCAGCCTTCAGGTTCAACCGGGATTTTTTCCAGTTTAATAAAATGTTGGTGGACAATAAGCCGCAGGCCGAACTTTTCATCCAAGTAGCGGCGCAATACCTTTTCTCGCTCGCGGATCAACTGATACCATTCCGGCTGTTCGGTTCGTAAGATCCAATAATGATGAAATAAGATGTCCATTCCCTGGATGGCTTTTTCATCGAATAGTTGTGTTTGCTCCATTAATATCACCTTGTCTCCCCAAACAAGAATGTGGCATCAGGCATTTGTAAATTTCCGTCTTCAGCCTGTAAGGTAATCATTTTCTCATAATCAAGCATTACCTTAACTTGTAACCCGTAATCCGTCTTAACCATACGATTTTTGTTAGCCATTGACTTCCCAATCCAGCTTAATAGAACCTTTCGGATAAACGGTTCTACTGTTGTTAGCGATGAGAGTGTAATTCTCCCTTGGTTTATATATTTTTCTATTAACCTTTTCTCTTGTTCTCGTTCCTTTAAATAGTGTTCTCGCTGTTCTTTTTTCTTGCTTTCATTGGAATTAAATGATCCTGGCTTCGTTTTTTCACGATACCTTACTGTTCTGGGTTTAATCGTTAATTCTGCCGGGGCCTCATCCCATGTATCGACATGAAGGTTTTCGGTGGTCGCATCCTCTAGCTGAAGATGTTGAATCGTCATTGAACCAAATACAACCGCTGATAGTTTGTGAGCTTCTTCCCTATCGAGGCATTCCACAAACCATTTGGATAATTGCAGATAATCCTTTTTTCGGCTTCGGAAATGCTGCTGCCGCTCACCAATGCGCTGCACATATCTTGTCATTCGGCGAATCATTTCATTGGTTTGCCACTGGAGGATTTCTAGTTCACTTTGCTGTGTGGCGGATCCTAAAAACCATTGTCTTATAGAGAACCAATATTCCTCATATTCGGTTAGCCAATCGTTTGTAGACGAAGAAACATCCTCAAGACGGGGAATCGCCTCGCGATGCTCGATTAATTTTTGAAAAAAATGCTGTAACCGTTCCGAGGTTAATTCTGATAATGAATGCTGTAGTTGCAGTGATGTTTTTTGCAAGGATACAATAAAATCTCGTAAATAAGTGGTAAACTGATTTTTATAGACTAGAAACGCATCGGTCTGCATCCTTTGGTCGGTTTGTTCACTATTGATATAAGCAATATAATCAGCAGTGCTTGTACGGATCGTTTGAAAATAGCGAAACACATCCTCCCAAATCCACATATATTCTTCTGCCGATTTGTTTAGGTCGTGTTCAAGTTCATTTTGCAGGATGGTTACCGCTTGGAAAAGGCGGTCAAATTGCGATCGTTCCAACGACCCTTGGAACGTATCTCCTAATTTTTCAAGCTGCACAATCATTCTCTCAATCTCAACCGTGTAGGGTGTACATTGGTAGCGGAACCGTTTCTTTTTATATTCTTCAATTGTTTTGGCGTTGGTCATATCCTGCCTGGCAATTAAATTATTCCATTTTACTAGCTGCGCTAATTGCTGGTGCAGCTGGTCCTCTTGATAGTCCGCGAAGGCTGGTATCCAATGCATATGTTCCAATAACTCTTCCGGCGCAATGAAATCTCTCATTCTTTCGTGCTGATGGTAAAAATAACGGAGAATTGTACGGTAGTGCGCAGCCGAATCTGCCGTTAAATAACTCGCTTCGATTATTTTTTTCATCGTTGTGTCCATTGTTTATCATCCTAATTTCGTTCTAATATACCTATTTTATTATAGCCGGAAAGGAATTCAAATGGAAAAATCTATTATAGGTTCTTAAATCCGATGATTTGTCTATTTGATCACTTCTTTTAGACAAATTACTTGAATTAAAATGAATTATCTGGTATATTAGCAATCAATTAAATACTTTCTTACTTCAATACCTTTTGAAGTGAGGATAGAGGCGCAAAAACCAAGAGTACACAATTTGAGGATAATGAGATCCGGTGATGATTGTGAAAAGGGGAATTTGCCGAAGCTTCATAGAAACTCATTCGTCTTGAAGCTGGTTCTGCTGTTGAATAAGCACAGAATTGTCATATAGGAAACTATATGGAGGGCTATCTCACGCATAGGAACTTGTTTTTATGATGTTTCTACAGCAGCAGCGAACCCTCGTTGCTGCTTTTTTGCGTTGATTTTTAGATTGGTCTCTGCCCCCTCTAAATTCTAAAAAAATGAAAAAGGGTGAGAATGATGAATTTTGGCCAAGTATTAACGGCAATGGTGACCCCATTTGATCAAAATGGTGAAGTTGATTTTAACGCAACAAAAAATTTAGTCAATCATTTAATCACAAATGGAACTGATGGATTAGTTGTTGCAGGGACAACCGGTGAGTCCCCTACCTTAACAACCGAGGAAAAAGTCGCTTTATTTAAATTTGTGGTTGAAATAGTGAATGGCAGAGTACCGGTCATTGCGGGAACGGGTTCCAATAATACTAGGGCTTCGATTAGCTTAACTAGACTTGCCGAGGAAACAGGCGTTGATGGAATTATGCTTGTTGTTCCTTACTATAACAAGCCGTCACAAGAAGGATTATTTCAACACTTTAAAGCAATCGCCGAGTCAACCTCCTTGCCTGTGATGCTTTATAATATCCCTGGACGCAGTGTAATCAACATGACTGTTGACACTATTGTTCGTCTTTCAAAAATTGACAATATTGTCACCATCAAAGAAGCAAGCGGCAACTTAGATGCCATGGCGGAAATTATTAGCCAAACTGCTGAAGATTTTACGTTGTACAGCGGTGACGACGGCTTAACCTTACCGGTTTTAGCCATTGGCGGTGCCGGAGTCATTTCCGTTGCTTCCCATATCATCGGCAACGAAATGCAGGAAATGGTCAATAGCTTTAAAAATGGTCATCTTAAGGAGGCCGCTGCAGCCCATCGAAAACTACTTCCAACAATGAAAGTATTATTTGCTCAACCGAACCCAACACCGGTTAAAGCAGCATTAAACATGATCGGCATTAGTGTTGGCGGCGTTCGCTTACCGTTAGTTCCATTAAACAATGACCAAGAATTAGCACTGAAAAGAATTCTACCAGTTAGTGTCATTCAAAGATAAAAACAACCACAAAAAAGCTGCCTATCTCCAATGTCACTAGGCAGCTTTTTTGGTTTTTTTTATGACACTAACTCTAACCTAAATGAATCCTAGGCATAAATCGCAATATTTTTTTTAGTCTCACTATAAGTAATGTTCAAATTTACATTCTTTTGATTGAGATAGGATAAAAATTTTCTTGGATCAATACATTGCTCCGGAGGTTTAACCCCCTTTTCTATTACATCGCCATTAAGAATCATTTGGGCCACAATAGAAGCAGGAATGGCTGTTGCATATTGAGTAGCGCTAACCTGCCAATTTGGTTGATAATCCGTTACTAATTCTAATTTTACAGTTACCTTGTTACCGTTTTTCATTCCTTTAACTTCAACTAATAAAGCATCTTTGCCCCATATAGGCTCTTCTTTAGCAGCTAACACTGTTTGCAGCAAGGAAACCGTTTGTCGTCTTGGGAAAACACTATTCCCACCAATCACTACAGGTTCTGATTCTAATAACCCTAAAGAATGCAACGTTTTAATTTTTTCAATGGTAGCGGGATCCCAAGAGTCTTTATAGGTTATATTATGAACCTCCGGAAAACTAGTTGGCAAAGTGGCTAATTCTGAATGGATGATGGAGTACGTTTTTTGAATACCAATGTCTTCATGAAAAACGGTAAATTCTTCCTCCGCTAGCGGAGGAATTTCAAGAAGTATTCCATCTTTTACAACCAAAGCGTTTTTTATTGCTTCGTCAATAATCGTATCAACCGCAAAAGGAAAAGTAACTCCGGATGATGTCGATCCATAGCGAATATGAATCTCTTCGGCAGAATCAAGCATTTCAACTCCGTAGCGGCTAAAAATATTAGAAGTACCGGGATCGGACCCCATGCCAACAATCGACAAAATATTTGCCTCTTTCATTTCTTGATCAAGTTCCAACTGTCTATTTGTGAGTTTAAAAAGTCCACCTAAATCAAGGACGCTAATACCTACGGATGCAGCTGCTTTCATCACATCAATGTTAAAAATATAGTTTGTAGCATTTATACAGACCTTTCCTCGGCGAAGAACTTCTTTTATTTTTACTTCATCTTTAATATTCAACGAAACAATTTCTATTTTATTATTTGTCCATATCATTAATTCTTCTAATTTTTTATAATCTAAATCTGCAGCAATAACATTTATCCCACTTTCTACTAAATCTCTTACAATCACTCGACCAATGGTCCCTGTTCCACCTAATACAACAACTTTATCCACTCTAAATCCCTCCTATTTCCTACTAAATATGGCTATAATTTCGAGTCATGACTATCACTAATTTGATTAGAAATAGATTTTTTATTTTTTACATTTATACAAATCATATAGGCAAGGCCTATAATAATCCAAATTACCCCAAATACCTTCGCGATAGATTCCAAACTATACCATACATAACCAATGATTAATAATCCGGCAATTGGGAAAATGAGGTGGTTTAAGTAATCATTGCTCTTTCTTTTTCGAATAAAAAAGTTAATAACAGAAATATGCAATAATATAAATCCTGTTAATGCCCCAAAGTTTACTAGTGTGGTCAAGGTGCCTAAACGAGATGAAAACAGTGTTGCTACTACAAAGGAAAGAATAGCAACAAGGATGGTACTCGTATAAGGTGTTTTATATTTTGGATGTACTTTTGCAAGAAAGGCAGGTAATTTCTTATCCCTGGCCATACTGAATAAAAGACGGGAGATGGCAGCTTGGAATACCAATGCATCAGCAATTCCAAAGGCAATTGCCATAGATATGCCGGTAATCCATTTTAACCAAGGACCTCCAGCAATCTCAGCTATTTCGTAAAAGGCAGTATCTAAATTACTAAAGTTACTATAGTCCGGATGAATTAATGCTGATACCCATGTTTGCACGATGAAAAGCAGTCCTACTGCAATTAAAGAAAAAATGATTGCCTTTCCGACTGCTTTTCTTTCTCCTTCTGCCTCCTCAGCAAGAGTAGAAACAGCATCGAATCCCAGAAAACTAAGTACAGCGATAGAAACGGCCCCCATAACCACTCCTAAACTAAAATGATCCGTATCAAATAGTGGTTTAAATGAAAATTCAGCACCATTCACCCCATTCACAATGGCGATTATGCCAACAATTAAATACAAAGCTAGCACGGCAAGGATTAGATAGGTAATGATTTTAATCGCTGTAGCTGTAACCTTTACCCCCACTATATTAAGAAGCGTATTAATACCAATAAAAAGAATTAACCAAACAATAGACGGAACCCCTGGTAATATTCCCTTTAAACCCGCGACCGCAACTAAATAAATTAAGGTAGGAACAAAAATGTAATCAAGCAGCAATATCCACCCAGCCATAAACCCAACATGCTCGTTTATCCCACGCTGCGCATAAGAATAAACAGATCCTGCAATTGGAAACGCCTCTGACATACGGGCATAACTAAGGGCCGTAAAAATCATCCCAACCATACCAATTAAGTAGGCAAGCGCAACCATACCATTTGATGCCTCTGCTACATACCCGTAAATACCAAATGGAGCAATTGGTACCATTAAAGATAACCCGTAAACAAATAAATCACCGAATGTAAGAGAGCGTTTTAACTCCTGCTTATATCCAAATTCCTCGACTGAATTCACATTTTGTTCCGTCTTCGACATACTCCCCATTACTCAAAACTCCCTCCAACCAATCGTTTTTAAGTGAATGTTTTGTTTGAAAATAGAGACAAGAAACTTGGATTTCGGATCTAGGTTGATTGCTTAATTATCCAATAATACTAGTTAAATGGTTACACCATATATTCTCTCTGCCGCTTCCCTACCTACCTTTTCTTCTCGAACATCTTGCAAAACTCGTTCGAGGTCACGATGCTTAGGATCACCATATCCTCCACCACCGGATGTTTCAATAATGATACGGTCACCTGGGAGAGCTTGGAAATATCCTTTCCCCATTTCCACTTCCTGTCCATCCTTCCTTACTAATCTAATTTTGGCAGGTGTTCCTTTTCCTCCACCTTCTAGACCCCATGGTGAAAACGCTGATTTTGACTGTTCCGTATAAACTAATCCCTGATGTGGCTGTTGGAGTATTTCATATTCTCTTCGAATACCGAGTCCTCCGCGCCATTTACCTGGACCTCCTGAATCCGGAATGAGCTCAGTTAAAAGGACACGGACTTGGTATGACAGCTCACAAACTTCAGCAGGCAAAATGGCAACGTTTCCACAATGGGTATCAACAGCATCAATTCCGTCGCCATTTGGATGAGCGCCCATTCCTCCGCCAAGATCGTCTTGAATAACCCTTGGATAAGCATGAACCGGATGCCAACTATCTATTGCCAGACTAGAAAACCCAACAAAAGTTCCAGCAGCTGTACGCTCGGGATAAAGATCAGAAAGGGCCCGTAAAATTGTATCAGCGATTCGTTGCACCGCAAGATGACGTAGACTTACTGCCGCTGGAAAGTGCGGATTCACGAGACTCCCTTCCGGAAGGATCACGTTAATAGGGCGAAAGCAGCCCTGATTTTGCGGTGTACTAGGATCTACTACACACTTTATGGCATATAGGACTGCAGAAGTTGCTGCAGCCGGGGGAACATTCATACCTCCAGTCATTTGCGGACTAGAGCCTGTGAAGTCAACCACAATTTCCTGTCCTCTTTTAACCACCTTTACACGTATTTCGACTGGATCATCACCAACACCGTCATCATCGAGCCATCCGCTTGCAGTCGACTCTGCATCCTTCATCTTTGATAATTCTATTCGCATCCGTTTTTCTGAATAATCCATTGACCGTTTCATCACTTCCGTTAAAATATCCTTTCCGTAGCGGCCTGCAAATTCCTTAAGCCTGCCCTCACCGTATCTGCAAGCAGCAATTTGTGCACGGAGATCTCCCATAGTTGCCTTAGGCTCACGGACATTCCCTGCAATTATCGTTGTAACCGCCTCATTTATTTGTCCTCCGGAAGCCAACTTTACAGGAGGAATTCGAAGACCCTCTTCGAAAATGGATCGGTTGTCAAATCCCTCGGTGCCAGGGTTTTTACCACCCATATCAGCATGGTGGGCAATGGTTCCACAAATTCCGATTAATTGCCCTTCATAGAAAGCTGGAGTAAACACATGAAGGTCAGGGGTATGTTGTCCGCCCCGGTATGGGTCATTAACCAGGAATGCATCACCAGGTTGAAACCGATCAGAAGGAAAGTCATTGAATAGATCCCTAAGCGCTGTCCCCATTGAGCCTAAATGAGCAGGAATATTTTCTGCCTGAGCAATAAGGTTCCCTTTCGAATCAAAGAGTCCACAGGAGTAGTCAATCATCTCGCGTATAATTGGAGAATATGCACTCCTGCCCAGAACACTACTCATCTCTTTAGCCGCAGCAAGTAGGCTGCTATAAACAACCTCTAATGTAATAGCATCAATTTCCAACTCAATTGAAGGTGCACTAGGCGAACTTTGAGATTGTTCTATCATTCTATTCCCTCCATTGAAATAATTAAATTCCCGCGCTCATCTGTACTAGCTTTTTGCGTTGGTTCTATAATTACAGTCGAATCCATTTGAACAATGATAGCAGGTCCTTCAATTTTTGTGCCTATTTGGATATCATTTCGACGGTAAATTGGCGTATTCATCCATCCATTACCACTAAAGTACACAGAGCGATGCTTCAGTGGATAACAAGTATTTAAGCATAGATCCGAAGTATAAACAGGTGTGGATTCTAACCGTTCAATTTTTCCAATAGCCGTTAATCGTAAATTAACAATTTCTACTGGTTCATCTGATGCAAAATGTCCATAGGTATTCTTATGAACAATATGGAAGCGGTCGGCAGCTTCTTTGAGCAAATCAGATGAAATATTTCCTTCAACCTGAACGTTCAAGTAATATTCTTGACCTTTGTACCGGAGATCGAGAGAACGTTTCAAACTTATCCGTTCTGGAACTACACTCTCATCATAAAGAAGTTTGACACCCCGATTCTCTAATTCTAGAAAGCTCTTCTCTAAGTTGTTTGCGTCAGCAAACTCAAGTACAACAACTTCTGTATGTGTAAAATCATGGCGAACGTCACTCTGAAGCAAGCCTTGTGCACATAGTACACCTGGTGAAGACGGTATAATGACAATTTTAATTCCAAGTTCCCTTGCTAGTGCCGTTGCATGCAATGGGCCAGCACCCCCAAAGGCGATAAGGGCAAAATCCCGCGGGTCATAACCGCGACGACTGGATACTACACGAAGCGCTCCAGCCATATTAGCGTTGGCGACTTCTAAGATCCCAGATGCAACTCGTTCAACTTCTAGATCCATTTCCGTAGCAAGTTTTTCTAATGCCCTATATGAATTTTCAGGATAGATTTTAAAATCTCCGTCAAGATAATGGTCTGGATCAAGACGTCCAAGAAAGAGATTTGCATCTGTCACCGTAGGCTCTAATCCGCCTTTTCCGTAACAAGCAGGACCTGGAACGGCGCCGGCACTCTTAGGACCAACTTTCATTACACCCCCATGATCTTTCCATGCGATGCTTCCTCCACCTGCCCCAATTGTGTGGATGTCAATTGTCGGAACTTGTAATGGATAGATATTATTTACTGTGGTTCCTTGGATCAGCTGTGGTTTACCGTCAATAATTAGCCCAATGTCCGAACTAGTACCTCCCATATCAAATGTAAGGGCATTCAAGTAATTTGTCTTCCCAGCAATTTCAGCAGCAGCTACTGTTCCACCAGCTGGTCCAGAAAGAATTAGGTTATGGGAGGAAACTTCTGCCTCCTTTCCTGACACAATGCCTCCATTTGATTGCATGATATTTAATATTTGTTCCCCAATACCTCTTGAATTTAGTTCTTGGCGCAAATAGCGAATATAGCGGCGTACCACTGGTGCCAACGCACCATTTATCACGGTTGTTGAAGTCCGGGGATACTCGCGAAATTCAGGACTGACTTCTGAAGAAATACAAACATAAAGGTCTGGATCAAGCTCGGCAGCTAGTTCTCGCACCATTTTTTCATGTTCTTGATTCGCGTAAGAGAACAGAAATGAAATAGCAAGGCTTTCTATTTTATTAGAAGTCATTTCCTTCAATACCTTATAGACCTCATCCCTGTCTATCTTTTCAACTACATGTCCTAAAAGATTGATACGCTCAGTTACTTCCATACGAAGATGACGAGGAACGATTGGCGGCGACTTTCGCTGCTGAAGTTGATATAGTTCAGGCCGCATCTGTGTACCAATTTCCAATGTATCTCGGAAACCTTTGGTTGTGATAAGCCCTACTTTTCCCCATTGTTCCTGTAACATTGCATTTGTTGCAACTGTAGTTCCATGTACAAGGAAGTTTACTTCTTTTACCGAGATTTCTGCTATTTCACATAGACGTTCAAGACCATTAACAATAGCTTCTGCCGGATTTGATGGAGTAGAAGGAATCTTAACAACAATTGGCTGCTTTCCGTCCTGCCAAAAAACACAGTCTGTGAACGTTCCACCAGTATCAATTCCTACACGTACCGTCTTAAGTACTTTTTCAGAAATACCCATTATCTCATACACCTCATCATGTAATTTTTACATGCTAAAAATTCTTATGAATCATTTATCATATAACAATACAAAGTTCTTTCTATATTATCTATCTTGCAAAAACCGTGCCAAAATAAGTAACTGATAAAAGCTTACTATTAGACTGAATATTCAATAAAAATTACTTATTTGATGGCATCACGCATCAAAGTTGATGCAAAGTTGCATCGTGCCACACCACAATGGCGTGATTTATTGAGCAACCAGATTTTTTCGACCTGTATACCTCATTAATTTTATTTTTTAAAAGAGTTATAAACCAATAACTCGTAACATCACTCTAGTGTAGGTCGTTCCGCATCCTGTATTTTTGTAATTTTCTTACAATAGTAGATTGATTCACACCTAGACATTTTGCCATTTCCCGTGTCGTTGAACATTTTTTCATTGTTTTTAAAATAAGTTCCTTTTCGACTTTTTCAATGAAATCTAATAAATTTGGCAGTTCTTCTTCCATTGTTTCAGTTTCAAAATATGAAGAATTCGCATCATTCTCATCAAAGAAAACAGGTTTTTCTAAGACAATAATTCTTTCGATCGCATTTTCAAGTTCCCTTACATTACCAGGCCATGAATATCTTAATATTTGTTCGAGTTGTTTTGGTAAGAGTTCAACATTTTTTTGATAATTTTTATTAAATCTGCTTAGAAAGTAATAGGCAAAAGCTTGTATATCCTCTTTTCTCTCTCTCAAAGGTGGAATATGGATAGGGACAACGTTGATTCGATAGTATAAATCTTCTCGAAAAGTACCCTTTTTTATCATATGACTCAAGTCCTTATTCGTGGCAGAAAGAATCCTTACATCTATTTTTTGCTCTTTTGTTCCACCCACCTTCATAATCACCTTCTCCTGTAAAACCCGTAACAGTTTTACTTGCAAAGCGAGCGGCATTTCACCTATTTCGTCCAGAAAAAGAGTTCCCTTGTCAGCAATCTGAAAAAGTCCCAGTTTACCGCCTTTTCTTGTTCCTGAAAAAGCCCCTTCCTCATATCCAAACAGCTCGGACTCTAATAAATTTTCCGGTATAGCTCCGCAGTTTATTGTGATAAACGGATGGTCACTTCTATGTGATAAGGAATGAATTTGGTTTGCGACCATTTGTTTTCCAACCCCCGTTTCTCCTAAAATAAGAACAGAGGTATCTACTGTAGCCACTGATCTAATAAGCTCAAATACGTCCTCCATTTTTTTACTTTTAAAAATAAATGTTTTATCTTCGTATTTCTCTTGTCTAAAATGAGCGATCTCTCTTTGGTAACTGTGTAGTAAAGACTTTGTTTCTTCCATGCTTTTTTTAAGTTGATCCAATTCGGGTGAATCCCTCGTAATTGACACAACCCGCACTACATCACCAAATTCATTTTTTACAGGTATAGATTCAATTTGAAAAATCTCTCCTGTATTTGTATATTGTAATCCCGTCTCACGCTTTCCTGATTTAAGTACTTTTGCCGTGATAGAAGGATAGAAAATTTTTTTCCGCTCTAGCTCAAACACATTTTCCCCCAGGTATTGTTGGTCATTTTGAGATGTAACACGGATCACTTTTCCATTCTCATCAGTAACAAAAATACTTTGATAAAATTCATCAAAAACGGTCTGCATCTCCTTGACAAGCCATTTATCTTCATCAAGCATTTCTTGTATTTTATTATCAAATCCCCAATCAACAACTCCTTTCACTTGGCCGTTTTTATCCTTAATTACAATAATTTTATTGTCTTCAAAAATCATTTTATTTGGATTTACCTCTGTTATTACGGTAACTTCTGTTAACATACTTTCAATTGATATTGAATTAAGCTTAGTAAAGTCGATATTTTTTATTTTGTTAAATAACGTATCACGTTTAATACAACCTACAACTTTTTCGCCTTTTACTAATACAAACCATGGGTAATTTGATTTAACGGCTTCAATTACTATCATTTCAATCCCTGCTGGCCATGTAATAGCTACGGCCTTCTTTATGAAATATTCTTCAACCTTCATTAATAATTTCCTCCCATAGAGTAACTTTTAAGAAAAATAGATTTCCTACATTAATAGGAAATGGATGACCTTTAGAAAAGTACTAGCAAACAATCAAAATTCTTTTACTTTGATTTTTCGTGAAAATATGGAAGTTTACAGATTACAAATAAATTATTTCGAATATTCCGCATATTGTCAACTTACTTCTGCTCTTGATATGATAGGGTTACGAAAAAAACGGGAAGAAAATTTGATGATCATACCTCTGCTAAGAAATGGTTTAGAAATCATTTCTAAAGCTGCCTATGATGTTGGCGGTGGGATTACGCGGGATTCAACTACTGGGGTGAAATCAAGGAATTCTTGCTACTTGCTAAGGAAGGTAAAGGTGATCCTCTACAAAATATGGGGTCAGTCCCCCCGAGGTGTTAAAGCTTTAATTCACATAGGGACTGACATCATTTTTCAAAAAAACAATTGAACGGTTTAGGAATTCTTCTAAGCCAATGAACGTATTTTTTTATTCTTTGTATATTTCAAAGGCTGATGAGCGTAATAAACTTGTGCAACGGCAGGATTCTCACAAAGTGAACATTTAATCTGATAGGAAGCTTTGCTTATATGGGGAGTTTCTAAGAATGTCAATACTTCCTTCATATGTTTACTACAGGCCCACATGATCTCACCCCTAATTCATAATTTTTATAGTTAACTGAGTAGGCAAATAGTTATTTACTTATTAAAGAAGCTTCTTTCTGAAGTTTATCTGGTTTCCTTTTGATTACTTGTTGGGTAATTTCTTGATCCCAAGAAATTGAAATATCCCCTTTGGTTACAAACGTTTGACACCCTAGACGATACCCTTCCCTTAGCCACTGTTCACCTAATTTTCTTTTTTCCTGTATCTTTACCTTATCTAAGAATTCAGCACCTTCCTCCGCCTTAAAAACGCAGGTGCCGCAAATTCCACCGCCGCATCGATTCGGGAGCTCCCCGTCGTAGCGAAGTGACATCCGCAAAATATTGGAATCCTCAGGTACTTCTAATTGTTTATTACTATTTATAAAATTTATTTTAGGCATGTCTTATTTCCTCCCTTTTGATTGTCTTCTTGGTATACAATATACCATAAATATAATTTTCAGACAATATGAAATCTTTAATTATTTATTAAAATTGATAAATGGAAGACCACAGCCTTTTTTACGGATGTGGTCTTATCTTGCTAAGAAATAGCCATTAAATGAATTATGTGGAAATCAATTTTTCCTTTTTATTTCTCTTTGCTTTTATATTCTTGATATAGGTGATATAGGCCTTCTTCGAATTTTCAATATGAATTCTCATTAAATACTCGGCCATTTCCGCTTCTTTATCACGTAAAGCCTTCATGATATCAATATGTTCTCTTAATGATTCCTTTCTTCTTCCTGGTGTCTCGTATCCCATATTTGCGGCCATATGGATATAGTCAATAAGGCCAGACAGAATTTCCATTAATTTAGGGCTTTTTGACGCCTTATTTATCAAACGGTTCATTTGAATATGTTCTAAATTAAAATTTTCTTCCGCCTTTTCTTCCAACTCCATAAGCTCTTGGATTTTATAATCCAATTCTTTTTGTGTTTCTTGATCCATTTTTTGAGCTGCTAATTTTACGGCCAAAACTTCTAAAGAGGCTAGGATCGTAAATACTTCTACAACTTCACTTTCCGAAATATTCGAAACAACGACACCTTTTCTGGGAACTGTTTTTACAAAGCCCTGGGATTCCAGCCGGAATAAGGCCTCCCTGATAGGTGTACGGCTTATGCTTAATTTCCCTGCCAGTTCTCTTTCTATTAAACGTTCACCAGCTCTTAATTGCCCCTCAAGAATCATTTCCTTTAAATATAGAAAAGCATGTTCCCGAATCGATAAAAGACTGTTTTCCTCCCATCTATTGTCCATAATTCCACCCGCTTAATTATAAAGTATTTTCCTAAATGACTAGCTTACGAAAGAAAAACGCCGCCATAGATCAATGCACAAGCAATGACCAGGGACGGATGTAATTTTATTTTACTTAAAGTGAAGTAGCTTGCTACGGCCAACAGGACTAAATGAAAAAGCCCACTATTTTCAAAGGCTGTTAAAAAGAATTGGTAGGCCATAACAGCAAGTAATATTGCAATAATCGGCTGTACTGACTTCGTCATAAGCTTTACTTTTGGAGAATCTTTAAATAAATTCACAAACTTAAATAAAATAATGACTGCAAGAGCGGAAGGAAGAACTGTCGCAATCAGTGCAATGATTGCACCTAGGTAACCGCCTATTTGAAAACCAATATACCCACCCATTTTGGTTGCAATCGGGCCGGGCAAGGCATTTGCAATGGCTAATACATCACCAAATTCACGTACGGTCATCCAATCATAATGGTTGACCACTTCATTTTGTATTAATGGGATGGTTGCAGGTCCACCGCCGTAACCCAATAAATTAGCAATAAAAAACGACCAAAAGATATGCCAGTAAATCATGAGCTTTTTTCCTTTCTAACGAGAACCTCCGTCGGGCGTGCAGCTGCCTTTTCTTTGCGATCCGCAATGATATAGGCCGCTAGGAGAGAAATGGCGATTAAGATTCCGGGATGTACATCAAGGAACTGAATAAATAGTAACGAAACGGCCGATAGGATAGCCATTTTTTGGAAACCTAATCCTTTACGGCCATTTTGGAAGAAACGATAGGCCATCTCCAATAGCATAAATCCAATCACAGGTGTAACTCCTTGGACCATACCACTGACGATAGGCGAATTTCGAAACGAATAAAGTACACCTAACAAAGCAATCATGCCAATAATTGAAGGCAGAATGTGAGTAAGGATGGCAACAAGCGCTCCTAATGATCCTTTCACTTTATAACCGATATAGGCTGCCATTTTGGTTGCAATCGGTCCAGGCAAGGTATTGGCTAACGCCAAAATTTCAATAAATTCTTCTTCCGTCATCCATTTATATTTTTTCACGGCTTCAAATTCAATCAATGGTATGGTCGAGGGCCCGCCCCCATATCCGGTCACACCGGTGCGGGCAAATCCAATGGCTAACTCCACATATGCTTTCATCTGATTCTCCCCCTTCCTTAAACCAATAAACTTTCTGTTGTCTTCTCTCTGAGAAACCAGTAGATTAAAGATAGACCCCATTCGGCCGATATAGGCCAAGAATGAGGTCCTGCTATTTTTATTTTTTTATATCCGCTTCCGTAATTACTTCCAGCCCAGCACTTTCTACATACTTTTGTAGTGCTATTAAGGCTGCTGTTCCCACGGCAGTATCTTGCTCGCCGTTACCGCCGCTTACGCCAATTCCACCCACTACTTCACCATTGACAACAATCGGAAATCCACCAACAAATATTGCGAATTTCCCTGGAAGCATTTGCTGAATTCCAAATGCTTCATTTCCAGGAAGGGCTGGCCCATTAGGCTCTTTATTAAATAAATGGGTAGATCGTTTATGTCCGGCAGCTGTGTAAGCTTTAGCAATCGCGATTTCAGGTCCAGTAATTCGCCCGCCATTCATTCGTTCAAGAGCAAGCAAGTTTCCGCCTTCGTCGACAACCGCAATGGATTCAAGGACATTAATTTCTTCTGATTTTTTCTTAGCTGCCTCAATCATTACTTTTGCTTCTTCTAATTCCAATTTCAACGCTTTTTTCATTTCTGTTCTCCTTTGCTTAGTGAATTTTTTAATAGCCCATATAGACGGTTTTCAATTGAGTAAAGAACTCTAAGCCCACTCTTCCAGATTCACGGAAGGTCGAGGTACTTGATTTTTTCAGACCTCCAAAGGGTGCGTTCATTAAGTTACCAGTCGTTGTACGATTAACTTTTACGGTCCCCGCTTGGATATCTTTCGTAAATTGGTTGGCGATTTTTAGATTATTTGTAACAATAGAGGCAGATAGACCATACTCCACATCATTAGCAACGGCTATGGCATCTTCGTATGTATCTACTTCTATTACTGCAACAACCGGGCCAAAGATCTCTTCTTTTGCAATCCTAGAATGAGGCAAGACATTCGTGAATATGGCCGGCTCAACAAAGTATCCTTTTTGGAATTCCCCTGCTGTTACTGGCTTCCCGCCATAAACCAATAACGCTCCATCTTCTTTACCATACTCAATATACTTTAAAACATTTTTCATTTGTTTTTCATTTGCGAGCGGACCGATTTTCACGCCTTTTTCAAAGCCATTTCCTATTTTTAAAGCACGGGTTTTTTCAATCAGTTTTTGAACAAATGGCTCCTTCATTTCTTTTAAAACGATAACCCGGCTTGTTCCCGTACACGCTTGCCCTGTTAACGAGAAACCGCCGTTAACTACCAAGGTGGCCGCCAGGTCAAGATCGGCATCTTCCATAACAACTAGCGGATTTTTTCCTCCGAGCTCCATTTGAGTCCGCGTTGTGAACGCTGCCTTGCTATGAATATCTTCCCCGGCGGTGGTTGATCCTGTAAATGTAACAGCCCTTACGGCAGGATGAGTCACCAATAAATCGCCTACTTCTGACGCTTTTCCCGTTACAAAATTTATGACACCTTTAGGAATTCCAGCCTGAGCTAATGCTTCCACTAGACGTAAAGCAATTAATGGAGTATCAGAAGAAGGTTTAAAGACAACGGTATTACCTGTGATTAAAGCGGGAGCGATTTTTCTGGCCGGAATAGACAGCGGAAAATTCCATGGAGTAATCACACTCACAACACCAAGCGGTTCTCTTTCCGTTGAAACTTTCATATTAGGATCATCATTTGGAAAGGTTTCCCCTGTAAAGCTTTGTCCTTCTACTGCATAATACCGAAGAGTTTGAGCGGAACGTAATACCTCATTCTTGGCATCATCTACATGTTTTCCTTCTTCCCTTGTTAACTCTTCAGCAAGTGCAACCGCATTTTGTTCAAGAATGCTGGCTGCTTGATTTAAGATGGCAGCTCGCTTTGAGGGCGCAGTTTGCGACCAACTAGGAAAAGCACTCACGGCAGCTTCAATGGCCGATTGCACATCTTGTTCATTTGACGCTTGGAAGGCCCCAACTAGGTCGTCATTATTGGCTGGGTTCACACTAAAAAACGTCTTCTTGCTCACTGATTCCTGCCATTCTCCATTTATATAGTTATTGAATGTCTCCACTTTTGTGGTAATCACAACTATCACCTTTTTCATTTATTATGTTTAAGGATAATCATAGGTCCAGTTAACTAAGTTTCTTCTATTAAAATGGCCGTCACTTAAACCTTTAAACTACAAGATTAATAGGACGGCCTCACTCTTTAATCAGTCAATTTTTATTTTAAAACAATAATTTTAGTTCGTTTCAACTAGAGCTCCTAAATCTTGTTCACAGTACTCTCTCCAAAGACCATCCATGTACATGCGGCGCATTTTAGCTCCTGTACGTACTACTTCTAGACAGCGCTGCTGTAATTCAGGAGTATCTGCATGGTCAAGAACAATTTTGTAACCGCGCTCGCCATGAATTTCATCCGAAACGATGTGTAAATCAAAGAATTCAATTTCCTCATCCGTAAATCCATATTTTTCACGTAATGCTGGAGTCTGCTTGCGGTAAATATCAGGAACCTGAGATTCCAAGCCTACGACTAAAGCTGCGGTAGCTACAACAAAATTTTCCCTTGATGCGACAGCAAAACACCAGCTTTGAAGACCTAACGTAGTTGGAGCCATGTTATTAGGTTCGATAATTCGTTCAGCAGTAGTTCCGCATGCTTCAGCAAAACGAATCAATAAATCTGTGTGACGGTCAGCTGCAATTTCTTCCTCGTACATGTTCTGCAAGGTAAAATCTTTTGCCGATGCAAATTTTGGATCTGAAGGAGTATTGTGATAAATATAAGCTAAGTAATCCGCAAACGGTCCAACATAATGGTAATGATTTTCAGCCCAGCGAGCAAAGTGTTTTCTTCCAAGTCTTCCCTCTGCCCAAGCAACAGTAAACGGCGCCTTTTGGCTATGATTTCCTTTAATTGCTTCTTCTAATTGTTTGCGAAATTCATCTTTCGATAATAATTCTGTCAATGTAAACTCCTCCTCAATTTTTAAGTAGATCTTTCAAGTCACCAATGTGTTTGGCATTTGATATTTTGTATACCAAATTAGATTAAAAATAAAAAGATTGCTGATTTAATCCTTGCCCAACATCCTTTCATTCTATGATTATCTCATTTTGGTATACCTTAGGTTTATACTATCAATATGTTGTTTATTTGTAAACATAATTTTTAGAATTTTTTAAAGATTAGTAATATATGCCCATTTTTCCGATTAAAATTAAGAATGCGCTTCCACTTTTAGGTGGAACAATTGGTAAAGTTCTTTTGAAAGATTATCCAATGATTCCTCAACAATCTGTTTGCCTATTTCCCAACTAGCCTTTGTTGCATTCCCAATGCAGCCGTTATTTGTCATTTCTTCGTAGTAATAAAAACCTTGGATCGCCTTTCCCGGTCTAAGCTGCTTCCATCTTCCCTCTTCGTTAA
Organism: Neobacillus soli NBRC 102451; assembly: GCF_001591665.1. Classification (GTDB taxonomy): domain Bacteria; phylum Bacillota; class Bacilli; order Bacillales; family Cytobacillaceae; genus Neobacillus; species Neobacillus soli. The sequence goes on along the minus strand of NZ_BCVI01000006.1, from coordinate 96,371 downwards.
TATCACCTTTTTCAAGGCTTTCAGGACGGACCAGCTCTGGAGCTAAATACAGTGCCTCTGAAACCTCCCGTTCGCAGCTATGGCCAAATAATGGGGAAGTGACATTTTCCTGAATTGATTTTTTCGCAGATGCTGTTGTTTTTGCATAATAAATTTCAACATCCAATTCTTTAGTCAGCATCATGGATGCAACATTTAGCGTAGATTGGTTACCCCCGTGTGAATTTAGAAATAAAAACTTTTCAATACCATGATGTTTCAGGGATGAGATGACATCTTTTAGAATGGAAATTAGTGTTGTAGGCTGCAAAGAAATCGTCCCTGGAAAATTCAAATGATGCGGCGAAACCCCCATATTAACAGTTGGGGTTACCAAGGCATAGGGATACATCCTCTCACCAAGCTTCTTTGCCAGTTTTTCTGCAAGTACCGCATCACAGCTCTCGACCATATGTGGACCGTGCTGCTCATGGGCTCCAATGGGAATGATAGCAAACTGAACAGTTTTTAAAGATTCCTCTACCTCTTTCCATGTCATGGCTGTTAAATCGTAACAATCCATCACAACTCACCTTCTTGTCTTAATTGTATTTTGTATACCGTAAATACTTTAAAAAATAAATGCCCATCATGATTGAAGTGCGGATTTCTTCTTTGGGGCTTGGACCAAAATATTTTCCTGTGTAATTTCAATATCTTCCTGAATCGTTAATTGGCACGTTAAGCGGTAACCTTCATTCAGCTTTTCTCCAAGCATTTTTTCTTCCTTCCAATTCGGTGGTGCTAATCCTTCTGCACCGTTTAATACGATACAAGTGCATTTTGTACATCGCCCCATACCGCATCCATACTTTAATTTGGGTAATTGACGAATCCCTGCTAATACCACTAAATTTGCCTGATCTTTCACTTCTTGTTCAATTGTCGTTCCATCAACATGGAGGATAACTTTTGGCATAAAAATTTCCCCTTTCTGTTTATTCCAAAAATTTCGATACTTCTCTGAAGTATACAACCTTTTTGTCAGAGAAGCAAACTAGATTTTTATATCATTCTATATTTAAAATATAAAAATGTTAGATCAATCGCATTTTCCTTATATAAATTCCGTTTTAGTTCTCACACCGCTCATGAACCTGTTTAGTAATTATTCAAATATTTAGAATATATTCTTGAACATTTTAACAACTTGATATAAAATACACATAAGCAGTTTGGTATACAATGTTCCTCGGAGGTGATAAGAGAAAATCCACTATTAATCACTAACTATACTTAAATCAACAATGATCAATACTTAGCTAAAGGTTTTTTACTTAATAAAGAGTTGAATAGAATTTACTTGAAGGAGTGTTTTAAATGGGCCAATATATTGTGTTAACGAATAAAGATACTTTCCAAACAATTCTTGAAAACGATGGGTTAGAACCTGTTGAAACGTACCATTTCTATTTCTTTGATAAAATAAAGGCCAAATACACGATTGCCAAAGTGCTCGATGAATCGATTAAAATTCAATTATTTGAAAACTTTGAAGGAAAAGAATATGTCAATCATATTGCTGTTAAGTTTTTTGAAAGATTCGACACCCTTGAAGCAGCACGTGAAGAATTGAATGAGATTGTTAAAGCTTCAGGTAACAGTGAGGATTCAGTAAATTCCAAACTGGTAAAATCAGCAGAGGCAGCTGTTTAGTCTACGAATTGGTTTTATATATGATAAGTTCGGAGAGAAGGCGAGGTCTCTCCGTTTTTTGTTTTTTATATTTTAATATACACAAAAAACCGCCACATTGATGTGACGGTTGAAATAAGTCAATTTAGAATTTAAGTGTTTTTCTTAGTGAAGCTAATTTTCTCTCAGCTTTTTCAACAGATTTTTTTGATCCAAATAAGAAGTTAAACATTTAAAATCCCCCTGATTGTTGAGTTATTTACTACTGTCATTGTATAATGTAATCAATTTAAAAACAAGTTTTTTGTATACCAAATACCAAATAATTCATCAATTATGGCAAATCTGTGACTATTTTTATGATAAAATCCCATACTTGGTATACAAAAATAAAAAGTTAGGGTGTTGATATGCTGAGAGTTATGCTGTTTTTAGTTATTTTATTGTATTTATTTTCTGTGCTTTTACCTATGCTCCACCTTGGTGTACTTCTATCCAGTTTAAGTCTGGCTATTGTCCTGTGTACGTTATTTCAAGCCAAACGATTTGTGCAGCTATTGGGAAGTACCTTTTTGCTTTCTGGCGTAGTTTTACTGTGGACAAGCGGGGCTTCTTGGCAGCATTACATTCTATCCTTTGGTCCGATGCTGGACTTACTTACAATGTTTACTTTAATCCCTATCTTAGGGATTCCCATTAAATTAGGCGGGTACAGCGGGGGTATTCAAACGATTATTCAAAAAAAAGTAAAAACCTCCGGACAACTCTATATGATTACTTCCGGCATTTCCTATTTTTTTAGTATCTTTATGAATCTTGCCACATTACCGATGACTTATTACTCAATAAGACCTGCTTTAGAGGTCATTCCAGTCGCGAATAAGGAACGGTTCATGAGCAGAGCGATTACCCGTGGTTTTGCGATGCCATTAATATGGGCACCAGTTACCCCAATTGTCGGTATCGTGATCACGATGACGGGCGTAAGCTGGCTCTCGATTCTTCCATATGTTGTTCCCTTAAGTATTGTAGGCATGGGGGTGGATTGGTATATTGGTTCACGTAAATCAAAGATCATGTTCCAAAACCAAAAGAACGTCAGCATCCATGAAACAGCTGCTACGATCGAACTCGGACAGAATAATCGTTCCGGAAGAGTCATTCAAATTCTTCTCGCTATCATTATTTTCAATGGCGTCATATCGGTAGTAGAATCAAGATTCCCCTATCCGTTTCTAATTCTTGTATCATTAATGGTCATCCCTTTTGCCTTTACTTGGTCGTTATTGTTAAAAAAGGGTAAAGAATTTGGAGCACATTTAGTTACGCATTTTCAAAGCTTCTCCGTAAGTATGAAGGATCAATTTTTCATTTATTTATCCGCTGGCTTTTTTATCTCAACCATAAACGTTTCCCATGCAAATCAATGGCTGGATAGCTGGGTGAATCGGTTTATTACTGTGGCTGGTGTGGAAATCTTTTTAATTTTGCTGCCTTTCATCCCTTTAGCTTTTGCTTTTCTGGGACTTCATCCAGCTATTTCACTTGCATTAATGACAGAAGGCCTAAATCCAGACGTTATTGGGATATCGCCGCATATTCTGACAGTGGCGATGTTAGCTGGAGCTGTTTCTTCTTTTCTAGTAGGTCCTTATAATGCGACGTTAGGGCTTATGTCAAACATCGTCAAGGAAAGTTCCTATAAAGTCTCCAATTGGAACTTATCCTTCGCAGGCCTTTATATCGGCTGCGTCACGCTCTATTTAATTTTATTACAATTGTTTTCAGGGTAAGGGCTTCACGATTCTGAACATCGTAAAAGGTGTCAATCAATGGATTGACACCTTACTTATATATGGGGAAATTCACGGCACCATTTCTAAGAGTGCAGCTGTTTTTAGTTTTCTTATCTTTCCGGTTTATCAACTTCATGTGAACTCTCTGCTTGAATTTCATTGGCAATTTCCTTGGCAAAATGCCCAAGACTCCCCTCGCTGTACGCGCGAATTACTTCAGGCGCCAGGGATGTCAGCGCTCTTTCAAGATATTCCGGTGATAATCCTCTTTTGGCAAATTCAGACTCTATCGTCATTGCTGTTTTTAATGCGAAATAGGTAGCTAATTTGTTTACCTCTGTTAAACAATTTTCACGGTCGATTTTTACCTTTCCAAGCTGTTGAAAAAGCTCTTCCGTTGTTTTTGGCAAAGTGGTTTCTGTAATAAATAGGCCATTTCCATGTTCCAATAAGTCTCTCCCATGCCCCATATACTTCACTCCATGAATGTTAAAGGACGGAAACTTGGCCGTAATTTCGTTTGTAGCAAGGTTCGTTGCCATATTGACAATAACAAGTGAAGCCTGAGACTTGCTTTCTATTTTTAATGTGGAGATAAATGGGATAACCGCCGTTGCTGGCAGGGCAAGAATTAAGATATCTAATTCCGATAGTTCCCTATCCTCTAAAAGATAACTAGTTTGATACCGTTGAACAAACTGTTCCGCTTTTGTTTTCGTCGGATGATACACCCCGATTGCGACCTTTTTCTTATCCCAATGAGTCATCAGCGCCGTCCCTAATTTGCCAATACCTACTAAACCAATTCGTATTTGTTCCATCTTTTTTCCCCTCTCCATCTTCGATATTAAATTAAAGATAAAAAGACTATCCTAAAAATCAGTATTCTCTCCTGACTTTTGGGATAGCCCCCTATTTATTAGCAGGTTCTACTTTTGCGTATAATTTTTTAGTTTACCAAATGATCACGGCTACAATAGTCGCAATCAGTAGACCGGTTATAACTGGAATAAAATTTTTCCGGGCCAGTTCCAAAGGTGATATTTGTAAGAAGCCTGCTACTGCAACAAGAGAAGACCATGCAATAATAGTGCCTCCACCTCCCCATATGGAGCCCATCTGCCCAATAGCTGCCATGGTAGAAGCGTCCAGTCCTGTTCCGCCAGCCAAAGCTCCTGACAAGGCGCCAGTCAAAGGAAGCCCAGAGAACCCCGAACCATCTAAACCTGTAATTAATCCCACAATCAATATACCTATTCCACCGAAGAATGGATTATGCGGGATAAAATTTTGTCCTGCTTGGATGATATCAAATAGAAAAGCTGGCTTCGCTGCATCTTCCCCTAAAGAAAGGATTGCAGGTGTAAAATCGCCGCTGCCCATAAAGAAAAAGCCGGCAATTGGAATTACGGGGGCCATAGCCTTAAAGGCGAACACAAATCCTTCCGTAATATGATCACTTATTTTATCGAGGGCATGAACCCGGTTAAAAGCGATAGTAGCCAATAATAAGAGAATAGTTGCAACTCCGCCAATAAAAGCAGCCCCATCTGTCCCTTCAAATCCAGACCCGCCGCCCAATTTGGTCTGGAACATAAAAATCATTACAGCCAACATGGATACAGGAACAAGAATAGCAAATACTTTTCCCCACGTTTTTTTCCTTTGGAGTAGCTCGTCACTCTCAACTGTTGTGGCAGCCAGCTCATCTGCGACTTCAAAATATGCTCCTTCTACTTGATTAAGTTCAACTCTAGTATCTGAAGTAGATTTTTTCGCTATTGCTTTACGATGCTGCACGTAGATAATTGAGAGGGCACTAAACCCAGTTATTAATGATAAAATTAATCCTTTATCCGAAACTAAGGATTTATCAATTCCCGCCGCTTTTGCGCTAAGCATTGGTGCGACCTGCATAATATAGTCAGATGAAAGTGCCATCCCTTGGCCTGCAATAACAATAACCATAGCTGCAGTCATTTTTGGCAATCCAGCACTTACTGCAGCCGGTACTAACAAAGCACAAATTAGCGGAACAGCCGGTGTTGGCCAGAAAAACAGTGAAATCACATAGGTTACGACCATTAATACTAAGTAAGAGACATGACCGTTTACCATGACTTTTTGGATGGGGACAACCATCCTTTTATCAGCTCCTAGATCTTTTAAGGAATTAAGGAGACCAATCATAATAGAAATAATGAGGAAAATACTAAAAAGTTCCTTAGCCGCAACCAGGTTCGCGTTGAAGACTGCTTGAAACCCCGCAATAAGGCTTCCTTTATAGATAACTGCCACTAAAAATGTCCCAAGAATGACGGGTAAAACAACACCTTTTCTAAAAAGCATAGTAACAATTACAGCTAAAGTGACAATTAAATATACCCAATGGGCTGACGTTAATTCCATAGTTCCCCTCCGTTTGTTTTTATAAATTTAAAACGATTTGTCGCGAAAGATCTTCTTAAAACTGTAGGATAGGTGTAAAAAAGGAATCACAGTAAGCAAACGCTTTCATAATCATGGTGTATTTTCTCTATTTCAAATTTCTTTTTCTTTCCCCCATAGTACTTAACAAGCGCTGTTGCCACTAAAAGAATAAAATTGTAAGTTTATTTTTTGTATATTGTAGATTGTATACCTTAGTTTCAAAAAAAAATTACGAAAAAAACCTTTCAACCTTCCTGATGGAATGGTTTTTATTTAAATTAGAACTCACCCCTCCCTTTTCACTATGTACAACTTGTTAACTATAAGGTTTCAATTAATATACCATTATTCCTCTTACTTTGCAAACAATTTTGAAAATTAAGAAGTTTATCTATATTCCTAATATTACTCTTGATTTTGTATTTCTAATCCGTTAAAATATAGGGCAATATTGGTATACGGTATACAAATTAATTTTTCCCAAAAAAATAAACTCCACCCATGGATGGAGTTTCCCTTTCTTAGTTTCTTTTCTCTTTTCCCTTATTCACAGCCTCAATGTAAGCTTTTCGGGAATTTTCAATATGAATCTTTGTTAAATACTCTGCCATTTCTATCTCTTGATTACAGATAGCTTCCATAATTCTTAGGTGTTCTTCCATCGACTTTTCGGGTCTGCCTGGATTTTTATATCCTGTCTTTGCAAATGCCCGAATATAATCCGACAGCCCGCTCAGTATTTCATAAAGTTTAGCGTTTTTTGCAGAACTGTATAGTAGATGATTCAATTCACCATGCAAATTAGAGTAGTCGGTATATTCCCCACTTTCTAAACAGTCCGCAACCTTTGAACTATACTCAATAAATTTACCTTTTGTTTCATCATCTAACTTTTGTACAGCTAATTTTGCTGCCAAAACCTCAAGAGAGGAAAGAATCGTAAACACTTCAATAATTTCTTTCTCTGAAATATCCGCAACAATAACACCTTTTCTAGGAACGGTTTTTACAAACCCCTGCGATTCCAATCTAAATAGAGCTTCGCGAATAGGCGTTCGGCTAATATTCAATCGCTCGGCAAGCTCACGTTCCACCAAACGATCACCCGTTTTAAATTCACCTTCTAAAATCAGATCTTTAATATGAATATAGACCCTTTCGCGCAACGATATAAGATTTTCCTCTGTCCAATTAGTCCCCACTGTTTCTCCTTCTTTCTAGGTATACATTGTACCAATTATAACCTAGTCTATTAATAAACATCAACTTCTATGGATGGATTTTCCACATCTGACAAGGATTTTGATCTACTTTTAATTTACAAAAGGTTTTATTCGTATCTAATATCTTCGGTTGCCATCATACTGGAAGAAGAATCAACTAAGAAAGCCTGGGTAATAATCTCTGTAATAATTTCTGCGAGTCTCATCACGACAAATAATCTGGTGCTATTTAGGGCCTGTGCTGGTGATATCGGGTCTAAATTATTTACAATTGCCTTCATATGATAATCACCCACACTTGGTAATGCTTTATTAAGAGCATTACCCGGTATAAACGACCCTTCTTTTAAAAAAATGAGCCCAATTTGCCTTTCATCCCCCAAACACGCATCGATCCCCAATATAAACGGTTCTTTATGTGATTGATAAATTCCTTTTAAAATCTCCTTAATATTCAAAGCATGAACTGGCTTTTCTAATGTTCCATAGACAGGAAAAGAAAACTTTTTTTCTATTAACATTGTCCCCACAATTGGGCCGAGTGAGTCTCCCGTTGAACGATCCGAACCAACACACAAAATAATGACTTCATTATCGGTTTTACTGAGAACTTCTTTAAGTTTATTGACAATTTTTACGAATTCATTTTCCCCTGGGGTTTCTTTAAGTGAAATAGAACATGCCCCTTCTTTCTTCTCCATCCTCTTTTTCTTACCGTCAAAAGGCCACATCAACATCAACCTCTTCTCTAGTTGTCTCTTACTCTTCTTATCCGATATAGTGCTATCCCTTTATTTTATTTCAGGTATAGTTAAACCTTCTAGATTATTTCTATAAAAATAACAAACAGGATCCCCAGCGTTCACAAGTTTGTAACAACTTTCAGATTCTTGGTTATTCTTACATTATGCAGTATCAACAAGAAAAAAACCTTCCACTTGATTTAATGGAAGGTTTAACACAGTCTAGAAAATGTTCCGTATTCGCCGGAAAGATACTTTACTTAAAAATAGTTGCGATCACTTGATCCTTGGTCATTTCACTATCTACAACATATGTACCAGGACGCAACTTGTTTTCCAGATGTTTTTTCTCTACATCATGAGAAAAATTATAAGCATTGGGAATCAGCTTCGCTTTTACAAGCATTTTGCCCACATCAATACTGGTCATACCTTGTGATACATTCACTACCACTCGTGTTATGGTTTTAGCAGCCTTGTCGTCCTTAGGCGCAGCTTGATTTTGAACAGATACTTTTGCATCTTGTACTTTCTTTTCAAATTCAGCTTTTGTTTGAACGATATAGCCCTTCGTTACTAGTTTATTAATCATCTCGTTTTCGGAAATGTTTACTGTTTTACTGTTTTCCGCTGTTTTCAAAGATACTTTTGTCACATCACTGGTACCAGCAAAGTAGACAGCACCGCAAATTGTGGTCGTAATAAGAATTCCTGCTGCAAAGCTGCTTAATAAGTTAATTCTCATCGGCAACCTTTCTCCCTTCATCCTTTAATTTCTGGTAAGGAGCGAGCAACTGTTCGATTTCACTTTCTGTCACCTGTTTGAGCCCGGCAATGCTCTCAATCGAGTAATTGCGTTTATATAAATCTAGTACTTCACGCGTGAAAAGTTTTTCTTCAGAAGATAGTTGAATCCCTGCCTCCTGCATAACCACTTCTATATCAAGCTCAATATTTCGAATCGAGTCTTGAATGGCATTGATTTCCTTCATAGTAGCAATATGAATCTGATCTATTTCATTATGTTCTACTTTTAAGGCATGAGTTGACTTTAAAATAGAAATAATTAGTAGTATTATTGATATCCCAAATAAACCTGCTAAAGTCCATTCCATCATAATTATTCTCCTCCTTCTATTCAATAGCAAGATTCTATTATACATCCAAAATAGAAATTATTCGATTTCATTCTCAAAAATCCTCAATAAGTCGGATAGATTTTCCAAATTGCGGGGTATTGGGAACTTTTTTCCCCTATGATCAGACTTTGGAATCGGTGAATATCATTAGAAAAAGCACTCAATTTGAGTGCTTTCAATTAGCCGTGAAACATCGTTGTGAAACAAGAAAATTCGGGCCGTGCCAGGCACTCTTTTTGGCACTCTTTTTAAGAACCCTATTTTTTCCAAATACCATAAATTAATTCTTTGAATATCTCATTTATTTCTTTTCTTTTTTGGCTTTTTAACCATTCCACCTGGTCGATGGGGAGTTTTAATTTTAAACTAATTTCTTCATCAGGCATTTCCACTTTTCTTATTTCTTCTAGTGTAATTCCTTCCTCAATATTTGGAAACCATGAACCATTTTCGCTCACCCGATTGAAATCTACAAACTCATCAATGTCATCGAAATCACAGAATAAATTAAGCTGTGGCAATCCCCCTTGCAAGATTTTTACATGCATGATTGAATTTATGATTCTGCCATCTTCTAATTCTATCTCAATAATAATGTTTTCGATTTTTTGATATTTTTTCACAGCAACTTCACTAACAATTAGATCCAATTCTAATGTAAACCCTGGATTTGTTTCAAAGAAATAGATTGCACTTTTAAAAAAGTGGATACTCTCCCCATCAATTTTTACCGTTTTTACACTTACCATATACCGTTCCCCCATACAATTGCTACATCGCTTCATTCATTAGTTAACTGACACAGTTCCGCAGAATTAATATATATGATATTATCCTATAGCATCGGGAAAAATGCACCCACTCCCCAAATTAAATCTTCTTTTTATTCACAGCCTCTACAAGAATAAATAAATCACTATAATATTTTTGCACCTTCGTTATCGAGATATGATAATTCTTTAATAAGTTCATAGTATCCCTATTTAAGCAGCAGCCATCACAGACTTTTTTCCAAACTGGTGTCAACCAGTTCTGGAGTGTAGAAAGAAAACGATTTTCCATTTTCACATGTTCAAATAAAAGAATTTTCCCTTCGGACTTGCACACTCTTTTCATTTCCAAGATTGCCTTTTCCGGATTTGGAATGGTACAAAACACAAGAGTTGCCACAACTGTATCAAAGGTATCTGCTTCAAAGGGCAGTTCTTCAGCACTTGCCTGGACCATTTCGATCGGCACAACTGACTGTTTTAATTTCGATAATGAACGTTCAATCATATGCTGATTCGGTTCAATAGCGATCACTTTCTCTACTCCTTCATAAAAAGGAAAATTAATGCCTGTTCCCGCTCCTAATTCAAGGACATTTCCCGTTGCTTTTGAAAGTAGTTCTTTACGAATTCTGTTAAACTTTCTTTTTTCTAAAGGACTCATAAAAAAGTCATACCATTTAGCAAATAAACGACTCAAATTTTCCACTCCAAAACTTTCATAATAAAAACAAAAGATATCATGCTGACTTGCAAGATTTCATTTAGATAAGCCTTATCCAAATATAACATAGTTTAGTTTCATATTTAGTTGTCCAATCAAAACAAAAAGCGCCTTGCCCTATCCAGTAAATGAATGGTGCAAAGCACTCTAATTAGACTCGAAAAAATACAGCCGGGGAAAAAGGATCACTTGATGTGTTTTTGTGAAACCTTTATGCGCACCTAATACAGTGATTCCCCTGTCGTGCAGAGCTTTAGCCAGTGCCTTTGAGTTGGCGACAATTTGTGCCATATCCTCATTTCCAAATGCAAGGAATTCAACGGCTGAAGCGGCCAATGCTGCTACGCAGTTTACTGAGTGTGTAGCAGCTAAAGCTGGAAAGATTGTATCGCAAACTGGTTGTGTAAGCCCGTGATCATTTCAGAGAATTATTCCGCTTTGCGGACCGCCAAAGGTTTTCACTAGACCGCTAATTTACAGCCGTGAAACATCGATGTGAAACAAGAAAATTCGGGCCGTGCCAGGCACCGTTAATGATTACCGTTAATGATCTCGGTTCACAATATAATTCATTAAATGCTTAAGAAAAGTAGTGTTTCGCGGGACCTTTTGCAACGATTCCAGTGCAAGACAGTAATGTTCCCACATTTCTTTTTTTGCACGATCAGAACCTAGGATGGACACAAAAGTAGAATTGTTGTTTTCTGCGTCTTTGCCAATCGGTTTTCCGAGTAAGTCCAGATCCCCTTCCACATCAAGCAGGTCATCCTTAATCTGAAAAGCGATGCCAGCATGATAGGCGAATTTTTTCAAGGCTGCCATTTCAAACTCCTTTGCATGAGCGAGAATGGCAGGCATGATTAGGGAAGCTTCGAATGCTATTCCAGTTTTATAGAAGCACAACCTATTTAATTGTTCCAGTGTCAATTGTTTCCCGCGGGAATCCAAGTCCATCGCCTGTCCCTTACACATATCCCCAGTCATTTGGGCCGAATATTGAATCAATTTAAGCACCGTTTTCGAATCGAACTGGTCCAGAGATGCTTGTTCCTGGGTTGCCTTCTGGGTCAGAAAAAGACCGGTTAATTCCGCTATCGCACTGTCATACGTTTTATGCAGGGTTGGACGCCCCCTGCGGATAGAGGCATTATCCTGGGATGGCAGGTCATCGAAAATCAGGGACGCCGTATGCATATATTCCAAGGATTTCAATAGCGGCATGATTGCAGAACCCTTTAATCCATATCCACTCGTGCCCATGACCCAGGCAACGATTGGTCTTAATCGCTTTCCCTCACCTTCCAAACTATAATTTGCAGCATCAATAATTGGTTCTTTCAATAAAGAATCATTCTTATCTTTTGAGATATTCAAGAAGTTGTTAATCTGATCCCGTACGGTTTCGATAGTTTCTAAAAATTCTTCCTGTTCCTTCCGTTCATTTTTCAGAAGGGTAATCAAATGGTCCCGAAGCAATTTATCAAAGAAATCCACATCATCCGCCTTTCGAACCATATTTTGGATGACACGATTGAATTTGGGATCTCCGGATGCAAATAGCTTCATCACTTCGTTGTATTTTTCGGTTCCCATTCGTTCTTTATATCGTTTAAGACCGTTAATGGCACGGTCCAGAATCACCTCACAGGTTTTAGTGTCGGAAAAATACACGGTATGAATCAAATGGGAGATAACCGTCCAGTATAATTCAAACGGGTTAATAAGATCGGGACGCTTATCACGATATTTCAGGTAATAGGTATAGGGTGTTACCGCACCGTCCTTCATGTCCTCGAACATATCGGCAAAATCATCTGCCAGCTGGTTGTAAAGGCCATAAAAGAATGTTCGCTTATCGAAGCTCTCATCCTGGGGAGCACTAATGACAGAACGGACAATCAGCCGTGAAGAAGAGGATTTTAAAATGATTGGTATATACAGTTCCTCATTGGTGTAAGTTGCATTTGATAAATCCTTCATACGGTCCACTTCCTGCGCATGAAAAAATACATAGGATTGCTCGAAAAATGTATTCATGGTTTCCGGTCGCTGATGGGCCTTAATATACTTAAAGGCCTCTCGAAGTTCCGAATGAATATAGCAGATCAGTTCTTTTGTTTTTCCAGACCACTCACCCAATTCCGGTACTGAGCCTGTGATAAGAGTGGTACGGATCATAAGGGAATATTGTTTTTTCTCGTTATCGGATAAAACGTGGGCATCCAGAAGGTCGTCAATAAAAGGATAGGTCAGACCATAGGAATAACCCAGCACAATAGCTTCATCAAGTTTCCAAGCCCGTTCTTCAGGCGGTATCTCCGGAGCCATCTCTTCTACCACGTGCATTAGTACTCCCGCAATGATTTTGATAAGTTTTCGCTGGGCTTGCTCCGCATCCATCCCCTTTGGAATTTTGGCGGATACTGTTTTTAGTTTGTTTATCAACCAGATGAGGGTGGATTCGATGCCTTCCTTCTGGGACCACCGGTACAAACCGGCCAAGCCCAGCGTCTCGGATTTTTCTTCATGGGCTGTTGCAGTAGAATGGGTAAGGTGATTTTTTAAGCTGTCAACTACACGACGAACCCTGGTCTGTGTCTCTGGTGAGTCCAAGGCTTTTCCCAGGTCTCGCATGAAAATATAGGAAATGCTTCGATCCAAGTAATTATCAAGCTTGCCTGTGTAATTCAGCCATTGGATATAATTATGATACCCCTGGGAATCATGCTTACCCTTTCTTAGCGAAAAAAAGGATAATAATCGATGATTAATATGGTTCTGTTTCCACGATTGGAAATCTTTTGTTAAGGTAGGGACATAGGTCTTTTGTGAGACCAACTCATAAAGTGATTGAAAATAATCATCGGCCTTCTGCTCAGCCAGCTGATAGTATGCATCGGCTTTTTTTATTAATTCCTCATTCATCCTATACATTACCCCTGCTTAGAGTTTTCTTTTAGATGTATTATATAATAATCCAAAACTATTAAAATATATTTATACGCTAAAATAACATCATTTAGAACCAAAATAAAAGCCCTTTTTCTCAACAATTATGAACGAGAAAAAGGGCTTTCACTAAATTTAATTCATTCGACTGTAAAACTCCGCTAAATAACCTTATCCTAAGTATGCACCTAACGCTACTAAGGCTTTCTTTAAAGCTTGTTCATATGCTTTATCTTTACCGATAACTAGACGGAAATCAGACATATCTCGAACTGTTGAGCGTCCTTCTATTTCATATCCATTTTCAAAGATAAGAAGACAAATGGTTGATTTATCGCTCATTCGATGGAATTTTTTCTCAACAATCATTTCCTCTAACCTTTTTCGTTTATCATCCTTAATCCCCATAGTTCTAGAATAAGAGAATACAATATGATCATAAATATGGTTGTTCTTACAAGTTACTGAAAGAATTTTTTCTCCTTTATGTTCTACGTTATTAATCTCCCCACATTTAGGACAAATACTTTCAATAAACATGACGATTCTCTCCCTTTTAGGTAAATTCTCTTCACTTTAAACAGCTTGAATTCAATCATTTTGAAATTCCCTATTTCCGAAGAAAGCTGTTGAATTCGGACTTAAGGAGAAGCCCGTCCTTTAAAAAAAGGGTTAACCGCCAAGGACATAATTCACAAAAAATTGGTCCTCGTCCCGATTAAATTTAGCGAGAAAAGACTGCTTTTATTTAATATTTTAGTTTTATGATGATTAATATATCCCTTTATGGAAAAATTGTAAATAGTAAAAATAAAAATAAATGTATCTGTCTCATTCCAAAGTTTGTATAGAAAAAGTGCCAGGCACCATCCAGTAAATGGGTGGTGCCTGGCATTTATCTCATGTACCGCAAAAGGTTCGGTAAGGCATGGATGATGGCTCAGGCAGTGTACAGTAGTCCGCCTGTTCGGTAGTGTGCGCAAATGGACTTGAAAGAACATCAAGAAGCTGCTCCATCACGCTGAAGTCTCCCTTCACCGCGGCTTCTAGCGCCTCTTCGACCCGGTGATTGCGAGGGATTAGTGCAGGATTGCTATTTTGCATTAACTGATACGAGGAGTCTTTTGATTCTTTTTGTCTTCCCAGTCTTGCCTGCCACAGTTCATACCACTGTTTAAATTCTTCGGTTCCAAACAGTTCCGTTTTCTCATATCTATGAAAAGTTAGTGCGCGGAAGGTATTCGTATAGTCTGCACGAAACTTCTCCATCATTTTGAGGAGGTCTTCAATAAGGGATACATCTTCCGCCTCTTCGTTAAATATTCCTAGTTTTGCTCTCATTCCAGCAAGCCAATTGCTGTGATACACCCCCATAAAATCTACAATCGCAGCCTGGGCTAGTTTGACAGCCTCTTCTTGATTATCATGCAACAGTGGCAATAGGGTTTCAGCAAACCGCGCGAGATTCCACCCAGCTATATACGGCTGATTACCATAGGCATAGCGGCCTTCCCTGTCAATGGAACTGAATACTGTTTCCGGATCATAGGCATCCATAAAGGCACATGGGCCATAATCAATGGTTTCCCCGCTAATAGCCATATTGTCGGTGTTCATCACTCCGTGGATAAATCCAACGAGCTGCCATTTGGTAATCAGAGCAGCCTGACGCTTAATCACTTCTTTAAGCAGTGAAAGATATCGACTATCATCTTCTTCCACCCCTGGATAATGACGCTTCAAGGTATAGTCAGCCAAAATCCGAAGTTCCTCAACTGTGCCCCATTTTGCAACGTATTGGAAAGTGCCGACGCGGATATGACTAGCAGCCACACGAGTCAGAATCGCACCAGGCAGATCCGTTTCGCGAATGACTGGCTCGCCGGTTGTCACTACTGCCAGACTACGGGTAGTGGGAATACTAAGTGCATGCATCGCTTCACTAATGATGTACTCGCGCAACATCGGTCCAAGTGCAGCCCGGCCATCCCCCCCGCGCGAATATCGCGTTCTGCCTGAACCCTTGAGCTGAACATCAAACCGCTCACCTACAGGGGTGATCTGTTCACCAAGCAGCACTGCCCTGCCGTCCCCTAACATCGTAAAGTGCCCAAACTGGTGCCCGGCATATGCTTGAGCAAGAGGAGAAGCGCCTTCAGGAAACCGGTTGCCAGCAAGCTCCTCTACGCCCTCTTCACTTTGCAGCGCTTGGACGTTCAACCCCAGGGATGTTGCTAACGAACCATTAAGAATGATTAACTTCGGTGAACTCACAGGGTTCGGTTTCTGATTGGAAAAAAATGATTTTGGCAGACGCCCATAACTGTTCTCTAAGTTCCATCCTACCTCATTTATTTCTTTTGTCATGGTATCTCCTTCCCTTCTTGTGTTATTACATTGCACTATGTAGCCTCTTTTCAAAATAAAAGCATAAATTATAGTCATTCTATGATTTTTTTAGTTTTCAACTTGAGTACCAACAGAAGAGAGCTCCTTTTAATGTATACTTCTGCTAATTTATTATACTGTTTCCACACAAAGATGAAAAAAATTAAGGTAATAAAAACATTAAAAATATACCAAGTTCATAAAAGTCATAAAATAAGCCTGAAAAGAAGAGAAGCTCCCTATCTAGATAGAGAGCTTCCTTCATTTATGCTGCTTTGTTGATATCGATTTTTTTTCCTTCTTGACGCCACTTTTTAAATTCAGCTGTTGCTGTGAAAAGGACGTCTGTGGATGAATTAAGTGCTGTTTCAAAAGAGTCTTGTAAAACACCAATAATAAAACCTACACCAACTACCTGCATCGCAACATCATTTGGTATTCCGAAAAGACTGCATGCTAGTGGAATCAATAATAAGGAACCGCCAGCAACTCCTGAAGCACCGCAAGCACATACAGCTGATAGTACGCTGAGAATGATGGCTGTAGGTATGTCCACATGAATGCCTAGTGTATGAACCGCTGCTAGTGTCAACACGGAAATCGTAACGGCTGCACCAGCCATATTGATAGTTGCACCTAAAGGAATGGAGACAGAATAAGTATCCTTATCCAACTTTAAGTTTTCACATAATTTCATATTTACTGGGATATTTGCTGCCGAACTGCGTGTAAAGAATGCTGTAATGCCGCTTTCCTTGATACACTTAAATACAAGTGGATATGGGTTTTGACGTATGTTTACAAACACTACAATTGGATTTACCACAAAGGCCACAAAGAGCATACAACCAACTAAAACAGCAAGTAATTTTCCATAGCTTAGGAGTGACTCGATTCCATTTGTCGTAATAGAGTCAATAACAAGCCCCATGATTCCCAGTGGGGCAAACTTGATTACCCATGTTACCATTTTAGAAACAGCATCTGAAAAATTAGTTATCATTGTTTTTGTCGTAGCTGGCGCATTTCTTAAAGCCATACCAAGGACTACCGCCCAAGTTAAAATGCCGATATAATTGGCATTATAAATGGCTTTTACCGGATTATCAACAACGTTCAACAATAATGCTTTGAGTACATCTACAATACCGCCTGGAGCCGCCAAATCCTCAGCACCCTTTGCCAGAGTTAAGTTAACAGGAACAATAAAGCTTACCATAACCGCTATTAATCCGGCTAAAAAAGTTCCTAAAAGATAAAGGCCGATAATCGATTTCATATTCGTCTGGTGACCACTTTTATGCTGCGCGATGGCCGACATGACCAGGAATAATACCAATACAGGTGCAATGGCTTTCAAAGCACCTACGAATAAAGAGCCTAAAATGACAACAGGTTTGGCTGCATCTGGAATTGCCACAGCCAGGATAATACCAATAATCAAACCGATAATTATTTGTTTTACCAGACTCATTTGATTCCATTTTTTCATTAGATTTTTCATAGAAATTTCCCCCACTTGTTTAAAATATCATTGCTGCATTCCATAGCCCCATATAGATTGTAAACCGTTACCTACTTCTTAGGTAAACTATAATTTCTTATTAATAGTAGCATAATGAATATTTAGATATATTACAATAGTTTTATTTTTCATTAAGATAGTTAGGGAATCAGAAAATTCACACAAATTACTTTGGAATTATTATGCAAATTAAAGAGAGGGCCTGCCCCAGTAAAGCAATGCTTTACTGGGGCTGGTCCCTTTGACTAGTGATTTTAAGCTTGGGTAGGTGGTGGATTAAATTGTTCAAAAGAAGCTTTTATTTTGAAGATAATTTTTCTTTATTTTCCGTGACTATGATTCTTTCTATTTGCAGCATAACTGATAATACGTGGAAAAATGCCACATGCATTGTAGAGGTTTTCAAATATTTATCAAAGTGGTGATGTAAGCAACTGGCCATAGCTTCTCTTGCCCCATAATCAAAATGGTAAAAATCAACGATTGGGAAATGTAATCCACCGCCCAATGGGATAAGTGTTCCCATGGCAATTTCTCCTTTTTTAGGCGAGATCGCTGCTGGGTCATACACGACGACATCCAGGGGTTTCTCTGTAAGAATATCAATAGCAACAAAGACACGATCATTATATTTATGGCCAATAAAATAGAATTTGGGTACTGCCTTTTCACATTCCCGCAGCCAAGAAGAAATAAATGGTTTGTTTCTAAGCGTTTGAAAATTTTCAGAAATATAATCTTCCATACAACTCCACGAAGACTGCCGACTCGATTGATAAAATAAATTCCACCAAAACAAATTGTGAAGTAATCCATCTCGTTTTTCATTGCTTAACCCATGTTCATCTACAAATTCCTTCAACAACGAATGGTTTTCATCATCGTAATACAGATTTAATGCATAGATCATGAAATCCCCAAAAACCTCGCTTACCATTACTTGCCTTAGATCTTCTGAAACCGGATAATCAGGGCGAAAAATTTTCGCTTTTGTTTCTGTTTGAACTAATTCAACTACCTTGTCAATAGTTCCTTGCTGTTCCATTTAAACATCATCCCTTCTTCAACTTCAGAACATAGGTCTTATCTGTAAAGCTGCATAAACCATAAGTGGGATATAGGGTTAGTAATCGGGCGATTTAATCCTAGATTCACGGACAACTGATTGAATTTAATGAAAAATTAGGGGCTGGTGAAATTTGAAATTCAGGAAATGAGTAGTACCATGATGAAAAATGATTTTCTAATGGAATAAATACGCGGATAAAGCTGGGGTTAACCCTTGGAAACTAATATTCAACAACAAAATTAGTATAGCATTAAAATATTTATCCTAGTGGGGATTATTGCAGTTTTCACAAAAGTGTAACAATTAAAACAGGCCTAATTGAAAATAATGTAGAAAAATAAGAGAAAATGGAAAAGGATTTAAGGTTTGGGAATTTGAAATATATGGGTAAATGATTACTAGGAAGAAAAAAATTTATTCTAAATAAAACATATAAAAATATTCATAAAAAGCTCTTGCTTGTTAAAACTAACTTCTCATTAAATGGAGGGATAGATTCATGAAAATTTATAAACATGAATGGCTTTCATTAAGCAAAGAAATAAAAGTGAAGCTTATTCGCTTAGCGATATTGGAAAATCACAACAAACAGTCAAAGCCATTATAAATGATATTCTAAAATAAGGGCTTAATTAGTCGATTCTTTACATGAATCGAAGCATAAACTGAATAGTAGCCATAGCATACCATGCAATATCTCCTTTTTAGCTTTATTTTGCGTTCGGTGCAATAAAGCAAAGCAATAAAAACGAAAAAGCCCTAAAAAAGGGCTTTTTTTATTTTCTAAGATATGAAGCTAATGGCTCTTAATTAATAAAAGCACGTTGCTCCAATAATGATTAACAAAATGAACAATACAACGATTAAGGCAAAACCTCCGCCGTATCCGACGCCGCCATAACCATAGCCACCGCCGCCGCAACCGCAGCCGCCGAATCCTCCACCGAATCCTCCGTAACCATACATATATCTTTCCCCCCTTTCAATAAAGTATGAACCTGTTTAATAACATCCACCGCCCATAAAGGATGCTCCAATAATAATCAAAAGGATAAACAATACAACCACTAAAGCAAAACCACCACCGGCTCCTACACCATCCATATCACAAACCTCCTTTTACATCGACTTAATACAAAATATGATGAATTTCAAAATGTGTAAGGGCTCTTCCACAGTTTCCCTGGGCTCTTGCCTAGTAAGAAAAGCGCAAGCCAAGCGCCCTGGTCAGCGACGTATGGCCTGGGGCGCTCCAACTGAGATAAAGGAAACACGGTGAGCTTCGCTGCCCGATGTTGATTTATCGTAGGGCGGAGAGCGAAGGACTAGCCGCTGGGGCGCTGGAGCTAGACAATTCTCAAAGCCAAAATTTATACTTTCTGTTTAAAAAGGCACTATCCAGTATTGGATAATGCCTGAGGAATTTATTTTTAGTTGCCTACAAACTTAAACTTATTCAAATAATGGACTTACGGCTTTCTCATTATGAATTCGGTCAATCGCCTCGACCAGCAAGGGTGCGACGGAAATGGTTTTTATTTTTCCGGTTACATTCTCATTAGGTAATTCAATCGTATTCGTCACAACTAATTCTTTAATCGGTGACATTTCAATTTTTTCAAATGCTTGGTCAGTGAAGACAGGATGAGTACAGCCCGCATAGATGGATGATGCCCCGTTTTCTGCCAGCGCCTTTGCGGCTAACGTAATGGTTTCAGCTGTATCAATTAAATCATCGATAATAATGGCATTTTTTCCTTCAACATTACCAATAACAAAAAATGTTTCATTGTCATTTTCTTCAAGTTTTCGTTTATCAATCAGGGCAAGTGGTGCATGTAACAGCTTGGCCATTTTTCTGGCTCTTCCGATGCTGCCATTATGCGGCGCAATAACGACAATGTTTTCTAATCCTTTTTGTTCAAAATAATGGGTAAGAATTGGAACGCCAAATAGATGTTCAACAGGTATATCAAAAAATCCTTGAAGCTGAGGCGTATGGAGATCCATTGTTAGCACTCTAGTTGCGCCAGCTGCTTCTAAAAGGTTAGCTACTAGCTTGGCCGTAATCGGTTCCCGGGAACGAGCCTTTCGATCTTGCCGTCCATACCCATAGTAAGGAATGACAACATTAATATTTCTAGCGGATGCCCTTTTCAAGGAATCAATCATGATGAGAAGCTCCATAATATTTTCGTTTACCGGGTAGGAAGTTGATTGTACAACAAAAACCTCACTGCCGCGAACACTTTCTTCAATATGGATTTGGATTTCTCCATCGCTAAATTTTGATACCGAGCATTTGCCCAACTCACAGCCTAATAGCTCGGCCATCTCGACAGCCAGCTTTTCATTTGAATTCAATGTAAACATTTTAAATCTCTTATTTAATTGATAGGTCACCTTGCATCCTCCGCTATGTAAAAATTTAAAATTATCTGTTACGTCATACTTTCATCTTATTTTACTATATTAATCTTAATAGTGATAGGAAATACCTCAAAAAATGGAGACAGTCTGTCCTTCGTAAAGCTTTAACTCATCGTACACTGATCCCAAAAACATATGAACCGAAGCTGTTCTCACTTTTGTAATAACTGAATCAGGTTCTTTAAGGTATATAGTCTAGCCGTAAAGAGGAATAAGTCGTCGTGGTGATTTGTTACGTATTCATCGATAATGTTGATTCCCTTTTGAAATTGGTCAACCAGATAATAAGTATACTTTTCATCCCAAGAAAACTGATTTATTCGAAGGAGTTCATCGGCTATTATTTGAAACTTATATTCCTCCATCCAAAGTTTAATTTGATAGATTCTATCTTTGTTTGGATAAAGGCTGTTCTTAATTTTATCATTTCTTTGTACATATTGAATAAAATCATTTATATTTTCAGCTAGCATAATTGCTTTTTGCATCTCGAAGTTCATATTTCCCTCTCCCCAATGTCCAAAATTAATGTGTTACTATGAAGAGTGTATGTTTTGGGACAGTTATGTAACACCTGCTTATTGCTGGTATATGGTATATATTTCGCCAATATTTCAACTCAGACGAGGCATACGCCAAAAAATATCGCCTGATATTTGTCAAATTTTTATAGATTTATAGATTAGGTGCTGTTACAACCAATTCTGATCAAGGGGTTATTGTGAAGGATTCTGTTGGGGATATGTGGTGGTCGTAGCTTTGTGATTATGGTGCCTGACACCGATGCAAGTATTAGTTATCCAAAATAATATAACAGTGCAATAGGGTCAGTTACACCCCGGGGGAAATAATGCTTTAACGCGCCGGGGGACTGACCGTAAAAACTTTACAATCACTTGTTGTATTGCCTGTTCCATTCTTCATCGGATTTTGTCAGATAGATGATTCCTTCAATTAATCCAATAAGACTAGGAATACTTGTCCAGCAAAATAAAATATATAAGATTCCCATTCCAATTTTACCGAGGTAAAATTTATGTACTCCCAAACCTCCTAATAAAATAGCCAATACTCCAGCAGCCACTTTAGATTTCACGTTATCACCCCCTAACTTCAATAATATACAATTATCATCCTTTTTGTCTATATCTTTATTATCTGAATTATCAGACTATTGCAGTATAATTATAGGCTTAAATAAATGGGGCCACCTCACCAATGACAAACTAAGAAAAAAGTTATACGAACATAGATAAAATCCTCAGGGAAAAATGTGACTGACCCCCGAAGCGTTAATACATTAACATGCCGGGGGTCAGGTACCAAAAACCAAAGAAGAAAATCATACTTCTAAAAGGCTTTTCTTGTATTCTATATAGTATTTTATCGTTCGTTCATATTCACCAGTAGCATTCACATATTTCAGATTAATCTTTTCAATTGTCTCGGGGGTTACACTAGTTTCTCCATGGTATAATCCATATTTCAACATGTTTTCCAATCTATTATTATACTGCTTTGCAGATTTTTCTCCTATACCTAATCCACCGTGTTTATTGTGTCTAAATTTTAGATACTGAACAAAATCCATCTTACTCCCCCTGGCGAAAATCATTTCTGTATTTTATCAATTCCTCGAACGACGATTATAATCCCTTTCAATTCCCTCTTTCCAGCTTCGGTCAATCTTTTTGCCGCTTCGAAGGTTAATCACTGCTTCGTTTACTGCTTCATAATTTACTTGCGTTCCTACCTGATCAGCATGGTAATCCACGGCGAAGTCCTCTTCAATTCCAAATCGTGCGGCGGTTGTGAGGGCATCTATATTGGCTCCAAGGAACAGGAACTCCCAGCCGAATTTCTCTTTTTGCTGCTTAACCATTTTTTTGATTTTGTCCGTGGTGAATTCACGGCTGGCATTTTCCATCCCGTCCGTTGTAATAACGAATAGCACTTTTTCCGCGCGTTCATCTTCACTAGTTCTCTTTTGTACATTCACCATTTTTTGAATGGTAAAACCAATCGCATCTAATAACGCAGTAGTGCCCCCTACTTCATAATCTTCATCAGTTATGGGAGATATGCCCCTTACATTGATTCGGTCGTGTAATAATTCATAATCGTGATCAAATAATACTGTCGTAACAACGGCTTCTCCTTCAGCCGTTTGCTGTTTCCTCAGCATCGCATTATAGCCGCCAATTGTATCTGCCTCAAGTCCTGCCATAGATCCGCTTTTATCTAAAATAAACACTAATTCAGTTAAATTTTTTTTCATAATTGTCATCCCCCGTTCTTTGATAAACTTAGGATAACAATTATTCGTTTAGAAATGGTCGCTTTGAAAGCGACATTTTAAGCACCAAGCAGTGGCTGGTCAAAAGCAAATAAGGCTTCATTGATTTCATGTATATTATAGTTCGTTTGTTGAATAAAGAAATCAATAATCACATCAAATTTCCTACTGCGTGACATGGTAAAGCCCGCCGCAGCTAGCAGCTCATTCGTTTCCTCTAAAGATAATTTTAAAGCAATCGCAAAAGCGATAGCGGTTTTCTTATGTGGAGTATAATCAGCTTCATTCCGGATTCTAGAGAATAAGCGCCGGTCAATATTCGCCCTTTTATACGTCTCAACATCCGTCATTCCTTTTTCATCAATGAATCGAAGCAGTCGCTCAGAAAAAGATTCATCGAGGTGTTCCAAAAGGTTTACTAAGGAATGCTTTGCCTCTTCATGATGAAAAATTTCGACTTCCTGAATTTGTTCCATTATAAATCGTTCTTCTCTATTGCGATTATAAGTGCTTTCCACTTCCTCTACATAATGCTCATCAATATATTGATGAATGGAAGTAAATAACTTCTTACTTAACCCGAAAGATTTTTTATCAAAAACAACCAAATAAACGAGCATGTCATGATTTAATAAAAATGAACCGATGGTGGAAACCGCAATTTGTAATGCTTCCTCTTTTGGATAACCGTATATGCCTGTCGAAATGAGTGGAAAGGCAATGGATTCACATTGATGTTTTTTAGCAAGCTCTAAGGAGTTATTGTATGATCCCTTTAACAAAGGGGCTTCTTGCTTGGAACCGCCTTGCCAAATAGGTCCTGATGTATGAATTATATATTTTGCATCTAACTTAAACCCATCCGTAATAACGGCTTCTCCCACCTTGCATTCACCAATTTGATTGCATGCTTCTTGCAACTCATTTGCCCCTGCCGCATGAAAGATCGCTCCACATACACCACCGCCCATTTTCAATGATGTATTCGCAGCATTTACAATCGCATCTACTTTCATCTTTGTAATATCTTGGCGAACAATTTCTAATGGCATAATTTTTTCCCTTCCCTATAAACAATCTTTTTTACTATTTTACCAATCATAGGGAGTTAAGGGAATTTTAAAAAGAAGCTTGGAGTAGGAAATAAATACTATCATTTTCATTCCATTCGGTTATAATAATATTAAGTATTGAATAAATTAAAAAGGACCGAACATGCAGGAACATGTCCAGTCCAGCAATAGACGGTTCCCTTAAAGGGGTCGACTTTTGGGTAGAATAATCCACCTGAGCTCGCTAACTCAAGGGTGGATTATTTTTTATTTTGAAATGACAGAATCGCTATGATTAAACTAGCAAAAGATATTGCAAGCATTGAAGCTTGAAATACTGTCATTCAGCATCACCCCTTTCTGTTTGGGAGCGTGCCGACCACCCTTGAGAAATCCTATTCTATTGCTTCTTCATTTTATCATATTAACAATAAAAATAGAACATACGTTTCTATATTATTAATAACTTTGCTGCCTATCTCCATTTGTTCATCATTTAATAATTCTTTTGCCCGCTTATAAATAGATGTGATTTCATAATATTTATTGACTGCGATTGTCGCATCCCTTATAGATTCAATTGTTGCTTCTTTTTCTTTAGGCTCTGTTAAAGAATATTGTTGATATTATATATAAAATCAAGACCTTAGCTTTAATAAGGTCCTGGTTTTATATCTTATTAAAACTAAGCAAGATTTAACAAAGGTTTTAGGGAATGATAAACTTCACCAATTATACCTTTTAATTGATGAACTCCTAAATCTGTATTTGTCATTATAATTAAGCCATTTCCTAAATGAGGATAGGCTACCATCATACATTGAAATCCTAATCCCCAACCAAGTGATGAAATTTCAATCTCCTTTTCTGAACCGTCCAAAAACACCCCAAGTCCTGTCCAGCTTTTACAACCTTGTGAGTTTATCATTTCTTTTACTTTATTTGCAGAAATCCCAATCCTACTTTTATTATTGAGTGCATCCATTAATTCAAGAATTAATTGAGATAAGTCTGAAGTAGTTGTCCATAGTCCAGAGGCTGCGGGATATGGATATATTGGATATTTTCCATCTACTAATTCACCTTCTTTGTTATGACCAGAAGAAAAATCCACATCTATCTCTTCAGAAATATTTTGTAAAAATGTGCTATTTGTCATTTTTAGCGGGTCAAATATTAGTTCCTTAACGACTTTTTTAAAAGGTTTCCCAGTCACATCTTCTATCAGTTGTTGTATAATACAAAATCCTGCGTCTGAATATTGAAAGTCGCTCTCTGGTTCATACTTTACTTCAATAGGTGCTTTACAATATGGTGTAGTTCCCTCGAATATTTCTACCATTGAAGGGGTACCTATATTGGGGTTTAATTCCATAAAACTTTCTTCAGGGTCTATAACTCCAGATTGATGGCTCAGCAAGTTTCGTAATGTTATTACTTTTTTATCGGTCAAATTATTATAGGG
This sequence comes from Neobacillus soli NBRC 102451, assembly GCF_001591665.1. Taxonomy (GTDB): domain Bacteria; phylum Bacillota; class Bacilli; order Bacillales; family Cytobacillaceae; genus Neobacillus; species Neobacillus soli. Next base: position 70,698 of record NZ_BCVI01000006.1, on the reverse strand, counting down.
GATTTTCCACGATTTTAATCTTTTGTTTACATCCTCATCTAAGTCGAGAATACCTTTTTCTGTTAACTTCAAAACTAGTAATGCTGTTAAAAACTTACTGATTGAACAAGCACTAAAAATAGAATTATTGTCTACTTTTTTGTTGGTTCCTACTTCTAGCAAACCGTAATTTTCAATTCGACTAATTTGACCACTATTGATTAAAGAAACGCTTAAGCCAATAACATTATGATGCTTCATACAATCATAAATATTAATATGTGATTTAAACATAACAACCCTCCCACTTTTTGATAACATCAATACTATAACTTAAATGTCATTGTTCTTAATCTTTCATAAGTAGCACTGGTAGATAATATGCAACTATCAATAACCATTTTGCTTACCGTTGTATAATCATTACGGAATCTGATTACATCCAGAAATTGAAACCAACTCAAATAATAGTCGAGGTATTTAGTTGCAACGCCATTAAACCTGTCCATCCATCCTTTTAGAAGGCTATGATAGTTATTGACATTTTGGATATGATAAAGCCCTTTGACACGTTCCTTTCCATCCGATTTGAATGCGTAATGTTCTACCCCTTTATCTTTTGCATAGGTTTTGAAAGCCCGCCACGCATCAGTACAAAGGATATTCGATTTGGATAATTTGGACCCAATAGCTTTATCTAAACGGGATTTTACAATACGTCCTTGCCCTATCACTCTTGAAAAAGTCAGTTTTTGACGGTCTCTAGCAATCAACACACAAACTTGTTCCTTGCTTATTCCACGGAATTGAGAAGCACCACCACGTTTACGAGCTTTACGCCCTTTTAAATTCCGTTTCCCTTTTTCAGAGTATAGGAAATAGGTTTCGTCCATTTCGACGATACCAGAAAACTGGTAGAAATCCATTTGTCTCAAAGCGGAAAATTTTATGCTTCCAATAAAAAAGAGTGACATAATGGACTTCAATCAACTCAGATGCCTTGCGTAAAGAGTACCCTTCAATCATACACTGAATGAAGTCCAACCATTTATGAGGCAGGTGCGACCCAAGTAAAGGGGTATTCGTGACATCAGTAAAGGTTTTACCACAATCTTTGCAGCGATAACGCTGCCGTTCCATTGTTTTCATACCTGTTTTGACGGAATATTTTCCGAATCGGACAACATTATTTGAATGACAGTGAGTGCAAGTGTAGCCATCTTTATGTTTCTGCTCGGACACCTCTTTAAAAATAGGTTCACTTGCAGAAGATGCCGCAAGGGATTTTGTAAAAAACTCTTTCAAACGAAGTTGGTCTGCGGTATTAAGTTTTTGAATCTCCTTAATGATGTCCATTAACGCCATTTGAAACCACTCACTTTTGTCCTTATTTATATAACCATTATAGAACAACAGTTCGTCTTATTCAAATATCAACATAATCGTTTAACAGAGCCTTTCTTTAAACAAAAATGAAATGTGCACCCTGATTTTAAGTAAACAAAATGGGACAGGTTTACTGTCCCATTTTGTTTACTTATTGTGACTTTTTAAGGCTTTTAATGCTTTTTTTTCAAGTCCATTTTCACCCGCAAATTCAATATCGGCTTTTGGTAGCGCATTATTATTCTTCATATATTGGGTATTTTTCTTTTTAGCCACTATTTCACCACCCTTATAGTTTAATTAGGTTATTCCTTTAAGGATGCCAACCATGATAAATACACTATAGAGAATCGGAATAGATATTTTTTTGTTATCGGCACCCACAATTTTAGTTTGCTTTCTTTTTTGTTGGCTATGCTTTTTGATTTTATTCTTCAACTAAGAGGATCAAAAATGCGCAAAAGAAATGCCAGGCACCATCTGATTTTATTAAGACTCACTTTTTGATGGTATTTTCCCCGTGAAGCAGAAAAGGAACCATAGTGATACATCACTGGTTCCCTCGTTCCCTTTATTAAATTCCAATTAATATTATTAATTTCGGGATTGCAACGCACCTGGCAATCTCTAACGTCTAGAGTTATTTTAAGCTCCGGTTCAAAAAAGCTTTCGTTCGTTCAAACCGGGGTTTTGTGAATATTTCAGAGGGATGACCGGATTCGATGATCTCCCCATCATCCATGAAAATAACCTGGTTAGCCACCTCTTGTGCGAATCCCATCTCATGCGTCACAACAATCATGGTCATGTGCTCTTCTGCCAAATCCTTCATTACTTGTAGTACCTCGCCGGTTAACTCCGGATCCAGAGCGGAAGTAGGTTCATCAAACAATAGAATTTCAGGGTTCATCATGAGCGCTCGAGCGATGGCTACCCTTTGTTTTTGACCACCGGACAAATTGGCCGGGTAAGCTTTTGCTTTATTTGCTAGGCCGATTTTTTCTAGAAGTTCCGTGCTGCGCTGACGAGTTCCTGAAGCTGACTCTTTTTTTACCAATCTGGGAGCAATCTCCAGATTTTCTTGGACGGTGAGATGCGGAAACAAATTAAAATGCTGGAACACCATCCCCATCTTGGCGGTAATTTGCTTAATATCCTGCAGTTTTGGGTATATTCCTTCCTTCACTAGATACTCACCGGATACACAAATACTGCCGGCGTCTATTTGTTCAAGATGGACCAGGCTGCGGAGCATTGTACTTTTTCCTGAACCGGATGGACCGATTACAGCAACTACATCATTTTTATTTACATTAAAAGTAATCTGCTTTAGTACATCTAACCTTCCAAACGATTTTTTCAGGTTAGAAACTTGAATGATAGCCATTTTCACCCCACCTTTCTATTCAAATCTGAACCTTTTTTCAATCCATTTAAAAATAAGCGTTAATACGAGTGTCATTATTAGATAAATGATTCCGGCGACGACGAAAGGCACAATCGTAAAGTCGCGATTAACAGCAGTTTCGGCAAAGTGTAGTAATTCCGGTACTGCAACGGCATAGAGCAGCGCGGTATCTTTGACCAGCGTCACCGATTCGTTAGCCAAAGCAGGAAGAGCGATGCGAAACATTTGCGGCATGATAATTTTTGTTGTCATCTGCCATTTATTTAAACCGAGTACCTGTGAGGCCTCATATTGTCCCTTATCAAGTGCCAGCAGCCCGCCACGGAAGATCTCGGCAAAATATGCTGCATAATTTAGAATAAAACCCAAGCAGGCCGCAACAAAGCGGTCTAAAACTAAATATTCACCGATCACAGGGATCATTGGCAACCCAAAACAAATAAATAATAACTGCAGCAAAAGCGGCGTACCCCGCATCACGTAAATATAGCCTTGTGCAATCCAAGACAGGGGCTTAATCCTACTACTTACTGCCATCGTTAATAAAAACCCCAGTGGAATCGACACGATAATCGCAATAATAAACAAAAGCACTGTCATCTGAGCGCCTTCGAGCATTGGCTTTAGGATTGAAATAATATAATCAAAAGACATAAAAGGATTCCCCCAAAAACAAAACAGGGTTTCCAAGGGAAATCCTGCTTTGCTCTATATTCGTTTTTACTTTACTACTTTATCTTCTCCAAACCACTTATTAGAAATTTCAGAAGCAGTACCATCCTCATTCATTTCATCGAGTGCTTTTTGTAGCTTCTCAAGTAATTTTTCATTCCCTTTTTTCACGCCTACCCCGTATTCTTCAGGAGCAAGAGATTCTTCTAGCACCTTAAATGTATCTTTTTCTTTTGCCATATAATAATTAATGACAACCTCATCAATCACTACCGCATCCAAACGTCCGCTCTTTAAATCATTTAAGGCCAGAACATTGTCTTTAAACTCAGTAATTGTCTTGATTTTGGATTTAATTGGATTTTCATTTAAGGCATCAGCCGCGGAAGAAAGAGATTGAAGCCCGACAGCTTTATCTTTTAAATCATTTAGTTTAGTAAGATTTGAATCAGATCGTGTCACAACTACCTGTGCATTTTTTAAATAGGGTTTTGTAAAAAGTACCTTCTTTTTCCTATCATCGGTAATAGTGTACCCATTCCAAATGAGATCAATCCGTCCGCTGCTAAGCTCTGACTCTTTTGTTTTCCAATCAATTGGTTGAAATTTAGGCTTCATACCCATTTTTTTAGCTGCTGCCTTTGCATAGTCAATATCAAAACCAACAATATTGTTTTCCTCATCCCTGAATCCCAATGGTGCAAATTTATCGTCGATGCCAATTACGAGGCTATTATTACTTTCTTTCCCCCCCGATGTACTGTTGGAGCAGGCTGTAAGGACAGTGAATACTGCTGCAATGACTAGAATCATAGTTGAAAAACGTTTCATCTCCATATAAACCACCTTTAACAAGATTATCGAATTCGCTTTAGTGCGTTACCATATTATCATACTAACACATTATAACACTATAATATTTTTAAATACAATATCTATAATAAAAAATCCTTCCACCCAACAAAAACATTATCTGTGTTGGAGAATCTTCAGGCTCCTTCAATGATTTCCATACAAAAACATCGTCAACTCTACCAAATAATCTATCAAAAAGAAACCGCCTGGTAAATCCTCATAACAAATATATGCCTGACACCCGATGCAGTGCTTCGCTAGTTGAACAAAAATATGCCCGGCACCACCCAATTTTTCTGACGGTGCCTGGCACATATTGGCCTTAGTATAGCAGGTGCCTAGAGTTTCCTTTGTTGCTTAGCCACCCCTTTTCAATTTATAAAGGTCCCTTTTTATTTCCATTTCCATTTTTTGAAAACAAGCCTCTAATCCCTTTTTAGCCGCTGCATCTAATACCCGCTGTCCAGCCAAAGCAAGTGCACCGGTTACTTGAGTATCAATCCTGCTGATTAAAATAGCACTTTCCTGGAATTCTTTAATAAATAGATCTGCTTTAGCATCGATTTCCCCAAGATTACCATTTCCTTTCACATGCAGCTGGTAAAAAAGAGGTGGTTTCTCTTGTTCGCGCCGAATCTCAAGTGTAAACGAATCTTGAATAGGACCAATATTAATATCCAATTCAGCTTGGTATACTCCTGTTGAACTTTCCACAAAAGACTTACAACCCAGGAGAGAGTTTCCTAGGACATTCTCATCCTTTAAATACCTCCATACGATGTTTCTTGGCAAACCGAAGCGATATTCGTATTCGATTTTCATCGTTCCCCCCCAATTGGCAACAGATTTAGATATAAAGCATCATTTCTTATCACCTCATTTGTATCCATTTATTATTATTCAAAGAAATTTGAGTTGTTAAAACAATACTTCTATGCGCTGCTAATTAACTGGTTTTTTAAATGCAAAAAGGCATAAGCTGCATATCGGTGTGTTTCAATGATGGCGGCGACTTTTTCCATTAGAAAAGGAATTTTAATAAAAATTAAATAATCATGTAAACCTTTAGGGTTTTTTGTATGTTAGCATTTTCAATAGAAGGAAGAGAACTTCGTAATCAAGAAGGAGTTGATTGATTGTTAAATGTTAATGAGGCTACCAAACTATTAAAGAATGAAGGCATAACAGATAGTGAACAAATCGTCATACGCTGGATTCTTGAAGGGAAAATATCAGCTAAAAGGACCAAGCATTTAAAGATTGACTACTCGATTAATCCGAGTGATTTAGCATCGTTCATCATAAAAAAGAAGATAGAGAAAAAGAGTCAACAATTTGGAGTTGATTTTCACCAATGGGAAAAAACATTCCGTGAAAATCAGAAATTAAAAGAGGAAATCGAAGAAATAAAAAGGACAATTCGCATAGAGCAAGCAAAGGTTCGTTCCTTAAAAAAAATGTTACAAGCCGAATATGCTCTTTTCGATCCTCCCCCCCTTACTACTACCTCATTTTTAGGCTTAGATGCGGATGCAGACAAAAAATTAGTAAAGAAAGAGTTTAAAAAGTTGCTTAAAGCCCTTCATCCTGATCATGGCGGAGATGAAAGACTTTTTAAAGTTTTCTTTGACCATTACAATAAGCTAAAGTAATATAGCTTGAGAATACAGCTAAGGGAAGTTAAAGTGAAACCTCAATCAGTGCGTGTCTTACTGCCCGTCAAGGCGGTAAGCAGGAAATCCATCTTGAAAATTTTGAAGGAAAGCTTCAGTCCCTATTTATCTGGGATTCTTGAAGCTTTTTTACCATTCATATTCACTCAAGTTTCGATTTCCATCGCAAACAGTTCTACTTTATTTATCATAAAATATGTGCCCATAAGGACAAACGTTGCTTGGGAAACCCCCCCATAAAAAAGCCCTTACTTTATTAAAGTAAGAGCCTTATCGAATCTTCCCTATGAGTAATTCGTCTGAAAATCTAACTATTCCTATTATATGGAATTGAAAGGACGGTCTTTTGTAAAATTACGCCCTTTTTCCTAAACGTTCAAAACTTCTTGTTCTTCCATTGTACTTACCAGTGTTGCTAAATATTCAAGGACCGTCAAATACACCATCCCATTCCCTTCCAGCTTTGGAGAATTTCCTAGTGGAATCGTTCTTCTTATAAGCTGGGCATACAGTTCCGGTTCTGTTAGATTTCTTTCAAAGGTTTGATTTGAGATTGCTTTAATTAATGCCAAGGCACCCGTTACATGTGGGGTTGCCATAGAAGTTCCACTAAGTTTTGCATATTTACCATTTAGATAGGTCGATAATATACCTTCACCTGGAGCGACTACATCTACTTCCTTATTAGAATTACTAAACTCCGATATATTACGATTTAAACCAATTGCACCCACACAGATTACCTCATTGTAAGCCCCAGGATAGGACAACTCTTCAGTCGAGTCTCGTCCGTCCCCTTCATTTCCAGCTGCACAAACGACGAGGATCCCATTGGCAACGGCCTTTTTAATGGCCTCATGCAGTTCTGGAACATTCTCTGAACCGCCCAAACTCATGGAGATCATATCGACCTTTTGTTCAATAGCATAATAGATTCCATTGATAATCCATTCATATTGCCCGGATCCATGTTTATCAAGAACCTTGATAATTAATAAATTTGCTTCTGGAGCAACACCGACGACTCCCGTCTCATTGGCGGATGCTGCCATCGTGCCGGCAACGTGGGTCCCATGACCATTGTAATCCCGATAGGTATTTTGGTCACCACGGTCATCTTTTGTGAAATTTCGCCCGCCAATAATTCGATCTTTTAAGTCAATATGGGACTTTTCACAGCCGGTATCTAATATAGCGATTGTGATTCCCTTTCCTTTTGACGCCCCCCACACTTCAGGTGCCTGAATCATTTCCACCCCTTTTGGCACCTCGGTTACCTCTTCAAACTCTGCAATCACTTGGTACGGAATCAAGCGTACTTTTCGTTCCAACTTATTCCCTCCTAACAGATTTATTTGAAGCCACCCCATGATGTTATAAATAGTTTAACAATTCTGAATCTACTAAAATAGATTCTTTTGGAGTATTTTTTTATTTTTCTTTCATGAAGACGGTACTACTTTTTAAGAAATGGGGCCGAAATAGGGCCAGTCCCCCGGTTAAGTAAAGCTTTAACGCACTGGGAGACTAATCCTAAAATCTCAGCAATAAATAAGACCCCAGCTGCAGCTGAGGTCTTATCAATAAAATGTAAATTATAAATCTGAAATCATACCGCCATCAACCACGAATTGTGCTCCAGTTGAATAACTAGAATCATCAGAAGCAAGGTAAATAACTAAATTAGATACTTCATATACCTCTGCTCTTCTTCTTAACGGGATGTCCTGTTCTAGTTGTTTCAAATATTCAGCAACATCGCCTTGTTCGGCCATTGGAGTTTTTATAATTCCTGGGTGAACAGAGTTAACACGAATATTGAATTGCCCAAGTTCAGTAGCAGCACCTTTTGTCATACCCGTAACGGCATGTTTGGACGCACTATAAGCAATGGCTGTTGGTGCACTCACTAACCCATCAACAGATGAAATATTTACGATAGATCCTACTCCTGCCTTTTTCATAGATGGAACGACTGTCTTCATTCCTAAAAATACACCTAATTCATCTATTTCAAATGTTAATCTGAAGTCTTTTTCTGTTAGTTCTTCTAGAGGTTTGAAAATACCCACCCCAGCGTTATTTACTAAAACTGTAACTGGACCAAATTTTTCTTCCGTTTTTTCTACAACTTCCTTCCAATTATCAGCGTTTGAAACATCCAATTTTAATGCAATAGCATTTTCACCAATTTCATCTACTAATTGTTGAGCTGCATCCATATTGATATCAGTAACGGCTACTTTTGCCCCTTCTTCCACAAATTTACGAGCATGCATAGCTCCCATACCCTGTGCTGCGCCAGTTATAATAGCTACTTTTCCATCCATTTTACCCATTTTGAATTTCTCCCTTCGTTATTTCATGACATTATATTATTTGTCATTTATTGAATAAATATAACTTTGAATTTGAGATGTTCGAATTCGAGATTTTTATTACATGTTTATATTAATTCTAATTTAATATTTTGTCAAAAGAAATGATTTTACTAACAGTTGAAATACAGTTTACCCTTCCATAAGCAGTAATCGAAAGCAGTCCAATTCTATGTGAATTAGACTGCTAATTTGTGTGTTATTTTTTATTTACTGCATTTTTATCAAAGGATAATAAACGCAAATACGATAGCAAGAAGAATACGATAATAAGCAAATGTTGAAAGTCTTACTTTATCCAACAATTTTAGGAAGCCGATACATGCAAACAATGCTACGACAAAGGCGGTTACAAATCCGATCACAAATGTTGTAATGTCTCCCGAAGTGATGGCATCCATATTCTTCAATACATCTAAACCTGTTGCTCCCACCATGATGGGCAATGCCAAAATAAAGGAAAATTCCGCCGCTGTTTTTTGGCTTGCCCCCACTAATAATCCTCCGGAAATGGTGGAACCAGCTCTTGAAAATCCAGGCCAAACAGATAAGCATTGAAACAGGCCAATATACAAGGCTTGCTTATAAGACAATTGGTCTAGTGTGTTGGCCGTAACCGTTGTGTTCTTTTTGTCCGCATAAATCAATAAAAAGGCGCCGACAACTAAAGCAACCAAAACGACTGTGGTAGAGAACAGAACATTTTTTATAAAATCGTGCAATACGACGCCTACAATACCTGCTGGTAGAATCCCTAAAAATACATGAAGGAGATTAAGTCTTTGTCTATTGTTTTTCTTTATATTTAGACTCTTAAAATCTAAAAGCGAAAAAAACCTTTTCCAATATAAGACGACAATGGCTAGTATGGAACCTAATTGAATGACCACTTCAAATGTTTTCGCCCGATCTCCTTCAAATCCTAATAAATGACCAGTTAAAATAAGATGGCCTGTTGATGAAATTGGGAGATATTCTGTTAACCCTTCTACGATTCCCATTATAAATGCAATAATATGTTCGCTCATCAAATTTTTCCTCCTAATTAAATACCTACCTTTTAATAATACCTGTTAATAACCTAAAGCATTATTAATTTTTAGTAAATTTTATCAAGAGGACTTTTCATTCTAAATTCTTCAATATTAACTGTTTCCTTATAAAACCCTTCGCGTATTCTGGCATTAAAATAAGACCCCAACTAATGCTGGAGCCTTACCAATAAAATATAAAATCAAGCTTATTCTTGGTAACTTTGAATCATATTCGCCAAATGTGCATAAGCACCACCTGCACGAAGCGCAGCAGTGACCATGATGGCTTCAGCAAGTTCCTCACTCGTTGCCCCATGTCGCTCTGCATTTTTCGAATGTACATCAATGCAGTATGGACATTGAGTAGCATTGGCAACAGCTACGGCAATGATTTCTTTAAACTTGGCGCTCAATTTTCCCTCTTTCGTTGCAGCGGCACTGAATGCTTGATAACCTTTAAAACCATCCGGGGCAAATTTCCCCAATAGGCCTAAATTTTTCAAATTAGAACGAGCATAAAGCACATCTGATGCTCCTTGGCTTTTTGCATTATGTACATGTGTACTATGAGTAACTGCTCCGCCAGCTTCAACCGCAGCCGTAACAAATACAGCTTCGGCTAGCTCTTCTAATGTTGCCCCTGCTCTTTTCGCGCCTTTGGTATGCGCATCAATACAATACGGACATTCCGTTACATGTGCAATCGCAACCGCAATGATTTCCTTTTCCTTTTTTGATAAGGCACCCTCTTTAAAAACAGACGCGTCAAAGGCATTAAAGGCTTTTAATTGTTCTGGCGCCAGATCCTTTAATCGGGCAAAATGTTGTACATTTTCTTTTGGATAAAAGCTTGTCGACAAGTTCAAACCCCCTTTCCCATTTTATTAAGTTTACCCATTTTGACTTTCTGTAAACCCCATTTTACGTTACAGCGCCGTTGCGACCGGGTTATTTTGGCAAAGGAGTTTCTCCAGTTTTCCTTTTTTTATTTGGTGGTCAAAAAAGGTAAATCAAAACCGATAAAAATGGAAAATCAATCAAGAATTAAGGGTGGATTATTTTCTGGTGTACCCTTACATTTTTACATCATCATTTTTTTACTTTTATTTTCTCTGGTATAACCATCCAGTACGTAGGATCTTCTAAGCCGAGTCGCCAAATCCCGATTCCTTGTAAGTTATATTTTTCCACAAGGTTTAGCTTATACCGTAGACTATTACTATTCTCAAACCATGCCTGGTGGCTATGGTTTTGTTCATCTACATAACTAAAATGAGGTGTTTGCGAACGGGAGTCCCACAAAATTTCAGCTTTATATTTGGTTTTATTCCCCATTAACAGTGAATAGGAGCTATATAAGGCCTTGTTTGCTGTTGTGTCCCAGTCCCATCCATAACCAGCAATACCGAGTAATATTTTTGATGGTGGTACTCCTTTATTCACTGCATAACGAATGGTTGTTTCTGTCCAATCCACCGATGCCGTTGACCCGGGTCTTGTATTTGCGTTGTGTTCATCGTATGTCATAATCATTAATCCATCTGTAAATTGACTAAGCTTTGCGTAATCAAACCACGGTGACCACGGATTAGCACGCGAATCGCCTGTGTTTGCTGGGACTGAAACCGTCACTACTTTTCCATCACGATGCAGCGCATCAGACAATTTTTTAATCATCTGACTAAAGGAATCTCGGTCAGTCAAATACAGATTTTCTATGTCTATATTTACACCGTCATAACTGAACTGATTTATTTCATTTCGTAAATTCTGAATGAAAACATTGCGGTTATTATCGTTATTGATGACATTACTCGCCACTTGTTTGCCCTTCTCCAGACTTTCATAAAAGAGGTTGTGAACAACTAGATAAACCTTCACTTGTTTTTTATGTGCTCTCTGAATAACCATTCTCTTATGATCTGCAGTAACAGAATCAATAAGACTGCCTGGACGCTTATCATCAAGCTTGTACCAAAAGGGCGCAATGCTGCTTAAATTTTTGAATTGCGAATTAACTATAGATTGAGAACCTGGAAAATTTCCTTCCTGCTCTGTATAAAAACCTAAAACTTCACGAGGGGTTTTATTTTCTGGGCTAACTTCTTTTCTTTGTGATTGATTGCAGGATGCCAATAGTAAAAAGACCATGTTTAAAGAAATTATGGTAAATAACCGATAACTGTTTCGGGACATCTATTACACCCACCCACTTCACTAATTTGTTTATTTCTTAAGTTGATGAGAAAAATTGTAATTTATTCACGGAATAAAATCTTTATATCGTGGGCATCTTTCGATCAGTCAATTTATAGGGACATCTAACGGGGTAACCATTGGAACGATTCTATATGTCGGCACTTACCGCATTAAAAACCACGTGAACCATCCCTGTGGTGATGTGTAAAAATTCAGCTAGTATGCATGTGCACAGTAGGATGAATAAAAACAATAGTAAACACTAAACTTGGGGCGGTGCTAGGCACCCGAACTACCACCATTTGAGTCAGTTTCCTTCGTTAATACCTTGTTAATTTTTTCATGATTTCCGTTTTTCTTTGCTTGTCTTTTATTCTCGTCAAATCAAGGGCCACTTCATGGCCTTTATGTTTCGATCGTAATATTTCTCTAATCGCATTTTTCACACTTTCTTCATCATCCGTTACAACAATGACATTTCGCAGCATTGTTTCCCTTCCCTTCGATTATATTTATAAGATTTTCTGCGAATCAGATAAAAGACATAGCCATAATACTCAGAATAATTTCTGTATAAGTCAATCTCCGTGAAATTCAGATCATTTTTAATTAGCAATTGAAATTTATGATGCTTTTTCCTGTTGATTAACTGCTTTTCTATTAAAATATGATTTAATTGAATCATTATTAACACAACACAAATAGCGGCGATCAAAAAAAAGCCAATTTTGCACTTATTGCCCTCACCTCTTCTATGGCTTTTTGTACCTCTGAATGAATTCTTCAAAAAACGTTGACAGGAATTCCTTAAATATTCGGTCATGATCGATGTGTGATGTATTATCTACCACTCCAATTTTTATTTCTCAACATTTATACTGTCTAATTGATCGTCGCTGCTAGAATTATCAACGCCAATACACACCAATCTGAGACGGATCAAAGCCAGGTCTTAATTCAAAATCCTCATATAATAAAAACTCGGGGGTCTGACTCTTAAGGTTAGAACCACTCTTATTTAAACCTTATTTTATACTCAGCCTGGAATGATTCTCTTTGTTTCAGCTTATTGATTCCAAATTTCTCCTTCAGGTTCCCTGTTGTATGATAGGTATCAGCCATACCGTACCACGGCTCAATACAAACAAACGGAGCTATCTTGCCATCTGTGTCCATATATTTCGACCAGATTCCAACAAACGGAAATTCTTCGAAGGTTACTTCTACACCATGATTCGAATTATTTGATGCCAGTGTAATTTGATCAATATTGCTATAAATAAGAGCATCATGCACAAAAAGGGAGCTAGTGAGTTTAATCATTGATAAATCATTGGCCATTCCTTTTTCGTGAATAAGAGAATTCTTTAGCTCATATTCCATCACATCCTTATTTGTAGCAGCAATAAAGTGTAAACTGTAGTCCTCAATGGTTTCATTTTCTAAAAGCGGAATCCTAAATGCGGGATGTGCACCAATTGAGAAATACATCTCTACCTTGTTTTCATTTACGATTTTCCACCGAACAATGAGTGAGTCTTCATTGATGATATAACGAATACATGCCTTGAAATCGTAAGGATAAATATGAAGGAAGCGTCCCGCAGACTCAAATGTAAATGAAACGTCTGTTGTTGTCTGCTCATCCACCTCAAATACAACGTCACGCAAAAAACCATGTTGTGACATTTCGTAGGTCTTGTCATCGAGTTGATATCGGTCTTCCTGTAAACGTCCAACAATCGGAAATAAGATTGGGGAAACGCGACCCCAGTAAGCCTTGTCCCCTGTCCACATGTAGTCTAGCCCATTTTTCTTATGCTTTACTTTACGTACTTCTGCCCCATTGGTACTAATCTCCACCATCAACCAATCATTTTCAATTACAATCATCAATATATATCCCTCATCTTTGATCTTCATTAGTTTAGGAACTTCACGATCTATAATAATCCTTTAAATTCCCTCAATCCTTTTAGTCTACAAAAACGCCCCAACCGTCAGAAAAACCACCATGTGGTTTACTTATGCTATTTATTTTATTCTGTATGTCCATTAATTCTTTATAATTTAATAGCATTCTTTTCGAGCAGGAACATGCCCACTCCTCCGTTTCGTCGTCTTGCTCTAAGAAACAGTTGAATCCTTCCCCCTTTAGTACTTGCGATAATTTTTCACCTGTTACTTGATCTGGCACGGCAACAAAAAATTCGACTGATTGTTGTTTTTTAAAATCTACGCCATCCTTATAAAGGCTTCGTAAAGCATCTCCATCAGCATCATTAGGGAATTTCATTTGTTTTTCCTCCATATAGCTTTTATTATTTTCTCAATAGTGTTTTCCTTTTTATTATCATCCTCGGATGTACTTGCAAATATCACCATTAAATTTAGAATAATGCTGCCTAACCTCCAGTGCATTAACGCATTAACACACTGGGTGTCAGGCACCATAATTCAGTTCACCCATTTGTTTGCTACTATTGTTTATTTAGAAAATTATTTTTCCGTTAATTAAACTCTCTTTTTAAATAGGAAACCAAGCAAAACTAAAAATACAAAGATCGTAAGAACCCATGTTATAAAAATTCCTATCCCTAAACCAATATTAGCATTTACATATTGCACTATTTTATGATCAATTACAACGTATAACATAGGACTAGCAATTATTAATTGACAAGGCACGCGAATGGATACTGCATTTTACCTTTCCTATCGGTGCTTTTAAAGTAGATAGATCTTTTATAAAAATAGATTGTTTATTCCCAGCATGGTGTGGGGTCAATAGCTCAACGCTTGATGGCAATAGTTGGTTTATTTTATCCTTCAGAGCGTCTTGTTGCCGTGGAGCTGCAATTAAATCACTTGGAGATTCAATATTGTTACAACCCGATAGAAATATGGCAGATGAGAAATACATCAACAACTTCCACTTCCCTTTAATTTTCATTTTGACCTCCCCTCTTCTTATCTATTTGCAAGAATACGATTTTTGGTGATTCATAAAGGGAATAACCTCATTATATAAGTCCTTTTCATGGAAAGATTTACAAAAAGGTTACAGTTATTATTGTAGTTATAGTAATAATCTTAACTTTAAGTATTCAGAATCGAATCTGTCATCAATAAATGCTTAACTTCCTTTTTTTGCATAAAAAAGAGGATCGTCAGCCTTAAACTGATCCTCACCACGTTTTTTTCGATTTCGATTAAATAAAGGCAAGAAAAGGCTGAGCCAAAAAAGACACCTCTCAATGTCCTTTTGGCTCAGCCCTTTTTATAGTCTAAAATAAGCTAATATTTTTCCAGTTTTATTTTCTTTAAGTATCTTAAACTAATGTCGACCGGTATTTTTCTTAGCGGGAGCGATTACATCGGTTTTCGGATAGTAGTGGTAGTGACAGCTTCGCTGGTACTAGCCCTTACTAGGAAAATTGGTGATTACTTGTTTCGCAAAACTGTTATAAAACCATCCAATATAACATTACTTACTGAAAATCCTTTACGCTTATAGAATTCCAAGGCATTTTCATTACCGTTTGATACAAAGATAAAATAATCTTCGACATCATTAAATTTGTTTAACCAGTCCATTGACATATTGAAAAGTTTAGATCCAATCCCGTATTGTCTGTACTCTTCTTTAATATAAAATTGGGATAAGCAACCTACGTCATTTCTTTTAACAGTTGAAAGGTCAAAAAAAGTGGCAAAATCATTTGAATACGCTTCTTTAGGAGAAATATTTGAATACACATAAGCTACTATTTTATCATTGTCTTTCACTACCACAATATAATTGTACAACGCACTATTAATAGAAGGTACCATCCTTGTGTCAAAGTTCATGTTATCAAACAATTCAGGTGTTATGTAAGCTTTCGATTTTTGAAAGACCATGAGCTCATTGCACAAATCTCGACAGTATTCTATTTTTTCTTCTGGAATAACTTCATATTGTAAATTCATATTTCCACTCCTTCTATTTACCGCTAATCAGAAATTCCTTATATCTACAAGTTGTCTTTGATGTAAATTATAAATACATCATTTCTTTCAAATCAAGTTTGGAGTGTTATTTATTTTGGCGTGAATCAAGTAAATTACTATTCATGGAAACATGCAGCACCAAGTTTCTTAGATTTTATATTTAATAGTTAAAAAAGCCCTATAAAATATCACAAACACTGTTATACAACATTTCTTTTCTGTACTATAGCAAATGTATATTCACAAGATACTTACACATAAATTCATATCAGGAATTGCTTCATAACAAGGTTAAATAAGCAGTTGTTCATTTCCAGCACAATAAACTGTTGTAATTAATTTTTAGTCCTGTTACAATAAAAATGCAATAATTAATAGAAAATTTATAATATTGAAAACAATAGACGTTAGGAGGAATACTATTGTCAAAACTGCCAAAAACCAATGACTTAGGTTTTTTTGAAATTCGCCTTGAATCGATCGGCGGATTGGGAGCGAATTTAGCTGGAAAACTGCTTTCCGAGGATGGAGTTGTCGGCAACGGCCTGAACGGAATCGGTTTTTCATCCTACGGATCAGAGAAAAAAGGCTCCCCTGTTAAAGCGCACATTCGTTTTTGCAATCCAGAAATAAACATCCGAGACACCACACCAATTGAACGCCCTCATGTTGTCGGCATTTTCCATGATGCCCTGTTTAAAACCATCGATTGTACAAGCGGGATTTACCCTGATAGCACCATCTTAGTCAATTCACAGAAATCCCTAGACGAACTAAAAACGGCCATGAAAATTCCCAGCGGTACGATTGCGATCGTTGATGCTACCGGAATTGCCCTGGAGGAACAAACAAAAGCCAATACCGCCATGCTCGGTGCACTTTATCGTATCCTGGACTTTTTAGACCCTGAGTCGATGAAACAAACGATTCGCCGTACGTTTGAAATGAAATATCCACATCTTGTTGAACCAAATATTCGTACCTTTGAACGCGGGTACAGTGAAGTGGAATTTAAAACGTTCCTGCTTGAAGATGGTTCGGAACCTACGCCATTTACTAGACCCATCCCGCTCCTCGGATATGAAACACATGCCATTGGCGGGATGATTACGAATCCTGGAAACAGCATATTAAAGGACTTAAGCATTTCACGTGCCGGGATGCTTCCACATTTCCATGAAGAGAAATGTATTAATTGTGCTGCCTGTGATACTGCCTGCCCGGACTTTTGCTTTGTTTGGGAAGAAAAAGCGGACAAACGGGGACGGCCGCAAATGTTCCTTCAAGGTATTGACTACCAATATTGCAAAGGCTGTTTGAAATGCGTGACTGCTTGTCCTGTTGATGCTTTATCAGGTGAAAGAGAATACAATGACGGATACGCGGACAAGAATCGTGTGCCGCATCTATTTGATTTGGCTATACAAAATTAAGGAAAGGACGGGATGTTTATGTCCATTAATTTAGAACAAGAAAAGGAATCAATGCTTCAAGGATCCGCTGAGCAAAGTATTGTTTTTGAATCCGGTAATGAAATGGCTGCCTATGCAGCGCACCAAATAAATTATCATGTAATGGGGTATTTTCCGATTTCACCTTCCACAGAAGTAGCCCAGTTCCTTGATGGGATGAAAGCCAAGGGAGAACACGATATCGTGTTAATTCCTGCTGACGGAGAACATGGATCCGCAGGCATCTGCTACGGGGCTTCGACCGGCGGCGGACGTGTATTTAACGCCACTAGTGCAAATGGATTTCTTTACATGTTAGAGCAGCTTCCTGTTCAATCGGGAACACGCTTCCCGATGGTATTGAATTTGGTGAACCGCTCCATATCCGGGCCCTTAAATATTCATGGAGATCATTCCGATTTGTATTTTGCGCTAAATACCGGATGGCCAATCTTAATGGCCCGTGATCCGCAAATTGTCTATGATATGAACATCATCGCTATTAAACTGGCAGAAGATGATGAAGTCCGGCTTCCGGTCATCGTATCGTATGACGGTTATTTCACCTCCCATCAAAAAAGACGGGTCTATGTCATAAAAAATAAGGAAGAGGTTCAAAAGTTTATTGGCGATTTACCCACTAACTTCCCTCATGCACTAGATCGGGAGAATCCAGTAACAATCGGGCCTTATATGAATGAACCTGATTATATCAACAACTGTTATCAGCAATCTGAGGCCATGTATAAAGCAGAGGCTGTATTTGAGAGAATTTCGAGAGAATATGCAGAATTAACCGGACGGGAATATCCGGTACTTGATTTATATCGAATGGATGACGCAGAAGTGGCAGTCTTTATGTTGAATTCTGCTGCTGAGGTTTGTAAAGATGTAGTGGATCGGCTTCGCTCAAATGGAATTAAAGCCGGGGTCATCTCGCCCAATATGATACGCCCCTTCCCGCAAAAACAAATAGCAGATGCATTGAAAAATGTGAAAGCAATTACAGTTGGCGACCGGGCAGATTCCTACGGAGCCCATGGCGGAAATATGGCACTTGAATTACGAGCGGCTCTGCAGACAAATGGAAATAGTCATACACAGGTGGTTAACCGTATTTATGGATTAGGTGGCAAAGATTTTTATGCCGATGACGCAGAACATTTTTTCCAATTAGCACAAGAGGCTGCGGAAAAAGGCAGTGTTGAAAAGCCGTTCGACTACTTCGGACATAATCCCGGCAATAAGGCATTCGCTCCAAAGCGCGTCTTAAATCCGATGAAAAAAGAAGACTTGAACACAGGTTTAATTACGGTCACACCTGATGAAAATACCGGTGAACTAAACGTGAAAATCCCTCCTCTCAGAAGTTTAACGAAAAAACCGAAGCGTTTAGCTTCTGGACATGGTGCCTGTCCAGGTTGCGGAATTTTCTCAGGACTGGAGCTATTCTTTAAAGGGATTGAAGGAGATATTGTCGCTCTATTCCATACCGGATGTGCCATGGTTGTTACAACAGGCTTCCCATATAGTGCCCATAAAGCTACATACATCCATAATCTTTTCCAAAATGGTTCCGCGACGCTGTCGGGTCTTGTAGAAATGTTCTATGAGAGAAAACGGCGCGGTGAATTAGCTGACTTAGGTCTCAGCGATGATTTTACCTTTGTCATGGTGACCGGTGACGGCGGTATGGATATTGGCATGGGTCCCGCCATCGGAACAGCGTTGCGCAATCATAAAATGATTATCCTTGAATATGATAACGAAGGCTACATGAATACAGGCAGTCAGCTCTCCTATTCAACACCAATGGGCCATATGACAAGCACTTCAAATGTTGGCTCCTTCCAAAATGGGAAGCCGTTCCATCACAAGGATACGGCGCAAATCATGGCGGCCACACATATTCCATATGTGTTTACTGGAACCGAAGCGTTTGACCGCGACCTTTTAAAGAAAGCGGCTAAAGCCCAGTGGTATGCTCAAAATGAAGGCTTGGTTTACGGCAAAATTTTGATTACCTGTCCATTGAACTGGAAATCGAAGGATGAATTGGGTCAGACCATTGTTGAGGCCGCAGTGAACTCCTGCTTCTTCCCTCTTTATGAAGTGGAACGCGGCATCACGACAATAACCTACAATCCTGACGCAAAAAATAAACGCCTTGCCGTACCAGAGTGGCTGAAGCTGATGGGGAAAACGAAACATTTGCTGAATGAAAATAGCAAAGGCATGCTGCAAATGTTTGATGATGAGGTAGAACGCCGTTGGAACCGTCTAAAAGCAAAACACGAGAGCCCTTATCTTTAAGCTGAAAATCTAAAAAAATATGATAAAGCGAGCAACTTTAAAAGCTGCTCGTTTTTTAGTATGATCGGAAACTATTTATTCATAACCGCTTCAATATCTTCAACCGAACGGAATATAGCTGTGGAAAGCACTTCATGACCTTCTTCGGTCACTACAACGTCATCCTCAATCCGGATTCCTATTCCCTCCTCTTCAATATAAAGACCAGGCTCGACTGTTAACACCATTATAAAAATCCTTTTGCAATTTTATTACCCTTTTCCAAACGTGTTAGTTACATAGAAAACTATACATTAAAATGAAATATTCGTACTAAGATTTGAATTCAATCGAATCAAAAATTTCAGTAAATGCTATAAGCCCATATTGTTCTGGACATTCACCTCCCTAAACCACCACTGAATATACTGGAGGAGCCATTAGGGGGTGAAGATGATAAACGGAATATTCGAAAATACTGCCTTTCAAAGAACCCAACTCCAACAATGGGAAAAAGCAGCT
This sequence comes from Neobacillus soli NBRC 102451, assembly GCF_001591665.1. Lineage (GTDB taxonomy): Bacteria > Bacillota > Bacilli > Bacillales > Cytobacillaceae > Neobacillus > Neobacillus soli. The sequence continues at coordinate 50,856 of NZ_BCVI01000006.1, read as the reverse complement.
TTGGAAAAATTCGAAGCTAGAATGAAGGATAAGAAACGGCCATTTCCATGTATTCCAGCTACTATTGGATTCAACGACAACCAGCTTCGATACGGTTTTGTTGGAGATCCAAGAACTTCTTCAACTATTCACGATGTTGTCCTGCTATTGAGCGATTACACGAAGAATGCAAAAGAATACGGGGCTTATACCTCTCTTATTGTTTTTTATGAAACACCAAAGGATTTGAAAGATACGCATACAGTTGGATTGTTTGAACAATTATTCTGGCAACAGTTACTGCTTTTATGTGAGCATGATGAAATGGAATGGCCGGATCATATTCCCATTGAGCCGCATAATCCAATTTGGGAGTTCTGTTACAATGGAGAGCAATTCTTTATGTATTGTGCGACGCCCTCACACAAGAATAGAAAGAGCAGATACTTTGACTATTTTATGCTTGCAATCACGCCGAGATGGGTTCTCCAAGAATTTAATAAGCACGAGACTTTTGCAAAAAAGATAAAAGCTCAAATACGAAATAGGTTGGAAAATTATGATTTTATTAAGATTCATCCTGAGTTAAACAGCTATGGAAACCCCGACAATTACGAGTGGAGGCAATATTTTTTACGAGATGATGAGACCTCATTGTCACAGTGTCCCTTTCATCAAATACTAAATAAGAATAAGGAATAACAAAAAAGCGCAAGAATTCTTGCGCTTCTTCTCATCACATGCGGGTAGGTCATAATTAAAGGATTATCAAAATAAAAAGAGAACCTATAACCCGGCCCTATCCTAGAGCAACATCTAAAATCATCATAATGACAAATCCGATCATTAAACTGATTGATGCAAGATCCGAGTTGCCATTTTCTTGTGATCCCGGAATGACTTCTTCTGCTACAACAAAGATCATCGCTCCGGCAGCAAAGCTGAGTGCGTATGGAAGAAGTGGCTGAATAAACATAACGGATACTGCTCCGACTATAGCCGCAATTGGTTCAACTAACCCGGAAAATTGTCCATACATAAAACTCTTAGTTCTGGACATACCGTCACGCCGTAAGGGCATTGACACAGCAAGGCCCTCTGGGAAGTTTTGAATGCCAATTCCAATCGCCAGTGCAACCGCGCCTGTTAAAGAAGCTGAAGGAAAACCTGCAGCGACGGCACCAAAGGCAACCCCAACCGCCAAACCCTCAGGGATATTATGTAAGGTAATTGCCAGGACAAGTAAGGTGCTTCTCTTTTTTGTCGATGGATGAATTCCTTCCGCTTTTTCGATAGGTTGATCAGGATGTAAATGAGGCAGGATTTTATCAACAATTAGTAAGAAAAAACCTCCCAATAGAAAACCTATTGAAGCAGGAAACCAGACAGGTAGTGAACTGTTCTCTGCCATTTCAAGCGCTGGTGAAAGCAACGACCAAAAGCTAGCAGCAATCATAACTCCGCCAGCAAACCCCAGCATGCTGTCCAAAAATTTTTGATTGACATTTTTTGTTGTAAAGACCAATGCGGCTCCAAGTGCAGTCATTCCCCAAGTAAATAATGTCCCCAATATTGCCTGCATAACAGCCGGAAGACTGGCAAACCATTCCACAATTTATCCCCCCATAACAAACATAATGAAATAAGTCCCATACACATTATTGTATAAAACTAACATAATTATTAGGGTAATGGTACTTATTTACCTTTCTTAAAAAAACACTTTTATTATCTTTTGGATTCTCTAAAGGAGATTTTACCCTTTTCAGCACTTTGGCAGGTCTTATCTTGATGACATGTCAAAGAAAACTAAACTTCAAATGCAGGCCATTGAAGAACATAATGGTGATGAGTTGCCCGAGGAATATAGTAATCTAGCAAAACAGACAATTCCACTAAATAACATTTTATACACTTCTGACTATTGTTTTAATTGGCAACTCATAGATATTCTTGTCAAGTCCAATGTCTCAAGACCTATAGTGAGTTATGTTTTACCTTACTTGTGGATTGACCTTGAAGTACAGTTCCTGAGTCTCTTATATCATACTAGGTTCCCCTCTGTACCAACTAATGAGGTAGAGTTCTTTTTTCATCCTTTTCCAGATTCCGAAAAAGAGGTTTACCAAAAATGGTAAACCCTGTTCTAAAGACCAAGTTTTTTCTATAAAAGTTGTTCTCCGAAATGTACGTAATTTGCTTCACCGTACAAGACGGTAGAACTTTAAATAAATTATTTAAAAAGTTAACTGGCACCGAATGAATGGATTATCCCACTAATTCACTTCAAATCTTCAATGGAATCAATATCCATATACTTTGGTACAACTAATCCATTCTTGGTTCCATGGAGGTTGGTTCCTAAATCAACAAAATCGTTTTTATATTGCTTATAAAATTCGTTGTGGGTACTAGGCAGCCAGGCGGCTACCATAGCGTCCGCGCTTCCGTTCGCCACACCGGCATACATAGGGCCGACCTCTACTTGGCTTAATTTCACATCATAGCCATTCTGCTCTAGGACCTTAGCGATGACATTTGTACTTGCGATTTCTGTATCCCAAGCGACATAGACAAGATTGATTTTTTCCCCATTGCCTGCATCGGCGCCCTTTGTCCATTGCGCCACTTTGTCCCCGTTAGCCTTAATCCACTTATCAGCTGCTTCTGTTGAATCCATCCCCCCTTTTATATCCACCATCACTGTTTCCATATCAGCTGGTTTCCAGTTAAATTGATCTAGGATGGTATACGCACCTGAGGCATCCTGTTCCAAACCTTTTCTTACAATGGTATGAATATCTTCAACCTCACCAAAGGACTTCTTTGGGTCTTTGAGAAATTTTAGATCATAAGTCGAGAACATCCAATGTGGTGCCCAACCGGTGACAATGATAGGTTTCTTATGATCATAAGCTTTCTTTAATTCAGCTGCCATGGCGGCAGATGAACCTTCTGCCAGCTGCCAATTATCCAGCTGATAATCTTTGATGGCTTTATTCGCTTGTGACATAATTCCTGCACCAGGTTCAATACCGATAATTTTATAATCCGTTTGGGCACCAATGCTGTTGTCGTTCTTATTTTTAGCCGTTTCTTTTGTAATTCCTGTCACAATCGCTGTCACGATGACCAGAACAGCTAAAATGGAAAAGGCAATTTTTTTCTTGAGCAAATTCTTATAAGCAGGATTCCGTAAGTTTTGCGAAATCCGGTCGAGTATAACGGCGATAAACACAATGGATAATCCCGCTTCGAAACCTCTTCCTACGTCAATTTGACTGACAGCCCTGTAAACATCTGCCCCCAGCCCCGGTGCACCAACTAATGAAGCCGTCACTACCATTGAAAGGGCCAGCATAATACTTTGATTGACCCCGGCCATAATCGTTGGTGTGGCGATTGGTAATTGAACCTTAAACAATTTTTGGCTGTTGCTGGAACCAAAAGCATCGGCTGCTTCAATTAAATCCTTCGGGACTTCCTTGATGCCTAGATTGGTCATTCGAATTGTTGGTGCAATCGCAAAAATAAACGAGGCAATAATTCCCGGTACCACCCCGATTCCAAAAAATAAAATAGAAGGAATTAAATAGACAAATGCCGGCATAGTCTGCATAAAGTCCAAAATCGGCGTCACGATTCGATGCACCGTTTTTCGTTGCGCACACCAGATTCCAACTGGGATTCCGATGATGATGGTAAGTAATCCTGATAATAAAACAATCGCAATGGTTTGAATACTGGAATCCCAATAGCCAAGATTATCAATCAAGAGCAAGCTGATGAGCGTAAAAATTCCTAATGGCCATCTGCTGGTATAGATGACTAATAGCGTTAAGACAATGATTAAGATAATGGGCGGACCCGCACTTAATACATTCACTATGATATCTAATAAGGACTCGATGGCAGTGGTTACCAAGGAAAAAAATCCTGCAAATGCAACGGTGACCCACCTAACCAGAACGTCTACCCAATCTCCTAAGGGGATTTTCGGTATATTCATCTCATTCACTCTCCAAATCGTTCAAGGAATCTTTATTTCCTGCCAAAGCACCGATAACGGCGCCGCGAATGACAATTCCTTGTAAGCGGTTTTCTTCATCGATAACGGAGATAGGCAGAATCGATGTGGCCATTACATCCATTAAATCAGTCAGTAATGTTTCACCAGAGACAGTTGGAATATCGGTTGTCATGGCATCCCCAATGGTTTGATTATGTTCTATGGCCTGCCGTGCCTGCTCAGCGGTAATGGCACCCAGAAGTTTCCGATTGCGATCAACGACAAAAATGCTGGAGTATCCCTGCTTCCGCATAATTTCCAACGCTACCCGCGGCCCTCGGTCGAAAGCGATTTTTTCTGCTCGTTTCATTACATGGGAGGCGGTTAATATTTTGGATAAATTAACGTCTTCCACAAACTTCTCGACAAATTCATTGGCAGGACTCATCAATATTTGTTCAGGTGTTCCCAGCTGAATGATACTGCCATCCTTCATCAACGCAATCCGGTCGCCGATGCGCAATGCTTCATCTAAATCATGAGTGATAAAGATAATCGTTTTCTTGTATTTCTCTTGGATTTCCAGCAATTCATCCTGCATATCTTTCCGAATTAGTGGATCAAGTGCACTGAAGGCCTCATCCATCAAGATGACAGTAGTGTTACTTGCCAGAGCCCTGGCTAGTCCCACCCGTTGCTGCATGCCGCCGCTCAGTTGTTTAGGCAGCTGGTTTTCGTAGCCTTTCAAACCGACGACCTCAAGCGCACTTATCGCTGTTTTGCGGCGCTGTTCAGCCGGGACTTTTTGAATTTCCAGCCCATATTCCGTATTTTCCACAATCGTTTTATGAGGAAACAAAGCAAAGTTTTGAAACACCATACTAATCTTTTTCTGTCTGACTTCCCTCAGTCTTGCCTCACTCATCTTCACGATATCTTCATTCTCAATCCGTATTTCTCCGATTGTTGGATCAATCAGCCTGTTAAACATGCGGATTAAGGTGGATTTCCCACTTCCGGATAAACCCATGATGACAAAAATTTCACCAGGATAAATTTCGAAGGAAACATTTTTCACCCCAACTGTCTGTCCTGTTGCTTTTAAAATTTCCTTTTTGGTCTTACCCTGTTTCAATAGATCAATCGCTGCTTTCGAATTATTACCAAAAATCTTAGAGACACTTTTGACCTCGATGTAGGGATTCATGCTGTCACCTCATTCTATTTATGACCGTATCATATACATTTTTTCCAGATGTTATTGTTTTATGTTACTTTAGAAGATTAAGTTTTGTATCCTGTTACTAGTAACCGCATAATTTTCACTTAAAAAGTCCTACATATCTTCTCCTAAAGCAAGGTTGACTTTCTAGATGAGGTATCGTCCCACGATACAATTGGAGAAGGCTTTAACAAAAAAAAACCCGACATTTTTAAAATGCCGGTCATACGTTTAAAAAAATTATTTAACAACCTTCTCCCGAACCACGTCTCTCTTCAACAATTCTTTCACTTTCCGATCAATTCTTTCAATCTCTGCTGATGAGTTTTTCCACCAATTTCGACTCCAGATTCGTTCAATTGTCCATCCTCTGCTTTCTAAGAACCGCTGACGATAAACATCTCTTTCCTTAGCATTGGGCGAGCTGTGATAAATGGCTCCATCGCACTCGATTCCCAATATATATCGGGATGAATCATGTGGGTGGATAATTGCCATGTCAATTCGATATCCTGACATACCTACCTGAGTGGTAACCGCGTACCCAAGGTTTCTCAGCTGATGATAAACTTGCTCTTCAAACGGAGAGTCAAAATGCAGTTCTTTATCCTGAACATGGGTATTCACACTTTCATTCACTTCTTGGACAACTGCGTTTATCTGATCAATTTGATACAGCCCTTACATATTTAAGGTAAGCCTTCAATAATTTAGGTCCCATTTGTGAAGTGTTGGCCACATTTAGTTCTTCCGGTTCAATACTCGAAACAACAGTGATTCCTTCTTTTGCCCGTGTGACCGCGACATTCAGCCGGTTTTCCCCGCCTTTTTGATTCAGCATCCCAAAACGGTTATAAACCTTGCCTTCCTCATTTTTTGCATAAGCAATCGAGAAGAGGATAATATCCCTTTCATCCCCTTGCACATTTTCAATATTTTTTACAAAGACTCTTTCATCAAGATCTCTAGTTAACATTTGATTGTAAACAGAGCCAAATTCTTCATCTTCACTTACTTGTTTATCCATCTGATCTTGTATCTTCGTTTGCTGCTTTGAGTTAAAGGTGATAATCCCAACCGTTTTACCCGGCTGATTTATTAATATTTCCTTAAGTATTTTAACGATCTCAATCGCTTCTACTTCATTTGACTGATTAATCCATCTTCCATCTACTTTTTTCCATTTAATCGCCGGTGGGTTTTTAAACGGAACAACATTTGGTGCTATTTGTACATGGCCGTTATAAAATGCATGATTGGAATAATTGATTAACTCTTCATATTTGGAACGATAATGCCATTGAAGGAGCTTTTCAGAAAACCTTCGCTTAGCTAAATTTAACAAGCTAATGGACTCGTCTGTATCATATTCTTCTTCGTCTTCATCATCATTAACAAAAGAGGATTGAAACAGATTATATGGCGGAAGCTGTTTTTCATCTCCAGCAATAATCACTTGTTTTGCTCGGTATACAGCCGGAATACCACTTTCCACCGTACATTGGGACGCTTCATCAAAAATAACCAAATCAAATAATCCTTCTTGCAATGGAAAAATGGATGAAACGATTTCTGGTGACGCCAACCAAACTGGCATTATATCTACGAGACCATTTCCCGCGAATTCGTTTACTAATCTCCGAAGCGGCCAAACCTGTTTCTTTTTCCCAACTTGGTGCTTCAATTCTCTGATATTCCTTGAATAGTTGGTTTGAACAGAGTCTACTTTTTTTGTGAGATTATGAATTAAAAACTGCGTTCCAACCTTTCTCTTTTCCTCAATAAGAGAGGCAAAAGATTCTCTAATTCTTGAAAATTCATTGGTTGAAATTTTCTGGACCTGTGGATTTCTTTTTTCCGATTGGTCAATCCATTGAACATAGGCTGAGTTTTTAAATAAATCAACCCAATAATCAGAAAGCGTTAATTCATTCTTCGCTGTTTTTTGTTGAAGAAGAAGGATCACTTTCTTCTCTACATCAGAACAGTTATTCCAAAATACATCCATTTGCTGAACCTCTTCAAAATCGCGATGAATGTACTCCACTATTTTATCTAATTCATTTATTGGAATATCTCCCTCTGAAATTCTTGTTTTTAGACTATTCACCATAGAATCATTGAGAAATTTCTTTAATTTATCCACTTCTTCAGCCATTTCTTTAGTCATTTTACCCAATAGATGCATAATAACTAAAGATTTCTTAATCTTAAGCCATTCCGATGAACTTGTTCCTTTGAATTTTTCACCCTCAAGCAATTCTTCAATAATGCTCTTACCCGAAAAAGAAGTCCACCACCACAGCCTTACTCCCTGTAAGGTTCTTTTAGTACCATCCTCTAAATCAGGATAAATTTTATCAAGTTTACTTTCTATTAACCAAGTGTAGCCCGGAGTAATTTTTTCATGGTCCAATGAGTCAATATATTCAACCGCTTTTTTCGCTTTATCAATCGTATTGTTCAATAGCTCAATTGCTTCAAGCTTTTCTTTCATATTAAAATTAGCGAATGTTTTACGCTCTTTTAATGGGAAATCTTCATCACCAAAACGATCAAACCATTCCGCATAGGTGTACACTTTTTCAGATATATCCACTAAAATATCTTTATTTAAGGCCGGCAGCACCTCAAGCAAATCAACTATTTGATCGGTCTCCCCAATTGGCTTAGCTAATCCATATAAATCATATAATCTTAAACCAAAGTCTTGGTAATTAAACAGTGCATCAGCAATACTGTTCAACAACGCTTCTTGAGAAGATAACTTTTTTGAAGTGGAGGACAAATGATTAATCGCATTTTCAAAGGAAACTTTATTTTGCTCCAGAACAGCTCCCACTTTTGCATAAAGTTTTTTTCGATCATTCTTTTCATCATGGACAAGTGCCACGTGATTGCTTAACCCTAATCCATCAAGCCGTTGGTAAACGACGTCTAAGGCTGCACGCTTTTGACAAACAATGAGTACCTTTTTCTCTTGTTGAAGCGCATCCGTAATAAGATTAACAATCACTTGGGACTTACCTGTTCCAGGCGGTCCATGAACAACCATTCCTTTTTTATAACGCGCTTCTTTGATAATTTCTTCTTGCGAGCCATCTGCTTGTAATAGGTTTAATATGTCAAAATTATCAAGATGATTCGCCTTTTCTATTTCAAGCTGGTCGCTTCCAGTATCAACTTCTATATCTTGTGGCTCAATAAGTTCACCCGCTAAAGATAAATCACTTTCCTCAGATAGGACAATGAGTTCCTCATAATCTTTAACTAATGAAGAGCCACCCTGAGGGAAATTACCAATGACCGCATGCTCTAATAAAGTAAAATTGGCAACCCCCGGCACTTCTTCTTTTCTATATTCTTTCAGTTTGGTGATTCCTTGAGGTGTAAATGCTACATTCATTTCATGCTTTTTTAAAAACGAAAGCCATTCTTCAAAGTTGTACTTGGTTGATATTTCCGCAGCTTGTTCAAAAAAATCTTCTGAAAATGTTTGGTTGTTTAACTTTTTAAAAGCTAAAAACAAAGTCCGGTTGATTTGAGCACCACCATCATCTATTTTGATTACCCATTTTTGTGCGTTAACATTATTTTTTTCAAGTCTAATTGGATATAAAAACAATGGCGCTTGAAAAAACGTTCCATCTGACAATGTCCCTGATAAAAATGGAAAACCAAGATAGAAATCATGAATCCCGGTTTCGTCTTCAATTCCTTTAATATTTCTAAATAAATCAGTAAGTTTTCTGGAAAGACTCATGGAAACTTCATTATTAATAGTTGGTTTTAAAAGAATGACTTCATTCTTGGACTGATTAACAATTTGTTCTACCATCGATGCGCTTACTTTTTCCTTGGATAACTTTGATATGGTATCCAGTTCTGTTAAATCAAAGTTCCACTTATTATAAAGCTTCAATAATCGTATGGAGCGATTACGTCGACTAATATCATTGAGCTTATCCCTCATATGTATTAACTTATCTTTCATTTACAGGACCTCTTTCAGCTGTTACATATCCAATACTATCCATTATATATTCAACCTTTATCGGTTATTCTTTTTTGAAAAAGAAGAATTAATCGTTTTGACTCAACAACATCATCCATAAAATAGTCATGATCCCCAACTGCCACTCTCCCACACTGAGAACAAGCCTTACAAATATAATAGAGTCTATTCCCCTTCTTATCAACGCTCCTTTATTTTGATTATGTCCTCCTCGGCGCAGACATTTCAATCCTGAACAAGCGAATGGAAGAGGGGGTCTTTATGATCCCTTTTCAACATACTTTTACGGATACCAGAAGACTAATTGTCGGGCAGTTGGATGCCGCGCCAGCCGTTTACATCGCATTGGCCATATTCATTATCACCCACAGCCACCACCGTTCCGTCCGATTTAAGCCCGACGGTATGGGCACACCCCGCCGCAATCGCCACAATATCGCACCAGTCACTTACATTACATTGACCATACTCATTCCAGCCTATAGCCGTAACAGTACCGTCCGATTTAAGGCCGATGGTATGATTACTACCCACCGCGACCGACACAATACCTCGCCAGCCGCTTACATCGCATTGGTCATGTTTATTCAAACCCACAGCCATCACCGTTCCGTCCAATTTAAGACCGACGGTATGAAGGTAACCCGCCGCTGCCGCCACTATGTCGCGCCAGTCGCTTACATTGCATTGGCGATACCGATTATTACCCATAGCCATCACCGTTCCGTCCAATTTAAGACCAATGGTATGCCAGTCGCCCGCCGCGACTGCCACCATATCATGCCAGCCGCTTACATTGCATTCACCTTCATTATTTCGGCCCACAGCTACCACCGTGCCTACCGATTTAAGCCCAATGGTACGACGCCAACCCGCCGCAACCGCTACAATATCGCGCCAGTCGTTTACATCGCATTGGTCATGCTTATTCCACCCCACAGCCGCCACCGTTCCGTCCGATTTAAGACCGATTGTATGAGCATTACCCGTGTTCGTCGCCATATGAACATTACCCGCCGCGACCGACAAAATATCGCGCCAACTGCTTACATCACATTGGCCATATTTATTATCACCCACAGCCGTCACCGTTCCGTCCGATTTAAGACCAACGGTATGACGACGACCCGCCGCTATGGTATCTTTTGGCCACCGTTTTTGTTTCAAATTTTTTTCATAAGGATTCCAAATTTCAATATTCATTTTCCTCACCTCACTAATAAGTATATCAGTTTGAAGCAATATTCTATTTTTAGATTAAGGAGATTCTCTATAGCAACATTTTGTTAAAATAAAGTGAACCTGGGACGCCAACCACCGCAGTCTCCATCACTGGGGAATGTTTGTATAGAACCTATTCCACTTCACGGGGATAAATAGTAAATCCCCCACTAATCATTTCCGACTTACGGTCTACTAAATACAAGTTATAGGCCCATTCCTCTGTGAAAAATTCTCGTTTAATCTCGTGTTTTGATTTAATAGAAGACCTGTAAATAATGTTTATTAACTAAAATTTGCTGTAAACATTTATATTTATATTTAAATATTTTGTTTTTATTTTATGATAAGAGAGGGAAAGAATTGGAGGTATCCATAAAAGGCCTAGTAGTCACCGAAGTTGCTGGACTAATGACCCCACGAAGCAGTTATCGCTTGTGAATATGGGTTGCCAGCAGTTGTCGGAGTGGAGAATCCTACGAAGCTGATCAAAATTACATTAAAATCATAAAAGAAGAGCAATCGAATCTCGGTGCCTGACCCCCATTGAAGTAACACTTTACTCCACTGGGGGTCAGGCACTAAATATCAGCTTCCTCACCTAAATGACTTGTTCTTCTAGACGAAGGACTGCTTCCACATCGGTTCCTTTTGTTTCTAATACAAAGTACAGTTTTTCTTCTCCATCTTTTTTTATGACTGTCGCTCAGTAAGGAATGTAATTTCCAACTGGCGTTTCAATTTTAAACCAACTTGGTAGTTTTACGGAAAAAAAATGCCTACCCGTGAAAATCCTTCTAACAGGAATTCTCCTTATTAACCTCCCTGTTCCCATCTGTAGGCTTTTTCCTTCCCAGATCCATCAGATTTCTTATGGTTATAGGTGTAAGTACATCTCAAATTGTTGCAGATTTCCCTTTTTAAAACCTTGCTTCTTTAAAAATCCCTCGAGAAGGCTGTTATTGGGAAAACCTGCCGACATTCTGGAGAGATTGAGGTCTTCAACGGCTGTTTGCAATAGCTTTGTACCTACTCCCTTCCCTCTTTCTTTCTTATCGACCATTAAAAAATGAATGGTTCCGGCTTCTGAAATTGCTAAACATCCTGCCAAGCGGTCTTGCATCATGGCAATATAAAAATTGGTATTACTAGTTTTTTCGATATAGTCGTGATCATTCTGCCAATTAATATGATATTCCCATTTTCCACTTGCTTTCTTGAACTCTTCAAAATAGATTCGATTAATAAAGAACTCTGAGCAAGGGTTTTCCAAGAGTGATAAATCTTCAAGGGTATAGTAGACAAGATCATAAATTTTCTCATATCCAATCTTTTCATAAAAACGAACCGCCTGATCATTGCCGACAATTACTTCAAGAAATAACTGCTTACAGCCGTGTTTCACTGCCTCTTCTTTGTGAAGTTCAAACAATCTCTGGCTGATCCCCTTTCCTCTGTAATCTGGATGAACCGCTAATGTTCCGCATCTCATCGTTTGGATACCTTCATACATCTTCATCCCACCTAAAATAACACCCACCGGTTCGTCCTGATCAAAGGCAATAAAGGAGTTCTCTCTCCTATTTCCTTCCGGACCAAAGAACCGCTTCAGGAATACACCCTCAGAAATATACATTTTAATAATATAATCAGAAAAGCCCGTATGAAAGGCTTGGTAAATAAAACGATCCTCTACTTCTGTACAACAGTAATACTGAATGCTATTTTCTAGTTTCAATTGATCCTGTTCTCCCTTCGTAATCGTTATTTGAAAAAGATTTTGTAATAGATGAATCCCTTGAGTAATATTAAATTCGGTGTTTCTTTTAAAATTCCTACCCTTAAATTCGAGTAAGCGTAAAATAGTCCCCGTCTTATTAAGAAAATGGGGACTATTTCACGCTTACTTAAAAATCATATTTCGCTTCTTTTTCTTTCCGAATTTTTGTATACGTTTCTGTTAGCAGAATGCTATCTTCCACTAAACGTTCAATTCGGAAGAACACATCATCATTCACAATTTCTTTACGATGAAAGTCCTTTTCTTCGATAAATACGTACGTTTGAACGATTTGTGCTTTCATATAAGCTAAAATCGGCTTTAACTGCTGTTCAACAATTAAGTAGTGCTTGGGTGTTCCAGCTGTGACAAGCATACTCACGACTTTATCACGGAAAGCATTCACCGGTAGTAAATCAAAAATGTTTTTTAACGTCGCTGGAATGGAAGCCTGAAAAATAGGAGTACCAATGATAATAGCATCAGCTTCCATAATTGTTTTTGTCACAAATCCTGTATCACCTTCATACTCCAAGTAGCTACGTCCATCACTAAATTGAACGTCATATTCAGCTAAGTCTATTAATGTCACTTCCGCGGCTGGATATTTCTCATTGACTGATTTTAATGTATAGTTCATAGCAGTTCGTGTTTTCGATCCCACGATTGAACCTGATATACCGACAATTTTCATGTTGATACCTCCTATTTCTTTGCTGTATATTTTTTAATTGCTGGTAAAATTTCTGTACCGATTAGCTCAATATTCTTCGCTAGTTTTTCAAATGGCACACCACCAAAATCCATTTGGGCGATATACCGTTGATGGCCAAACAGCTCATGTTGATAGAGGATTTTTTCAATTATTTGCTGGGGACTACCGACATTCATTACATCTCTTGTGTCCGCACTCTGTGCAAAGTGCTGCTTCGGATAGCCTCGTCCGTTAATGAGCTGCATTCCTTGGTTAACGTGAGGATATACCTCTCTTTGTGCCTGTTGTGTCGTTTCAGCTGCATAAAAGAAGCCGGCAGTTGAAATTGGCAGTTCGGATGGATCAAAGCCGCTACGTTTTGCAGACTCACGGTATGCATCAATAGACAGCTTAAAGCTAGTAGCAGGACCGCCTAATGTAGCCAGAAACATCGGAACACCTGCCAAACCCGCCTTAATCGCACTAGCAGGTGGTCCACCAACTGCACGCCAAATCGGCATCGAGCCGTTTTGCGGACGAGGAATTACCCTCGCATTGTTTAATGGAGCGCGGAATTGCCCACTCCAATTGACAACTTCCTGTTCATTAATCTTCAATAGCAGCTCGAACTTTTCTTCAAATAACTCTTCATAATCACGAACGTTATAGCCTAATAAATCAAAAAGCCCAATTCTTGATGCACGACCAGCAATAATCTCCGTACGGCCCTTCGAAATCAAATCAATCGTTGCAAAATCCTCGTACACACGAACCGGATCCGACGTGCTAATAATCGTTGAAGAGCTCGCGATTTTAATTTTATTTGTGGCCTGAGCAATTGCTGCTAAGACAACAGAATGTGCCTGCGTTGCAAAATACTCCTGATGACTTTCCCCAACACTAAAAAAGTCAATCCCTGCTTGCTCCGCTAGCTTCGCTAAATCAATAATTTCATGAATACGTTGTTCTGCAGAAATACGTTCTCCTGTAAGCGGATTTGGGATATGATCCCCTAGTGTATAAAGTCCAAATTCCAGACCCTTGCTTTGATCAATCCGATATTTTTCCATTTTCAATCCAACCTTCCCATTGTATCTAAGATCCTTTTCTTTTTTTGTTTATAATGTTATTATGACTCGTAATAATAATTTGTGGAAGTACGCACTTTGAAGTATCATAGTATACATAATGATACTATTGGAGGAAAGAAATATGGACAAACAACCTGAATTATGTCGTGTAGAGGATGCTCTAAATATATTAGTAGGAAAATGGAAACCCATTATTTTATTAGTCTTGTTACAGGAAGGCACGAAAAGGTTTAGTGATCTAAAACGAAGAGTGCCAGGAATAACGCAAAAAATGTTAACAAACCAACTTCGTGAGTTAGAGGAAGAGGATATTATTACACGGAAAGTATATCCACAAGTGCCACCAAAAGTAGAGTATTCGATTACTGAATACGGAAAGACTTTAGAACCCATTTTAATCGCAATGCATGAATGGGGAACAGCACATACAATACATAAAATGAAAAAAGCCCAGCAACAATCTCATCAACCAAGCTGACGATGTCTACAATATCAGCATTTTCCCTATAGGAAGCCATTCATAAGGAACAACGGCTGTTTATTGTGAAATTACATTAGTATAGTATTTGATACTATGTTACTTTAAAGTGGCTACTTTTAATCCCCCAAAATTATGATTATAATAAAAATGATAAATGGAGGATAGGCATTTGTATTTTTGTACAACATATCATGCAGACGTCCATTCACACCAAAATCAAAGAATAGCTCATTAAACATAATCAACTGTCATACAAACATCGGAGGTCTCAAAATGAAAGTAGTAGCAATTGTCGGTAGTATTCGGAAAGATTCTTTAAACAAAAAATTAGCCGAATACATAAAATCTCGTTATATTAACAAATTTGATCTGGAAATTTTAACATTGAATGATATCCCAATGTACAATCAAGATACCGAAAATGATCCACCACAAGCAGTTGTTGATTTTAAAGCAAACGTAAAAGCAGCTGACGCTGTTTTATGGCTAACACCTGAATATAACGGTACGGTTCCAGGCGTTTTAGTAAACGTAATTGACTGGTTATCACGTGTAGATAAAGTCATGATTGGAAAACCATCCATTGTGATGGGTGCTTCTATGGGCAACTTAGGAACGGTTAAAGCACAAATGCATTTACGTGATATTTTATTTGCTGGCGGCGTTGCCTCACCGGTACTAATCGGTAATGAAGTTTATGTAGGTGCAGCACATACGAAAATTGATGCTGAAGGTAACTTAACAGATGAAGGAACGGTGAAATTTTTAGATTCTGTTATCGAAAACTTTATGACTTGGATGAAAAATTTCCAATAATTATCATGCAAAGGGGCTGTCCTCAAAAGCAGTAATCACATCATTGACTTTTGGAAGCCCCTTGCCTTTTATCAATTTTTCTTCCTTGCTTACCTATTTTGAGTAAAAAACGTTCCAGTTCTGTTCCCTGATAAAGCTGTATAGCATAAAAGAATGCAGCCCGGTTCAAGACCAAGCTGCATTTTTTGCGCTTTTTCATATTGCCAACAATTTAGAAAACATTACCTGTTTCTTATTTTTCAATCACCCAATCTTGCACGTTATAGAACATGCCGAATTGCTTTGGAGTGCCTACTTTTACCTTCTTTGAAACAGCTCCCAACTTATAATCTGAATAAAGTGAAAGGGTAGGAAGGTCTTCATGCAAAATTTCCTGAACTTTGTTGTAGATCTCTTTTCTCTTTTCAGGGCTTGGTTCCAATTGTCCTTGCGAAAGTAATTTATCTATTTCCGGATTACTGTAATCAGAAAAATTAAAAACTGCATTTGTAGAATAATACGAACTTACATCTGGATCAACTTGGTAAGGGATTCCAAGGAACATGATATCAAAATCATGTTTTCCGGCTTTTTGCATATGTGTTGGAAAATCAAACTTTTGAATTTGAACATTAAAACCAACTGCTTTTAAATTCTCTGCAATAATAACGGATGCTTGTTCACGAACCTGGTTACCTATTGGGACATTAATGCGAATGGGTTTACTCTTATCCCAGCCTGATTCCTCAATCAATTTCTTTGCCTTTTTCGGATCATAATCATAATTTTTAATGTCTTTATTAAAATATGGATGAAGTTTTGTGTACGGTCCATCGATAATCTCTGCTTTTCCTTTTAACAACTTCTCAACAATTTGAGGTCGGTTAATCGCATAAGCAATGGCTTGGCGCACTTTCGGATCATTGAGCGTCTTAATGTTAAGGTAAATCTCTTGGTAATCATATCCCTTTCCATCAACGATATCCACATTGGCCATATTCTTTACCTTTTCAATATCTTGAATGGCAATGGCACCGATTGATGGATCATTCATATCAATTTCACCAGTTTGCAGCTGTGCTGTAATATTTGCTTGTGGGATCACTTTAAAGAAAAGCTTTTCTGTCTTTGGTGCACCCCGGTAATAACCCGGATTTGCTTTGAGTTCAACTTGAGTTTCCCCTTTGAGGTCTACAAGTGTGTAAGCACCGCTTGACACGGTCGGTTTCAGCATAGCTGGATCTTGATGAAGAGTGGCAGGGTCTTTATCTTTTAAGATATGGCTTGGTAATGTTCTTATATTGCTTACTGAATTGCTTAGATTCGCTTTAAGAAAGTTGGGATCGACCGGTTGCTTTGTATGAATGATAAATGTTTTGTCATCCACAATTTCAATGCCCTTTACACTTTTTTCACCTTTAGCCAGATGTCCTTTATCATCCAGCCCTTCAATCACATTTAGGGTTTGTAAGCCAGTACTTTGAACAGCGGGATTCGCCAAGGTGTCAAATGTGAATTTAACATCTTCTGTTGTAATCGGCTTACCGTCCGTCCAATTCGCCTTTGAATTTATTTTCATAGTAAAGGCTTGGTTATCGGTTGTTTCAAAGCTTTCTGCTAGTTTAAATTGAAATTCTGTATTTTCATCGACTTCAAAGAAGGGGTCGAACAAGATGGACGCAATGTTCATAGCCCCTACATCCTTCGCATTAATTGGATTCAACGCACCCACCGCATTAGAAATTCCCACAACGATGGTATCCCGAAATCCTGCTCCATTACTTTCCTTGCCTTTTTCCTTTGATGCGGTAGATGTCTCATCAGCACCTGAACATGCACTTAGGAATAGCAAAACAAGCGAAAAAATGGTCAAAAACTTAATTTTTACATTTTTCATCAATTACCCCTCTTTTCTTTTATAATTTAATGTTTAACACCAAAGCAACCTTACTATTTCAATGTTTTCGGGTCTAGTGCATCACGCAGACCATCCCCGATAAAATTGATAGATAAAACAACAATGACTATCATCATTCCCGGGGGAACCCAAAGCCATGGCTGTGATGTTAATACCGTTAAGGACTGGGCATCTGTCAACATGTTTCCCCAGCTGGCCGTAGGCGGCTGAACTCCCATGCCTAGAAAACTAAGTGCGGCTTCAACAATAATGGCAGCGGCAATTCCAAATGTAGCTTGAACAAGAATTGGCGCAATCGCGTTGGGTAAAATATGCCGAAATAAAATCCTTGGTGTACTTAATCCAAGCACAACTCCTGATTTCACAAAATCAACATGCTTTAACGAGAGAACGCTGCCACGGACAAGTCTGGCAACTGCCGGCCAGCCAAGCAGGCCTAAAACCAATATGATATTCAATAGGTTTGGCCCCAGAATACTTACAACAACAAGAATTAACATAAGACTGGGGAATGACATGAATACATCTGTTAAACGCATTAATAAAATATCTACCCATCCGCCAAAGTAGCCTGAAACCGCACCTACAATCGTACCAATGACACTATAAATCAAAACTGCTCCGAGTCCGACCATCATCGACACGCGGGAAGCAAAGATTAAGCGAGTGAAAATATCCCGCCCCACTTGATCGGTGCCTAACCAATGCTCCGCTGAGGGAGGCGCAGAAAACTCGTCATAAACCTGATAGGGCTCCTTAGGTGTTATTGCAGGTGCAAAAATAGCAACTAGGATAATGACAAGCATGAAAATACTGCCAATCACTGCTAAGCGATGTTTTATAAAACGTTTTACGATGAGTTGAAAAGGTGTTTCCTCCCCGCTAATCTCTGAAGGGGAAATGGATGTTTCCAATCCATTTTTAACTACTGTTTCGAGAGTAGGCATAAACACTCCCTCCTTTCTTACTTATATTTAATCCGTGGATCAACAAACGAATAAAGAATATCCGTAAACAGGTTAGCAAATAAAACCATGAAAGCCGTTAATAGATTTAATGCCATCAAGGTCGGATAATCTCTTGACATAATCGATTGAATGGTAAGCTGTCCCATTCCCGGCCACTGAAAGACTTGTTCCGTAATGACCGCCCCGCCTAGTAAGAAAGGGATTTCAAGACCTATAATGGTTATAATCGGAATGAGGGCATTTTTTAAGGCATGTTTATTGGTTATGACTATTTCTTTTAATCCCTTTGCCCTTGCTGTTCGTAAATAATCCTGACCTAAAACCTCCAGCAGGCTTGCCCTAACATAGCGGACATATTGTCCGGCAATACCTGTCGCTAGAACAAGAACCGGGAGAATAAGATGCCTGACCTTATCGAAGAAATCATCCTCACGGCCGAGGGTCGCGATTCCTCCTGCAGGCAGCCATTGCAATTGAACAGCGAAGATATAAATAAGACCCAAGCCCATGAAAAAATGCGGGATTGAAATTCCAAGAAAAGATGTTCCCGTAGCAAAATAATCGAGCTTGCTGTATTGCTTAACTGCACTAATAATGCCAATCGGAACAGCAATGAGTAATCCGACAATAAGAGCGAGGATCGTTAATTGAAAAGTGGGACCAACCCTTTCCAAAATTATCTTTGTGACAGGTTCATAAGTTGAAAATGAATAGCCTAAATTGCCTTGGAAAAGGTTTCCCAGCCAATGAAAGAATTGAACCCAAAGCGGATCATTCAAGCCTAATTGTTCTTTCCGTAAATTGATAAGCTCCTGAGAAGTATTAGGGTCGACAAACATCTCAACCGGGTTTCCCGGCGCCATATTAATAATAATAAAGTTAACAACCGTTACCCCAAGTAAGACTGGAATCGCAATGAAAAGCCTGCGGATAATATATGGAACCAATTTTGCACCCTCTTTCTGGAACGTTACTAAATTTCTATTTATACCTACTTAATGGCAAAGCATGCAACACTATGTTCCTTCCCTTTCAGAACCGGATTTTGTTCCCGGCAAATCGCTGTTGCAATCGGACAGCGTGTATGAAAACTGCATCCGCTCGGAGGGTTGGCCGGGCTTGGAACATCGCCAGGTATGATGATTCGCTCTTTTGACCTTAATTCAGGGTTTGGAATAGGATAAGAGCTTAATAGTGCTTTCGTATAAGGATGCTGGGGATTGCGAAAGATTTCTTCTGTTTTTGCTACTTCAACGATCTTACCTAAATACATCACAGCAATTCGATCACTGATATATTTCACAGCACCTAATCCATGGGCAATAAATAAATAGGTTAAATTTAATTCCTTTTGCAAATCCTTCAGAAGGTTTAATATTTGGGCCTGAATGGACACGTCCAAAGCGGAAACGGGTTCATCGCAAATGATTAGTTTTGGATTTAAAGACAGTGCCCTGGCAATTCCAATCCGCTGCCGCTGCCCGCCGGAAAATTCATGTGGATAGCGGTTTTTATAGCTACTAGGTAAGCCTACTAACTCCAGCAATTCATCAACGCGTTTATGAAGGTTTTCTTTCCCTACTACCTGATGAATTTTCATCGGCTCCTCAAGAAGGTCCTTGATTCTCATTCTGGGATTCAATGAGGAATATGGGTCTTGAAAGATTATTTGTAAATCCCTGCGGATGTCTTTCATAGTTTCTTTGCTGATTTCTTGATCTTGAAAGTACACCTTACCCTCTGATGGATGTTCCAATCGAACAAGGGTTTTGCCAATAGTCGATTTACCACAGCCCGATTCTCCTACTAACCCAAGCGTTTCACCAGCATTTATATAAAAATTCACTCCATCTACGGCTTTAACGTGACCAACCGTTCTTGATAGAATCCCTTTTTTAATAGGATAATAGGTCTTTAATTTTTCTACTCTTAATAAAGGAGTCGCTGCTTCACCCATCGTTATGGTCATGTGACTAATTCCTCCTTTGGTTTTCCGAGGACTGGATGTAAAGGGGCTTCCTCCATTAACCAACACCTTACTTTGTGCCCTTCCTGGATTTGCTCCAGCTCCGGCTGTTCCTGCTGGCAGCGCTCCGTGGCGTATTGGCATCTTGTATGGAACCTGCACCCTTTTGGCATTTGCTTCACACCTGGCACTGATCCGGGAATAGAGACAAGCCGCTGTTCATTTTCATATTCCAGATGTGGAATCGACGCCATTAAGCCCTGCGTATAAGGATGTTTGGGATCCTTAAAGAGGGTGAATACATCCGCTTCCTCCACTACCTGGCCAGCGTACATGACGATTACACGGTCAGCTGTTTCCGCAATAACACCTAGATCATGGGTAATAAGGATGATTGCCGTTTTTGAACCTTTTTGTAGATTCTGCATTAATTGTAAAATTTGAGCCTGGATTGTCACATCAAGTGCTGTTGTTGGTTCATCCGCTATTAGCAGCTTGGGTTTGCATGCCAAAGCCATTGCTATCATAACTCTTTGCCTCATCCCACCCGATAATGCATGAGGGTACTCCTTCATAATTTCACTCGCTCTTGGAATTCCGACCTTATTCAACATTTCAATTGCATAATCTTTTGCATCTTTTGACTTCATTTTTAAATGGAGCTTTATTCCCTCAATCATTTGATTCCCTATCGTGAATACGGGGTTCAAGGAGGTCATTGGTTCCTGAAATATCATCGAAATTTCATTTCCTCTAATTTCTCTTAAGCGTTGTTCTGACACCTTTGTCAGTTCTTCATCGCCGAATAAGATTTGACCCTTTTTTACTTTTCCGTTTTTGCCGAGCAGCCCCATAATTGATAAAGAAGTAACACTTTTACCACATCCGGATTCACCAACAATGCCGAGTGTTTCCCCGGGATTGACCGCGAAGCTAACCTCTTCAACTGAAGTCACTTCTTCTTTATCTGACTGAAATGCAATTTTTACATGATCAACTTCTAGCAAAGGCCTCATTTCCTCACCACACTTCCTCAAAAACTATAATTATAAATTTTAGAAATATTCAGTCTTTTAAAGACCTGTTGATTCACATTTAAGCTTGTTAGCTATATTTAATCAAAGTATGAGGGTTAAAAAAAGGGACTTGAATTGATATTTCGTATCATTAATTGACAAGCGACAACATTTATTCACCTTGTTGTAATATTAAAAGTATAGTATATTTTGAATATTATAATAAATTTTGGAGGTGGCGCTACATGTACAATTTAGTAATTGCCGATGATGAATATGAGATTCGGAATGGATTAGTAAACTATTATCCATGGGAAGATCTGGGATTCGAAGTAATTGGACAAGCATCCAATGGAAAAGAGGCATTGGAACTGATTTCAAGCGGCGATGCGGACGTTTTACTTTGTGACATTCAGATGCCAATCATGACTGGACTTGAGGTAATAAAAGAAATGTACCAGCAAAATTCTCCTGTTATGACCGTTTTCCTAAGTGGTTATCAAGATTTTCACTTTGCCCAAGCGGCTTTAAAATATGGGGTTAAAAATTATATTTTAAAACCTACTAAGTTTTCAGATTTATCGGATGCTTTTACTCCCATTAAAAAAGAGTTGGATCAAAGAACCCCCCCTCTTTCCCAATCGGCAATCATAAATAGAAATAAAAGTGGAGAAGATGATCCTATTATTTATAAAATTAAAGAGTATGTTAAAGCCCATTTTAAGAACGCTTCCTTAGAAGGTGCCGCTCAAATTGTTTATATGAACCCTCACTATGTCAGCAAATACTTTAAACAAAAAACGGACGAAAATTTCTCTGAATTTGTTTTTCAAATAAAGATGGAAGCAGCAGCAAAATTACTGAAAACTATGAAATACAAAGCTTATGAGGTTAGTGAAATGGTGGGTTACAGCAATGCCAAGAATTTCACACGTGCATTCCGTAAATATTTCGGTGTCAGTCCAAAAGAATATCGGCAGCTGAATTAGGGGCTGTTATGGATTCCTTAAAACGTTCCTTTTACTTTAAAAATTTAATTAAACTGCTCGTTCCAATGGTCATTCCCATCTTAATTCTTGGATCGCTCGCGATTACGTTCATTCATTTCTATCTGAAAGATAAAATAAATCAGGAAACCTTGAATCTATTAAATCAAATCCAAATGAACGTTGAAATGATTTTCAGTGAACTGGATTCAATTAATTTGACCATTGCTGCCAGTGCAGTTGAATTTATTGATTTGCAAAACATGCTTGAAAAAAAATGGCTTGACCGTGAGGATTATGTGAAGTTGGCATCGTTAAAAAATATCATTGATTCCCCTGCGATTGCCCATTCTTACGTTGATTCCATTTATATTTACATAGACAATGACAAACATCGCTTTATAACCTCCACAACGGGCGGAGTAGTTAACCTCTCCACTTTTGAGGACACATCTTGGTATAAAGGAATTAAGAAGGATATAGGCAGCGATGCATTTTGGACTAAGAAAAGAACGATTATTCGAAACCCTGTAAATCTCCCCTCCAAAAAAATAGAGGTCATTTCGATGTATCGTAGTTTTACCCTTGCAAATGGCAATCATGGCTTCATTGTTTTAAATGTCAATGCTGCCTATTTGAAGGATTATCTAAATAACTTGTACAAAATGCGCGGACAAAATATTCTAGTCATGGATCAGGATTACCAGGTTCTCTTTGAAAACCATCCGATTACATTAACACGCACCGATACCCAGTCCATGGGTAACACGACTAACACAATTAACACCATGAAGATTCAGAACGAACCATCTATTGTTTTTAAACTAAAGTCTGATCAATATAGTTGGTTGTTTTTTTCAACCATTCCGAAGGGTTCGCTTTATAGACTCCCTTATCAACTAAGTATGGTTACACTCATTTTATTACTCTCCTCCATTATTATCGGGGGAATTGCGGCTTATTTTTTAACAAAAAGGAATTTCGCGGAGATTCATTCCATTATCAATATTTTAAACAGTGCGGAAAAGGGTGAACCTCTCCCCCATTTACCAACCGCTGTAACGGACGTACATAGCTTCATTATCCATAAAATTTTAACAAACTTTATGGAGCAATCCTACATGAAGGTGTTGTTCTCAGAACGGAAGTATAAAATGCAGGCATTGGAATTATCCGTCCATCAATCACAGTTAAATCCTCACTTTTTGTTTAATACACTGGAAACTATTAATTGGAAGGTTATTAGTCTGACGAAAAAGCCGAATGAAATAAATGATATGATTGATCATTTGGCCAATATACTACGTTATTCATTAGATGCACAGGATGGTTTAGTGTTTTTAAAGGATGAGATTAAACATACCAAAAGCTACGTAGACATTCAAAAAATTAGGCATAGGGATCAATTTACGTGTATTTGGGATTACGATAAGGGCATGGATAAATATTTTGTTGTCAAACTATTTCTGCAGCCACTTATTGAAAATTCTCTCCAGCATGGCATGATTGGTTTGAATAGAAAACTTTCCATTAAGGTAAAAATAAATTCTTCTCTTACGGACCTTGTGGTATCGATCATTGACAATGGGGCTGGAATTAACCCGGATAGATTAGCAGATATCCGTACGAAATTAAGCACAAATTATACATCCTCCAATCACATTGGGCTTTATAACACAAATAAACGCTTACAATTAACCTATGGAGAAAAATATCGACTTACGGTTCAGAGTAAGCCTGGTTTTGGAACCATTGTAGGGGTAAAAATTCCGATTAATTAACGATGAAACGTCCAAGCATCGACAAATAGAAAGTGAGAAGTCAGCGTAAGAGATGTGCTTCCTTTTACGCTGTCTTCTCACCTTCATTAGGCCACTTCGCGAAAGCAGAAGTGGTTTATTTTTCATTCAAAAATTTTAATGAAGATCGTACGAAATAATTTACCCCAAGAATCAAGGACTCTTCTTTTACATCAAATTTAGGATGATGATGCGGGTAATTCTCTTTTGGATTTTCACTGCCAGCACCCAGCATAACGAAACACCCTGGGGCTATGGCTGAAAAAGCCGAGAAATCCTCCCCTGCCATGATTGCTTGAGAGATTACGCGATTACTTTCACCAAAGGTTTCAACGATAGTTTGTTCCACCAATGAGGTGATTTTTTCCTCGTTTACAACTGAAGAGTATCCAAGCTGATAGTCCAATTGATACGAAGCATCATGTGCTTCCGTCAGCCCTTTTGTAATCTTTTCAATCCAAATTGGAATTTGACTGCGAATTTCCGGATCAAAGGTACGCACAGTCCCGCCAAAGGTCACGCGGTCAGGAATAATGTTATTTGCTGTTCCTCCCTGAAATTTTGTAACAGAAATGACGGCCCGTTTACTTGCATCTACTTTTCGCGAAATAATTTGATTGATCCCGTTCACAATCTGAGCGCCGATTGCAATCGGGTCAACCGCCGCCTCTGGTTCTGAACCATGTCCGCCCCTTCCTTGGATCACAATATCAAAAGAATCAGCTGCTGCAGTTACAGGACCATAATATACGCAAAATTTTCCTGCAGGAACTTGGGAAGCTAGATGGAGGCCGATTACACCATCAATTCCTTCGGCAGCGCCCGCCTTAACCATTTCCGAGGCTCCACCCGGGGGATGTTCCTCTGCATGCTGGAAGAAGAATCTGATTTCCCCTTTTATTTCATCTTTTAATTGGGAAAGTACCTTTGCTGCGCCTAGAAGCATGGCAGTGTGTCCATCATGTCCGCAGGCATGCATGACATTCTTGTTTTTTGATTTAAACGTCAACCCTGTTTCCTCCAGGATGGGCAGGGCATCCATATCCGCTCTTAAACCAAGAACTTTGCCCGGTTGTTTACCGATGAGCCGTCCCATCACACTTGTTGGGGTAACGCCGGAAACTTCAATATTTCCGAATGATTGCAGCTTTTCATAAACATACTTTGAAGTCCCAAACTCCTGAAATGAAAGCTCCGGGTTTTCGTGAAAATGCCTCCGCCACTCAACTACTTCATTTTCAACTGCATCAACCAAATTCTGAATATCTACCATTTTCTCAATCATATATTCATACCCTCCCTAAATTCTTGTCTTCAAGATAATCTTAGTGAAAAGGTAAGGCTTATGGCAACAAATGATTTAGAATATTAAGAAAGTTACCAATAAAAGAGTATTTTCTTAAATCAGGGCACTTTATCGGTTCTGGACATTGGGGTCAGCGTATAATGACATTGGGGTCAGTCCCCCGGTTCAGTAAAGCTTTAACGCACCAGGGGACCCCAAAATTCTGCTCAGGCATTTTCTTTTGCAACTTTATCTCAGTTTAGTAAAATAAGGGGAAGATTAATTATTTTATAAAAATGAAGGTAAGACATTAAAATGATCTTTTTGCAAAAAAATTGATTTCTGCAACAACAATCTATAATCACCCATTTATTCTGGTTTTCTCCATAAGTAACAAATTCTACCTCACTTTTTAATCGCTCCTTTTTGAAGATTGTATTAATGCCTTATGATTGGTTTTCTACAAGAACAAATCATTTAGGTTATTTTTATTATTTAGTTGAAGATGGAGGAAACAACTATGATGACCGAAAAGAAATTTCCAAAAGATGCTTTGCGAGTATTAAAAGAAACAAGTCGTACTTTTTATATTCCAATTACCTTTTTACAAAAGGAGTTAAAACATACGGTTGCATCCGCCTATTTAGCTTTGCGGGCAATCGATGAAATTGAAGACCATCCAACTGTGGAAAATGAAATCAAATTCACCATTCTTATGCAAATAAGCGAATTATTAAAAAGGCCTTTTAACGAGAAAGAATATTTACAAATTCTTGAACCAGTAAAGAATAAAATTCCCGAAGTTACGCTTCGTTTAGGCGAATGGTTACAAGCTTGTCCGGAAAGTACGCTATCCATTGTCATGGACACTACGAGCAAAATGGCATTCGGGATGGCAAAATGGGTGAAAGCAAACTGGCAAATCCATACGCGAGAAGATTTGGATGACTATACATACTATGTAGCGGGCCTTGTTGGGGTTATGTTGTCCGAACTTTGGGAAGTAAGTGCTGATATAAAAACAGACCGCGAGCTTGCAATTGGTTATGGACGCGGACTTCAAGCAATAAATATTCTACGTAATCAGCAGGAAGATTTAGCTGAGCGCGGAATAAGCTTTTTACCAGATGGTTGGACTCGTGCCGAGCTATTTGAATATGCTGAAGAAAATTTAGCAAAAGCGGACGAATATATCAAGCCAATTAATAAACGAAGCATTGCCTTATTCTGTCGTCTGCCACTTGCTTTAGCACATAAAACAAGTAAAGCAATGAGAGACGGACGTAGAAAAATGACACGTGCTGAGGTAGAACACACAGTAGAAGAAATTCAAACAAAATAATTTAAGAAAGGAGTGGGGGCTAACATTTTAATGAATGTATCCTCCTCTTCTTTGAATTAATGGGTAATTCAAGGTTTTGTACCTTGACACATACCTATATATTTACAACTTTATCAACAAAAAAGTGCCAGGCGCCATCAAATTATTGAATGGCATCTAGCACTTTTTGACTGACCGTATTTTTCAGAGAAGTCTTTTTTATACTGTACTTTTTGCGATAAATACCCCTTAACCTGGTATTTCTACTTCTGTTAACCCGAGATTCAGGACAGTGGTTAAACCTTCATAGGTAGCTTCTTCAAGGGTCCGTGGTGCGAGACAATCACCAATTTGATGAACGACTGGAGCTAACCGTTCCTAAAAACATAGACATCTATGTACAT
This sequence comes from Neobacillus soli NBRC 102451, assembly GCF_001591665.1. Lineage (GTDB taxonomy): Bacteria > Bacillota > Bacilli > Bacillales > Cytobacillaceae > Neobacillus > Neobacillus soli. The sequence continues at coordinate 23,906 of NZ_BCVI01000006.1, read as the reverse complement.
GAAGAAATCTATATGTTCTAAACAACTAATGATTTGTTTAGCACGCAAAACGAACAGTGTTTTTTGCGAATTACGTTAGGGAATCACGCCCTAATTCCAGAATGAGAACATCCGTCCAAAGGAGTCTTTCAACTTCTATAAACTTCTTCGTCCCCGTCTCAGGTGCCATTTACACGGCACAGGATATCTGTCGATACTCTGGAAAGGCTGTTAGCCACGCTGGTGAAGCCTTGATACAACACAAATTGGAGTACGTGGTCCGTTTCTTCCTTGCAGGTAAAAAGGAAGCGTTGCCCCAATTTTCGTACCTAAATATCTGCTTTTAACAGTTCAATTTTATCCTGAAAAAAATATGTCTTTTTCAAATGGTTGGTAATGGTTCTCCAATTACTAAAATTGGATTGATGTTTATCAAAGTTCTTTGGAAAGGACAGAATCATATCATACTTTGGCTTTTCCGTCTTGAAATGATAACCGCGCCTGGCAATCATGCAGGCTGCTGCTTGATGGGAACTGAGACCATATCGTGCCATGAATTTCATTTGCCCGATTTGGCTGGTATAGGCTGGGTTAACTCGTTTGATTTTTACTCCTGCCTTCTTCGCCTTTGATTCCATCAATTGTTGAAATGTGGAATAAGCAAAGCCTGAAAGCATTCGGGCATAGGCAGGACCCATTTCCCGTAGCTGTGTCTTTTTCCTTGAAAAGTCCAACCTTTCAATCACAACATCTTTATGTACGAACACAGCGTAATCCAGAATCGCTTTTACGGCGTCACTCATTGACGCAAGTACTTGCTCTTTTCTTCTGCTATACATAGGCGTTTTTATCGTCCAGCTATGGATTGGATTACCAAATCGGTCAATTTCACAGATGGCAAGAAATCCAGCATTTAGATCAATCCCAATCAATCCGTTATCATTCGTCGTTCCCGCTTTAGGTGTTTCCCTTTCAACGGTTGCATTGACATACCAGCCCTTTTTACGCTTCATAAATCGGTAGGTAATGGAAGAATAGTATTTTTGCGGACTTCCGCTTCGGGTAAATCCCATACTAGGGACCTTCGCCTTGTCTAGCCACTCCTGCCCGTAGGGAAAAATGACGGAAGAGAATTCAATATATTTTCCAAATGTATCTGCAAAGTGATTGGCCACACGTAATCTTAATGTATTTTTCAAATCATAGGTTGCGGTTTGGTTTCCATAGGTTTCATCTTTCGAGCCAATTACTAAAAACTGGCTTTCCCGAGCTTCCAGCCAGTCATTTCTCCATTCTTGATGGTTCTTATATTGATTTTCTTCCAAATGAAATTGTTTATGAAACAACTTCTTTGAACCAAAGCAAATGCGGATTCTTTTATTTTGTACGTCTGACTCTAGTTTTTTCAATTTTTGCCCAAGATTTCTTAATCTTCGCTTCTTTTGATGGAGATAGAACTTAATGTTATGGTATTTTTTCACCATTTTTAAAAATGATGGATTTGTTTGCGGAATCATTTGGAGTTTTTGATGTAGTTGTTCTTTTTGCGCGGTTTTCTTGTCAATTATCCTCTGTAGGTACTTTGTTTTAGACTTTAATTCCTGAATTTCTAACTTTCTTTTTTCAATAAAAGAAGAGACCTTCCCATCCAGTTGCATTCTAATGGAGTTAAATTGCCGGGCTGTAATTCCGAATTGCATCATGAAAGTCTTTTTGAGGCTGGAAGAGGCAGCCCCTTTGACATGAGATTGTACAAACAGTTTTCGCTCCAGTCTGCCGAAATACGCCGCATACTCTTGGAGGTAGTTATCTGACGAGAGACCATTATGTAGTGGAATGTTAAGTAGTTTCGTTTGGTAGGTTTGCAACATCTTCCAAAACCTCCTTTACTTTTTCTTCTACCATTTTATTTTTGTGGCTTCGAATCCCATAAAGTTTTCCTGAAAAGCTGGTAATGATGGCAATTAAATCATCCACAAGCTCTTCTTGAGGTGCTTTTTCCTCTGTTTGGTCATCTAAAATATGCAATGTAACCTGGTGGCTTTCAAAATAAGTTTGCAAATAATGAAACCCAAATCGGGTAAGGCGGTCACGGTATCGTATAGCGAGGTCCGTTATTAATCCTGCCTCTGCCAGTTTCATAATTTTTACAAGTCCCTTTCGTTTGTCATTTAGTCCCGAACCCACATCCTCAATCACCGTAACCTGCTGGAAGGAATTTAGGTCCATATGACGTTTGATAAAGTCAATCTGTCGTTGTAAATCTCCTTTCATTTTTTGTTCATGTGATGAAACGCGGGCATAAATGACTAAGTTCGTTTCATTCACTTTGTCAGCATCGGTACCAATTAATCTATTAATTTCGCTTTCTGGCAATCTTCTTTGCCCGTTTGGAGTACGGACAAAGGTAGCTTTGCCTGAATGATCCCAACGTTGCAGCGTTTTGATTGTTACACCTAAAATTTTTGCAGCATCATTCATCCTAAATAACTTTTCCATAATATAACTATAACACCAAATTCAGTGTATGTCTATTAATGTCTATATTTTTGGAAACTGCTAATAACCCTTTTACTTCCTCATACAATTCTGTATGAGGGATTCGACCATAGGCTAAAACTATTGTATCCCAGTCTCTTACTTCCTCTCTTTCATGTGAAAATAGATTTCTAATGATTACATTGTCATGGTAAACCCCACCCAAATCAAAATGTGGACGCATTCTAACTTTTAACTGGTAAAAACCAATATACGGTTACCTAACTGCTTTGGATTACTACTAAAAAGGTTATCAATAGTGGTTACTCTCGGATCATTGATACCCTCCACATGAGGTAGGTATGGTCTAGACCCCACTGCACAGATAATGACACAGGATTCAGCACCTATTACAATAACCATTCCTCATTAATTTCTTGCACCCTAATTTGTTACAGAAGCTTGTTCAAAAGGCCATGCAGGCAATTGTTTACGAAGCGGCTTATCTTCCCTATATCCTAAAGCGTACTCACCTTGCATAATCGTATGGATTTCCCTAGTGCCTTCATAAATCACTGGAGCTTTAGAGTTACGCAAAAAACGTTCTACAGGATATTCATCGGAATAACCATAAGCCCCATGGATTTGAACAGCATCATTTGCAGCGTCAAAAGCGGCATTACAAGAAATCCATTTTGCTAGTGACGTTTCTTGTGTATTCCGTTTTCCCTGATTCTTTAGGCAGCCTGCTTTAAAAACTAGAAGTCTGGATATTTCAAGATTTGCACTCATCTTTGCAATCATTTGCTGAACTAGTTGGTGTTTTCCAATTTCTTTGCCAAATGTTTTCCGTTCATGGCAATACTTTAGGCTGGCTTCAAGGCTGGCTGCTATTAAACCAACTGCTCCAGCAGCTACGGTAAAACGCCCATTATCTAAAGCGGACATGGCTATTTTAAATCCTTCCCCTTCCTCACCTAATCTGTTGGCAACAGGAACTTTTACATCCGTTAAAAAGACTTCTCCTGTATTTCCAGCCCGAATGCCCAATTTCCCCTTGATTGCCTTTGTTTGTACTCCTTCAAAACTACGTTCGACAATAAACGCCGTAATCCCTTTATGTCCTAAATCATGATCTGTTTTTGCAAATATCAAGAAGTTATCAGCAACATCGCAAAGGGAAATCCATGTTTTAGAACCGTTTAAAATATAATAATCCCCATCCCGTTTGGCAGTTGTGCTCATAGCCGCAACGTCAGATCCTGCATTTGGTTCTGTCAGACCAAACGCTGCGATTTTATGACCTTGTGCCTGAGGGACTAAGTACTTTTGCTTTTGTGCCTCTGTTCCCCACTGTAATAAGGTCATACTATTTAATCCTGTGTGAACGGATACGGCTGTACGATATGCAGTATCCCCACGTTCTAATTCCTCACATACAATAGCCAAAGTATTATAATCCATTCCAACTCCGCCATATTCTTCGGGAATGCAGACACCCATTAATTGCAAATTAGCCAATTTCTTAAGGATAGCCGGTTGAAAATGACCTTTACGGTCCCACTCCTGAATGTTTGGAATGATTTCTTTATCAACAAACTTTCTCACCATTTTCTTTACACTTTGCTGCTCCTCTGTCAACTCAAAATTCATCATACTTAAATCCTCCTAAATAATATTATTTTCTTTCAATCTTGTTATTTCTTCATGGTTATAACCGATTCTCTCCAGCAGTAATTCTGTATGTTCACCTAATAATGGGGGATGATGCCTCATAGTTACCGGTGTTTTTGATAGTTTTAGCGGGGACCCTGTTAATTTAAGATTCTCGATTAAGGGGTGTTCCATCTCCACAACCATCTCTCTAGCCTTTACCTGTGGATCCTCAAACATTTCAGCAATGGTGTTAATTGGGCCATTCGGAACCCCAGCAGCATCTAAGCGTTCTTTCCATTCTTTTTTCGGCTTTTTTGAAAGCAGTTCTTCACAAATGGCAACCAGTTTATCGTTGTTCCTTAAACGCTGTTCATTATGAATAAAGTCTTCCCTATCCGCTAATTCAGGCCTCCCCAGGACAGCTGTAAATCTCTTAAACTGTTCATCATTCCCTACTGCAATGACCAGCTTCCCATCCTTGGTCTCAAACACCTGATAGGGAGAAATATTTGGGTGCCGATTCCCCATCCGTTTTGGGATCACTCCGCTGCATAAATAATTGCTCGCTACATTGATTAATGAAGAAATCTGGCAATCCATTAGTGAAATATCAATTTCCTGTCCTTCCCCGGTCTGGTTCCTATGATGCAAGGCCCCTAATATCCCTATACAGGTATATAATCCTGTTAAGACATCTGTAATCGCCACTCCCACTTTTACCGGCCCGCCGTCAGGCTCGCCAGTAATGCTCATCAGCCCACTCATTGCTTGAATAATATAATCGTAACCAGGTAAATCTTTATATGGGCCAGTTGTCCCAAAACCTGTGACGGAAGCTAAAATCAGCCCAGGGTTTTTGGCTTTAAGTTTCGTATAGCCTAAACCCATTTTTTCGAGTGTTCCAGATTTGAAGTTTTGAATAACAACATCACTTGTAGAAGCCAGTTTCGCAAAAATCTCTTTTCCCTCTTCTGATTTAAGATTAAGTGTCATACTTTGTTTGTTGCGATTGGCACATATATAGTAAGCACTTTCTCCATTTACAAAAGGCGGCCCCCAGCCTCGAGTTTCGTCTCCCGATACATAGTGTTCAATTTTTATCACTTCTGCTCCCAGGTCACCGAGAATCATAGAACAAAATGGTCCTGCCAGTACCCGGGAAACATCCAAAATCCGAATTCCATCAAGTGCCCTCTTCACGCTATCACCTCATTCCAACGATTTGATAAACAAAAAAGAGCCAGCAAAACAAACAACGAAAGATCCCATTGATTGCTTTACTGACTCCTATTCATAGCTCGTCTCCCTGCAAAGGAAGCTCAAGTGAATATAGTCAATATTAATATAATCATTTTTTTACGATCAAGCTGGTCATGCAGCAAGGACATTGCTGTCATCCAGTTGTTATGATAATTATAACCCAATAGTTTGAATTTTTCAATAACTATCCCCAAAAGAAATTACTCAAAATGTTAAACTTAATGAAAACCAATTATTATATTTTTTCAGTAGATATTATTTGCTGATAATGGAGATCTAGATCTTTTAACGCCGCCACCAATGCATTGGTAGCCTTACCTCGATAATACATTTGAAGCGAAGCGATTGCTTCATCAATACCGTCGTTTAAACTCATCCCCCTTAACACCTGACCAACAAATTCACGGCCATGTTCAGTAGCCAATGTACAGGAGGCCTCAAGTATGACCCCATATTTTCTATCGATTTCTGCTGTAATCGTCAATGTTTCATATACACTTTTAGCTGCCATCCCTTGGGGTAACCGTGCATGCCCGGCAATAAACAGAGTTTTTCCGTTGATCAACTGAATTTACCTCTCTTTTCCAAAAATGAATAACATAATCAACAGTGAATCTCTTATTTTCCTTCTTGTTTAACACTACTTTGAACTACTAATATCCTAGCATATTAATCTGAAAAGTAAAAATGCTTTATCAAAAATTAGATTATAGAGATTACTATATTTATAACCTCTTCCAATTCTTTGAAGTAATTCGCTTTTTATGTGAGAAAAGGTGTGGAATTTCCCCTCCTACGACATTTCCTAGTGAAATGCCATGCGAATGATAAAGCACCTAAATGCCAAATAGACCACTTTCCCTTTATTCCTTACTCATTACCACAGTTACAGCCGATGACCACTCATTCATTAGCAATTGCACCTTTTTTTTCCTTTTCAAACTGGTCTGTTCTTTACGAGCCTCATTTCAAAGGTGGCAACACTTTTTCAAATGATTTGGTTCTTTTTTAACAAATTGGGGACAATAAAGGCAAAATAGATTAGGAGGTGTACCGGGGTGAAACATAAGGAAAATGAAGCAGTTGAAGCCAATCAAAAAATGGATGCATTCTTTCTTGACTCCGATTTCAAGAACACGGAAGGCAATTCCGAGGTAGAAACTGCAAATCTGGAAATCCAGGAACAGTTTTATGAGAATGAAGATGAAGACCATTCACTTCCGTATCATGTTGACATCAACAATCCACCGATAAAAAAGTAATAATAAGCCTTTTTTGTGCTATGATGCATAAAAAAGGCTCTAGTTCTTAACGATTCAATTAGCGAAGATTGGAAAAAGCGATATCAATGGATAAACTCGCGGATTATAGTAAACTCCTGGATAGGCTTACAATTATTATAGCATTTTCGTATTAGCACTCATGCTTTATTTGTTGGGTTTCATAAAATTTCATGAAATACGAATTGTAAATTTTTACCTGATAATTATTTCACTTCTCTATAAACATTAACCTCAATACTTTCTCGCAGTTTCCTAAGCTCCGGAACAATTTTTAACACATGCTTACTTTGATTATGCTGTTCTAACGCCTCTTCATCCACCCATTCTTCAAGCATTGTTAGGATGGTAGGATCATTGATCTCTCCATGAAGAGCGTACGCTAAACAACCCTTTTCTTTTCGGGTTTCTGCAACAAGTTCTTTTGCTAGCATTACATAGTCTTCAACCTTCACTCCAGCTTTTAGTTTTCCTTTTGACAACTTTAATCATCCTAAAAACTCCCTAATATTTCTTTATTTATTGTCTAAAACTGCTTCATCAAACGCCAAATATCAGATAATAGTAAACACCGTCTTCATCACAGGTAAAATCTGTTACATCCTTCGCGATTTCTTTAATGCGATCGGTGCGTTTTTCATATTAATACCGAGATATACTAATTTCAGGTTAAGTTCAACTAATCTTCAAGAAATCTACCAGTCCATATCAAAGGATGAACAGCGAAATCAATTACTATTTGATGATGTTTTAAATGAATTAGATAAAGGAAGTTCCACAATTGTTTTGACAGAGAGAATTGAACATCTTGAATTCCTTCGTGATAAATTTAAAGGTTTTGCCAAAAACATTATTATCCTTACAGGGAAAATGAATAAAAAAGACCGAAGGACGGAATTGGAACGCCTGGCTAAAATCCCAGATAACGAAGAGCGACTAATAATCGCAACCGGTAAATACATTGGTGAAGGTTTTGATGATCCGCGTTTGGACACTTTGTTTTTAGCCATGCCCATATCTTGGAAAGGTACACTCCAGCAATATGTTGGACGGTTGCACCGAATTCACTCTAACAAACAAGAGGTTAAAGTTTTCTATTATATTGATGTACATGTCCCTATATAAAAACAATGTTTGAAAAACAGCAAAGTGGGTATAAGTCATTAGGATATGTTTCATTGAATAATAAAGAAAGCAGGTCAACTGAGCAAATGCAATTGTTTTAGTGGGAAGGAAATTGGATTTCTAAGCACAACCCTATAACCGTTAGGTAAATTAGGTTTTGAATTGAAAAGAAACTGTCTTTAATAACAGTTAAATTGCTATAAATAATAAGAAAAAATCATAGGTATCAATAATACAATAATTAAACCTACAACAGTTACGGATATAACTTTAGTCAAACTTTTTTTCACTTCTTTTTCCAAAAAAACGCCCCTTTTCTTAAACAAAATGGTCCTTTAATGGAAACAGGCACAAACCTTATTCCATTATTGCTCCCCTATAGCGGAAAACAAATTTTAAAACGGAAGGTTTTGAAAAAGCGAAATAGTAATAATTAAAGTTGATAAAGAGCCTAAAGATGCCAAAGATACAATTTTTCGGTTGTTTTGCTTTTTTGAAGGCTTACTTAGTTCATGGATTACTGCACCCCATAAAAGCACGGATGCTAAAATAATAATACTCATAGTCATATTTGGTATCTCCTTTCTAAATATTTTAACTTTGTTTATATTCTAACACATATGGCTTTTAACTTTGATCAGCCGGAAGATGTGGTGGTAATCATCTGTCATTTACAGGTACATTTCTTGTCATTCAGTGGTAAAAAGTTATCAACGTTGGTACATTTTCTTGGCCGTAATCATTATGCGCTAGTTTGGAATTTATATTTAAAAAAATAAATAAAGTAAACGCGATGCGTATAACCTGGTTAAGGTCTTATGCATCGCGTATTTTTGATCATACCTTTTTTAACTATAGCATAGATGGCCTGCCCTCACTCAACACCACTATAATATAGATGGGCAGGCATCCGCTCCCAAAAAATACCAGGATGGTAATTTCAGAAAAAGTTTAACGATTAACTTCGACAGAAATCAACAAAACCCGGGTGGTGCCTGTCACTATTAATCTTACCCATCATTGCAAATCCAATTGCAAGAAGACAAAAAAAATTCGAAGTCAGCATGGACCGACTTCGAATTTAATTAAAATGGGTTGGTTGCTAAAAGGCTTGCAGTTTTGATATAAACTCGTGGATGTAATTTTAATTGGGAAACGATAAATTCAGCAATATCTTCAGGTTGCATATATTTTTCATCATCGTTTTCTGCGATTAAATTGGTTTTGACAGCCAGTTCTGTAGCTACCGTGCTAGGAGTTAGGGCCGTTACCCGGATATTGTTTCTACGGACTTCTTGTGCTAATGATTCAGTTAGACCAATTACTCCAAATTTAGATGCGCTATATGCACTAGATGTAGCAGCCCCGTTCAACCCATTGGTCGATGAAATATTAATAATATCACCGCCATTTTTTTCGATTAACTGTGGAAGTACAGCACGTGTTACATAATATGTACCCATTATATTGACATCAATGATTTTCTTCCATTCCTCTGGATCCATTTCTAAAAGAGTCGCAAATTTTCCAATTCCGGCATTATTTATAAGAATATCCGCCGTGCCCAACGCGTTTGTCAATTTTTCAATGGCTTGATCTACCTTTTCTAAGGATGAAACATCAACTGCAGCATATGCTACTTTAACTCCCAAACCTTCAACTTCACTTGCCACTTCCTTTAAAGCAGCTTCTGTTCTTGCAAGCAAACCTACATTTATCCCTTCATTTGCTAATGCAATCGCAATCGCCTTGCCAATTCCTCTTCCAGCACCAGTTACAAACGCAACTTTTCCTTTTAATGATTGTGCCACTACAAACAACTCCTTCGATAAACTATCATTCCCTACTTTTCCATTATATATTGAGGAAAGCAACCATTCTAAAATTATGCCTGCAAAGCTGTTGGCGTTGTCGGACAAATTATTCCTTGGAACTTCCCATTGCTAATGGCGATGTGGAAACTAGGCGCAGCACTAGCAACGGGCTGTACGGTTGTATTGAAGCCCGCGGAACAATCACCACTATCCGCATTGTTCCTAGCAGAATTAATCGAAGAAGTAGGATTCCCGCCTGGGGTCATAAATATTGTCTCTGGCTTTGGTGAAACAGCCGTTCAGCATCGTATAACCTAAAGCCCCAGACGTCCTGGGGATAATCGTAATTTTATGAACCGGCGCAGATTGACTTTGTTTCGCTGCCGACTTTTACCAATAGCATCAATCTCATCAATAAAAACAATACAAGGCGCCTTTTCTTGCGCTTTAAATAGATCCCTTACCCTTGCGGCACCCATCCCGACAAACATCTCAACAAATTCAGAACCTGACATGGAAAAGAACGGAACCTTTGATTCCCCCGCAACTGCCTTTGCAATAAGAGTTTTCCCTGTTCCTGGAGGGCCGACTAACAAGGCGCCTTTTGGAATAGTTGCTCCGATTTCTTTATATTTTTTTGGGGTTATGAAGAAAGTCGACAATTTCCTGCAGTGCTTCTTTTGCTTCATCTTGACCGGCAACATCTTTAAAGGTAATCCCTGTTTGGGTTTCCACATAAACCTTGGCATTGCTTTTGCCCAATGACATCATACCGGTAACCGTCATATTCCTTTTAAAGTCCACCCAATTCAGGTAAGATTTACTAGAAAACTTGTAACAATAGAGGAGATTTTTTCGTATGGATGTGACAAATGTAACGACACTGATAGTAACCGTTGTTCTCATCGGGAATATTGTGCTTGCGGGTGTGGTTGTGTTTATAGAACGGAGAGACATTGGTTCTACTTGGGCTTGGCTGATGGTCCTATTCTTTATTCCAATCGTGGGATTTTTAGTTTATCTGTTCCTGGGAAGGCAATTAAAACAGAGGAATTTTTACCGTTTATCATCTGAAGAAAGAAACTATCTTCAATCAACAGTAGAAGAACAAATTCAACAGCTGCAAAACAGGAGGTTTTTCGGTCATAAGCTGCTAACAAAACATTCGGATTTGCTCTTGATGAACTTGAACTCCTCCAATGCATTATTATCGATGTACAATGAAATTGAGATTTTCAGTGATGGTCATGAAAAATTTCATGCTTTGTTTGAAGATATTAAAAATGCGCAAGAAGAGATTCATCTGCAATATTACATCATTCAGCGCGATTCCCTTGGAAAAAGGCTGTGCGATGAACTGACAAAAAAAGCGAAAGAAGGTATAAAAGTACGGGTTCTCTATGACGAAATTGGTTCTAAAAGGATTTCTCCCGGTTTTTTTAAAGAACTCATTCGTTATGGCGGTGAAGTCGAGGCCTTTTTTCCCTCGTTTCTTAAATTGATCAATTTTCGCATAAATAACCGAAATCACCGAAAAGTTTGTATCATCGACGGAAAGATTGCCTATATCGGCGGCTTTAATATCGGAAATGAGTACTTGGGCTTGGAAAAAAAATTCGGCTACTGGCGCGACACCCATCTAAGAATTAAAGGTGAATCGGTGAATCAATTACAAGGAAGGTTTCTTTTAGACTGGAATTATGCTGCCAAGAATAAATTGAACCTTGAGCCCTATGCTGTACCAATGGAAAAACCAGAAGGGAATAGTCCTGTTCAAATCATTGCAAGCGGACCAAACTCTGAAACGGAACATATCAAAAATATGTATATTAAGCTGATCATGACGGCTAAAAGAACCGTATACATCCAATCCCCGTATTTTGTTCCTGATGCCAGTTTTATGGATGCATGCAAAATTGCCTTGCTTTCAGGTGTTGATGTACGAATTATGATACCTAGTAAAGGGGATTTTCCCATAGTTTATTGGGCAACCTTGGCATACACTGGTGAACTGGTCGATTACGGCGCAAAAATTTATTTGTATGAGAAGGGATTCATCCACGCAAAAACGATTGTAGTAGATCAGGAAGTGGCTTCTGTTGGGACTGCCAACATCGATACACGCAGCTTTCATTTAAATTTTGAGGTGAATGCCGTAATATACGATGAAAAAGTCGCTAAACAGCTTAGTGATTTGTTCCTGCAAGATTGTCATGATAGCTCTCAACTGACAATGGGAAAATATAAAGAGCGCTCCATGTTTATCAAGTTTAAAGAGGCCATCTCACGTCTTTTATCGCCTATATTGTAAAAAACTCGGCACCTCCATTGAGTGCCGAGTTTTTTACAATTCAAATTCCCATTCGTCCCGAAAATGCAAATAAAGGACTAATAGTGTATCTTCTAATTCACTTTCTAATGGTTAAAAATTGTAGTCTCTACAGAAATTATTATAGATTCTATTTAATATCCATACTTTTTATTCGGACTTCTCCCACGACTCCTATTCATTTGAGCAAGTTGACTCTGAATTTTAGACTTTTTTTGTTTTTCCTGGGCAGATACGTTATTATCTTCATTATCCAAAGGATTCAAGTAGTCTCTTTTTGAATCCTTCTTTTCATGCTTGTGTATAATCGTTACTCCTTTACTATTTACACTAACCTCTCCAATATTTTTTTAATCAACTGATCTTCATTTTTCTCCATCACAATTTCTTGATTCACAATAGCAACATTTAGTTTTTCGCAAAAAATGCAAAGTTTCATACAATAGGTTGGAGTGATTGTTAACTCAATTTCTTTTTCTTCTAGTTTTTTTCTAATCTTTCCTTCGGATTGTTTGAGTCTATTACGGAAACAATACAAAATTGTTTGAGTCATATTTGTCCTCTTCGTTTAGTATTAATTAAAAATAAAAATGATTTGCTTTTAAATTTCACACCTTGACTTCATGAAGTTATAGATAAAACCATCGCTACAAACGATGGTTTTACCATATTTTAAACAGTAGCACTCACAACTTCACTGCTAATTTCAAGTGTTTGTACAACGTATTCTCCGTCTTTAAGGATCAGACTTAATTTGTCGTGGTCTTGTAGGACTGCAATATTATCCAATGGGTTGCCATTTACTACAAGGATATCTGCAAGCTTTCCAACTTCAATTGTGCCTATTTTATCTTCCATCTGCATAATTTCGCTTCCATACTTGGTAGCGGATACAATAGCATCCATTGGTGTCATTCCAACCAACTTAACGAAATGCTCTAAATCGCGTGCATATCCACCATGCGGACACCACTTGAAACCGTAATCTCCACCCGGTAGTACACGGACACCTGCTTTATATAATCGATTCATATTTTTAAGTGCAATTTGTAACCCTTCTTTATAACCTGTTGCATCAAGTGCTTCTTGTCCGAAATAATCAGCACCATGCTCTAATGTCGATACAAGCCAATTTAGGGCTGGGACAACAAATAAGCGATCTTTTTCGTGGACGAGCATGTCGAATGCTTCATCATCAATAAAATCAGCATGACCGATAATGTCTACCCCTGCTTTTACACATATTTTTACAGCGTCTGATGTTCTAGCATGTACATATATTCTTTTCCCTCGAGCATGAGCTTCCTCAACAGCGGCTCGAACCTCTTTATAGGTATAAAGTGTCATTTCACCTGTTGCGTGAGCAGTTAAACTTTCTCCACTCACATTAACCTTGACAAGGTCTGCCCCTTCTTTAAACAAACTTCTTACTACTTTTCTTACCTCATCCTCTCCATCAGCTAAAAAGGATAATCCATGAACTCGAACATGGTTTGGATGTAAATCAACAAAACTGCCAGTTGCAGATACTTCGGCACCATTAGCAAGCATACGAGGTCCAGGTATTTGTCCGCGATTAATAGCATCACGTAAAGCAATGTCCACGCGACCTCGAGCGGCAGCACTTACACAAGCAGTAAAGCCGCTGTTTAGCATCGTTTCTGCATTCTTGATAGCTCCTATCATTGTTTCTTCTATCGGTTTAAAATCAATGTCTTGTATATAAAGGGAATCCTGCCAAGTGAAATGAGCATGTGCCTCAACCATTCCTGGCATAATTGTTTTTCCATTTAATTCAATAATGTCCACTTGATCTGGGCTGTAGGTATACGGAACAGAAAGATTAGTCCCAATAGCAGTGATTTTATTGCCCTCAATCAGTACATCAACTCCGTTTTTCACTTCATTTCCTGTCCCGTCAATCAGTAATCCATTTTTTAATAATTTCGCTTTCATTTTTGTAACCCCTTTCATATTTTCATATTAATTTTTGTATGTTTAACACTTGTTCATATAAGCCATTCTCTGAACAAGTTATAAAACCTAGTTAAAAGCGTATTGTACAGAATATAGCAATCGTATGTGTTTTTGATTTGCGGAAAACAAGTATCTCATATTCTTAATGAATATCATGTGGTGTAGTTTTTAGGAGAAATTCTAGATGTTATTGGAAGTAAACATAGGTGATTTAAACAATATATGGTGCAACAGCAGCCTCTTAAGAAAAAATGCTCCACATAAATGAACGACTATGAATTGAAAAAACCCTCAAGACCATTATCCGATCTGATTGCTGGAACCTCTTCATCCCACTCGCATTTAACAAGATTATCACATTTCACATGGTGTACGTTTATTTTAAGTTCCTCACTATAATAGGTTTCAAGAATGCGATAAGGGGAATATTTAGGTAAGCAATTCGGGCAAAACCCCTTAGAAATAGCTTCCAGTTGTTGATCTGTATAATAGACAGTGTTTTTAGCTAACAGTAATTTGTCTAACATCATTCATCCATCCTTCCAAAGTGTTTTTATAAAGGAGAGGGTAAATAATTCCATACCCCCTCTACTAAATAACAAATATTGTGTCTTACGAAACAATATTCTTTAATATACCGATTTTTTCAATCTCCACTTCCACCACATCACCCTCATTCAAGAACTTAGGAGGATCAAAACCAAGCCCTACACCTTTAGGAGTTCCTGTTGCAATGATATCCCCCGGCTTGAGCGTTACTCCGCCCGAAACCGTTTGGATAATTGTTGGGATATCAAAAATGAGTAGCTCAGTATTCGAATTCTGCCTCACCTCGCCATTGACCCGGCATTGAACATCCAACTTTACAGGACGCTCAATCTCATCTTCCGTAACGAGGTAGGGTCCCATTGGTCCAAAGGTATCTAGGCTTTTCCCTAAAAACCATTGGCTATGCTGTTTTTGGAGATCCCTTGCTGACACATCATTAATGATGGTATAACCAAAAATATAGTCGTATGCTTCTTCCTTAGAAATGTTTGTCCCTTCTTTTCCAATGACAATGGCTAACTCGGCTTCGTAATCAATCTTGCTCGTCACATGGCGGTGGCTTTTTATTTTTTGATTAGGACCAATGACGGTTGTGGTTGCTTTGGTAAATACAATTGGATACTCTGGCAGATTTTGCGCCTCTTCCATTGCCGTAGTATACTCTACGGCATGTTCCCGATAATTCAGACCTAAACAAATGATATCTCTTTTAGGCTGTGGAATCGGTGCTTCGATTACCACTTCCGAGAAAGGTAAAATCGCCTTTCCGCTAACTTCGGATTCCCTCTGGCTTATTTCTTTTAGACGTGCCATTGCACGAGAATCTTCAATTACTCCTTGTAACGTGTTCGGCAAGATAGCTTGGGGAAACAGTTGTTTTTCCGCCTCGATTGCATCGATAATTGCACGTTCTCCCGTTGTTCTAAATCCGAATTTTAAATTTCCATCATGTAAAAAAGATGCTAGGTACATTTTTATTCTCCTTTGATAGTTGATAAATATGTTTAGAACAAATAACTTCTTCTGTTGTTCATAAGGTATTAGTTCTTGACTGGACTAAATGGTATTGAAAAATTTTAGAATCGCTCCATTCACCTCATTTGGCATTTCTATTGTTGCCCAATGTCCGCAGTTAGGAAGAACGACCAATTCAGCGTTAGGAAAGTTCTTATAAAGCGTTTTTGACATTGGAAGCGGGGTCGTTTTATCTTCATCCCCGACAATCAACAATACCGGAACCTTCACTTCTCGATGACTAATCGTTTGAGCCTCCGCAAGAGCCCGGCACGACGCTGCATATCCTTCTGGGGAATTTTTTTGCAGTAATGATCGGACTAGGCCCATCACCATTTGATTTGTTTTGGTATAAGAAGAGAATCCACCTTCCAAAATTGTATCGGCAATGAACTCTATTCCGTTCTCCCTTACCAAAGTAGAACGATCAGTCAATGCTTTTCTGGCTCCTTCTGGTGGTTCGGTAAATCCACCGACAAGCGTCAGGCTTTTCACAGATTCAGGGTACACCACCGCAAATTGCTCGGCGATTATTGTACCCATCGAATGAGCGACAATGTGTGCGCTTTCAATTAATTCACTATCTAAAAGCGTTTTCAGATCTTCAACAAATAGTTCAATCGAATATTCAGGTTGGGATACATCGGTTTGCCCTGAACCGCGGAGGTCATATGCAACCGTTCTGAAGTAGCGGGAACATGCATTTACTTGGCTATGCCAAATGTTTAGGTCTCCTCCTAGCCCATGAACAAAGACCACTGCGTCCCCTGTCCCTTTGGTTTCTACGTTAACTTGAATATCTCTAATTTTCTTTCTCATATATCCTCCAAACTATGAAATTATTAAAATCTGATTAAAAACAAAGTAAAAAAAGATTCTTTTCAATTTTCAGGACAAACATCCCATAAACACGTAACCATAACTTGAAAATGTTTACTTATCACCCCTTAATTTAAATATTCTAATAAATATTATTATATTATTTATTTTTATATTGTCAATATTCTAATAAATATTATTATATTATTTATTTTTAAAAATCAATGGACGTAAAAAATCCTAAATTCAGGGGAATTTAGGATTTTGGATATGTTATCAACTTTTAATGAACCGTTACAAATAAAAAAGTTCATATTTTTCAATTAAAATTTAGAAATTATTTCTCTTTTAATCCTTTGAACTAGAGAGTATGTTCGCTAGCTCTTCTTGAAGTTCATAACTCTTTTGCTGGGCAGATTCCTCATCGCGGCTGCATATAGCTACTTGTAACTCTTTATGAAGCCTTAAATATCTTTCAGTTGTATCTTGTTGATTATTCATACTGGCTATCGTAGCATAACGATAATCTAATTGTACTTTGTACAACATTTGTAACATATTCACCAAAAGTTCATTATTTGAAGCCTCGTAAATGCTCTTATGGAATTCATAATCCGTCTGAGCCCATGCATCTTTATCACCTAAGGACTTTTCCAGTTGATAATAACAATCTGTCATTTTTTCAATATCAGCTGGAGTAGCGTTTTTAGCGGCTAACTTTGCAGCAACCGGTTCAATTGCAAATCCAAGTTCGTTTAATTTTAATAAAAAATTTCGATTATTCCCCGAATCCGACGCCCATGATAATACATCGGTATCCCACCATTGCCACTCCGAACGTGGAGAAACAATTGTCCCTAACCTAGGAACGGATTTTACCAAACGACGAGTAGCTAGTGCCTTAAATGCCTCACGGACCACTGTTCGACTAACCCCATGTATCTCACTTAACGTTTCTATTTTTGGCAGGGTATCCCCCGGATTTATATCTCCATTAATAATTTGTTTCCCAAGCTCATGAATCAATTGATCAGTTAGGTTATAAATAGCCACTATCGAATCCCCTCCATAAAAGTAAAACGGCAAACATCTATAATAAATATTATGAAATATTTAAAAAATAATATTATATTATGATTATACTATTACCTGTCAAGAAACATATGGTTTCAAAGAAAATAAGAACATTTATGTAGGAGATGTATTAATAAGACTGAGAAAGAATAAAAAAATGCCAGGCACCATCCAATTTTCTGGATGGCACTTGCACTTTTTTGGGGAAAACAAAAATAAGGTCAGTCCCCCGCCAAAATAAAGCGTTAATGCAACGGGGGACTGACCCCAAAATTCGCTATGGTGCAATAATCAACACAATCCCATCCTCGATTTGAATGGTGGTCCCAATCGTCGTATTGTCCCGCAGCCAATCGTTCGCATGGATACTTAATACATATCCGTTAGCAGGGATAACGGAATTATTGCCCCCTCTTTGTACGACCTTGCCATCAACTACCGTTACTTCGTATCCCCAAATATTAGTTCCGGTCGTCTTTCCACGTGCAGGAGTGTACTGAATGAGTTCACCGGCACCGCGACCTCTATTTACACCGTCTAACTTTCGATAATCGCTGACATGGCGATTCCTCCACATGGATTCGATTAAGAACGGTTTGACCACTTGCTCTCCGATTTCTTGCGGCATCTGATAAGCCTGAATCATTAAGGTTTTTAATTGATTTTTTAATGTACTTACTTCGTTTGCCTGTCCCGCTTTTTGGGCCATTAAGTACTGAACCGCAACATACCCCGCATCACCGTATACCCTAAGGTTTTGCAGATATGAATTAATGGAAATCAGAAATTCCTCGCTGCTGCCTTCTTTCCGAAGATTTTCAGGAATTTGCCGAAGCCGATCAAATTCAGCCATCAACTGTTCTGCAGCCTGTGATCCATCATTTCCATCAAACGCTTTCCAGAATGCATCTATTTCCGGTTTTAAGATTAATGATAACGGCGGCAATTCTAAAACGCTCTCTACAAGGAAGGGTTTGATGACGCCTTGTCCGATTTTTTGCGGAATTTGTTCAGACTGATTGAACAATGTAATCAGTTTATCCTTGTACGCTTTTGCCTCAGTGGTTTTCCCTTCTTTTTCTGCCATTAGAAAGTGAACAGCCGCTTCGCCGGCCTCACCGTATAATTTCAATTTTTCATTGTAAGGTTTGATTTCCTGCAGAAAGTTGTCATTCTTCATTTTTTGCTGAAGAGTTACCGGAACCTGTTGCAATTTCTTGAATTCCCCAATCAAGTTTGATGCAGCTTGATCTGGATTTTTATTGGATACATAAGCTTTCCAAAACCCATCAATCAATGGAGTGAGTGTAAGCGACTCCGTTTTATTAATCGGTGAAGAGTAGGTATTTTCAGCTAAGGTTTTTAACGCATCTGCACCATCCCCGCCAAAGGATTGAATACTGCGCTTCCACGATTCTTCCGGGTTATAGGCCGCCCCGTTCCAAGTATAATCGGCAATGGTATACAATGGTATTTTGGAAGCCTCTGCCTCGTTCATTGGATTAGCCGTTATCCCAAGGACTCCTTGTTTTGATAAATCTGCATCACGTCCTACGATTGGGCCAATAAACAGGCTGTTGCGATCATAATCGTTAACCGGGTAATTGTCCCATAATAGCATATCGTGGTTAAATGCGCCTTGAACCTGTTGGGCTTCTTCGGAAGTGACTTGTTCCGATACGACCTTCTCACCGGTCCACATCACAATCGTGTCTTTATCGAGTAATTCCGCAAACCGATCACGGTAAGGTGTCGGCCCGTTACCGGCATAGTCCGTCGGGACGGTTATTAACCGCTCGGCACCCGGATGGGTTTGAATAAATTCCTTCGTAAAACGATTCAACAAGTAAGCTTGTGCAGCAGCGGCAGGATTTTTGTCCTTTCCAAATTTATCTTTATCTTGCTGATACTTTAAACTCGAATCAATATCGTCCAGGAAAATGGCATAGGAGCGCACACCTAAATCCCACACCTTTTCCATCTTCTTTTTCAAAAATTCAAAGTCTTGGTCATTCGAGAAGCAAATGGAATTACCTGGAGATAGGGAGAACGTAAATTTCACATGATTCTCTTTTGCCCGATCAATGAGCTCCTTTAGTTTCGCAATTTCTTGCTCTGGGTAGGGTTCACGCCAATTGTCTCGGTGATATGGATCATCTTTGGGCGCGTAAATATACGTATTGAGTTTATTGTCACCGTAAAAATCCAACTGGCTCAGCCTGTCCTCCTGTGTCCAAGGCGGTCCGTAGAATCCCTCAATCGAACCGCGGATGGCCATGTCTGGCCAGTCACGGATTTCTACCCCTGGAAACCGATCTCTTCCTTTTTGTTCCTGGATGATTTGTTTAAATGACTTTGCTGCATAAAAAGTGCCCGTCGTGTCTTTTCCAGCCAGAACAATCTGATTTTTACCTTTGCTGCTTGATGCCAGGACATAACCCTCATCCTTCAAGGCATCTGGACCCTTAATTCCCATTTGCTCCAACACTTTTTTGGAGTCTTGATTTTCGGCAGGGCCGCCAATCCAAATCGTGACGGGTGTTGTAACCTTCTCGCCGGCGTTATATTGAATGATTTGCTTTACATCCGCAGCTTTCAAGGCGCCAACTACCTCTTTAAATGCTTGTTCATCGGTTTTTTTCCCGGTAACGATTCCCACTTTCGGCGTCAGCGGAAAACCTTGATCCGTTATTTTGGCTTCCTGGGGTGTAGGGTTAATAGGCAAAGTGACATTGCTTGCTGCTGACGCTTTATGCACCCCCTGTACACCTGGAATACATAACAGCAAAGCAGAAGAAACAACCAGTGCCCTTTTCAACCTTTTTAAACCTTTCATCCGTCACTACTCCTCCTTCAAATAGAATTGATTTACGAACAAAATATTGGCCATTCTAGAATTCTATGAAAAAAAGGCATAGAAAACGAAGTGGGTCAATCCCGCTTTGTTTTCCATGCCTAGTATCATCCAGTAACATGAAACCAATATTTACCTCAATGGTAAACCGCTTACATTATAAGGTCAATTCTATTTTGAATATTCAATAAAATAGTACTATGAAAAAATGGATAGAAGGGCTGCTGGTAGTACTTTAGTTATACTTATTTGATGAAAACATAGGAAATCCGCAACAACTTAAAATTCTTGAACCTATTACAGCACCAGGGTGAACTTCCACAACCTTAGATAAAACGAATTGAATCTTTAAATTGCATTTTCCTGCTTGATATAATGCGGAAGACAACTGGTCAACACGTCGGCCAAATTCACGATATGTAAATTCCTTTTCTCCATCGATGACGGCGACATTTTGCGGATAATATTTCACCGCCCTGCGCTTCCAGTCCAATGGTGTTAAGGGAGAAATCATCATAACCAGCCAATTTATTTGAATATTCATATAATTATTTCACCAATAGATTGTCATTTCCATTAATGCTTTTATTCAAAAAAAATAGGAAGGCCGAAGCCGCCTATTCATTTAAATTAAATATAATAGTATTCTCATTTGGTACATACTCTTTTTAAAAAATGTTCATACTTATACCCCGCGCTTATTCCCCCAAATAAGCGCATGTAATTGAGGTAAAACCTTTACATTATTCAATTGATGATCCGCAACCGCACAATTGACTAACCACTCATATTTCAAAAGCAGTTTCTGAATCAATTCATTATTATTGAAATTAGTGATATCATCGTTACCTACCTGGAGATAAAAAGGAATATCCACATAGCGGTTATGGACCAATTTCGCATACTCTAGATCGGCTTCATCGAAGATCACTACTTTTAGACTCACTTGATTTTTAAAATTTTGATCGTTTAAATTTTTAAAAATAGAATCTAATATTTCAAAATTGGTCACCATGTTTGAACTTGGCGGCTTTGGTGAAATGGTCAATTCATCTATGTTTAGGAACCAGTCTTGCCATCTGCTGCCTTGTGTTTCGATACCAATTTTAATTTCATTTTCTTTTAATACGTCAATAAACACGTCTAAATTTTTCAGCAGTGCTGGGTTTCCCCCTGAAATCGTCACAAAGGAGAAATTATCACCGCCGATTGTCTTTAATTCTTCCCAAATTTCTTCTGCAGTCATTAACTGAATATCATCTTTTGCACTGCCATCCCAAGTAAAGGCAGAGTCACACCAACTGCAGGAATAATCACAACCGGCTGTTCTGACAAACATTGTTTTTTGACCAATTACCATTCCTTCTCCCTGTATGGTTGGGCCAAAAATCTCCAAAACGGGGATCCGACTCATTCCTCCATCCACTCCCTTCTGGCCTCTGCATAGCTTGTAGGCGTTTCAAAAAGGCGGACAAATTCCACTCTGGCTCCATCATATTTATTGATTCGTTCTTCTGTTGCTAATGCATATTTCATTTTCTCATATATCCACACAACGATGTTTTCCGCTGTTGTATTCATCAATGGAAGGGTTTCATTTAGGTACTGATGATCAAGAACTATTTCTATTTCATTTTTCCAAATGTCTTTAATATCGCCAAAGTCAATCATTAAGCCGCGTTTATCAACAAAACCGCTTAAACCAAAAATAACTTTGTACGTATGACCGTGCAAATTCTTGCACTTCCCTTCATAACAATGTAGGTGGTGAGAAGCATCAAAGGTAAATTCTTTGCTCACTAATACACGTTTAGAATGGTATTTTAAATCATTACGATGAATGTCCTCATCTATTTTCTGAAGTTTTTCGACGATTCTAAAACCCATCGCTTAAAACCTCCCATTTAGAAAGTCATCAAGCCCTCTTTTTCTTAAAACACAAGCGGGGCACTCCCCACAGCCATCCGCAATTACACCATTGTAGCAGGTTAATGTTTTATTTCGTACAAATTCAAACGCTCCTAATTCATCCGCTAGAGCCCATGTTTCTGCTTTGTTTAACCACATTAATGGAGTATGAATAACAAAATTATCGTCCATTGATAGATTCAAGGTGACATTAAGTGATTTCACAAAAATATCACGGCAATCTGGGTACCCGCTGAAATCTGTTTCACAAACACCTGTTATTAAATGCTTGGCTCCAACCTGACGCGCTAATACTCCTGCAAAAGTTAGGAATAAAAGGTTCCGACCAGGAACAAAAGTCGACGGAAGTTCCCCTTCACCACCATCAGTAACCTCGATATCTGAACGTGTTAACGCATTAGGTGCTAGTTGATTTAATAATGACATATCTAAAATATGGTGTTTCACACCAAGTTCATTGGCTATATTTTTGGCACATTCAATTTCTAAACTATGCCTTTGGTTGTAATCGAACGTTACTGCTTCAACCTCTTTAAATTGTTTTAATGCCCAAAATAAACAAGTAGTGCTGTCTTGTCCACCACTAAACACAACAATTGCCTTCTCATTTTTCAACATTTATATCAGATACTTCCTTTCAAATAGAAAAAACAGCACCCCAAGATTGAACTGCCCCCTGTCAAGTAGACAGTATAAAAAACTAAAACTAGGCAATGGCCTTAGTTCGATATTCTATCGGACTGAGGCCATTAAATTTAGCTTGTAAACGATCTTGATTATAAAATTGAATGTATTTTTTTATATCCTTTTCAAGTTCCTTAAAGGATTGATAACGATGAAGATAATATCTTTCTACTTTCAAAGTTCCCCAGAATGATTCCATGCATCCATTATCAATACATTTTCCTACTCTAGACATACTTTGGGTAAGATGATTCTTTTCAACTATTCTTTTAAATCCATTTGAGGTATATTGAAAGCCACGGTCGCTATGTACTAAAAGTTTATCATCATGTGAAGCATTCCTTACTAAAGCGCCTTTAATGGTCTTAAAGACTAGCTGATTATCATTTCGATGTCCAAGTTCGAAAGATACGATAGAATTATCATACAGGTCCAAAATGGCGCTTAAATAGGCTTTTTGGCCATCGGCGTATTTTAATTCTGTTATATCAGTTACCCATTTTTCATTTGGGTGTGCTGCTGTAAATTCACGGTTCAAGATGTTCTCTGCTACATTATTATCGGAAGGACGATGATCCCATTTCTTTTTCCTTCGGATCCGCGATTGTAATCCTACTAATTGCATCAAACGATGGATTCTTTTCGTATTATAATGCTTATTCATTTTCCTGTTGAGATTCATGGTAATACGTCGATAACCATAAATTCCGTCCACTTTTTGATAAAGAGCTTTAATCTCTTTAAGTAATCCGCGATTCTCGCGTTCTTGATCTGTTTCCTTACGATTTAGCCATTTATAATAGGAGGATCGATTGGTTTTACTTATTGTACAAAGAAGCTGAATAGGGTAATTCTTATTTTCATTTAATTCGCGTATAGCACAATACATTACTTCATTCCGAACCTTGCTCAGTACCGCCTTCTTTCGATTTCCTCTAACTTTTTTAATAAAGCATTTTCTATTTCTAATCGATAATTTTTCGCCTCTAATTCCTTAACCCTTATCCTTAATTTTTCTTGATCTGTCATTTCCTCTACAGGTTTCTTTCTTCCTCGGTGGTCCCGAAGGGATTCTGGTCCGTCTG